>CACWHI010000029.1 GCA_902760595.1 uncultured Eubacteriales bacterium
GGCCTGTCGGCGGCGTTCCACGCGCAGGACCATATTTTGGGAGGATGACCATGCCAAAGATGAAGTACACGGTGTACAACACAGAGATCAGGAAATACCTGAAGCGGGCGACGCAACCGCTGGGGTGTGAAGTCAGCGCCCCGAAGGGGCTGAGGGCGAGCACACCGGCTGTGCCGCCCGAAACCCGCGGCCCGGTAACTGCCGAGGACGCGGGGCGTGAAGTGTTGGTTACCGAGTGGACGCGCCGCGTGGAGAACGCGCAGGGATTTCCCGGAAAAAAGAGCGCCGAGGCGATGGTGCGGAAGCTCGGGGGCTACAGCGAACTGGTTGTGAAGAACGGAAAGGGGGAGATCATCGCATGAGCGCGGAGATCACGGGCGGGCTGATCCAGATGACGGCCCACACGGTGCGCACGGGCGCGGCGCTGGCGCTGATCCGCGCGGGCGTGGCCGTGGCGGCGCTGTTCGGCTTCCTGGCCGTCTGCGCGGCGGCGAGCCGGAGGACGGAACACAAGCGGCGCTACGTGCTGATCTTCCTGGCCTTCGCCCTGGCGGGGGCGGTGATGGCGGCCGGCGGCGCGAAGCAGCCCATGCGCAAGGTGCTTTACTGCTGCGCGGACGGGCCGGTGGATTTGCAGATGGTGGCCACGCGCTACGACATCGTGGACGTGGACGGGAAGCTGCTGACGCTGATGGAGAGGTGACGGGCATGGCGGACGGATGGATCAGCAAGGCCGAGCGCCTGCCGGGGCCAGCGGACGCCGACAACCAGCAGTGCGTGGTGGTGTGGCACGAGCTGAACGGCGCGATGATCATCGGATGGCGACAGGTGGAGGACAATCGCTTCATGTCCCACTGGATGCCGTGCCCGCCCGCGCCGGAGGACTACCCGGAGCATTACCGGAAGATGTGGGAGAAAAGGGGGAGCGAGCGTGGCGAGGCGCGTCAGAGGGCCGGATAAGCACCTGGTCCACGGCGAGTGGATGACCGAGGCGGAGGCCGCCGAGCGGCTGGGAATCAAGCGACTCACGATCAAGAAGTGGCGCTCAGTCCACCGCCGCACGGACGGCAAGCCCGGCCTGCTGGTGGAGGCGTGGGACTACTACGTAGACGTGAAGGCGGGGCGGATCAAGCGCTGGATGGGAAGGCCGCCCGTGGTGCACCGCGTGGGCGGGCGTCGGATGACGAAGCGCGAGGCCGCCGAGGCGCTGCATATGCCGGTCGGCACGCTGGACTCCTACATGCACAACCACCGCTGCGGCCTCGCCGCCGCCTACAAGCACTACAGCGAAAAGCGGCAGAAGCAGGCCGAGGAGAAGATCCTGGAGATCATCCGGGGGAAATAACGATGACAAATACATGCGGGCGTAATTCAACGGTAGAAGGCCGAGGAAGCGCGAGGTAGGAAGCGCGCTGGCAACCGGTGCCAGAGGCGGCCGAAAGACGGCATGGCGGTTCGACTCCGCCCGCCCGCTCCAGCCCCTATAGGGAGGGGTTCACTCCAGGCTATAAGCCGAGGCGCATGGCAGTTTTTTCTGTGTTACCCGCCATGGCCGCCCGCCTGTCGCCACCGCGTGGATTGCCGGGACGATTAAAGGCGGGCTATTTCAGACACTACAAAAGGGAGGCGCATTACATGGCAAAGACAAAAGACAAGGCGCAGACGCCTGCGGTTTTCGAGCGGGCCATCGACAAGATCCGGGACGAGATGGCGAACAGCAAGCAGGGCTATGTGCAGATGGTCGGGGAGGCCCTGACCGAATATCTGCAACAGCACCCGGAGGCCGAGGAGAAGCTGCTGCAGAAGGACAAGACCATCGAGGGGGCCGTGAAGGCCGTGGAGGCCGAAGCCCGGAAGAATCAAAAGGGCAACGTGGGCGTGGTCGATCCCGTGAAGGGGTATGAGATCATCATGGGTTATTTCGGGATCGACGCGAAGGTGTCGCTGAGCATTGGGGAGGCCGCTGCGGCAGGGACCTCTCCCGCCCCTGCCGGGGCACCCTCCCCAAAGGGGAGGACTGAGGAGAAGCCCGCCGACCCGTTCGACCTGGACGCGCTGATCGGCGCAATGTGAGGGGGCGGGGATCATGTGTGGAATACCCATGATGCCGCCACCCGATGCTGTGGAAGGCCGCAAGCTGACCTTCGAGCAGGCCGTGGCGCACATCGGCGGCGAGGCGGACCTGGTGAGCGAGCACGGGCGCTTCCTGATCAAGAACAACGCCCACCAATACCTGTGGAAGTACCCGGACAAGGTGACGCACTGCTCGGCCTGCGGCGGCGCGATCGACGGCTTCTATGGCAATCACGGACAGTATTACGCCTGCCCCAGGTGCGGCGCGAATTGTGAGTTTCGATACGCGGCAAAGGGGCACGGGAAGTGCTACGACGAGTTCTATCTCTACGAGTGGCGGCGCTCGGTGCTGGACGGCGAGACCATCGTGCTGACCGGCGCGGACGTCTGGCGCGATTCCTGCCGGACGGATCGGCCGCACGAGGCGCCACTGCACGTCGACCCGACCGCGATCTATGTGTTCCGGCCCGGCAAGGCCGTGACGGTCTACAAGCAGCGCTGGTACTGGGGCGGCGAGCACGCCTGGGAGCAGAAGAAGGAAGTCCACCCGGAGCACACGCGCTGGGGTGCCAAGGCGCTGGACGTCGTGATCGACCACGCGGAGTTCCGGCGCGCCATCGAGGGCACGCGGATCGGGAGGCTGTTCGACCTGCTGCGGGAGGAGTCCGGCCGGTGGCAGGACCTGGAGCTGCAGGCCATCGCCAACTGTGCGCGGAGGCCGTGGCTGGAATACCTGTACAAGTCCGGCCAGCGCTACCTGGCGGGACGGCTGCTGCGGGAGACGCGGATCTCAAAGGACATCGCGCCGAACCTGCGGGCGAAGAAGCCGCGCGAGCTGCTGGGTCTGACGGAGGCCCAGTGGTTCGAGATCCGACGGGACGGTTTGCAGCTTTCACCGGGGACGCTCAAAACCCTTCACGCGATGGAGAAGCTCGGGATCGGGCCGGTGAAGGTGGCCGAGGCCATGAAGCTGGAAAATCGGACGTCCGCCGCGTGGCTCATCGAGCACTACCTGCTGCCGGAGAACAACGCCGATGTGCCGCGGAACATATGCGACCGGCTGCGGCTGCTGCCGGACAAGCCGAGGCGGAAGATCCTGCGGCGCATCCTTTCGGACATCGCGCGCTCCGGCGAATGGCATGACTATTATGGCCAGTTGGCGCGGCTGGGCGAGGTGCCCACGGAGGGCGGGGCCTTCGCGGCGGACGCGGACATGGCGCTGCTGCTGCCCAGGGACATGACGCGGATGCACCAGCGCATGACCGACCGCGAGAATGCGATCGCGGCAGAAAAGCGCGCGCGGGAATTGCAGGGCAAGCAGGCGGCGCTGGAAAAGCGGCTCGCGAAGCTGCGAAAGGGATACACCTTCGCGGCCTGCGGGCTGGTGCTCCGCCCGTTTGAGAGCATGGCCGAGGTGGTGGCCGAGGGCCAGCGCCTGCACATCTGCATCGGCAGCTACGCCGAGCGCTACGCCTCCGGCGGGACGATCATCTGCTGCCTGCGAAGGGCGGATGCGCCGGACGTGTCATGGCGGGCGGTGGAGTTCAGCGCCGCGTCCGGGAAGCTCGTGCAGGATCGCGGGGCCTACAACGATTGCAGGGGCGGCATCCCGCCCGAGGACAAGAAACTGCTGAACCGATTTTGGGCGGCATGGGACAGGGCACACAAGAACGAAGAGAAAGTGAGGGTGAGCGCATGAACGAGTTGCAGGGACAGACCGACATCCGGGATTTTTTGGGTGTGGGAACGGGAAACGATGAGCAGGGGACAGGAAGTGCCGAGGTCTACGACGAGAACGGGAACCTGATGTACGCCGTAGAGGAGGAAGAAGCCGCTGCGGCGGGGACCTCATCCGACCCCGCCGAAAGCGGGGCCACCTTCCCCATAGGGGAAGGCTCAGGAGTGCCGCAGACGCCTGCGGAAATGCCCGATGCTGCGGCACGCCTGAATACGCTGGCCGCCGAGGTGCGGGCCATCGAGGAGCAGGTGAAGGGCGTGGCGCTTTCGGGGGCGGTGGCCATCGGCAAGCGGCTGCTGGAGGCGAAGGGACTGGTGCCGTTCGGGCGGTTTGGCGAATGGCTGCGGCTGAACGTGAATTACAGCGAGCGCCGCGCTCAGGACCTGATGCGACTGTATGAGACCTACGGGCACGGCACGATCCCCGAGAGCGTGAGCGCGCTGGACTACTCGAAGGCCGTGGCGCTGCTGTCCGCGCCCGAGGAGGCGCGCGAGGCGCTGGCCGAACAGGCCGGGGACATGAGCGTGCGCGAACTCCAGGCCGAGGTGAAGCGGCTGAAGGCTGAAAAGCTGAAGGCTCAGATGACCATCGAGGATCTGGAAGGAAAGGTGGCCGGACAGGTCGATGAAATCGCCCGGCTGGACGAGCGCGAGCGGACCTATGACAACGCCATCAAGGACATGGAGCGAGACATGAACACCATGCGCGGCACCGCCGACGCCGCGAACCGGACCGCCGAGGCGATGCGGAAGGAGCGCGACAGGGCGAAGGCGAACGCCGACAACGCCGCCAGGCGCGCCGGGGACGCCGTGACTCGGGCGAACGAGACGCAGGCGAAGCTGACCGAGGCCGAGGCAAAGATCCGGGAGTTGGAGGCCCGCGCGCCGGAGCGCGTGGAGGTCGTGCCGCCTGAGGTGGCCGAGGAGCTGGAGCGCCTGCGCCACGCTTCGCCGCGCGGCGAGGCCGAGGTGCGCTTCCGGCTGGCGTTCTCCCGCCTGGGCCAGGAGTTCAAGGCCGTGCAGGAGATCCTCGCCGAGGTCGTCCGGGAGGATGCAGACAAGGGCGCGAAGTTCGCCGGGGCCGTCGTGAAGGCCTGCCAGAGCATGATCCAGATGCTGGGGGAGGCGGAAGCGTGAAGGTCACAAAGGAGACGGAGATCTACCGGGCCGCTGTCAAGGAATTTGGCGGCGCGCACCAGACGCTCAAGGCCATCGAGGAGCTGGCGGAACTCCAGCGGGCGCTGGCGCGTGATTACTCGGGCGAAGGCATGAAAACCGATCTCCATGTCTGCGAGGAGATCGCGGACGTGGAGATCATGCTGAACCAGCTGCGCCTGATCTTCGACCCGAAGGAGATCGACGACTGGAAGGACTCCAAGCTGGAGCGCCTCGCCAGGATGGTGGGCGTGGAGATCGAGGAGGAAGCCACATGAATATCAACGCGATCAAGCGGAATTGCAAGGCGGCGTCGCGGGCGGTGATCCTGGACAGCGTGGCCGGCGGCCAATGGATCACCAACGGCACGACGGCGTGGCTGGTGGAGGGGCTGCGGCTGACCGTGGAGGCGGTGGAGGCGCTGTTCAACCTGACGAACAAACAGAAGAACGACATGGCCATCGTAGAGAAACCGACCTCCGACCCGCGCTTTTGCCAAACCCCGTATGAGGGAGAAGAGGACACCGAGGAGGCGGGCGCGGTGGTGTACCTCGATGCGATCTACATCGGCCTGAAGAGCAGCGGCGGCATGTTGTTCATTCCTTACGAGCCGATCCGCCACATCAAGGATAAATACAGACACTACGCCGTGCGCTGGCGGGACGGAAGGCCGATGGTGGCGGTGTACGAAGATATGTTTTGCGCGGCGCTGGTGATGCCGCTGGACAACCGGAGCTCCGGGGAGATGCGGGACATCGCCCGCCGGCTGTCCGCGCCGCCTTATGAATGGCCGGACCCGGAGCAGGACGCCGCCGACGCGGAGGCCGCGGCTGAGGCGATGCTCCGAGGGATGGACGAGGAAAGCGGGGAGGTGCAAGAATGAAGAAGTACAGCTAGACGCAGACATGAACACGGGCGGGAGCGATTCGCCGAACGGAGCAAATTTGCAGAAAGATGATGGATTGGTCTGACTGCGCCGCCCGTGCTTCGACCTCGAAGGGCTGCGGGCGGGCCGGCGTGTCTTTTACGGTGCGGCACGCCGAACGGCTCGCCCGCACACCTTTGGGATCGGAGAGGCGACCTCATCCGACACGGCTGCGCCGTGCCACCTTTCCAAGAGGGAAAGGCTACTGGGGACGATGGGTTTGTTTCTATATATATGAAGGGCGGAGACGCCCATTATAGGGCTTGTATACCGTAATAAAATAATGCACGTCGAGGCACGGGGGCGCGGGATGAGAGTATCGGACTATGAGCTGCTGTACGATCTACCGGACGGGGAGTATGACGGCCGGGGCATCGACGGCGTCCGTACGGTGACGATCCGGGCGGGGCGCTCGCTGGAGGTCATGTGTCACCCGATCGTGAAGCTGACGCCGGAGGCCAGGCGCGAGGCGCGGGAGCGGAGATCGACGCCGGCCATGATGCGGCTGAACGCCCGGAACGCCGAGCGCCACATGATGCGGCTGATGGAGATGAACTTCACGTCGCGGGCGTGGGTGGTGACCGGCACCTATGCCTACCCGTCGGAGGACTACGGGATGTGTAACCTCGAGGAGCTGGCGGACGAGTACGAGAAGCGCGGCCTGCCGTGGGAGCTGGAGCGGATGCGCATGGACGTGCGGAACTTCCTGAACAAGCTGAAGCGGCGGATGCCGAAAGGGTCCGGGCTGCGCTGGATCGTGCGGCATGAGGAGGGAAAGAACCCGCCGGCCGAGGGCCTGCCGCCGAAGTATCACTGGCACGCGCTGATCGAGGGCGAGGGCGTGACGCGGGAGATGATCGACAGCTGCTGGCCGCACGGGCACACGACGTGCGAGGCATTCGAGATGCGCGACGACGGCCCGGCGCGCCTGGCAAAGTACTTTTGCAAACAGAAGGCCGAGGGTCGGACCGGCAAGAGCTGGTGGAGCCACAGCCGGAACCTGAAGGCGCCCGTGCCGAAGGTGAGCGAGCGGCGGCTGTCGCGCCGGCGGCTGGCCCGGATCGCCGCCGACATCCAGCACAGCGGGCGCGAGATCTTCGAGGCGCTCTATCCAGGCTACAAGCTGGTGGAGCTGCCGGACGTGCGCTACAGCGATTTTGTCAGCGGGGCGTATATCTATGCCCGGATGAGACGGAGGGATTGAGACGTGGAGACGAGAGAACAGGAAGGGGAGGCGCGGACGCATGCGAAAACACCCGAAGCGGCTGAGTGAGGCGGGGATCGGACCGGCACGGCTGGGCGAGATGAAGAACATCTGTCGCCAGTACCGGAGCATGAAGCGGACGCTGGAGAACGCGCGCCACGGGATCGTGGACCGGCGGCGCGGTCGGACCGGCATATGGCACAAGCCCGACCCGACCGGCAACGCCGCCATCAACATCGCCGCCATGCCCGAGGCGCGGCGCGTGCGCCTGATTGAGCAGAGCGCCGCCGCCGTCGCCGAGCCCGTCGTGGCCGAGGCCATCCTCAAGAGCGTCACCGAGGGAATCTCATACGAAAAGCTGCGCCGCCGCCCGCCGTGCGGTCGGAATCAGTTTTATGTGCTGTGCCTGCTGTTTTACATCGAGCTGGACGCGAGATTTTACGAGAGTGAAAATCGGGGATAAAATGGGGGCCAACCCGTGCTATAATCATATCGTCAACAGGTGGGCGAATTGATGCGCCACCCGGCCCGCCTGCGGACCTAACGCCCCGCGGCCTCGACAATAAGTCGGGCCGCGGGTTTCACGCCGCGCAGCCAAATGCGCTGGCGCTCAGTCCGGCAAGCCGGACGCTGACCACACCCCGCGCGATCCATACCGCGCGGGGCGTTTGCGTGGGGTGAGTGTGTGAAGAAGGCCGACCCGTTCTACAAGTCGCCGCGGTGGGTGAGGCTGCGCGAGGCCATCCTGCGGCGCGACGGCTACATGTGCCAGGTCGCCCGGCGCTACGGAAAGCGCGCCGAGGCTTCCACGGTCCATCACATCTTCCCGCGCGAGTTGTTCCCGGAATACCAGTGGGAGCCGTGGAACCTCGTGTCGCTGAGCGCCGAGGCCCACGACCGCATGCACGATCGGACGGGCTGCGACCTGTCCGCGGCGGGGCGCGAGTGGCTGCGAAGGACCGCGAGGGCCGCGGGCGTGGACGTGCCGGAGAGGTACAGGATCCGTTCGACGGAGCGGACTTCCAAAAGTTTACAAAAGCATAACAATGGGCCGCGCGGCACGGTGCAGAGCGAGGGGAAGTGGTGACTTCCACATCGCGCGCACGCGCATAGCCCCCCCGTCGAGCCCTCTGCCGACAAGGCCCCGGGGACCGGTGGGGGCAGCCTTTTCCACCTGCGCGGGGTTTTTGGGAAAAGGGGGATTCACGAGGGGAGGAGGCCGCGAGAAACATGACAAAACCGGAGTGGCAAACCATCATCACCGATTGCTCGAAGCAGGCGGGGACCTACCGCCTGTTTTTCGACAGCGTCATTGACACGCTGGCGGCGATCCTGGAGAAGCGCGATGCCGCCGAGGAACAGTTTGAGGCCGAGGGAAGGGAGATCCTGGTGGAGCACACCAACAAGGCCGGCGCGACAAACGTCGAGCAGAATCCGATCCTGCGCCTGATCAACGACCTGAACCGCGACGCGCTGGCCTACTGGCGCGACCTGGGCCTCACCCCGGCGGGGCTCAAGCGCATCGACGAGCAGAGCATGAAGCAGCGCAGGAAATCCGCGCTGTCGGAGGCGCTGAAGGGCCTTGGCGGCTAGGCGGGCGAAGCGATACAAGAAGATCGCCGTCGCCTACGCCCGCGCCGCCGTCGCCGGGGAGATCGTCGTCGGCGCGGAGATCGTGGCGGCGTGCAAGCGCTTCCTGGACGATCTGGAGCGGCCGGACCTGACGCTGCGCACAAAGGACGCGGACTTCGTCTGCAACATCGTCGAGCGCATCATGGTCCACCACAAGGGCCAGACGCTGGACGGCAAGCCCCTGACCAACACGCCCCTGATCCTGTTGCCCTGGCAGGTGTTCATCATCTACAACCTGCTGGGGTTTTACTATAAGGGCAGGCGCGAGCGCCGTTACAAAGAGGCGTTCATCTACGTGCCGCGCAAGAACGGCAAGACCATGTTCGCCGCGGCGCTGGCGCTGGCCATTGCGCTGCTGGAGCGCCGAAGCGGCGTGACGGTGTATATCGTCGCCGCCTCGCTGAAGCAGGCGCGCGAATCGTTCAACGACATCCTGTATTCGATTCGCTACCGGGGCATGGCGGACGAATTCCGCATCCTGGACAACAATTCGGAGCACTCCGTCCACTGCGACTTCCTGGACGACGACGGCCGGCCCTGCGGATTCATCCACATCGAGGCGCTGGCGTCGAACCCGGACGCGCAGGACTCCTTCAACGCGCCGGTGTCCATCGCCGACGAGATGCAGGCCATGAAGCGGGCGTCGCAGTACAACCGCTTCAAGGAGGCCGGCAAGGCCTACACCAACAAGCTGATGATCGGCATCACCACCGCCGGCGACAACGTGAACAGCTTTTGCTATCGCCGCGTGGTGTACGCCGAGAAGGTGGTCACGGGCCAGGTGAAGGACGACAGCCTGTTCGTGTTCATGGCGCGCGCCGACCAGGACCAAAAGGGCAATGTGGACTACACCAGCGCCGTCCAGCACGAGAAGGCGAATCCATCCTACGGCAAAACGATCCGCCCGTCGGACATCATGCAGGACGCGATCCAGGCGCAGAACGACCCGCAGCAGCGCAAGGATTTCCTTTCGCGCCAGCTGAACATCTACACGACCGCGCTGAACGCCTATTTCGACCTGGGCGAGTTCGTGGCCTCCGACGCTCAGTACGACTGGACGCTGGAGCAGCTGGCGAAGCTGCCGATCGACTGGTACGGCGGCGCGGACCTGTCCAGGCTGCACGACCTGACGGCCGCGGCGCTCTACGGTATTTACAACGGCGTGAACATCGTGATCACGCACGGCTTCTTCCCGCGCACCGAGGCCGCGCGCAAGGCCGACGAGGACGACATCCCGCTGTTCGGCTGGGAGGAGGACGGCTGGCTGACGATCTGCAACAGCCCCACCGTCAACCACGCCGACATCGTCAACTGGTTCGTGCAGATGCGCGACCGGTACGGCTTCAGGATTCCGGCCATCGGGCACGACCGCAAGTTCGCTCCGGAGGAGTACATCCCGCTGATGGAGCGCGCGGGCTTCAAGGTCGTGGACCAGCCGCAGCTATTCGTGGTGAAGAGCAAGGGCTTCCGCCACATCGAGAAGGCCGCCAAGGACGGCAAGCTTTTTTACCTGCACTCGGAGGCCTACGAATACTGCGTCTCGAACGTGCACGCGGTGGAAAAGACCGACGACCTGATCAAGTACGACAAGGACCCCGCGGAGCCGAGGCACCGCATCGACCTGTTTGACGCCTCCGTGTTCGCCTGCATCCGCTGCATGGAGGAGACGGCGAAGAAGGGGAATGAATGGGAGTGGTGACGACATGAGCAAGAAGCGGCGGCGCAGCCAGGCGCGAACGGGTGCGGCCATGGCCAGCTCCGGCGGCGCGTTTGCGCTGTGGCTGTCCGGCGACGACATCAAGTGGCCGGGCTACACGCGCCTGTGCGACGTCCCGGAGATCCAGACGGCCTGCCTGCGCATCGCGGAGCTGATCGCCGGCATGACGATCTACCTGATGGAGAACACCGCCGAGGGCGACAAGCGCATCGTGAACGAGCTGTCGCGGAAGATCGACATCGAGCCCTGCGGCACCATGACGCGCATGCAGTGGATGAGCGCCATCGTGATGAACCTGCTGTTGTACGGCGCGGGCAACAGCGTGGTCGTGCCGCACACCCACAAGGGCATCCTCCAGAGCCTGGAGCCCATCGCGGCGGACCGCGTCACCTTCGCGCCGGTGGGGAACAGCCGCCGGGAGTATACCATTCGCATCGACGGCCAGCCGAGGGACCCGGAGGACGTCATGCACTTCGCCTATAACCCCGACCCGACTTACCTGTGGAAGGGCCGGGGCGTGACGGTGACGCTCAAGGACATCGCCGCCAACCTCAAACAGGCGGAGCGCACCAAGAGCGCGTTCCTCTCCAGCGAGTGGAAGCCGTCGGTGATCATCAAGGTGGACAGCACCAGCGAGATGTTCAAGGACCCGGAGAAGCGTGAACGGTTTTTGAAGAGCTACATCGAGCCCGCGGTGCCCGGCGCGCCCTGGCTGATCCCGGCGGAACAGATCCAGGTGGAGACGGTGAAGCCGCTGACGCTGAAGGACCTGGCCATCCGGGACACGGTGGAGATGGACAAGCGGACCGTCGCCTCCGTGATGGGCGTGCCGCCGTACCTGCTGGGCGTGGGCGAGTTCAAGCGCGAGGAGTGGAACAGCTTTGTGCAGACCGGGATCAAGACCATCGCGCAAATCATCCAGCAGGAGCTGACCCGCGCGCTGATCGTAAGCCCGAAGTGGTATCTGCTGCTGAACTACTGGAGCCTGGTGGACTACGACCTGAAGACTGTGTCCGACGTGCTGCTGGCCGGCAGCGACCGCGGCTTCGTCAACGGCGACGAGTGGCGCGACCGGATGCACATGGCCCCGGCGGGCCTGAAGGAATACCGGGTGCTGGAGAACTACATCCCGGGCGACATGTCCGGAAAGCAGAAGAAGCTGGTACAGGATTAGGAGGATGAACCTATGGAGCGAACCATGCGGCAGCTGCGGACCGTTGTGACGCAGTTTCAGACCAGAGAGGACGGCGAGTCGCCGCACATCAGCGGCTACTTCGCCGTTTTCAATTCGACATACGAAATCGCGCCGGGCATGAGCGAGAGCATCGCGCCGGGCGCTTTTTCCCGGACACTGGCAGACGACGTCCGGGCGCTGATCAATCACGACACGACCCTTGTGCTCGGCCGGACGAAGGCGCACACGCTGACGCTGACCGAGGACGAGCGCGGACTGTGGGGCGACGTCCAGATCAATCCGAACGACCAGGACGCCATGAACCTGTACGAGCGCGTCAAGAGGGGCGACGTGGATCAGTGTTCCTTTGGGTTTGAGATCGTCAGGGAGGACACCGAGGTCCGAGAAGACGGCTCTGTCCACTGGACCATCCGGGAGGTCAAGCTGTTTGAAGTGTCTGCGTGTACATTCCCGGCCTACGAGGCCACGAACATCTCCGCGCGGGCGGCCGAGCGCGACGCGATCGCAGCGCGAAGCCTGACCGCGTGGAAGGAAAGACAGAAAGAGAGGTTAAAGCATGGCACTGAAAGCCCTGACCATCAGGAAGAAGATTGACCTCCTGCGCAAGCAGCTGAACCCGCTGCTGGAGAAGCGCGAAGCCTACAAGAAGCGCGAGGCGGAGCTGGAGGCTGACATCGACAAGGCCGAGCAGATCGACGCCGACGTGGAGGCCGCCATCGCCGCGTTCGAGTCCGAGCGTGACGAGAACGACCAGGCCATCGGCAAGCTGGAGCGCGAGATCGAGGGCCTGGAGAGCGACCTGGCCGCAGAGGAGCAGGCGCAGAACACCAACCCGCCCGCGGGCGCGGGCGACCCGCAGACGTCTGCGGAAATCAACGAACAGAGGGGGAGAAACACCATGAACACCCGCGACATCATCCCGGCCATGAACCTGCGCGACCGCGTGGCCGGCATCGTCACCCGCGACGACGTGAAGAGCTACCTGGCCGAGGTCCGCTCGGCCATCGCCGAGAAGCGCGCCATCACCGGCGTCGGCCTGACCATCCCGACGGAGATGCTGGAGCTGATCCGCTATGAGGTGGCTCACGCCAGCCGCCTGCTGCGCTTCGTCAACATGCGGCCCGTGTCCGGCAAGGCGCGCCAGAACATCATGGGCAAGATTCCCGAGGCCGTGTGGACCGAGATGTGCGCCAGCCTCAACGAGATCGACCTGGGCTTCACCCAGATCGAGGTGGACGGCTACAAGGTGGGCGCCTACATCCCCGTGTGCAACGCCGCGCTGGAGGATTCCGACGTGGCGCTGGCCACCGAGATCGTGCGCGCCATCGGCGGCGCGATCGCCAAGGCGCTGGACAAGGCGATCCTGTTCGGCGACGGCGTGAAGAAGCCCGTCGGCATCGTTACCCGCCTGGCCCAGCAGAGCCAGCCGGCCAACTGGGACGCGAACGCTCCGGCGTGGACCGACCTGCACTCCAGCAACGTGGTCACGCTGAACATCGACAGCAGCGCCGGCGCGGCCTTCTTCCAGGCCCTGATCGAGAAGCTGGCGCTGGCCAAGCCGCGCTACAGCGCGGAGGGCCTCTTCTGGGTCATGAACCGCAAGACTCATCTGCATATCCAGGCGAAGGCACTGGCGTTCGACAGCTCCGCGGCGCTGGTGGCCAACACCAACCTGATGCCGATCGTCGGCGGCGAGGTGGTGGAGTTCGAGGACGACGAGATCTCCGACAACGAAATCATCGGCGGCTTCGGCGGCAACTACCTGCTGGCCGAGCGCGCCGGCGTCGAGTTCGCCTCCAGCGACATTCCGCTGTTCCTGAAGGACCAGACCGTGTTCAAGGGCACGGCCCGCTATGACGGCATGCCCGTGGCGGGCGACGCTTTCGTGATCGTGAACTTCGCCAACACGAGCCCGACCACCAGCAAGACCTTTGCGCCCGACTGGGCCAACACCGACCTGAACGAGCTGACCGTCGTGGCGGCGGCTTCCGCCAGCAACGTCGGCAAGACCGTGCTGACCGTCTCCGACACCCTGGCCGAGAGCTCGCCCGTGCTGTACTACAAGCTGGGCACGCAGAAAGTGGCCGCGGGCGACACCATCGCCACTTCCGGCACCGGCGCGTGGTCTGAGCTGACCTCCGGCACCACGGAGATCACCGCCGCGGCGGGCAAGAAGATCACCGTGGTCGAGCTGAACGCGGCGGCCGCTTCCGGCGGCGTGGTCGTGTCCGCGGGCGTGGTCGCGTCCGTGCCGAAGGCGAGCTGATGAATCTAAAGGGCAGTAGGGGCGGCGTTGCGCCGCCCGCCCTTTATCGACGCAACACGACAGAAAGGCGGTGAGCCAATGGCGCAGGACAACAGCACCATGCTGACGATGCTCAAGACCGACCTGGGCATCCGCACCACGACGGCCTATGACGCGCGGCTGGGCCAGCTGCTCACCGCCGCGCAACAGGCCATCATCGGGGAGGGGGCGTCCACGCTGGACGCCTCCGACCCGCTGGACCAGCAGCTGATCGTGATGTATGCGGCCTGGCTGTGGCGCAGGCGCGACGACATGCCCGGCATGCCGCGCATGCTGCGCCTGGCGCTGAACAACCGGGTGTTTGGCGAGGAGGCGGAAAGCGGCGATGACTGACACCGTGCTGACCTTTACGACGCCCGGCCAGCGCACGCGCGACGCCGACGGCGTCTACCGCGACGGCACGACGACCACCCGCGAGGTGTTCGCCCGGGTGGAGAGCGCGAGCCGCGCGGAGTTCTTCGCCGCGGGTCAAAAGGACTTCAAGCCGGAGTTTTGCTTCGTGGTGTTCCCGGAGGAATACGAGGGCGAGGACGAGTGCGTGTACGATGGCGAGGCCTACTCGATCTATCGCACCTTCCGCCGGAAGGACACAGACGAGCTGGAGATCTACGTCCACAAAAAGGCGGGTGTGCGCAATGGCGCGTAAGACGGCGATGGACAAGCTGTCCGACGCCATCGCGGACATCCTGAACGAGTACGCGGACGAGGTCGGCGAGCACGTGGCCGAGGCGGCCGAGGCGATGGGGAAGAAGGGCGTGCAGGCCTTGCGCGCGCAGTCGAAGGAAAAACTGAAGACCCACACCGGCAAATACGCCAAGGGCTGGAAGGTGAGCGTGGACAAGGGCCGCCTTCAGACGACCGCCACGATCTACAACGACCACTACAGCCTGCCCCACCTGCTGGAGCACGGCCACGTCACGCGCAACGGCACGGGCCGCGTCTATCCGCAGACGCCCGCCCACGAGCACATCGCGCCGGTGGCCGAGGAGCTGGTGGATTCCTTTGAACGGGAGGTGCTTGAAAAGCTATGACGCGCGCGCAGATCGCCGGAATGATCGAGGCCGTGGGCCTGCCCTTCGCCTACGATCACTTCACCAAGGGCGAAGCCCCGTCCGGCCCGCCGTACATCTGCTTTTTGTACCCCGGGCGGGACGATTTCGCGGCGGACGACGCCAACTATGCCCGGGTCACGGCGCTTCAGATCGAGCTCTACGCCCGCGAGCCCGACTTCACGCACGAGGAAACGCTGGAGGCGGCGCTGACGGCTGCGGGGCTGGTCTACGAGAAGAGCGGCCCAGGCTACATCGACGAGGAGAAAATGTACATGACGACCTACACAACGGAGGTGTTACTGACCTATGCCTGATACTCCCAAGAACAAGGTCAAATTCGGCCTTAAAAACGTGCACTATGCGACGGTGACCTTCGACGCCGACGGCACGCCGACCTACGCGACGCCCGTGGCCATTCCCGGCGCGGTGAATCTCTCGCTGTCCAAGTCCAGCGAGGACGCGGTGTTTTACGCCGACGACGGCGTCTACTTCGAGATCGGCGACAACAGCGCCTTCGACGCGGACTTGGAGATCGCGCTGATCCCGCAGACGTTCCGCACCGCGGTGCTCGGCGAGACGGCGGACAACAAGGGCGTGCTGGTGGAGTACGCGGAGCAGGCGCGGACGCCGTTCGCGCTGCTGTTCGAGTTCGCCGCCGACGTGAACGCCGTGCGGCACGTGCTGTACAACTGCACGGCCAGCCAGGACGAGATCTCCGGCCAGACCAAGGCAGGGAAGATCGAGGTGCAGACCGAGAAGCTCAAGCTGCACGCGAGGCCACTGCCGAAGGACGGCAAGGTGAAGGCCAAGACTGGCGACGAAGCCGACGCCACCACCTATGCCGGCTGGTACAGCACGGTCTATCAGACCGCCGCGGCGAACGCGCAGACCAACGGTTGATCGACATGAGGGGAGGGCCCGGAGGCCTTCCCCGATTTTGACGTGGAGGGAATCATGGCAATTTTCAAGACGATCGAGATCGACGGGCGCGAGGTGGCCTTCAAGGCTTCCGCCGCGATCCCGCGCATCTATCGCGCGCGCTTTGGGCGCGACATCTTCAGGGACATCGAGAAGCTGATGGGCCAGGTGTCGGAGGGGGACGAGGCAAACTCTGAGCTGGACATCGAGAGCCTCGAAACCTTTGAAAACATCAGCTACATCATGGCGAAGTATGCCGACCCGTCCGTGCCGGAGAGCGTGGACGAATGGTTGGACGGCTTCAACACGTTCAGCATCTACCAGATCCTGCCCCAGATCATCGACCTTTGGGGCCTGAACGTCGAGACCGACGTGGAAGCAAAAAAAGGCAGCGCCCAACCGACCGACAGCTGACGACGGCGCTGTTTCTGCTGCGTTGCGCGCAGCTGGGGGTTGCGTTGGGCGATATGGACCTGCTGACCGTCGGCATGGTGTTCGACATGCTGACGGAGCGCGCCAACGACGATTGCGAAGAGGAATACGACCAGCTGGCCACCCAGGAGGACTTCGACCGATTCTAGGAGGGGACGCGCATGGCGCGAAAGACGATACAGGGCATCACGATCGAGATCGGCGGCAACACCACGAAGCTGCAAAATGCCTTAAAGGGCGCGGAGTCCAAGATCAAGGACACGCAGAACGCCCTCAAAGACGTGGGGAAGCTGCTAAAACTCGATCCCAGCAACGTGCAACTGCTTACGCAGAAACAGAACCTTCTGAAGGAATCCATCGAGGCCACCGGCGACAAGCTCAGAACGCTCAAAGACGCCGCTGCAGAGGCGAACGATCAGCTGGCCCGCGGCGAGATCTCCCAGGCGCAGTATGACGCGCTGCAGCGTGAGATCGTCGAGACCGAGAACGACCTGAAGTCCCTGACGCGGGAGATGAAGGACTTTGGCAGCGTCGGCGCCCAGCAGCTGGCCGCCGTGGGCGAGAAGGTCAAGGGCGTGGGCGAGGGGATGCAGAAGGCCGGCACCGCCATGTCGAAGTACGTCACCGCCCCGATCGTGGCAGCCGGCGCGGCCTCCGTCGCGGCCTTCAACGAGGTGGACGACGGACTGGACATCATCGTGAAGAAGACCGGAGCCACCGGCAAGGCGCTGGACGACATGGAGGCGCGGGCGATGAACCTGGCAACCACCATCCCAACCGATTTTCGGACGGCCGGCGAGGCCATCGGTGAGGTGAGCACCCGCTTTGACCTGACCGGCGACGCGCTGGAAGCTCTGTCCGCCAAGTTCATCAAGTACGCCGACCTGAACGACACCAGCGTGTCCGCCAGCATCGACAGCGTGCAGGCGGCGATGGCGGCCTTTGACGTGAGCGCGGACAAGGCCGGGAATGTGCTGGACATCCTGAACCGGGCCAGCCATGAGACCGGCGTGGACGTGAACAGGCTGACCGACGACCTGACGGCGAACGCGACGGCGCTCAGGGAGATGGGCTTCCGCATCAACGGCGCGACGGGCTTCCTGGCCAGGCTGAACAAGAACGGCCTGGACTCTTCTGCAGTCCTGTCCGGCATGAAGAAGGCGCTGCAAAACGCCACGAAGCAGGGCAAGACCATGTCGCAGGCGCTGGGCGAGATGGAGCAGTCCATCCTCTCGGCGAAGTCGGAGACAGAGGCGATGCGGATCGCCTCCGAGCTGTTCGGGGCGAAGTCCGCGCCCGCCATGGTGAAGGCAATACGGGAGGGGCGGATCTCCTTCGATGAGATGTCCAACGCCGTGCGGCAGACCGCCAATTCGGTGGACAGGACCTTCGAGGAAACGCTTGACCCGATGGACGAGTTCAAAACCACGCTGAACGAATTGAAGATCATTGGGACGGATCTGGTGCGATCCGCCGCCCCGCTGATCAAATCAGTGGCCGAGGCGCTGAAGAACGCCGTCCAGGGGCTGCGCGCCGCGTGGGAGAGCCTGTCCCCGGCCATGCAGGAGAACATCATCCAGTTCGCGGGCGTGGCCGCGGCCGTCGGGCCGGTGCTGCTGGTGGGCGGCAAGCTGGTGAGCGGCATCGGCACGCTGATGACGCTGGGGCCGCAGATCGTCGGCATCGTCAGCACGGTGAAGGGCGCGCTCTCCGGGCTCTGGGCGCTGATGGCGGCCAACCCGGTGGGAGCGATCATCGCGGCGGTGGCGGCGCTCGGAGCCGCTTTTATGCACTTCTGGAATACCTCCGAGGCATTCCGTGATTTCTGGAAGAACCTTTGGGAGGGCTTGAAAACCACGGTGAAGAACGCCGTCGACAAAATCAGGGAGTTCTTCTCGTTCAAGTGGGAGCTGCCGAAGATCCCGCTGCCGCACTTCAAGATCGAGGGCTCGTTCTCCCTGGCGCCGCCGAGCGTGCCGCGCCTGTCGATCGACTGGTACGCGAAGGCCATGAAGGACGGCATGATCCTGACGAGCCCGACGATCTTCGGCATGTCCGGCGGGAAGCTGCTGGGCGGCGGCGAGGCCGGCCCGGAGGCCGTGGTGGGCCTGGACAGCCTGCGCGGCATGGTGGCGTCGGCGGTGGCCGGCGCGATGCCGAGGGGCAACGCGCCGCGCAGCATGACCGTGGTGCTGGAGCTGAACAAGACGGAATTGGCCAGGGCGGTCTACAGGCTGAACAACGAAGAGATGCAGCGCGTGGGCGTGAGACTCTCAACGCCGAATTGATCCGCGTGAAGGAGGCGTTTTTCGATGCTGACCATCGACGGCGTCATTTACGACGTCAAGATTGAAGTGACGCGCACGTCCGTGTTGACAGCCAGCGACATCAGCGGGCTGCTGCTGAACAAGCATTATTTCTTCGATGTCATCGGCACTTATATGCAGTATGACGTGACGTTCAAGTATCCGCTGTTCGATCAGGCGAAATACGCGGCGATCTACGAGGTACTCAACGCGCCGGTGTCAGGCCATACATTCGTACTGCCCTACAACCAGGGCACGTTGACGGTGAACGCCCGGGTGGAGAGTGTTTCCGACCGATGGAAAGAGATGGACAGCGGACGCACCTATTGGGAAAACGCAACGTTCACGATCATCGCCAACGAGCCGAGCAAGGTGTAGGATATGTATATCAAGATTTTCCAGACAGAGGAGATCTACGCGGCGCTGCAGAACCTGGACTTCTCGCCGCGGGTGGACTTGGTGTGCGATGCGCTGCCGATCAATGAGTTCTCCGTGGACATCCTTACGGACGACGACATAGACGCGGGCAATACGGCGCAGCTGTTCGACGACAACGACGCGATATGGGCCAGTTACCAGATCGACTACGCCGAGCGCGTGGACGAGAACACGGTGCATGTGCGCGCGCGTTCGGAGGTAGCGCTGTTGGACGGCGTGGAACTTGCGGAGGCCATGTACAGCGGCGCGGCGCTCTCGGACGTGCTGGACGATACCATGGTGCGCCAGAGCGGCAGCGGGGGCATCGTGGCCACCATCGACTATACGCTGGACAGCGCGCTGACCAATGCCACCGTCACGGGCTACTGCCCGGCGCAGACGGCGCGGGAGCGCTTGCAGTGGGTGTGCTTCGCGTGCGGCGCGTATGTCAAGACGGCGTTCGTCAGTAAGATCACCATCCTGCCGCTGGACGCCACGGCGGCGCTGGTGCCGCTGGACAGGACCTTCTGGAAGCCCACCGTCAACCACGGCGACTACGTCACGGCGATCAAGCTGACCGCCTACACGTTTACGCAGAGCGCCGACGCGGCCGCCGACAACAGCAGCTACACCTTCCCGCTGCCGTGGGTAGCATCGACGCAGGTGTTCACGCTAAACAATCAAAACGTCCCGGCGGGCATACAGGACAACGTGGTCGAGATCGACGAGCTGTACCTGATCAACCAGTCCAACGTGTCGTCCATCCTGGCGCTGCTGGCCGCAAGGTACTTCGAACGCACCGAGGTGATGCTGGATGCCATCGATAACGGCGAGTTCGTGCCGGGCGACCGGGCCAACGTCTACGCGGACGAGGCGACCATGTACGGCGGGTACATCGAGAGCGCGTCGTTCAGGTTCGGAAGACAGGCGCGGGCCAGCATGAAGCTGGCGGCGGCGGAAGCGATTGACACGGCGCAACTTGTGATCACGTACACATATAACAGCGCGACGGTATACACTGAGACCTATACCTTCCCGGTCGGCTATTCGTATCAGATCGAGACGCGCTATCTGGACATCACATCGAACGGCCATAGATACATCTACAGGCCGGGCGTCGCCAGCGTCAGCGGGACCATGGCGTCCGCAGGAAACAGCCAGACGGTGAGCTGTTCGGTGGCGCTCGAACTCTATGAGGGCATACTGGACATCATCGCGGTGGACAGCGTGACGGCAAGCGGCGTAGATACGGCGGTGATCGCATGAGCAAGAATATCGTCTTTATTAACAACGGCACAGAAGAGACGTGGCAAAACGTCGACTGCATCCGCACTAACGGTGCAGGTGTAAAAACGCTCGACTGGCTCCCGGAAGACGAGACCTCTGTCGTGACGCTGACGGTCACGGAAAACGGCACGTACACGGCGGAGGGGGCTTCTGTGTACGGCTTCGGCAGCGTTGTAGCGAATATCCCGGCGCAGATCACTGGCACCATCAACAACGTGCAGTATGTCGTCACGGTGGACGCGAACGGTTATCTGGTTTATACACCAGTTGCATAGCAGGAGGTCAATATGGGCGAAATCGTACGGATAAACGCAGGAAGTAAGGCGCGCGGTTTTGAGGGCGTGGATAAGCTGCGCACGCAGCTGTCCGGTGGCGGAACATGCCTTTGGGTGCCATCTTATGGGGTGCGGCTGGGCACGAAGCGCGTGACGGAAAACGGCACCTACAGCGCCGCGGACGAACAGCTTTATGGCTATTCCAGCGTTCAGGTGAATGTGGATGCAGAGGTCGATCAACTGACCGGCAAGGGCCAGGACGGAAACGATTATTCCGTAACCAAAAATGGCAGCGGTGGATTGGTAGAAACTAAGGTGCCGTCAGAGATCAGGGTGACGACGCTGCCCACAACAATTCAATACGATTCAGGGGATGTTATCGATTTTTCTGGCATTGTTGTAACGGCTTATTATGGTGACGGTAGCGTTTGTGAGGATGTACCGTTTAATGAACTCATTTTTCCGATTACTCAAGCACAAGGCGATGGTGATATATACGGAACGGCCTCTTCTGATCTTGAAACTGTAATTCAACAGCCAATCAGGTATAGCAATTATTTTGTGTACAGATATGAGTATGACGCGCCTGACTATTATTTGGCTCGAGGAATGATAACGCAGTTTGTTTATGCTACCGAAGACACAAAGAATTTATACAAGCTGAATATTAGTGATACAGCTGGGTACTATGTGACTGAACATAAATTATACTCAAACGGAACAGAAAGTGACTACCATTCACCATTAATTAATGAATATACCAACGACGGAAAAAAAGTATATTGGTCAGTTTATGGAACAACCTTTGGAGCGTATCCGGACAAAATAACTTATATGAATATGCAACCATATTCTGTGCGGACTCAAATAAGCGATGAAAATTTGAGAAAAATAGCGTGGACCATATTATACGGCGAAGGCGAACCGACGGGAGCCCATGCGGCAATACCAGTACAGTGGCGGCGAAACTGCGACGGTAGTTTACTGGAAACCGATTTCTATATTGATATTGTTCTCGATTCGCTTATTTAGAAGGTGAGCGCATGAATAATAGAATCCGCATGTCCGACCGTCAGTGGTCGGCGAACCTCTGGTTGCGCATCAAGGCGCTTGTGGGCGGGTGCATCACGCAGGAGACTGACCCAACCGTGCCAAGCTGGGCCAAGCAGCCAACCAAGCCCACGTACACCGCCAACGAAGTGGGGGCCATCCCTGCCACGCAGAAGGGCGCGGCCTCCGGCGTGGCGGAGCTGGACAGCGGCGGTAAGGTGCCAAGCAGCCAGCTTCCGGCCTATGTGGACGACGTGCTTGAGTACGCCTCGCAAAGCGCTTTCCCGGCGACCGGCGAGACCGGGAAGATATACGTGGCGCTGGACACAAACCTGACCTACCGATGGTCCGGCAGCGCCTACGTGGAGATCAGCCCGTCGCTGGCGCTTGGCGAGACGTCCTCCACCGCCTACAGGGGCGACCGCGGCAAAACCGCCTACGACCACGCGCAAGCCCATGGCAGCGCGTTCGCGTCCGGGCTGTACCTCATACAGACCAACAGCGAGGGGCATGTGATTGCGGCTGTTGCGGTTCAGAAGAGCGACATCACGGCGCTGGGCATCCCGGCGCAGGACACCACGTACAGCGCCGCTACACAGAGCGCTGCTGGGCTGATGTCCGCTACTGACAAAGCCAAGCTGGACGGCATCGCCGCAGGCGCGCAGGTCAACTCCATAACCGGCGTAAAGGGCGACGCGGAGGACAGCTACCGGACGGGTAACGTCAACCTGACGGCGGCGAACGTCGGGGCTGTGCCGAAAACGGCAGACGACCAGATTGTGCCGTATGAATGGTGCGTGAAGAAGGTACACGAAAGCGGCAGCAATAACCTCTGGGACTTCATATATGCCAAAAGTTCTGACGAGCTTCGGCGTGTAAGGCTCATGTCCGGACAGACACAGGACGGAGCGCTTAAGATGGTCCTATATGGGTTTGCGAACGGAAGTTTACAAGACGCCTCAATCGGCGTAGAAATCGACAGTAACAACAATGCCAACTACATCATCGGCAATCCGGCCAAGTTCAGGGCGGCGGCATCGGCTCAGCTCGACGTGGGCTTTTACATCGACACGCAGGGCTACCTTTGCCAGCGCATATCAACGGACGCATAAGGAGGATACATCATGGCGGCAGCAGATTACAGACTGATGACCGAGGCTACCGGCCAGCGCATCGCGGCGGCACTGGAAAACCTCGTCAACTTGGGCGATCCCGTCACCATCGGCCACGGCGGCACTGGCGCTACCACCGCAGCGGCGGCCCTTGCAGCGCTGAACGGTGTGGCGACGATACAGCAAACACTGACGTCGGTTCAGAAGACGCAGGTGCAGCAGAACATCGGCGTTGAGATCGCCACGCTGGCGGAGGCGAAGACGTATCTGGGGATCAGCTAGGCGGGAAACACGACAAAGAAAAACAGATTTCGCACAATATACTCTGTTATACACATTGCATACCAGCGGTGTGAATCTGAACGGGGGAGGCGCGATATGAAGAACAACATTGTGACGGCGACGTTTGGACAAGGGGACAGGACGCGCACGCGGGCGATCTGCCAGTGGGACTACGGCATGAAGCTGGTGCTGGAGGGCGTCGAGCTGCCCGTGGCCTATACGGTGCACTTTGCCAACCGGCCGCACGACGGCAGCGCCAAGGCGCAGGTCGGGGGCGCGGACGGCGTGAACATCCCGGATGACTACCTGACGACGGGCGAGAACGTGTATGCCTGGGTATTCCTGCACTCGGGCGAGGACGACGGCGAGACGGTGTACACGGTGACGATCCCGGTCGAACGGCGAGCGCAGCCGACGGAGGACGCGCCGACGCCGGTGCAGCAGGGCGCGATCGAGCAGGCGCTGGCGGCGTTGAACGCGGGCGTGGAGGCCAGCGAGAGCGCCGCGAACCGTGCGGAGCAGATCGCCGAGGACATCCAGGCGACCGTGCAGGAGGCGCTGTCTGAAGCCAAGGCCAGCGGCGAATTTGACGGCCCCGCAGGCCCGCAGGGCGAGAAGGGCGACACCGGCGCGCAAGGCCCTCGGGGCGAGCAGGGCCCGCAAGGTGAACAGGGCATCCAGGGCGAAAGTGGACCTCAAGGCGAGCGCGGTTTGCAGGGCAAGCAGGGAATCCAGGGCGAGCGCGGTCCCCAGGGTCCTCAGGGAGAGACCGGCCTGCAAGGTCCTCAAGGAGAACGAGGCCTGCAAGGCCCTCAAGGAGAGACTGGCCCGCAGGGTGAGATCGGCCCTCAGGGCCCACAGGGAGAAACGGGACCGCAAGGGCCTCAGGGTGAACGTGGCCCACAAGGCATTCAAGGCGAAACGGGCTTACAGGGTCCTCAAGGCGAGCAGGGACCACAAGGTCCTCAGGGCGAGCGAGGCCCTCAGGGCGCACCCGCCGAGGGCTCGGTTTCCTATGCGGATACTCAGACGCTCACCGCCGCCCAGCAGGCTCAGGCGCGCGCGAACATCGGCGCTGAAATCGCTACCCTCGAGGAAGCCAAAACCTTCCTGGGGATCGAATGAGAGGAGGCAATCTGATGCAGGTTAAAGATAAGATCGTCACACTGGAAGAACTGAAAGCGTTGAGCGAGGCTATTGCACAATCGACGGCGAAATGGACTTGGGAGCGTAACCCTGCCAATCTCACCACTATACTTCTAAATATCAAAGCTAAACAGGTTTCATATGTGGAAATAGCTGGTACTCAACCAGTTGGAATGCCATCGGATTTAACTGGCAATCAATGGGGTGTGTGTATTACCGTTGGTAGCACATCGACGTATCTTCGTTATCAGCTTTTCATACCTGAAACAGGCAGTTTTCAAACAATGTACTTCAGAACACGGCCAGATGGTAATAGCAGGTGGATAAAAATTACAGGACAACCCGTTGATGCGACTACATAGACCATTAATGCGACTACTTTATAGACCGATTGTTGACTAACCAGCACAACCGACCGACGCCCCGCGAGGGGCTTTTTTGATGAAAGGAGATACGAACATGGCAACGGTATACGTCTACGGCGCTTCGATCGACGAAAACGGCAAGGCCCACGGCGGCCAGGCCGGGAACCAGACGGGGCGCGAGCTGAAGAAGCAGAAGTGGTACAAGCACGATAAGACCTGGCGCGTCTTTCGCGCGAAGGACGCGGGCGTCGCGGCGAAGATCGCGCAGTGCGCGAAGGCCGCCGTGGCGAACCGGCACATCGGCTACGACCAGTACCAGCGGAACACGCTGTACGACGAGGCCGCGAAGGTCGGTTTCGACATGTCGAAGGTGACGACGGACTGTGAAACCGACTGCTCCGCGCTGGTGCGCGTCTGCTGCGCCTTTGCGGGGATCCTGGGCCTGCCGAGCGACTTTCGCACCGGCAACATGCCGAAGAACCTGCTCAAGACCGGCGCCTTCGTGGAGCTGACCGGCTCGCGCTACACCGACACCTACACCTACCTGAAGGCGGGCGACATCCTCGTGACGGCCACCAGCGGACACACGGTCGTCGTCGGCAACGACGGTCCGAAGGCCGCGGCGCAGACGCCCGCGCCCGCCGAGGAGCCCTCCGCGGGGCTGAGCAAGGGCGATTACGGCACCGCCGTCACGGCCATGCAGAAGCTGCTGCTCAAATGGGACCCGGCCTGCCTGCCCAAATGCGGCGCGGACGGCGACTTCGGCGGCGAGACGGAGCGGGCCGTGAAGGACTTTCAGAACACACACGACCTGCCGATCACCGGTGTGTATGACAAAAAGACCCGGGAGCTGCTGACCGGCATGTACGGCGAGACCAAGCCCGCGCCTGTGGTGGAGGTCGTCGGCGGCACGGTGAACGTCCGCAGCGCGCCGGGCACGTCCGGCACGCGAATCCTGGCCGTGGCGCACAAGGGAGACCGCCTGCCCTTCCAGGGCGAGACGCGCCAGATCGACGGGCGCGACTGGTATCTGGTGGAGTATGAGAACGTCAATGCCTGGGTTTCCAGCCGGTTCGCGAAGGTGGTCTGACCATGGACGCCACGAAAGCCATACAGATCGCCGTCGTTCGCGCGGATCTGCTGATCTGTCAAATCCGGGCGTCCCCGTGGGGGGCCCTTGCCGCCGGCCTGCTGGTCGGCGGTTTACTTTGGGGGATCATCCAGTACGCACAAACGGAGGATATGAAATGATACAGCGCTTTGACGCCGGGGAGGTCGCTTAGTGCGGCCCGCGGCCGTACACGGATACGAAGGAAGCCCCGCGACGGGGATCAGGATGTACAGAGGGGACGCGCTGCGCGTGATGCGCCGCCTGGAGGCGGGCGTCTACGATGCTATCATCACCGACCCGCCCTATGCCGCCGGCGTCTCGCTGGCCGCGAAGGGCGCGGGCACCGCGACGAAATACTGCGACAACAAGCGGGCCAACCCGCTGCCGGACTTCGACGGCGACGGCATGGACCAGCGCACCTGGACGCTGCTTATGGCCGACGTACTGCGAGAGGGCCGCAGACTGTGCAAGCCCGGCGCGGTCTGCGCGCTGTTCATCGACTGGCGCATGCTGCCGTCCCTCACCGACGCCATGCAACGCGCCGGGTGGATCTGGCGCGGCGTGGCCGTGTGGGACAAGCTCACCAGCCGCCCACAGAAGGGCCGCTTTCGCCAGCAGGCGGAGTTCATCGCATGGGGCTCGGCGGGGAGGCTGTCCGTCAATCGGCCCGTGCCGGTGCTGCCGGGCGTGTTCCGGCACGCGAACGTGGCCGCCAATGAGCGGCTCCATCAGGTGCAGAAGCCGCTGGAGCTCATGGCCGAGGTGCTGAAGATCTGCGTGCCCGGCGGGCGCGTGCTCGACCCCTTCGCGGGCTCCGGCTCCACGCTGCTGGCGGCCGCCCGGCTGGGCCTCACCGCCGACGGCATCGAGAGCAGCCCGGCCATCGCCCAAACCGCCGCCGATCGCCTGGGCGTCAAGCTGACAGAGGAGGTTTGATTCATGACATGGGATAAGATCACAAAAGCGGCCTTCGCCGTCGCCGGCGCGGTGGCGGGGCTCTTCGGAGAGTGGAACACGATGCTCACGATTTTCGTCGCCATGATGGCCCTGGACTACCTGACCGGCCTGATCGTCGCCGCCTGCGGCAAGTCGCCCAAGACCGAGGGCGGCCGCCTGTCGAGCAAGGCGGGCTTCATTGGCATCGCCCGCAAGGCGATCATGATGCTGCTGGTCCTGGTGGCCACGCTGCTGGATAAGTCGCTGGGCAACGAGGCGATGGTCTTTCAGTCGTCCCTGGTGTTCTACTACATCGCCAACGAGGGCCTCTCGATCCTCGAAAACGCCGCCCTCCTGGGTGTCCGCTTCCCCGATAAGCTGCGCAAAGCCCTCGAAGCCATGCAGGAGAGGGAAGACAAACCGCCCGACAAAAACGCATAATCAAGCAGCCCTGCCGAACACCGGCAGGGCTGCTTTTTGCGCTTTTAAATACCGGGATAAAGAAAGGCGAGATTCATCCCATCATCCGACATCCCGGTAATATGACCTAAAAAATCGATGTGTCGGGGTTATCTGTGTCCGTGGGGTATTTGGGGGTGATGGTGAGGGTTATGTAGTCGCTGAGGTTATTATTTCGATAGAGACGGCGAGGCTTGCGGTACTCTATGCGTTCGATCACGGTGTGAAGGAGCGCGTTTTTGTCCTCGATGCTGGGCGCGGAGCGATAGACGTCGAGCACCTTTTTGATCTGCGGGATCATGGGGCCGATGTCGGGGCGCTTCCGGGACGCGCCGCGAAGGTCGGCAACGGAGGCGCGCGTAGCGGCCAGCCTGGCGTCGAGCTCGGCGCGGCGCTGCTTGTAGATCTCCACGGTATAGACGCCCTGCTCCAGGAGATCAAACAGGCGGCCCGATTGCTTTTCCAGCGCGTCGAGCTGCTCCAGCTGATGCGCGAGGGCCGAGGCGCGGGCCTCCGCGTCGGGATCTGGCGCGGGTGCTTCCGCGCTGGCCTCGTAGTCCGCGACCCACTCAGCCAGGAAGCTCAGCACCATATCCTCCAGCACGTACACATAGGCCGAAAAGGTCGGGCATCCCTGACGCACGCAGCCGATGAAGTCCCCCTTCCGCGTGGGATCGCTCTTGCATTGCAGCGCGCGCCCGCACTCCGCGCAGTAGATCAGCCCTGCGAAGGGATTGACCAGCGAGCGCATCGCGCTCTTGGGGCGCTTCGCGTGCCCCTGCATCATTTCGGAGACGCGATTCCAGAGTTCTTCGTCGATGATAGCTTCATGGAGCCCGTCCACCAGTATGGGTGTATCGGATAGCACGCGGGATTTTACGCGCCGCCCGTCCACCAGCTTCACGCGCTGTTCCCGTTCGTTCCAGTGGATTTTCCCCGCGTAGGTGGGGTTCCTAAGGATGGTTTTGACCGCCGAGGGCGTCCAGGGGTTGCCGTGCAGCGTCACGAGCCCCAGCGCGTTCAGCCGGTTGGCGATGCTGTTCGTGCCGACGTCGCGCCCGTCCATGCCGTAGGCGTACCACTGATAGATCGATCGGACGATCCGTGCCTGTTCGGGGACGATTTCGAGACTGTAGCCCTTGCGACCCTGGAGCTTCACTTTTTTGTAGCCGTACAGGTTCGGCGACTGGTAGCAGCCGTCCAGCGCGGACTGGA
>CACWHI010000030.1 GCA_902760595.1 uncultured Eubacteriales bacterium
TGGCTTCGCCATCCGCCGAATGAATCGGCGGACTCCGGGATTCCGTGCCGGAACGGACCGGGCCTCGTCTCACTCTACTGTATGACTGAATAGTTACAATAAGTAGAACAAATCGGTCAGGGGAAAGCGCCCCTGCCGGTCACGTATTTTACGCTCTTCCATTGAAAAAAACAAGGGGAAACCCCGATCTGACGCCGACAATCCCGAAACCTCTATTGAAAAAGCGCTGGCAAAATGTTAAAATCATAACGTGTTTCAGCAAAAGAAGAGCGGAGCCACGCGTTCCGCCCTGCCTGTGACATAACCAAGTTTAGAGGAGGAACCTAAATGGCAAGCTTTACCTCAGTCGTGATCCTGGGCATCCTGATGATCCTGGTCGGGATCTCTCTCACCGCTACGCCCCTCATTACCTTTATGGGCGCGGGCTATTACATCATCTTCCTGTTCTTCATCTGCGGCATCTACGGCGTGATCCGCGGGATCTCCGAAAAGCGCTACAACAAGGATTTCTTCTTCGCGATCCTCAGCCTGATCCTGGGCATTGTGGGCTTCGCGGTCCCCGGCGCGGCCAACATGAACAACTTTGTGCTGCTTTACATGGCCGCTGGCTGGTTCATCGTCCACGGCGCGCTGTCCATCGTCGACGCGATCGCCGACAGGAAAAAGAACGACGGCGCCGGCATCATGGTGCTGGAGATCATCCTGGGCGTGCTGGAGATCATCCTGGGCGTCTACTCGATCGCTCATCCCGGAATGCTCGCCGTCAGCCTGGGCTTCCTCATCGGCTTCTACTTCATTGAGTCCGGCATCAGCACGATCGTCATCGGAAAGGCCACCTGCAAGGGCGGCAACAGCATGACGATCCTGTTCACGGTCATCGGTATCCTGACGATCATCGGCGGCTTTGCCATGCTCGCCACCCCGCTGCTGACCTTCATGAGCGCGGGCTACTGCATCATCATGCTGTTCTTCATCCACGGCGTTCTCGGCGTGGTCCGCGGGTTCATCGAAAAGCGGTTCGGCCAGGGCTTCTTCTTCGCGATCCTCAGCCTGATCCTGGGCATCATCGGCCTCACGGTGCCCGGTATCGCCGAGCTGAACAATTTCATCCTGCTCTACATGGCCGGCGGCTGGTTCGTGCTGCACGGCGTGCTGATCATCGTCAACGCCGTCAGGAGCAAGCAGGAGACCGGGACCGGCCTGATGGTGGTCGGCATCATCCTGGGCGTGCTGGAGCTGATCATGGCCATCTATTCCGTCGCCCATCCCGCGTTACTCGCCCTCAGCCTGGGCCTGCTGACCGGCTTCTACTTCATTGAGTCCGGCGTCGACCAGATCTTCATCGGCTCCATGTACGCAAGGGCCGTGGCCGCCGCCCGCCGCGCGGTGTAAAAGCCAACCCCTGAACAGCGGCTGCGCATGACAACGAAGCTCTCCGAGATGTGTATATAAAGGTGACAACTTATGAAAGCATTTGAAGAGATCCGGGTTCTGCTGCGCGAAAAGGACGGAAAAAAGCTGGCCGCCGTAACCGTGATCATATTCCTGCTCATCACGGCCATCGTTTTTTTCGCAACCTTCAAGCTCTTTGAGAATACTCACCTGAAGCTGATGAACGATTATCTCGGGGCGATCCCGCGGATGCTCGACAGCGGCAGGAATGAGCTGCTCATGCGCAGCCGTATTTATGAAGACGACATCCTGACCCGGGCGGAGCTCGGGCTGAAGATCTATTCGGAAAACAGCGCGCTGACAGACGCTGAGAAGCTGGAGCGGACCCGCAGCGCGGCATCCGCCGCCAGCGTCTCCCTGCTGGACGGTCAGCGCCAGACCGCAGCCACCACCGGCGCCGTGAGCCCCGGGGAGATCTTCAGTGCCTGTACCCAGGGGCTGGAGCCTCGGAAGCCTCACCTGGAGTTCTATCCCGCCCTCCAGGACGGGAAGGAAACGGACAAGAACGACGGCAAAGGCTTCGTGCTGCTTCCCGTGCCGGGGAACGCGGACCACAGTCTGGTCTTCGAATTTGCCTGCGGCACCGTGCTGGAGATGTACGACGCGCTGGAGGACTGGTCCAACACGCTCCGCCGCGTCCTTTCCACCGGCGACATTACCGCCTATGCCAAAACCGGCGACATCCTGACGGGCTACCCGACCGATGTCCTCACCTCCGGGCTGCGCCCGCAGCTGGACGCGGACCTGACGAAGGTCTTTGAGAACGCCGGCAGCTTCCGCAGGACGGAAAACGGCGGACTGACCAAAATCGTCACCCTGCTGGGCCGGCGCCACCTGGCGGCGCTGATGCACTACCCGCAGGAGGATACGGATATCCTGCTGACGATCCCGTTGCGGAGCGCCATGGGAAACGGCGTCTACATCGCCGCGGCCATTTCTGCCATCATCGGCGTGGGGCTCCTGCTGATCCAGCTCTACGTATTCCGCCGCCTGCGCCTGGAAAAGGCCGGGAACGGCAGCGGGAAGGTCACCCTCGGCTGGGTGTGCCGCACGACGTGGCCGGGCATCCTGACGGCGCTCGCGGTGACCCTCGTCTTCTCCACCATGCTGCTGCTGCTGGAGACCCGGTCCAACGCAGCCTTCTTCGCCGCGACCAGCCGGGAGAGCCTGCAGAACGAGATCGACTGGCGCAGGGACCAGGAGGAAACGATCCGCGCCACCTTCGCGGATGTGTACCGCTCCCGCACGCAGACGCTGACGGCCTTCCTGACGGAGCACCCGGACTACCAGACGCGCGCGGGCCTGCAGGAGCTCAGCCGCATCGCCGGCAGCGAATACCTGATGCGCTTCGACAGGGACGGGCAGGAGCTCGTCTCCAGCAACAGCTATACGGGCTTTGCCGTCGGAAAGAACCTGAGCGAGGACTACCGGGCGGTGCTGCTGGGCTACCCCTGCGCCGTTGTGGGTCCCGAGGCAGATCCCTACACGGATGAGGCGCAGATCGGCGCGGCGATCCTGATGACGGACGGAGACGGGCAGCCGGACGGCTTCCTGCTGGCGGTATACAGCGCCGGGGACCTGGCCGCGGAGCTCAAACGGATGAAGCCCGAATACACGGTGAACCACTTTGCCGTGCAGAAGGGGCATGTCGCAGCCGCCATCAGCGACGCGGACGGCAGCTTTATCGCCCATACCGACTCCAGAATGATCGGCCAGAAGGCGGAGGACTGGCTGGAGGGCGTCAAGCCCGGCAGCGGCTTTGAAGGCTTTACCGGCTACAGCGGCAGGCAGGTATATGTATCCGCGAGCGCGGCGGACGGCAGAACGCTCCTGTTCATCGTGCCCGAGTTCGGGGATTCCTACGTGCGGATGGTCTCCGCGCTGATGGTGCTGGCCGTGCTGCTGATCCTGGTGCTGCTGTATTATCCGGCCGCCGGCATGCTGAGCGAGCGGGCCATGGAGCACGCCCGGGGGAGCATTCCGGCTCCCGCCCGGCAGGAAAGCCCCATGCTGGTCTTTTACGACGGCTACGTCGTTTTCCTGACGCTGTTCGCGGCCTTTGCCCTGTTCTCCTCCTCCAAAGGCTGGTGGACCTCCTTCGATTATGTATTCAGCGTCCAATGGTCGAAGGGCCTCAACCTGTTCTCCCTCTGGGGGGCCCTGTTCGTCCTGGTCGTCACGCTCTTCTGCCTGTACGTGATCCGGACGGTGCTGAACCATCTGGAAAACCGCCTCAGCCTCCGGGCCAAGACGATCACCCGCCTCGCCAACAGCCTGATCACCTATGCGGCCATCATCTTCCTGGCCTTCTGCATCCTTGATATGTTCGGCGTCAACACTACGGCCCTGGTGGCCTCGGCGGGCATTATCTCCATCGCCGTCGGCATGGGCGCCCAGAGCATGGCCTCCGACCTGCTCGCCGGCTTCTTCATGATGCTGGAGGGCTCGGTGCATGTGGGCGACCAGGTCAGCATTGCCACCAACGTCAAGGGCAATTTCATAGATGGCCGTGTCACGGATATCGGCATCCGCACCACGGAGATCACCGACAAGGACGGGAACGTCACGATCCTCAGCAACAGCAAGGTGACCGGCCTGTGCAACAAGAGCCGGAACCACCCGCAGCAGGAACCGGAAAGCGGGACGAAGGACACCGGCGCCAAGTGACCGAAAGCCACGAAGCCTGTGTGCGTGCGTGTAAAGATCATGCTGAATGACCTTACACGCACGCACACAGGTTTTTGGCATATTCTCCCGCGTTTTTTTCGATTCTCGCGCATGCGGAGAAGCGGGCCGGACCCACAGGGCCGCCCGCACCGTGAATAATGGATACAGGATTTAAAGATCGCCGCCGGCGCCGCTGATCCATTGCTCGAGCGCTTCGTCGTCATACTCCACCGCGTCCGAAAAGCGCCGCGCCCGCTCCGCGAGGGTGTCAGCACGGCCGTCCCGCCAGCCGTCCGTCATGGTCTGGAACGCCTTCCGGATAAAAGCGATCCGCTCGTCCAGGCGGCCGTCATAGAGCGCGTCGGCCAGGTGCCGGTAGATCAGCGTTTCCATCAGGCGCGTCTTCGGGCCCTCCTCCGGCAGCGAACGCAGCCATTCGTCGCGGAAGGTCAGCAACCAGCGCTCGTCCTCCGTCAGTTCCTCGGTCCCGTCCCCCTCCAGACGGATCAGCCGGAGCCGCGAGGGCCACGAAAGGATGACGCGCGCCGCCTCCTCGCATACCAGGCCCAGCCCCATCTCCACCCGCGAGGAAAAGTAATTGCGGAAGCGCGGGTGGTCGCGGCAGATCTGGCAGAGCGCCCCCTCCCCCTCGTGCAGGATCAGATCGCACAGGTTGTCCCGATTGAGCAGGGGACAGCGCTCCCGCTCCGACAGGATGAAATGGGGTGTTCCGTCGAGACTGACGCTCCGCTTCACGCGGGCGCCGAACTCGCCCGTCATCCGCTGATAGCGCGCGAGGCTCTCGGGGTCGATATCGATCTCCCACCCCGCGCAGCAGGTGTTCCGGCATTCTGAAGCGATACACCGAAACCGCGGGTAATATTCCGGCACATAAACATTCATCGCGCAGCGCTCTCCCCCGGGCCCGCGTTACAGCGCGCCCTTCGGGCAGTTCTTCACGCATTCCAGGCACAGCACGCATTCGGTGCCGTTTTTGCGCTTCCTGGAGTTGTCCGTGACATCCACGTCCATCATGCACACGCGCTTGCACTTCCCGCAGGAAACGCACTTTTCCTTGTCGCAGGTGACGCGGATCATGGAGAAGTAGCTCATGGGCTTCATGAACACCGTGATCGGGCAGATATATTTGCAGAAGGCCCGGTTGTCCTTCAGCGCGAAGGCGAGCGCGATGCCGCAGGCGTAATACAGGATGTTGCCCACGATGAATGCCCGGAACATGATCCCTTCCATGTTTCCCGCGTGCAGGAGGAACAGCGCGGCGACAAAGGCCAGCGAGCACGCGAACGTGACATACCTGATCCAGCCCAGCTTTTTCCGCGGCGCGGCGGGCGTCTTGTAGGGCAGGAAATCCAGCACCATGGCCGTCCAGCAGGCATAGCCGCACCAGCCCCGGCCGAAGATCAGCGGGCCGAAGATCTTGGCCACGGCGTAATGGATGGTGGCGGCTTCGAACACGCCGGAGAACAGATAGTACCAGAAGCCCTCGATCTGCATGTTTTCCCGGTTGATCAGGCCGAGATACACCAGCATATACAGCCCCACCAGCAGCTGGACGATCCGGCGCGCGTGCCTGTATCTGCGGATGAACAGGATCATGCCCAGGGCGATCGAGCCGCCGATGTAGCTGAAGTTGAACAGATAGAACAGGTTGCCCTTGGTCAGCCACAGGGAGACGCCGACCGCCAGGAACACGAGCAGCAGAAGGACCGGCACAGCATACTTCTTCATAACTTCCTCCGGAATATATTTGTAATACTAATCTCAGGTTAAAACAGCGAAAGATTGTGCCCGGATTTTTCGTTCTGGCAAGGAAGACATCCGAAAGCGTACCCGTAGGTACGGTGAGGTTGGCTGACGCAGCCAGGGCGGAAAAGGCGGGTGCAAGATGAGCTGCTTTAATCTGAGATTAGTATAAGGGAACAGGAATACGCCATTCAGCTCTGAACGGATCCGGCAGGATCCTTCAGCGTTTTCTTCTTTCTTACCAGAATGAACGGCAAATGTCAAGCGGTTCCGTTGTTTTCATACTAATATCTGGTAAAAATGCTAAAAGATTGTGCGTGGATTTGGCGTTTGATCAAGGAACCCGCACGAAAGCGTACCCGTTGGTACGGTGAGGGTATCCCGTCCGGATCAACTTTTCCCGTAAAATGGACCATCTTCATGTTTACTGCGGTCCAGACTCATGATAGAATGTATGCGTTTCTGTGATCCATACCTTTTCAATCAGCAGACTGTCAGGATCAGCCCGCCTGATCCTGAGGAGGGAAAAGATGAACAGCATCCGCATCTTCGCGTTTGCCGACGAGGCCTCAGCCCGGATCGACGGCCAGATCGCCGCGATGCGCCGCAACGGCCTGAATGGTCTGGAGATCCGCGGCGTGGACGGAGCCAGCATCGCCGATATATCCGAAGAAAAGGCGCGCGAGGTACGCCGCAAACTGGACGACGCCGGGCTTACCGTCTGGTCGATCGGCTCGCCCATCGGCAAGATCCCGATCGGGACCGACGCCTTCGGCGCGCATCTGGACCAGCTGCGCCACGTGCTGGCGCTGGCGGACATCCTGGGCGCCGAAAACCTGCGCCTGTTCTCCTTCTATGTCCCCGACGGCCGGAAGGAGGAATTCCGCGGCCAGGTGCTCGACCGGATGGGCCGGATGCTGGACACGGCGACCGGCAGCGGAATCGCCGTGTGCCACGAGAACGAAAAGGGGATCTACGGGGATACGGCGCCGCGCTGCGCCGACCTGCTGAGCACCTTCCCGACGCTGCGGGGCATCTTCGACCCCGCGAACTTCGTGCAGTGCGGCCAGGACACGCTGGAGGCGTGGGCGCTGCTGAGGCAGCGGATCAAATACCTGCACATCAAGGACGCGCTGGCGGACGGCCGCGTGGTGCCCTCCGGCTGCGGCATCGGGCATGTGCGGGAGATCCTGAACGAATACCGCGCCATGGGCGGGGACGCCGTCACGGTGGAGCCGCACCTGAGCGTGTTCGACGGCCTGCAGGGTCTGGAGCAGGCCGGGCAGCGCACCGAAATGGGCGCCTACACCTATCCCAGCGGCGACGCGGCCTTCGACGCGGCCTGCGGCGCGCTGAAGCGGCTGCTTTGAGAACGAGGAGGCACAGCCATGGAAAAGAAGATCCGTCTGGGCATCATCGGCATCGGCAACATGGGCAGCGGGCACGCCTGCCGGATCGTGGACGGCGAATGCCCCGACTTCGTGCTGACCGCCGTCGCGGATATCAATCCCGCGCGCAGGGAATGGGCGGTCAAGCGCCTGGGCAGGGACGTGGCTTTCTTTGATACCGCCGAGGCGATGCTGGACAGCGGCCTGATCGACGCCTGCATCGTAGCCACGCCGCACTACGCCCACCCCGGGCTGGCGATCGAGTGCATGAAGCGCTCCATCCACGTGCTGGTGGAAAAGCCGGCAGGCGTATACACGAAGCAGGTGCGCGAGATGAACGCGATGGCCGACCGCCACCCGGAGGTGGTGTTCGCCCTGATGTTCAACCAGCGCACCAACTGCGTCTACCGCAAAATGCGGGAGCTGGTAAAATCCGGCCGCTTCGGCCGCATCCGCCGCACCAACTGGATCATCACGGACTGGTACCGCCCCCAGGTGTACTACGATTCGGGCGCCTGGCGCGCCACCTGGGCGGGCGAGGGCGGCGGCGTGCTGCTGAACCAGTGTCCCCACCAGCTGGACCTGTGGCAGTGGATCTGCGGGATGCCCATGAAGGTGGACGCCCACCTGCGGTTCGGCCAGTGGCACGACATCGAGGTGGAGGACGACGTGACCGCCTACGTGGAATACGAAAACGGCGCCACCGGCGTATTCGTGACGACGACCGGCGACGCCCACGGCACCAACCGCTTCGAGATCCAGATGGACCGCGCCAGGCTGCTGGTGGAGCACGACCGGCTGTACCTGGAGGAGTTCAGCGTCTCCGAGCCGGAATGGAGCGCCGCCAACAAGGACCCCTTTGCCAGCATGCCCTCGACAAAGACCCTGGTGGAAACAGACGGTCAGAACCCCCAGCACACCGGCGTTGTGAACGCCTGGGGCGGAGCGATCCTGCGCGGCGAGCCCCTGGTCGCCGATGGCCGGGAGGGCATCAACGGCCTGACGCTCTCCAACGCCATGCACCTCTCCGCCTTCCTGGGCAGGGAAGTGACGCTGCCCATCGACGAGGACCTTTATTACGAAGAGCTGATGAAGCGCGTCGCCGTCTCCAGGCACAAGGCTTTCGACCCATCAAAAGCCATCGTCGCGGACCTGAGCAACACCTACAGCGGAACGCGATGACGAATCGAATAGCACAGCCCGGGAGGCAGATGACCTTCCGGGCTGCGTTATCATGTTACAGTCTCCAGAACCGCATGCCGGAGGCCTTGAGCTCATCCATACGGTACAGGCTCTTGACATCGATGAGGACCTTTTCCTCATCCGGCAGCTCGCTTCTGAACAGCTTTTTGAGCTGCATCATGGACATAGAGCGGAACTCGTTATGTCCGACGGCGACGATCACGCAGTCCGCCTTCGGCACATCCTCCCAGGCGACCAGATCGACCCCGTACTCCCGTTTTGCCACTTCGGCATCCGCCCACGCGTCCGTCACGACCGGCTGAATGTCATATTCCTTCAGACGGCGGATGATATCCACCACTTTGCTGTTGCGGGTGTCCGGGCAGTTTTCCTTGAAGGTGATCCCCAGGATGACCACCGTGGCCTTCTTCGGCGCCATACCCGCTTCGATCATCTCTTTGATCGCGGCGTCCGCGACAAACGCGCCCATGCTGTCATTGACCTTCCTGCCGTTGAGGATGATCTGGCTGTGATAGCCGAGCATCTCGGCGGCGTTCGTCAGGTAGTACGGATCCACGCCGATGCAGTGTCCGCCGACCAGACCCGGCCGGAAGCCAAGCGCGTTCCACTTGGTGTTCATGCCCGCCAGCACCTCGTCCGTATCGATCTTCAGCTTGTCGCAGATAATGGCGATCTCGTTCATGAACGCGATATTGATGTCTCGCTGGCTGTTCTCCACGACCTTGACCGCCTCGGCCGTCTTGATATCGGATACGGGGAACGTGCCGGCCTTGATCACGATGTCATACACCTTTTTGATCTCGTACGCCGACTCCTCATCCATGCCGGAAACGATCTTGCGGATGGTGGTCAGCGTATGGACCCGGTCGCCCGGGTTGATGCGTTCCGGGCTGTAGCCGATCTTCCAGTCTACGCCGCACTTGAGTCCGCTTTCCTTCTCTATGATCGGCACACAGATATCCTCCGTCACGCCGGGGTACACCGTCGACTCGAAAACAACGATGCTCCCGGGCGTCAGGTTCTGGCCCACCGTCCGCGAAGCGCCCTCCACGGGCCGCAGGTCCGGCGTCGTGTCCGGGTTCACGGGCGTCGGTACGGCCACGATGATGAACCGCGCTTCCTTCAGCCTGGTCGGGTCCGCCGTAAACTCCACCGTCGTGTTTTTGATCGCTTCGCCGACCTCGTTGGTCGCGTCGATGCCGTTCGCGTATTCATTTACGCGCTTTTCGTTGATATCAAAACCGATCACCTGCACGTGCTTCGCAAACTCGACCGCAATGGGCATACCCACATAGCCGAGGCCCACCAGCGCCAGCTTTTCCCTGCCCGTGATGAGGCCCTGATAAATCGTGTTGAATTCCATCCTTCCATACCCCTTCATTTTCTTGAATCATCCCGGCCCTGTCATGTAAATGACGAACGCCGCGACCGCTGATTATAACACCTTTTTCAGCTCCGAGACCACAAGCTCCACATCCTCCCTGGTCTTATACGGATCAAGCGGCAGGCTGAGGACGGTCGCGCAAAGCCGCTCGGTGACGGGACAGTCCGCCACGGCGCTGTCGGTCCCCTCAAATGCCCCCTGAAGATGCATGGGCTTCATATAATAGACCATGGACGGTATCCCGGCGGCCTTCAGGCTGGCCTGTACCGCCTTGCGGTCCACGTTTTCCGGGATCTGCACCGTATACTGCGCCCAGGAGCTGGTGAAGCCTTCCGGGACAGTCGGCAGGATCAGGGCCGAGTCCTTCAGCCCTTCGGTATACCAGGCGGCGACCCTGTTCACATCAGCCAGCTCATAGTCCGTGAACGCCTTGAACTTCGGCAGGAGGATAGCGGCCTGCAGGGTATCCAGCCGGCTGTTCTTGCCAAGGCGGATATTGTTGTACTTCGCGTTCGGATCATTGGGATTGCTGGTATCCTTGCCGTGAACACAGATCGAGCGGATCAGGTCCGCCCACTCGTCGCTGTCGGTAAAAATGGCGCCGCCGTCGCCATAGCAGCCCAGCGGCTTTGCCGGGAAAAAAGACGTAGTGGAGATGTCGCCAAAGCTGCAGGTCCTCCTGCCGTCCACGCTGCCGCCAAAGCCCTGCGCCGCGTCCTCCAGAAGGAGCAGGCCGTATTTCTCGCAAACCGCCCGGATCGCCGGATAGTCCGCGGGCAGACCGAACAGATCGACCGCCACGACCGCCCTCGCCTTATACTTTCCTTCCGCCTGGACCTTCCGGACTGCCGCTTCCAGCTTCACCGCATCCAGGTTATAGGTGCGCGGGTCAACATCCACATAGATCGGCGTCGCGCCTTCATCCGCCGGGCATTCGCCGGAGGAAAAAAAGGTGAAATCCGGGACGAACACGGCATCCCCTTTGCCGATGCCCCATACCCTCATAGCTATGGTGATGGTGTCGGTCCCGTTCGCGCAGGTGACGCAGTGCTTTACGCCCACATACCGGGCCAGCGCCTGCTCCAGCTCCTTTACCTCCGGCCCGGATATAAACCGCGCGGAGGCGGCGACCCGCGTCATCGCTTCGTCGATCTGGGGCTTCAGCGCTTCATACTGTCTGGATAAATCCCTGAATTGCATTTACTTTACTTCCTCCAACCCGTTCGCGGACTCCTTGTAGGTCCGCCCGCACCTGTTGCAGACCAGATCATCAGAAAGAACGTCGCCACACTCGCACGCCCAGCCCCGGATGCGTGCCGGAACGCCCATCATCAGCGCGTGATTCGGAACATCGGTCGTGACGACGGCGCCCGCCGCGATCATCGCCCACTCGCCGATCGTATTGCCGCACACGACCGTGGCATTGGCGCCAATGGAAGCGCCGCGCCTGACCAGCGTCTTTTTATAGGCCGCCCTGCCCTTAGGGTATTTCGCTCGGGGCGTCAGGTCGTTGGTGAACACGCAGGAGGGGCCGCAGAAGACGTCGTCTTCCAGCTCCACGCCCTCATACACGGAAACATTGTTCTGGAGCTTGCAGCCGTTCCCGATCCTGACATTGTTGGACACATTGACGTTCTGGCCGAGAGAGCAGCGCGCGCCGATCTTCGCCCCGGACTGGATATGGCTGAAGTGCCAGATGACAGTCCCCTCGCCGATCCTGACATCGTCATCAACGACGCTTGTGGGATGAACAGAATAGTTGCTCATACGATCCTCCTCTTATTTCTTGTCAAACCTGCCAACGAAATCCATGGTGCTGCACTCCTTCAGCGGCAGCTTCACGGGCCGGTGCTCCGCCGCGGACTTGTAGATCGCGAGCACGAGCTCCAGCGCCCGTTTTCCGGCTTCAGCGTTGACCAGCGGCTCCCGGCCGGCCTTGATCGCCTCGATCACGTCCGCGTACAGCGGCGTGTGGCCAAAGCCATAGATGTTCGGCGGATTCTCCGAAAACCGCTTTTTGACTTCCGCCGGATCGTCGATCTCATCGGCAAAGCGCCACTCTTCAATAATGTTGTCGCTCGCGCCGGCCGCCTTCGCCGTTCCCTTTTCCCCAAAGATATAAAGGGTTTCTTCCAGGTTTTTCGGGTAGACGTTGGTGGTGCCTTCGATCAGTCCGTAGGCGCCATTGGAAAATTTCACCAGCGCCATGCCCAGATCCTCCGCTTCCAGGTACGGATGCGCGAGCTGATCGGTATAAGCCATGACTTCGTCGATTTCGTCGCCCATGAACCAGCGGAGCAGATCGATATTGTGGATGCACTGATTCATCAGGCAGCCGCCGTCCTGCGCCCAGGTACCGCGCCACGGAGCCTGGTCATAGTAGCCCTTCCCCCGGTTCCAGCGGACATGCGCCGCGCCGTGCGAGAGCCGGCCGAAGCGTCCGGCCTCCAGGGCCTTGCGCATATACTGTACTGATTTATTGAAACGGTTCTGGTGATTGGCGCAGACGACAATGCCCGCCTCCCTGCCGGCCCGGACGATCGCGTCGGCATCCGCGATGGAAAGCGCGATCGGCTTCTCGATGATCACGTTGCAGCCGGCCGCGATACAGTCCAGCGCGATGGCGGCATGCTTGCCGGACTCCGTCGCTATCGCCACCAGGTCGGGCTTTTCCTTTTCCAGCAGCTCCCTGTAATCGGTATACTTGCGGACCGCCTCCAGGTCGAACCACTCAGATTTTTCCTGCATGGTTTTCGGAACGATATCGCACATGGCGACAAATTCCAGATGGTTGTTTTTTGCGGCCTCAATGTGATTCGGCGAGATGCGGCCGCACCCGATGAGCGCATACTTCATGAATGTCTTTTCCTTTCCCACTCCGTGATGATTCTGCAGATCGCCTCGGCGGCATGGCCGTCGCCAAAGGGCTTGTATGAAGGATCGATGCTCTGCTGCCTGCCGAGCTTATCCAGGATATCTTTATGATCCGCTTTGGCCAGCTGATTCCGGTTGCCGACCATCGTTTCCGGCCAGACCACATAATCCAGAACAAATACGCACTGGACCCCCGCGTAAAACGCCTCGCACTGTAATCCGCCGGAATCCGTGACGATTTTTTTCGCGTTCTTTGTCAGATGAACGGAGTCGGAGTATCCGACCGGCTGTGTCAGAAGGATGTTGGTAAAGCCGTTCTTTCCGACGATCCGCCTGGCCCGCTCATGGTTTCTCGGATGCACCGCATAGATCGTCGGAGCGTCCAGACTGTTCATGGCCAGCAGGATCTCCGTCAGCGGTTCGTCGCTGTAGGTATTCTCCTGGCGGTGGCAGGTCATGTAATAATACTCGGCGGGCACGGTGACCGGATGGCCGTCAAAATCCAGGATATTCGGATGGTCCCACGGCTGATCCGCAAAGTGCAGGAAGCTGTCGTACATGATGTTCCCGACGCAGTAGGCGCGGTCTCCGAGCCCCTCCCGCTTCAGCTTCTCCAGCGCGTCCTCAGTGGCGCAGAAATCCAGCGCAGCCACATGATCCGTCATGATCCGGTTGACCTCCTCCGGACTGTCCAGCGTACCGAGCCGGTTGCCGGCCTCTACGTGGATCACGGGAATATGAAGCTTCACAGCAGCGAGCGCGCCCGCCAGCGTGGAATTGGTATCCCCATACACCAGCAAAGCGTCCGGCTTCTCGCTGATCAGAATGTCTTCGATCCCCACCAGCATCTTGGCGGTCATCTGTCCGTGCGTTCCCCCGGAAATACCCAGATTATAGTCCGGCTCCGGGATCCCCATTTCCCTGAAAAAGACCGCGGACATATTGTCGTCAAAATGCTGCCCGGTGTGAACGAGGATCTCCCGGTGCTCCTTTCTGAGCTGGCGGGAGCCGGCGGCGGCTTTGATGAATTGGGGCCTTGCCCCGACCACGGTTACGATCTTCACATTAATCACTTCCAATTTTCCTGATTACTCTTGCCGGATTCCTGGCAATCAGGCAGTGTTCTTCTACAAAAGACTTATTGACAACTTTTTGGGACCAGCAATCGTGTTGCCTACCTATTCTACACCCGGGAAAATCACCGCATTCATTCCGCTACAGTGCTTTTCCCAAAAACCCTTAGCTGAATTAGAGAATGTTTTCACTCACAAACATCTCCCTTTGCGTTCAGCAGACTCCATTTTAAAATCAGCTTTTTCCTCATAATAAGAAAATAACCGGCAAACCAAATGCAGCCAAGAAGAATTGATTCCCATATACCCCCTATAACCGCTTCTAAATGCAACAAATGCTTAATCCCCCAGAAAACAGCAGCGAAAACTATATTAAGCACTGTGATCCCACCAAGCCGTTTCCATGGAAATACGCCAGAAAAGCTTACATCCGTTATTACGGAAGTCATTTTCAGCTGAAGAAGCTGAATCAGCAGAATCGCCAGAAATGTCGCGATCGCCGGACCGATCATTCCAAACAAATAGTAAAATAACGGATTAAGCAACATATTGAGCAGTAATGAATATATGCTGCACCAGAATATCTTTTTAGTCTTTCCACAGGCGTTTAACACAATTCCAAAGTATGTGACTCTAAGCAGCAGGTTCAGAGTGTAAACACGGAAAACGCCAACACCTGGCAAATACTTAGCTGAATAAAGTATGGTCAATGCCTCTTCCGCAAATACAAAAATGCAGGACACCAGGAAGGCAATCACTATGTAGGATAATTCTGTCGCGTTTCCCCAGAGTTTCAGTGCTTCTTTTGTTTGACCCCTCTTTATCATTATCGTTAATTGAGGAAGCAATACTGCAGTAATGGAACTAGCTACTATCGTCAGCGGCAATTCCCTGGCAGCATTTGTATATATGGACATTTGCTCTGTACTCATCAGATATCCGATCATCAGCTTGTCAATCTCAGTATTCAGTGTCCCAACGACTGTAGCCAATCCAATCGGAATCGAAAAAACAAATATGCTCTTTATCAGAGATTTATTGAATAGTATGCCGATACCGCCGCTTACTCGGTTTGCGATCCCATAAACCGAAAGAGCAATCAAACAATGCACCCCAACAAATAAGATCATGTATTCAGAAAAGCCCCACCCTGCCCATTTTACAACAAGTATTACGCTTAACGTCAATACACTGACCGCCACTTTGTATAGCATCAAAGAATTGGTTTTTTGATAAACTACCAATACATTTTCTACAGAGGATGAAATAATTGAATACCAGGGATAAAGGGCCAGAAAATAATAAAAGTGCCTGATCGTTGGATTGTGAAAATAGCCCTCTATCAGCGGAATGGATAGGACCAGCACAAATCCGATGACCATGCTCAGAGCTGTGCTTAATGTGTAATACACAGATAAAAAATGAGCTTTCTCCGCCTGTGTTTCAGCCCGGGCGAGAAAATAATTGATGCTGTTGGGCAGACCAAGCATGAGAAGCGTTGTAAAAAGATTAATGACCAAAAGAATCTGAGAATATGTGCCATATTCAGAGAGTGTTCTGAATCTTGCCAACAGCATATTCGACACTAACGCAATCAAAGTTGTCATGATTTTAGCCGCTGTTAGATGCAGCGCACCTTTTCCGACGGACAGCGATTGCGTTACAGAGCCTGGTTGCTTCCGCTTATCGCCTGTGGGCGTTTGATTCTCAGCCATTCTGCTTCTCCAATGAGCCCAGATCCCTTATGACCGACTGGGCCCGATGGCTCCAGAGGTTTTGTGTTAACAGTTTCTGACTTATTCTTCTGCAATATTCACTATAGCAATCATTTTCCAAGATCTTCTGAATACCATCAGCAAAATCCGATGGAGACGCGTGAACCACAAGGCCTATATCTACCTGCTCAATAAATCCAGCTAATGCTTCTACATTCACCGAAACGATCGGGAGACCATAACTCATATACTCAAATGTTTTTACGGGAATCACGTACTTATTGTACTGATTATCTGCCCGCTGGCTTACGAGTCCTATTTGCGCTCTGCCGTAGAGTGCGGCAAGTTCGTCGCCACTGGTATGATGTACCTCCAGCCATTCTGCCTGTTTTGCAGGATGATCCAACCTGTCCCATTCATCCTTTCTGCAGACCAGTATGAGCTTATAACGATTATCCCGTTTGGCAAGCTCCTCAAAGGTATCCAGCAGCAGCTTCCCATCATAATGGCCCACTATGCCTCCAACATATATACATGTGTAATTAACAGGCTTTGGCACAGAGGGAAGGTGGTTTTCGCCAGCTGGCGGCAGGCTCCTCATGTCTTTGAAAGAAAACAGTTCCTTGCACTGTTCAGACGGAAAATAAACGATATCACAGTACCTTAAAACCCTGTCTGTTCTCCATTGCAAAAAATCAAGCAGCTTATCTTTCATTGCTCTGGAAATGCTTCTTCTTCCGGACCGCATCGGAAATTTACGATAAAAATCCCGGTAAAAATATCCTATTTTAATTCCCTGACGATGTAATTGTTTTATCAGTTTCCTGTCACGGTGTTTCATGATAGGATATGTTGGGGATTCAATATAGCAAAATGCCGGCTTTTCCGTCTTGATTTGGGTCAACAGTTTTTGAATGTCCTTTTTCCGTGAAGGAGCATACTGGTCCCCCGTCAGAGTCAAAACATGAAGGCCCTGTTCCTTAAAGCCCTTCAGCATCTCCTTGGGACGCAATCTTGATCCTGATGTCGCATTCTCAGAATCAATATATGAGATAAAGATCATGCTATTCTTTCGCACGCACGTACTCCTCAAATCTTTTATACCAGTATCAGAATGCTTATCTCTTCGGGTAACAGATCAGTCACAGATTACCCAAGATATTATTATATGTATTAGTAAGTTCATTTGCAAGTACTTCATGCGAAAAGGCCTGCATCACATAGCTTTTGATGCTCTCTGAAAGATATTGATTCTTGTTTTCTCTTATGGCAATCATGCTGTGGATCAGTCCTTCCAGATCATCAGTATTGATCATCATTCCATTGTCCGCTGTAACAAAATCCTCCGGTCCGCCGCATTTTGTGGCGATAACTGGGATGCCGGCCGCCATGGCTTCAGCGTAAGCCACCCCAAACGTTTCGGATTCGGACGGAAGAACAAAACAATCCGCTTTCTTATAAAGCTCCGCGATTTCCGGTCTTGTTATTTTCCCCGTAAATGTTATAGCGTCCGTTAACCGGAGCCGCTCACTGGCGCTTTCAAGCTTTTCTTTTTCCGGGCCATCTCCGACAATCACAAGCTGACTGTCAAGATACTCCTTTCTAACCGCTGCAAACGCATCGACCAGCAGGTCAATTCGTTTCGAACTGACCAGGTTTGATACCGAGATATAGACAAAGCCTTGATGCCTTTCCGGATGGATCTGACAGAATAAAGCCAGATCGATCGTGTTGTGGATGACAACGCTTTCTGCGCCGATATGTCTTTCAATGCTCCTCTTTAACGCGCTACTGACAGAAATCACCTGCGATGCATTTGTGTACGCAACGTACGCTTCCTTCCTGAGGACACTGCTGACCGCGGGTTGATTCAAAACACTTGAATGCTCGGTTACGACCAGCGGGATATGCGTTTTTTTCGAAAGCGGTACCGTACAATAAGCTATATCAAAAAAATGCGCGTGAATAATGTCCGGCTTTGTCGCCTTGGCAAATGCTTTATGATAAAGATATGACACCGCTTTTTTTCTGATCAGGTGTCTCAGCTTTCTCGGAATCGCCCCAACAGGAAGCGACAGATGAAATACTTTGATCCCATCACGATCTTCTGCTCTCATTCCGAAAGATCTTTTATGTCTGAGAGATCTCAGATCCACTGAAAAAAAGCACACTTCATGTCCGTACTCCGCCAATGCCCTGGCCTGATCCATTTCGAACACACCGAACATGGGATCCTCTTTTAACGGCATTCCCCTGGAGACAATCAATACTTTCATACCCGGATCTTTCTGCTGTTGAACATTACTTAAAGCCCCTCATGCACAGCTGAAAACTCACGCATCTTTCATGCTCTGATATAAATGCAGCAGCTTTTTCTCTTCGCCGCTCCAAGAACAATGGCTGATAACATAGTTTCTTCCGTTGATGCCCATTTTTTGGGCCTTTTCCCTGTCACTCAGTAAACTAACTATAGCTTTACGTATTTCAGGTACGTTCGCGGGATCAACGCAAATGCCCGCTCCACTTTCATCAGCGGTGGTTCTCCATCCCGGAAAATCCGAGCATATGAACGGGATGCCGGCCGCCATGTACTCATACATTTTTATCGGCTGGGAATAGTAATAATTTTCAATCGGTTTAAGGATACATAATCCGGCGACCGCGCGGCTGTACAAATCGTTTACTCCTGCACGGTCCAACTTTCCGACATACTTTACCTTGTCTCCGATCTGGGCTTTTTCATGTTCTCCCGCAATAATGAGCGTTCCGTCGACCTGCTCCATGGCCTCAATCATGATCTTTTCGCCACGAAGCTCGTTGATCCCTCCGGCATAGCAGACCATAGGAGCCCTGTCCGTAAACGGCGAATCATGGAAGACGATATCATCAAGCTTTGGATAATTATTGACCACAGCGATTTTTCCGGCTCTGCCTGTAAACTGCTCCGCGATATGCGAAGTGGCGGTCACTACAGCGTCTATCCGCCGAACCACGCGGGTTTCATATTTTCTGTACACCGACGAGACGGTGTTCCTCACCCATCCCGGCAGCCATGGTTTGTCCTTCATTTGGGCCGGAAAATCCTCGTGACTGTCAAAGATAACCTTTTTGCCCCTTTTTTTCAGCTTCAATCCATACGGAAGAAGCTCGGGATCGTGAAAGTGATATATATCAGCATCGACAGACAGCGCAGCGCGATAGACCTTTTTCGCGCTTTCCAGCATTCGCTTTATAGGATTCGCAGGAGTTGATCCGATCCCTATAATATGGACGCCATCCTTATCATACGTCTCTCCTCTTTCCACCAAATATACCTGATACCCGGCTTTTGCCAGAGAAACGCACTCTTTATGAAATATCCGGATATCCTCAGGTGAATGGTTGCTCGTCATATGGCATACTTTTAAACACTGCATTTTATCTCTCCACTTTTATGACTTCGTGTAACAGCCTGTCGGTGAGGATATGAAAATCATACTTTTCCGCCGTTTTTCTGGCACAAGCGCAGTACTCATCATAATCCGCTTCAGGGAGTTCAGCAAAATACCTAATGGCTTTCGCGATATCAACAGCCGTTGCCGCTTCCAATTCCATTCCTGCGCCATTGGCTTCTATAAACGAAAATCCCGGTTTGATAGAAAACAATACCGGTCTCCCGGCAGCAAGATAGTCAAACAGCTTATTCTGTGAAACTCCATATTTATACAGATAACTGTCTTTTAACGTAGCAAGATTTAAATAAGAGCGGCTCACGACTGATGGAATGTATTTTTTATCAACATAACCTTTAAGAATTATGTTCTTCAACTGTCTCTTTTCAATTTCCCGGTTCAGTTCTTCAGTGCAGTTTCCCGTCCCCCAGATCAGAAGCTTTATGTTCTGGCACTCCTTCAGGCATTCCGCTGCTTCAATCAGAATACCCAGCCCATAATCCTTTCTGACAGAGCCGGTAAATGAAACGCACCTTAAACCCGTCTGATCAAGATCCGGGTCAGGATAACAAAAGGTGTCTCTTTGTTGATCAAACATTGCAATATCAATACCGTTATTGATGTGATGAACATTTTGTAAATCGACAGGGCCTCCCTGAGCTTTATCCCATTTCTTATCCTGAATGTATTTTGCTCCCCCTTCCATAGTAAAAATCAGCTCGTCCGCCTTGGTATACACGCGTTTCTCCCAGCCGAACAGGATTCTTCCCGGTATGCTCTGATAAGTGATCTTATTATCCTTTACAAGAAACTCCGGAAAAAGGTCCCGGACTTCACATATGCATTTCACACCATATTTTCTCGCCAACTCCAGTCCTGCATTCAGCGCCAAAGGCTGAAGCGATGAAGCATATATGATATCCGGTTTCCCGTGTTCCTTCTCATAGTGCCTGGCGGCGTATTTAACATTCCAGTAATATGAAATGAGGTTGATATATCTCTTTACACCGTTCTTATCATAAGGCGTCGTACGGACATAGACAAACGGCACGATTTCGTCATCATACTCTTCGAACCGTTTTCCATTCGTGTCAAAAACCGCGCCGCTGTTATGCACACGGTTCGCAGAAAACACAGCGACTTCATGTCCCAGTTCCATTAAACATTTTCCAAGGTTATAATGTCTGGTCAGCGAGCCGTAAGCAGGTGTGCTGTTATAATGATTCAATATCCAAATCTTCATACGCTCATTCACTACCCTTTTCGTTTCTGTAATTCCTTTTTTAGTTTCAGTAATGACCCAATGGAAAAAGCCAGAAAAGGTTTCGGGTCATCCCAGGAAAAAACCTGCTCATGTGTATTCTTCATGCTGAACCACGACGGTTTTGCACGGAACCGGTCTTTTGATTTCAGAAACCAAAGAAAATCCGTATATAGGCAACGAAGACGGATACCTTCCGAATAATCACTATACGCTGTTATTTCCTCGCCTTTTGCTGCCTGCAACATCTCCAGGGCAAGGTTGATTCCCGATAGCAGCACAATTTTCCCGCTTCCCGAAATTCGCGGATTGATTTCCATTATTTTCGCCACCCGATCTCTCGGGTCACGAATCAGATCGATATCCGCGCACCCCTGCCACTTCATGGTTTTCAGCAGCCTGCTGCAGTCGTTAACAATCGTTTCGTCCTTCACAGATGTATTGAGCGTGCTGGAGCCACCATGAACAGGGAACCACCTGTTTTTTTCAAAAACCATCGCGGATTTTACGTTACTGTTTTCGTCCATAAATATTGAACATTCATACTGCAAATCAGTTTGCGGAATATATTCCTGAAAGACCAGGTGCTCAATATTTACATCACCCGCAAGGCACTTTTCAAGTTCCTGAAAGGATTCCACCTTGTGAAATCCTATGGCGCCATAACTAGACCTCGGCTTGATGACCAAGGGAAAGGAAAGATTGAGCTTTAAAACATCCTCCTTTGTTTTACAATCGAAATATGTTTTCGGACACGGAATGCCATTCTCCATACAAATCCGCATGGTGTGCAGCTTATCATACGCGAGATAAAACGTATCCTTGTTTACCACAGCCGTTTTGCAGTATTTTTCTATCAGCTCTTTGTTCAGCGAGATTTGTTCAGCGCTCGTGTCCGAAAACGCGACAGCAAGCGTATATCCGTTTTTTGATACTTCGTTGTATAAACACTTTATGCGCAGATCGGGACGTTCCTGGATTGATTTGTCGATAAGGACTTTATCAACATATCTGGACTGAGAGCATACGTCAAATTTCGAGGAGCAGACAGCTGTAACAAAGCATCCCAATTCATGAAACGCTTTTGCCAAGGCCAGGCTCTGGCGCGCATGCCCGTCAGCTAACAAGACTTTATCCATTGGATAGATCCATCTTTCTTAATTGTTCAAAAGTCACAAACTCGTATCCCTCGTCCTCAAGCATCCTGATCACTTTCATAAACTTTCTCGCCATCGTTTTTCTTCCAATATGAGTTCGTAGATATCTTCCAAAGCCTATCCCCTTAACTCTCGGGATTGGTTTGGCTGATAAATCAATTGGATGTATATACATGACATAAGGCTTCCCTGTTTCCAAATACTTCTTTGTCATCCATTTCATAAACATCCAGGGAAGCATTCGTATATAACCACCGCCCAAAAGCAAGTTTAAGCCGGCAATGCTCTGCGTTGAAACTTCGAATTCTGTGAATCCATTGTCTTTATAGATTGTTGGAAATACTTCAGTAAAGCCCTTCAAATGAACCTGACCATATTTAGCGGATCGCTGCGGTTTGATCATACTCGAATCATACTGAAACAGCTCTTTTACAGCTGCAAAGCGCTCATCATCAATACCGAAGGAAGGCGCACGATATCCCGATACCGCATGGCCGAGAATGCTTTCCAGAATCTGTCGGCCATGCTGAAGCTGTTCTTTATAATCACGGGTAGATATATCCACCGGTCTGATATGTTGCCAGTTATGAAACGCAATATCATGACCGTTTAAGTCCATTACTTTAAGTTTGTCAGACAGTTTTCCCGCGATTTCCCCCACAACAAAGAAACTCCCTTTGATATTTTTTCGATCCATGATGTTAAGCGCAACATCAAGTCCATCAAGCAGAGTCACTGATTTTTCAACATCGTCACGCGGGAAGTAGGTATGATACCAATCCTCTACATCCATTGTTATAACGGCGTACTTTTTCATTGTCATCTCCCAAGCGAATCATTCTCTGCGTCAGGTATCCATTGCAATAGTCTGATCCTCCTTAACTCCTTCCGTGCTTTCCGGCAGGAAGAGGATCTTCAGCGTCGCAAAAAGGATCTTCAGGTCCTCCGCGATGCTGGGGTGGGACAAATACCGCAGGTCCATCAGCAGTTTGTCGTACGGTGTCGAATTATACTTGCCGTATACCTGCGCGTATCCGGTCAGTCCCGCTTTTGCCTGAAGCCGCAGGGAGAATTCCGGTAGCTCCCGCTCATACTGTTCGGCGATCTCAGGGCGCTCAGGACGAGGGCCGATAAAAGACATATCGCCGACAAATATATTCCAGAGCTGCGGCAGCTCATCCAGCCGGCAGGCGCGGATCACACGCCCAACCGGCGTGATCCGGCTGTCATGCTCGCCGGTCGAGAGGCGGGCCACGCCGTCCTTCTCGGCATCCATGCGCATACTGCGGAACTTGAGTATTTCAAACACCTTGCCGTTTTTCGTGAGGCGCTTCTGACGGTAGAATACCGTGCCGCCGTCCCGTCTGATCAGCAAAGCCACAATGAGCATGAGGGGGGAGGCGATCACCAGTCCCAGGCCCGAAAACAGGATATCGAACGCGCGTTTGATCATGACGAACTCAGGCGACGGATTATAACGCCGGACAAGAAGCATGGGCAGGTGGAACAAATGGATCGGCCGGGCTCCACTCATGATCATATCTCCGACCCTGGGGATCACGTATGCCCGGATATCCTTTGCCACACATTGCTTGATGATGATATTGCGCTGATGGCTGTGAATGCCGCACAGGAAGACGGCCTCGGCATCCTCAATGGTCGTCATATCGGAAATGACCTCGTCAATGGGTAAGATCGCTTTGATCCTGAACCGTTTTTCCAGTCCATAATCATCAAACAGCGACTCGACGCCCTGCCGCTTATCCCATACGACGATCGTATTGAGCGGCGGGCTGAGCTTAAAGTACAGCCAGTGCGCCGCTGAGGACCACGCGACAGAGATCAGCAGCTGCGCGGCAAACACGGCCACCATGGGCCACACGCGCACATAGCCTTTCCCCAGCAGGACATAGACCATATACATGATCGCGTCGGACAGGCCAAGCGCAAGCATCTGGCTGTAGACCAGCTCAGAGATATGTGAGATCGACACGTGAAGCGCGTTGTATACCCTGCTGAATATGGTATACAGCACCGCAAAAAGGAATATGATGAACAGCCTGCCACGCCAGAAATACAGCTCCCGCGTCTGGGTCGAGTAATACAGATCCCATCCGACCATAGAAGGAATCGTCATCAGCGCGATATTCGTCAGGCGAACGCCGCGCATCAGGAATCGGTGCCGCCGGTTGTATTTTGTTTTTTCGATGATATCCATTTCGTTACGCATATCGTCGTCCTTTTTCCAGCCGATTCCCCTTGCGTGTCATCAGCGCCAGTCGACCTGATAATACTCATTGATATCCGGATCCAGATAGAACTTGTCGTCTTCCGTGATCTCATAATTCAGCTTCTGCGGATAACCGCAGGCGTTCTTCAGTGCGGTGATCTTCTGTTTCAGGGTGCTCTTCCGTTTTTCCACCTTGTTGATATCTTCGCTCTTTCGTTTATCATCCACATCGGAAAGCGCCTGGATGGCGTTCTCTTTGGCTTTTTCGACCTCGGCCAGTTCCGAGCCGTCAAAGCCGTTTTCCTTCGCCCAGGCGACCAGCCGGTCGGCGACGCGCACAGCCTTCACGGTTTCAAAGCCGTATTTGTACAGGTAGTTGACATAGACATGAGAGATGAGCGTGAGCCGCGGGACATCCACACCGTAGACTGTCCGGATCGTCTCCTGCCGCTTCTTCTGGTCAATAAAGCTGAAGTTCCAGTAGCGCATGGCAAACGCCAGTTCGCCGTCCATGACATAATTGTCCATCCTGCCGCCCGAAAGCTCCTCCGCAAGGGGCAACATATCCACGATATCGGCCACGCTCAGATCGGAGTAGAACAGGCTGCCGAAATTTTCAACGATGACATCAAGGATATCGTAAACATAATCCAGATTCCCCGTGACCTTTTCAAACAGCGCCGTCAATACCTGCCGCTGGCGCTCGGTACGGCCATAGTCGTTGCTGTCCTGATTCGCGCTCTTTCTCAATCTCGCGTAATCGGTTACGCCCTGACCATCCAGGTGTTGAAATCCTTTTTCATACTTTATACTTTTTCCAACGTGGAATCCGGTCAGCACATCAATATCCAGGCCGTCTATCGCATCGATGATATGCGTGACTAATTCCGGTGTAATTAATACATAATGATCAGGGCGGATCCCGCCCATCAGCCAGGCGATAGTATCCGACGTTCGCTGCAACCCTTGTTCCACCGAATCACTGCAGTTGAACGCGGCATTCAGTTTATAGATTCCATTGACACCGGGCACATAAGTCAGCGTGTCTCGCGGAAAGGATATCAGGCTGATTCTTTTGTCCGTGCGGTCCAGCGAAACCATGATAATGGAATCCGTATGGCAGTTATGAATATCCGCTTTCCCTGTGCCGCCCGTTTTAATTCCATAGTCAACACCCAGTAACAGGATATTCATGTATTCATGCTGCAATGTTGGAGCCTCGGGCACAGTCGGAGGGTTCAGTATATATGCTGTCGGCTGGTTTAAAGCGCTTTCACAAAAGGCTGTTGCCAGATTAACGAGTACAACCCCCAGAAGCATGATTGCGCATAACTTTTTTATTCTCATGAGTCATCACCCCCAAACTATACAAATAGCCTTGCGCAGAAAGCATATCGATTCACGCGCTTAACTCCAGTCATATTGATAATACTCGTTGATATACGGATCTTTGTTGAACCAATCCATTGCGTTAAAGTCCGTATTGCCCGTATAATCACAGTCTCTTGCAAGATTTAATACAGCCTCCTGAAGCGCCTCTTTCTTCTTCTCGGCTTTGATCGTCGCGCTCTTCTCACGCTTGTCATCAACTTCCGAGAACGCGCTGATTGCTTCTTCGCAGCGCTTTTTTGCTGTCGTCAGCCATTCACCGCCATAACCATGCTGGCTCGCCCAAGACACAACCTCATCGCACACGCGAATCGTTTTTACAATGTCAAAGCCATGTTTGTACAGATAATTTGCGTAGCCTCTGGAATTCAGCGACAGCCTAGGCACTTCCACATTATATACTTCTTTGATTGTGTGCTGGCGTTTTTTCTGATCCATAAAGTTCAGATTGTAATGCATCATTGACAGTTCCAGTTCGCCATCCATCACATAATTATTGATGCTGCTATAATCGAATCCATCAATAATCGGCAGCATTTCCAATATATCTGCAACGGTCATATCAGAAAAGAAGTCCTGATCAAAGCATTCCACAATCACATCAAGGATATCATACGCGTAATCTGTATTCTTTTTTATTTTTTCAAACAATGCGGTTATGATCTGGCGCTGCCGCTCAGTCCGTCCTATGTCGTTGTTGTTGGTGTTCGCACTTTTCCGAAGTTTTGCGTAGTCTTTGATTCCCTCTCCATCCAAATGTTGCAGCCCTTTTTTGTATTTTTTTTCACTGCCAACATGAAAGCCCGTTTTTACATCGATGTCTAAGCCGCCTATGGCGTCTCCTGTCTTCACAACCAGGTCCGGAGTAACCAGCACATAGTGGTCTGGCTTGATTCCTCCCATCAGGTAAGCTACAGTCTCGCAGGCCCTTTCCAGACCCTCCCTGATGCTGCTACTGCAATTAAACGCGCCGTTGATTCTGTATAATCCTTTTATTCCAGGCACATATGTCAGGGTATCCCGGGGAAATGATATCAGACTGATCCGTTTATCAGTCATGTCAACAGCTATAAGAATCACAGAATCCGTGTGGCAGTTTCTAAGGTCTTTTTTCTTTAATCCCCCGCTCATTCCCTCTCCATTGTCTGCCGCCAAAAACAGGATATTCATGAATTCATGCTCTGTCCGGGGTTCTTCCGGCACAGTGGGCGGTTCGAGGATATAGGCTGTCCTCTGCTGGACCTCTTCAGCCGCTGACAGGCTCTGCACAGCGCCTGATACCAGACAGCAAGCAATTAAGAGCGACGCTAAAAACCTTTTCATTTCTTCCACCTTAATGAATGATTCTTCTTGATCACTGACGGCCTGAGAATCCTTTGACCTTTCGTGTCCGGTGATCTGTATCGAGGGAAAACAGAACAAGGGGCATAATACCCCATTCGATTTTATCATAGAAACACAAAAAAGTCTACGCCGTATCATATATTCTTGATCCAGCCCAATAAAAAACCCGGCAATCCCCCTTGCGGCGGGACTGCCGGCCGGTAAAATGCTCTTATTCCGCGAAAATCAGCGGCAGGAACTCATGGATGCAGCGGCGCCAGACGCCCCAGTCGTGGCCGCCGGGGAAGGTACGGCGGAGGGGCGCGATGCCCTTGTCGCGCAGCAGGACGTCGTCGGCCAGGAAGGATTCGAAGAACTGGTCCTCCGTGCCCATGGCGCGGTAGAAGACGCGGAAGGACTCCCGGAACCGCGCCGGGTCGTCCAGCAGCGCCAGGTGCGTGTTTTCGGTGCCGCGGATATCCCGGAGGAAGCCGCTGAACACGCCAACGTAGCCGAACAGGTCCGGATGGCTCATGGTGACATAGCTGGTCTGGAAACTGCCCATGCTGAGGCCCGCCATGGCGCGGTGCCACTTGTCGGTCAGAACGGGGTAGCGGCTTTCGATGAAGGGGATCAGGTCCCTGAGCAGCACCTGCGGGAACAGCAGGCGCATCTGCCAGCGGTCGCCGGGGGCCTGCGTCATGCCGTTGGCCATCACGATGATCATCTCCCGCATTTTGCCCCCGGCCAGCAGCCGGTCCGCGATGCGGCCCACATGCCCCTGATAGACCCAGCCTGTCTCGTTTTCGCCGTACCCGTGCTGCAGGTACAGGACGGGGTACTTTTTCGCCGGGTCGTAGGAGGCCGGCGTATAGACCAGGCACACCTCATCCTTGCCCGTGACGGAGGATGGGAAGCAATGGCGGGTCACCGCGCCGTGCGGCACGCCGTCCAGCGCGGCCCATTCCTCCTCCCCGGGCACGGGGATATCCAGGAAATTCATGGGCCGGCAGCAGCCGTAGCCGATCGGCAGATAGGGGCTCAGCACGTCGCAGCCGTCCACATTCAGGAAGAAATACTGGAAGCCGCGCCCCAGGTCCACGACGCCCTCCCACATGTCCGCGTCCGTCCGGGCCAGGGGATGCGCGTGCCCGAACTGATCCAGCACGACCTCCTTCGCTCCCGGCGCCTTCAGGCAGATCCGCGCCCTGCCGTCCGGCAGCAGCTCATAGCCCTGATCGCCGTCGCGGTCAGGCTCTCCGAAGTACGGGTCGAAAGAAACGGCGGTGTCCAGCGGCCAGGAATTCTTCATGGGATGATCCTCCTTGTATGATCAGTTTTCTTTAGCTTCACGCGGGCGGAGCTGCATCTGCACGATGCCCGCGACAAACAGGACGGTGCCGGCGATGATCCAGACGCTGACCGGCTCATGGAAGAAAAGGATGCCCCAGGCCAGCGCGAAGAAGACCGTGGTGCTCTGCAGCAGCGCGACCATCTGCAGCGGCACCAGCGAGACGGCTTTCGCGTTCAGGTAGAAGCCGATGCCGGTTACGAAGCCGAACCAGAGGATGGCCAGCACACAGGGCAGGTCCGGCGCGGCGACAGGCCGGGCATCTCCCCGGAACAGGGTGATGGCCGCCGCCAGGAGCGCGGCCAGGGAGAACATGCACAGATTGCTGTCCAGCACGTCGAAATCCTCCGCGACCTTCTTCTGCGCGAAGATGAAGAAGCCGGCGCACGCCCCTGAAAAGACGTACAGCAGGGTGAGCGTCAGGTTGCCCTCCAGCAGCGCCGCCAGCGGCAGCCCGTTCCAGGAGATCAGCAGGATGCCGAACACGCAGCACAGGATGCCGGCCCACTTGAGCGGCGTCATCTCCTCCCGCAGCACGGCCACGCTGAGCGCCGTCAGCACCAGCATCTGCGCGGGCTGGGTCAGGATGTTGCCGTAGGAAACGCCGACCGACAGGGCGGTATTCTCCGCCGTATACGCCAGCAGCTTGGCAGCCGCGCCGAAGGCCAGCCACTTCCAGCGCGCTTTCAGGGCCGCGCCGAGCCCCGGGCGAAAGCGCCTCCGGGTCACGGCCTTCAGCAGGAGCAGCCACAGCACCCCGACGAAGAAGCGCATGAAGGTGATCATGGACGGGGCGAAGAAGGGCCTGATCAGCTTTACGCAGGTGCCTCCGAAGCTGAAAAACAGGGCGACCAGCAGCAGGTAAGCATAACCCATGGACAGGCATCCTCCGTCGTCACGCCGTCCGCTTGCGGATACGGATCGGTGATTCGTCTCATTTTACTATACCCCGGCACGGATTTCAACGCAAAACCGGCATTTCGCAAGCATTGAGGAAAAACGGCGGGGCTGCCGCACATCGCTTTGCGGCAGCCCCGTTTTTCGTGAGCGCGACAATCGGCGCCTATCCTTTTTTGCTCTTGCCCAGGTAAGCCTCCTTGACCTGCGGGTTGTCCAGCAGCTCGCGGCCGGTGCCGTGCATGGTGATGGAGCCGGTCTCCAGCACGTAGGCGGAATCGGCGATGCGCAGCGCGGCGTTGGCGTTCTGCTCCACCAGCAGGATGGTGATGTTCTCCTCGTGCAAAGTCTCGATGATCTTGAAGATATCGCGGATGACCAGCGGCGCGAGGCCCAGCGAGGGCTCGTCCATCATCAGCAGCTTGGGCCGCATCATCATGGCGCGGCCCACGGCCAGCATCTGCTGCTCGCCGCCGGACAGCGTGCCCGCCAGCTGCCAGGAGCGCTCCTTCAGGCGCGGGAAGAGCTGGTACACATGGTCGATGTCGGGCGTCAGGTCGTCCTTGCGCAGGTACGCGCCAATCTTCAGGTTTTCCAGTACCGTCAGGTTCGGGAACACGCGGCGCCCCTCCGGCACCATGCCGATGCCCTCGGACACGATCTTCTGCGGGGACTGGCCGCTGATGACCTGGCCGTCGTAGGTGATGACGCCGTCCTTCAGCGGCACCAGGCCGGAGATGGCGCGCAGCGTGGTTGATTTGCCCGCGCCGTTGGCGCCGATCAGGGTCACGATCTCGCCCTTGTTGACCTCCAGCGAGATGCCCTTGATGGCCTCGATGCCGCCGTAGCTGACCTTCAGATCCTTGATATACAGCAGGCTCATTCGTCATTCCCTCCCAGATAGGCGTCGATGACCGCCTGGTTGTTCTGGATCTCCGCGGGTGTGCCCTCGGCGATCTGCTTGCCGAACTCGATCACGTAGATGCGGTCAGAAATGCCCATGACCAGGTCCATATGGTGCTCGATGACGAACACGGTCAGGTTGAAATCCTTCTTGATCTGCTGGATGAACGCGCCCAGCTCCAGCGTTTCCTGTGGGTTCATGCCCGCGGCGGGCTCGTCCAGCAAGAGCAGGGAGGGCTCCGTAGCCAGGGCACGGGCGATCTCCAGCCGGCGCTGCATGCCGTAGGGCAGGCTCGTGGCCTTTTCGCCGGCCATGTCCTTGAGGCCCACGATATCCAGCAGCTCCATGGCGCGCTCGCGGTTGCGCTTCTCCTCCTGCCAGTTCAGGCGGAACATGGCGGTGAAGATGTTGCTCTTCCGGCGCAGGTGAGTGGCGATCAGCACGTTTTCAAAGGCGGTCTGGCTCTTGAAGAGGCGGATGTTCTGGAAGGTGCGCGCGATGCCCAGGCGCGTGATATGGTCCGGCGTCATGGTGACGTGCATCCCGGCAAACTTCTCCGGGTCACTGCCCGCGTACATGCGCTTCATCTTGCCCGCGGGGTGGCTGGCGGCGATCACCTTGTCGTTGAAGTAGACCGCGCCGTTGGTGGGCTCGTATACGCCCGTGATGCAGTTGAAGGCGGTGGTCTTGCCCGCGCCGTTGGGGCCGATCAGGGCCACGATCTCGCCCTCGTCGATGCGCATGGACAGATCGTTGATGGCGACCACGCCGCCGAACTGCATGGTGATATTTTCCAGACGCAGCACGTTCCTGCTCATTTCAGCCCCTCCTTCCCCTTCTTTTTCTTCGGCAGGCGCAGGTTCCACAGCTCCCTGTCGCCCATGATGCCGCGGCGGAAGAACAGCACGACCACCATGATGACGATGGAGAAGACGACCATGCGGAAGCCGGAGCGCAGCAGCGGCACCTGGAAGCTGCCGATAAACTGCTCGTTGTCCAGGAAGCGCAGCCACCACTCGCTGCACGCGATGTACAGGAAGGAGGCGATCACGCTGCCGCTGACGGAGCCCATGCCGCCGATGACCACCATCAGCAGGATATCGTAGGTCATGGCGGACTTGAAGGAGTTGGCCTGCACCGTACCCTGGAACATGGCCAGCAGCGCGCCGCCGATGCCGGCGAAGAAGCAGCTGATGACGAAGGCCAGCTCCTTGTGGTGGAACAGGTTGATGCCCATGGCCTCCGCCGCCACCTCGTCGTCGCGGATGGCCTTGAAGGCGCGGCCGTAGGTGGAGTTGATGATCAGCAGGATCAGCCCGATGCACACCCCCGATACGATGAACGGGAACAGCACCGTGGAGCCGAGGATCTTCGTGCTGCTGAACGTGGGATAGGTCTTCAGCAGGTTGGAGCCGTTAGTGACCGGCCCCAGGCTGTCCCACTGGACCACGGCGCGGATGATCTCCGCGAAGCCCAGGGTGGCGATAGCCAGGTAGTCGCTCTTGAGGCGCAGCACCGGCAGGCCGACCAGCGCGGCCAGGCCCGCGGCGACGAGCCCCGCCAGGATCAGCGCCACCAGCAGCGGCAGCTCGAACTGGATGATGCCGCCGTTGTAGTACTGGTACACGGCCGCGTGGCGCTTGAGCGGGATGGTGAATACCGCGTACACGTACGCGCCCACCAGCATGAAGCCCGCCTGGCCCAGGGAAAACAGGCCGGTAAAGCCGTTCAGCAGGTTCATGGATACGGCGATCAGCGCGTAGACCGCGCCCTTCTTGAGCACCGTGACCAGCATGGAGTTGGTGCCCGCGCTCTTTTCGGCGAACCACGCGCCCACATAGATCAGCAGGACCGCCGCGAGGCAGACGATCAGCCGGGTTTTCGACATCTTTTTCATTCCGCCCACCTCACACTTTCTCGGCGGTCTTTTCGCCGAACAGTCCCGTGGGCCTGAACAGCAGCACCACGATGAGCAGCGCGAAGGTGAACGCGTCGGAGAAGGCCGTATAGCCCGCCGCGCGGATCAGGTTTTCCGCGATGCCGATGATGAACGCGCCGATGACCGCGCCGGGAATGGAGCCGATGCCGCCGAACACCGCCGCCACGAAGGCCTTGAGGCCCGGCATCGCGCCGACCGTGGGCGTGACCGTGGAATAGTTGGTGAAGAACAGCATGGAGCCGACCGCCGCCAGCGCCGAGCCGATGATGAAGGTCACCGAAATGACGGAGTTGATGCGGATGCCCATCAGCTGGCTGATCTCAAAGTCGTGGGACACCGCGCGCATCGCCATGCCGATCTTGGTCTTCTGGATCAGCGTGACCAGCGCGATAACCAGCAGGATGGTCAGGATCGGGGTCACGATGGTGACGATCTTGGTGGAGGCGGAGCCGATCTGCACGGTGTCGCCCAGCCACGGCAGCACGGGATACTGCTTGGCCAGGCCGCCGGTGACGTACCACATCAGGTTCTGCATCAGGTAGGACGCGCCGATGGCGGAGATCATGACGGACATGCGCGGCGCGGTGCGCAGGGGCTTGTAGGCCACGCGCTCCACCGTGAAGCCCAGGATGACCGTCAGGATGATCACCAGGGGGATCGACACGCTCATGGGCAGGGAGGCCGTCAGGTACACCATAAAGAAGCCCGCCGCCGTAAAAATGTCGCCGTGGGCGAAGTTGATCAGGCGCAGGATGCCGTAGACCATCGTATAGCCCACCGCGATCAGCGCGTACTGCCCGCCCACGGATATGCCCGCCAGCAGGTAGGGAAGGATTCGGTCAAACATTCACAATCAGCCTTTCGATGCAACAATGGGGAGGGAAGAGGGAGGAGAGAGAGGGCAGGAGGGAAAAAGTAGGATGTACAAGGTAGAAAGTAGGAGGTAGGAGGTAGGAAGTAAATAGTGTTACGCTGGTGGCGAATGATACGCGAAGAGCAGAGTAAAATTACCTCCTACTTCCTAATTCCTACTTTCTACCTTTCCTCTTCTCCCTTCAACCTTTATTTCTTCTTTCTCTCTCTAAACAGAACGGGGCTGCCGCGCGAATGATCCGCAGCAGCCCCAGTCTGTCGGGGATAAGGGGATTACAGGCCGCTGACGGTCTGGGTCTTCACGAAGTCGAAGGCGCCGGTCTCGGTATTGGCCTTCTTGACGTAAGCCATGTCCTTCTTGGCGTCGCCGATCTCGTCGAAGGAGATGGAGCCGGTGACGGCGTTCTCATAGACCAGGGCGGGCAGCGCTTCGGCGATCGCCTTGGCGTCAGTGGCGCCAGCGGCCTCGATGGCGGCCAGGGCCACGTTGTAGCCGTCGAAGCCCAGGGCGGACACGGCCGCGACGATGTCGTTGCCGCCGTTGTTGGTCTTCTTGTCGGCGTTCGCGTTGCCGTTGTTGGTCTTCTTGTCGGCGTTCGCGTTCAGCCAGGCCTTGAAGCCGGTGACGAACTCCGCCGCGGCCGCGGCGCCGTCGTTCTCGTCAAAGAACGTGGACACATACACGTTGATGTTCTTGCCCTTCGCGGCGTCCAGGATAACGGAGGATTCCCAGGTATCGCCGGCCAGCAGCGGGAAGCTCACGTTCAGGGAGGCCGCCTGGTCGATGATCAGGGAAGCGTAGGTGGTGGCGCAGGGAGCGAACACGCAGTCCGCGCCGGCGTTCACGGCGTTATTGATGTAAGCCGTGAAATCGCTGGTGCCCTCGGGGAAGGTTTCCGCGACGACCTCGCCGCCCAGCGCCTTGAAAGCGTCCGTGAAGAAGTGGCCCAGGCCATTGCCGTAGTCCTCGCCCAGCATGGTCAGCACGTACGCCTTCTTGGCGCCCAGGCTGTTGGCGAAGTTGGCCATGACGCTGCCCTGGAAGGGATCCAGGAAGCAGATGCGCCAGTAGTAATCGCACAGGGTGGTGACAGAGGGGTTGGTGCAGGAGAGGCCGATGGCCGGGATCTCCGCCGCGGCGAACACGTCGCCGCCCGCCATGGACGCGCCGGAGCCGTAGGAGCCCAGCACCACGGACACGCCGGAGCTGACCAGCTCCTGCGCCGCGGTGACGGCCTTGCTGGAGTCAGACTGGTTGTCCACGTTCACCAGCTCCACGGTGTATTCAACGCCGCCGACCGTTACAGAGGGCTTCAGGGAGTGCGCGTACTCGACGCCCAGCACTTCCTGCTTGCCGCCCGCGCCGTTATCGCCGGAGGAGGGCTCAAACACGCCGATCTTGATCACGTTGTCCGCCAGGGCGAACGCGGGGACCATCAGCGCCAATGCCAAAACCAATGCGATCAGCTTTTTCATAGTTGACATCTCCGTTTCATAAAATTTGTGGAACAGCGCGCGTGACGCGCGGGCCGCTCCGGATATGGGCTTCATCATACTTTCTTTTCGCCATCGTATCAAGCGCTTTGGGCGAAAAATGCAAAACTTGTACAAATCGCGTATAAAGTTTATGAAAGAACAAGTTTAATAGATTGTCAATCCGTTATTTATTTGCTATAATCTGTACATCCTCGGTATTTCATGGCCTGTTCCGGGTCAGGATGATAAGGAGCGACAAATGAACATTTTCGTATGCATCAAACAGGTGCCTGCCACCAACAAGGTGCAGGTGGACGAGAAGACGGGCGTACTGAAGCGCGGCGGGGTCCAGAGCAAAATGAACCCGTACGACCTCTTCGCGCTGGAGACGGCCCTGCGGCTGAAGGCGGAGCACGGCGGCACGGTGACCGTGGGCACCATGGGCCCGCCCCAGGCCCAGGCGGTGGTGCGCGAAGCGTACATGATGGGCGCGGACGAGGGCTATGTGTTCTCGGACCGCCGGCTGGGCGGCGCGGACGTGCTGGCCACCAGCTATACCCTCTCCCAGGCCATCCAGAGCGTGGGCGACTTTGACCTGATCCTCTGCGGCAAGCAGACCACCGACGGCGACACCGCGCAGGTCGGCCCCGCCATCGCGGAGCATATGGGCATCCCCCACGCCGCGTGGGTCACGAAGCTGACCGTGTCCGGCGACGGCGTGGACGCCGAGCAGCAGCTGCAGGACGTGATCGAGACGGTGCACATGCCCTTCCCGTGCCTGGTCACCGTGGAGCAGGATATCTACATGCCGCGCCTGCCCTCACTGAAGATCGCGAAGGAGATCGCGGATAAGCCGATCCACATTCAGGGCCTCGACTCCTTCCTGGATACGGACGAGAACCATTACGGCCTTTCCGGCAGCCCCACCCAGGTGGAGCGCATCTTCCCGCCGGACAACGACGTGAAGCATGAGGTCTGGGACGGCGCGGACAGCGCTGACCGGCTGTATCGCCAGCTCAAGAGCTGGAAGTTCGTGTAAAGGAGGCGGCGGACATGGCAAAAATCGCGATTCTCGAACGCAAATGCACCGGGTGCGGGGTCTGCGCGGGCAGCTGCCCCTTCGGCGCGATCGATATGAAGGACGGCAAGCCCGAGCTGAACGCCGCCTGCAAGGTGTGCGGCGTCTGCGTGAAGGCCTGCCCCGAAAAGGCCATCCTGAAGCTGGAGACCAAGACCAGCTCCGTGGACAAGAGCAAGTGGCACGACATCCTGGTGTTCGCCGAGGTCAGCGGCGGGCGGCTGCATCCCGTCTCGCTGGAGCTGATCGGCAAGGGCCTGGAGCTGGCGAAAAACGTGAACTACCAGGTCAAGGCGGTGCTGGTGGGCCACGGCGTGAGCGCCTTCGCCGAGGAGCTGCGCCACTACGGCGTCTCCGAGGTCGCCGTGTACGACGATCCGGAGCTCTCCTATTTCCGCGCGGACGCGTACGCCGCCTGCGTGGAGGACTACATTAAATATGCCAAGCCCTCCGTGGTGCTGGTAGGCGCGACCTCCCTGGGCCGCTCTCTGGCCCCGCGCCTGTCCACCCGCTTCCACACCGGCCTGACCGCCGACTGCACCAGGCTGGAGCTGCGCGAGAACACCGACCTGGTGCAGATCCGTCCCGCCTTCGGCGGCAACATCATGGCCCAGATCATCACCACCAACACGCGCCCGCAGTTCGCCACCGTGCGCTACAAGGTCATGAACGCGCCCGCCCGGAACGGGGAAGCCTCCGGCGCGGTGGTCGCGCGGAAGCTGCCCAAAGCCGTTGCGGACTGCAAGGCCTCCTGCGTGAGCGTGACGCCCATCCCGCCCAAGAAGAGCATTTCCGACGCGGAGGTGCTGGTGGTCGGCGGCCGCGGCCTGCAGAAGGAAGCGGACCTGGAGATGATCAAGGAGCTCGCCCATCTGCTGGGCGGGGACTGGGCCACCACCCGCCCGCTGGTGGAGAAGGGCTGGAATACCAACGACCGCCAGATCGGCCTGTCCGGCCGTACCGTGCGCCCGCGCCTGATCATCACCTGCGGCGTCAGCGGCGCGATCCAGTTCACGGCCTGCATGAACGGCAGCGACCACATCATCGCCATCAATACCGATAAGGACGCGCCCATCTTCGACGTGGCGCACGTCGCCATCGTGGGCGACCTGTACGAGATCGTTCCCGCGCTCATCAAACAGCTGAAGGAGGCCCGGGCATGAAGACATTCAATCACGTAACGGAAAAGGACCTCGCGTATTTCCGGGAACTGCTGCCGGGGCGGGTCTTCGCGGGGGAGGAGATCTCCTCCGACTACGACCATGACGAAATGACGGAGTACGGGCACTACATGCCCGAGGCCGTCCTGCAGGCGCTGAGCGCCGAGGACGTGTGCGCCGTCCTGAAATACTGCAACGAGCACCAGATCGCGGTCACCCCCCGCGGCGCGGGCACCGGCCTGTGCGGCGGCTGCGTGGCCATCCACGGCGGCGTGGTGCTCTCCACCGAAAAGATGAAGAAGGTGCTGGAGGTGGATACCCGCAACATGACCGCCACGGTGGAGCCGGGCGTGCTGCTGATGGAGTTCCCCAAGTCCTTAGAGGGCACAGGGTTGTTCTATCCCCCGGACCCCGGCGAGAAGACCGCCACCATGGGCGGCAACGCCATGACCAACGCGGGCGGCATGCGCGCCGTGCGCTACGGCGTGACCCGCGACTATGTGCTGGGCATGCAGGTGGCGCTGGCGGACGGCAGCCTGATCGAGCTGGGCGGCAAGACGGTCAAGACCTCCTCCGGCTACAGCTTGATCGACCTGATGATCGGCTCCGAGGGCACGCTGGGCTTCCTGACCCGGCTGACCGTGAAGCTGGTGCCTGAACCGAAGGTCAACCTTTCCCTGCTCATGCCCTTCGACGACCTGGACGCCTGCATCGGCGCGGTGCCGAAGGTGCTGGCTTGCGGCTGCGACCCGACGGCTGTCGAGTTCATGGAGCGCGAGGTCATCTCCTGCGCGGAGACCTACCTGGGCAAGCAGTTCCCGGATACCAGCGCCAACGCCTACCTGCTGGTGCGCCTGGACGGCCCCAGCCAGGACGCCCTGAAGCCGGCCATCGACACGCTGACGGACCTGATGCTGTCCATCGGCGCGAAGGACGTGCTGCTGGCGGACACGGACGAGCGCAAGGAGTCGATCTGGAACGCCCGCGGCGCCTTCCTGGAGGCCATCAAGGGCTCCACCACCACCATGGACGAGTGCGACGTGGTGGTCCCGCGCGATATCATTCCCGCCTTCGTGCACCGCATGGTGGAGATCGGCAGGGAAGCTGACGTGCGCATCCGCTCCTTCGGCCACGCGGGCGACGGGAACCTGCACATCTACGTCTGCCGCGACGACCTGCCCGAGGACGTCTGGAAGGAGAAGGTCGCCTCCGTCATGCAGAAGCTGTATGACGAGGCCCGCGCCCTGTCCGGCGAGGTCAGCGGCGAGCACGGCATCGGCCACGCCAAGAAGGCCTTCCTGAAGGAGAGCGTCGGCGACCGCCAGATCGCCCTGATGCGCGGCATCAAGCAGGTCTTTGACCCGAATGGCATTCTGAATCCGGGAAAGGTCGTCGAGTAATGTCTGACTTAATGAAACACATCCGCTGCCGGGAGGGCGACATCGCGCCCTTCGTCCTGATCCCGGGTGATCCCGCCCGGGCGGGACGCATCGCCGACCGCCTGACAGGAGCGCGGCTGGTAGCGCAGAACCGCGAATACGCCGTATACACCGGCGTTTATGAAGGCGTGCCCGTGAGTGTGTGCTCCACGGGCATCGGCGGGCCGTCCACGGCCATCGCCATGGAGGAGCTCAGCCGCTGCGGCGCGGAGACCTTCATCCGCGTCGGATCCGCCGGCGCGCGGCGGGACGGCATCGCCATCGGCGAGCCCGTCATCGTCAGCGGCGCCATCCGCGCGGGCGGGACAGCGCAGGCCTACCTGCCGCTCAGCTTTCCGGCGGTCGCGGATATCGGGGTGCTGAACGCGCTGACGGAGGCGGCCAGGCAGCTGGGCATCCAGGCCCAGGTCGGTCTTTCCCTGAGCCGCGACGCCTTCTACCGCCAGGACACCGCCCTGAACGAGACCCTGCGTCCCGTACGCGCGGTGGCCGTGAGCGAAATGGAGTGCGACACGGTGTTCGTGGTGGCGGCTGTCCTCAACAAGCGCGCCGGCGCGGTGGTGGGCACCGACTCCAACCTCTACCTGCCCGTGCAGCCCAGCCGGGAGGAGAAGGAACGCCTGTACGCGGAATCGGAAAAGCGCACCATCAGCATCGCGCTGAAGGCGTGCACGCTGCTGTAAGGATCACAAGCCACATATAAGGGCTGTTGCGTCAGACACGTGACAGCCCTTTTTCTCTATTGACATCCGCGCAAGTCAAGTATATACTATGTATATACGAAGAATGGAGGGATCGGCATGGAAATCAGACTGAGGCCTTGGGGCAACAGTACCGGGCTGCGTTTTCCCAAGGAATTCCTCCGAAAAGCGGGAATAAAAGCAAACGACAGCCTTACCGCCGACATCGTTGATGGCAGAATCGTTCTGACACCAGCCTTTCACCATCGCTCTCTGGCGGAAAGGGCAGCCGATTATGGCGGAGAACTCCTGCTTTCGGAAGAAATGCCCCGTGAGGAGCCCACCGGAAGTGAGGTGTGGTAAATGACCGCAGTCGAACAGGGCGATTTGCTGAAAGTGGGAGGCATCGCTTATCCCGTCATGGTAGTGAGCAATGATTTCTTTAACCGTTCCGGCAAAGCCATCGTTTGTCCAATCTTGAAAAACGTGATCGAAGGGCCTTTGCATATCCGCCTGAAAGGCGGCCTGGTCGAGGGCTTCGTCCTTTGCGAGCAGGTAAGGTATGTCGACCTATCAGCCCGTCACTATTCAAAAATCACGTCCACCCGCTATGACGACATCATGGATATTTCAGACGCTGTGATGGGTATGTTTGATGATCAGGCGCTGTAACGGGAAGGCCCGGCTGCTTCCCCGCATGTCCGCAGCACATCCGCTGGCCGGAGAGGAGAGCCCTTTGACAAAGGAACAGTTTACGGCAGAGATGCTGGCCTGCCTGCGGGCAGCGCTGACGCTCCGTCCCGGCGCGCGGGCGGAGGACATCGTGAAATTTATCTTCCAGGGGATGCTGGGCGTGGGCCATCTGCTGGGCCCTGTGGAGCAGATGCAGGCCCGCGTCGAGCATGAGACGGCGGAGCAGCCCTCCGACCCGGAGGAGCCGCTGGCGGAGCCGGTCAGCCCGGACTGGGTCCGGCTGAACCTGCGCCGCGCGAAGGCGGACGGCCTGACGCCCCGCGTGATCGCGAGGCTGATGCTGTCCGCGCCGGCACAGACCGCCTTCACCCGCTCGGACGTCCTCCGCGCCTGCGCGGAATACGCGGCCCAGGCCGGACAGCCCGCTGTCGCGGAGGCGGCGGAGCGGCTCCGGGACCCGCATTGGCTGCCGTCGCATTCGGACGCCTACCGCGCGCGGTACCGCCCCGCGTACCGCCTCATCCCGGCGGAGTGGGCGCCGCTGCTGCCGGCGATCGCCCGCATCGCACACGCGGCGGCCGGGCAGGGCCGGACGCTGGTCACGCTGGACGGCCCCTGCGCGTCGGGCAAGACCACGCTCGCGGAGCGGCTGGCCTCTGTCCTGGACGCGGCGGTGCTCCATACGGACGATTTCGTGGTGCCGCACGCGCAAAAGACCCCGGAACGGCTGACCGTCCCCGGCGGCAACTGCGACTGGGAACGCCTCACCGCCGAGGTCCTGGCGCCGTGGAAGGCGGGCGGAGCCGGCCTGTTCCGGCGGTACGACTGCCGGGGAGACCGCCTGCGCGATCCGGAGCCGCTGCCCGCGCAGAGCGTCCTGATCCTGGAGGGCAGCTACTGCAATCTGCCCGCGATCCGCGCCTTAGCGGACGTCCGCCTCTTCATGGCCACCCCTGAGCCGGTGCGCCGCGAGCGCCTGATCGCCCGCGAATCCCCCGGATCCCTGGCCATGTTCGACCGCCGCTGGATCCCGCTGGAAAACGCGTATTTCGAGGCGTACGGACTGCCGGACGAGAATTGCATTGTAATTAAGATCCATGCTGTCAAGGGTAAATCTTCATCTTATTCGAGGAACAATGAAAGGCACACTTTTCACCATTCGGAAGGTGGTGAGTAAGTGCGCCCTTCAATTTGACAAACTGGAATTTAACGATTGTACTTTGCGCCAGCAGTAATTAACATGGCTAATCCCACTACAAAGCAAACAGCAAAACATAGAAAACTGTAAGCAGAATCTG
>CACWHI010000031.1 GCA_902760595.1 uncultured Eubacteriales bacterium
GATCCTTCCCCCAGGCGGAGGCTTCCAGCCCGCCGCTCGTGTTCTCCCCATCATGGCTCCAGGAAATGCTTTTCACGGTTTGGCCATCCACGACCACTGTATACTTGCCCAGCACATAAGCCAGACGCTCTCTTCCTTCATACGTTACAACGGTGCTTCCTCGTTCTCCTTCCGCAGTTTTCCGATTGAAGAGGGACTGCATTCGGGCTGTAATCCCATAGGTTTGGAGCAATGCCTGATCCGCAATTTCTGTTGCGGGCACTCGCTTGGCAAAGATGATCCCGGCGGCAGCCAGGGCTGTTAGCGTCAGCAGTATCAACACAATGGCCAGCACCAGGCCGACCGACAGCCGTTTCTTCACGACCGTTTCACCTGTCCTTTCCTGATTCATGATTCGCTGCGCCAGGAAAGGGTCGGTGTGCAGATGCTCCCCATGGGCATCCACCGCCTGATGGATCTGTGCTCTGATCTGCTCATCCTTCATAGCTCCCGCCCCCTTTCCAGCAGTGTGCGCAGCTTGTCTCTTGCGTGCTTCAATCGTTTGGATACGGTTGAGGGGCTGGTGTTCAGCACCTGGGCCACCTCTTCCTGATTCAGATCCTGATAGTAATAGAGTAGCAGCACGTCCCGGTAGCCATAAGGCAGGTACACATACGCCACCTTCTGAATGGCTGAACCGTCCCCGGCGTAGTCCTTCGTGTCATATACGATCTGTTCCACTGTACCCAAATGATCGGATGCAACCGTATATTGGGCGGGCACGGCTGTCGTCCATCCGGTCTGGGAAATGTTTTTCTCAGCGGAGGCGGAAGACAGCAGTGTCAATAATGAAATCATCAGAAATAATAAGCCTCTTTTCATATGCGTAGTACCTCCCGTGAAACGGAGATCATTCATTCAGCGTATCGTTGAGTAAAGACCCAGTTCATCACTTCGGCGTCAAACGCGGCAAGCATCCCGGCTCCATGGTAATCCATGGCGTAAGCAGTGCCAATCTGATCGGCATGTTCCTCGCGTAAAGCATCCAACTCTGCGTCAGAACGGATATCCATCACCAGCAGGCCCGCGATTTCTTCTTCAGGCAATCCGACCCCGATATACAGATCATGAATGCGCTGATAGGCCCTGCGCACCGGTTCAGAACCGTAATAGCTGTCATGCTCCGCGGTAAAAAGATATATCGGCGTTTTTGCTTTCACCAAGGAAGCAGGATCGCCATCCCACTGAGAGGAAACGAACAGCGCAGCGGTATAGAGATCAGGCCGAAGCTCCATGACACGGGACAGGGTTTCCCCGCCGCCAGAATAGCCGGTAATGTAAACCTGGGCAGGATCAATGTTGTATTCCGCAAGGAAATACTCCGTCAGCGCCACCGCCTGCGTCGCGGAGGTCATGCCCCAATCGTTCAGCTGAGCCGAAACCACGATCAGATCATCCACATACCGACTGGACTCATAAGGCAGATACTCCCATCTCAGATCTTCGCCCACGCCCTGGAAATAGAGGCCCTCCCAGCCTGGCAGTGCAATATGCAGGGCATAAGGCTTGCTGCCGTCATAGCTGTCAGGCACAAACAGGTTATAGTGGCAGAGCCCGGCATCCGTCTCCAGCGCCTGATCCAGCTGAAATGCATGATCCTGTTCCGCCATAGCGACGCCCCCTACGAAAAGGCAGACAAGAAGAACAACCCAAACAGCGATCTTTTTCATGCCGCCACCCTATTTTATAAACCAATGCTGTCCAGCCAGGAAGAAAACTCATCCGCGGTCCTTTCATTATCCTGCATGGCGCTGATGGAAACTTCCGCGAACACATCAGTGTCCGGCTGCAGTTCCGCTAGTGTCTCCAGCACTTCGTAATTACGGCTGCCCCGGTTGATGCTGAAATACATCAGCTTCTTCCCTGACAGATCCACCCGCTGAAAAAAATTGACCACCGGCTGGGGCATACCGTACCACCAGATGGCAGAGCCGAAGTAAATGGTATCCACATCCGTCAGATCGGGCAGCGCTTCGGTAAACGTAAACTGGATATTTTCATTCTTGTCGGCCTGTGCTTTTCCCACCATATCGTCGAACATCGGCGCATAGACTTCTTCAACATGCAGGGGAACAACTTCCGCGCCGGTGCGATCCTTCAGCAGGTCTACCATCACCAGTAGGTTGCTCCTGTCCCGGATGCCGGGTCCTTCCGCAATGCTGGCAGAACTGACGGCGTCCACGTCCAGACCGGTCGTATCGATGTTTTCACTGTAATCGAAGTAAATGATCAAAGCTTTACCGTTGCTTTCTGCCATCACCGGAAGCGCAGTAAGGAGCAGCACGGCTGCAAGCATCAGGCTGATCAGCTTTTTCATGGCGGATTCCTCCTCGTCCTTTTCTTCATTCGGGATCATGCTTTCACGATCCTGATGATATTGTAAGGGAAGAATTCCTGTAAGTACATTACATATATCCGATATCAGTATTTGTAAAACAAATACTGGAAGCTTCCGGCACTTCAAAGGCTCATTCTTTTGACATTGTCTCAATGGGTAACTCATCGAGGTAGCAGGGTTCATTTCTTCAATCTTCCACCAACAAGGGATCCGCTCAGGATCAGCCAAGTGCCAGAAAACCCAGTAAAATCAAGGATTCCAGCAATGATTTCAAGAAGTCATCTGCTAACGGAAACGCCGTTTTGCTAACCTGAAGCCATGTTCGGGATGCCATTCGCTGCTAATTTCGGCGGTTACTACTGCTAACAAATCTCTGCGTCAAACAAATCCCCGCACATCATGCACGGATGACTAAGATCTTCCACGGTCTGGCAGAATCTTGGAGGCCCTTGTTCTGCCTGCTATTTATGCATTTAGCATGCATGGACCGGCATGGCTCAACAAAGGCTTTCTGGACTACCGCCAAATTTCTTCCTGCTAATCAAAAAGTGGGCGTCGCGTACTTTTGGACTACCGCCAAAATTAGCTCCTGCTAACGGCCAGCTAATTTTGTGGCGGATTTACGGGGTATATTGGGCGTTTTTCGAAGGATATGCGAACACCCGCGAACCGTTAGAAATGTAGTAATACTGGGGTTTCCCGGCGTTTGGAAGGAAAGCGCAGGCGAACGCTGGCCGCTTCTCCTAAGCGGAACGTCGCGCGTTCGAATCGCGCCGGGATCGCCAAAAAGCCCGTTTTTGAAGCAAAAAGCTGCTAACAGCAGCCTGCTACAAAAGCGGGCGCTTTTCTTTTTCTGTGGGGCCTTTCTGCTAACAGAATCAGAGCCCCTGTTTGCAAGTTGCCAACATTTTTGCCGCATTTCTAACGGCGCTCCCCTATGTTGGCTCCCTGAATTGCAAACATAGGCGGACGATTCAGCTAAAAGTAAAAAGGAACCAGCATGACCATAGATTACGCGTAGAAAAAATAACGGCAGTCCTTCTCTTTCGCTTGACAAATCCAGCTTTTCTGCCTATCATACAAAACGCACCACTTATTATGGAAGGGAGACTTTTCAACCATGGGCAATGAACTGACGATGGATAAACTGGTCGCGCTGTGCAAAAACCGCGGCTTTATATTTGCGGGGAGCGAGATCTACGGCGGTCTCGCCAACAGCTGGGACTACGGTCCCCTGGGCGTGGAATTCAAGAACAACGTGAAGCGCGCCTGGTGGCAGAAGTTCGTGCAGGAATCCAAGTACAACGTAGGCCTGGACAGCGCCATCCTGATGAACAGCCAGGTGTGGGTGGCCAGCGGCCACGTGGGCACCTTCAACGACCCCTTGATGGACTGCAAGGCCTGCAAGGCCCGCTTCCGCGCCGATAAGCTGATCGAGGACTGGGGAAAGGCCCAGGGCCAGGAGATCCAGGCCGACGGCTGGACCAACGAGCAGTATGAGACCTTCATCGCGGAGCATGACATCGTCTGCCCCACCTGCGGCAAAAAGGACTTTACCGGCATCCGCAAGTTCAACCTGATGTTCAAGACTCACGCGGGCGTGACCGAGGACAGCGCCAGCGAGATCTACCTGCGCCCCGAGACCGCTCAGGGCATCTTCGTGAACTTCAAGTCCATCGTGCGCTCCACACGCCGCAAGCTGCCCATGGGCGTCTGCCAGATCGGTAAGTCCTTCCGCAACGAGATCACCCCCGGCAACTTCACCTTCCGCACCCGTGAGTTCGAGCAGATGGAGCTGGAGTTCTTCTGCAAGCCCGGCGAGGACCTGGAATGGTTCCAGTACTGGCGCGGCTTCTGCCGCGACTGGCTGCTGGCCCTGGGCATACGGAGCGACGCGCTGCGCCTGCGCGACCACGCCAAGGAGGAGCTGGCCTTCTACAGCAAGGCGACCACGGACTTCGAGTACCTGTTCCCCTTTGGATGGGGAGAGCTCTGGGGCGTGGCCGACCGCACGGACTACGATCTTGGCCGCCACCAGGAGGTCAGCGGCCAGAACATGGAATATATCGATCCCACCACTGGCGAGCGCTTCCTGCCTTACGTGATCGAGCCCTCCCTGGGCGCGGACCGTATGGCCCTGGCCTTCCTCTGCAACGCCTACGAGGAGCAGGCGCTGGAAAACAATGACAGCCGCGTGGTGCTGCACCTGCATCCCGCGCTGGCGCCTTTCAAGGCCGCCGTGCTGCCCCTGCAGAAGAACAAGCTGGGCCCCCGCGCGCAGGAGATCCATGCCGAGCTCAGCAAACACTTCATGGTGGACTACGACGATTCCGGCTCCATTGGCAAGCGCTACCGCCGAGAGGACGAGATCGGTACGCCCTTCTGCATCACCGTGGACTTTGAGACGGAAGAAAACGGCACCGTCACCGTGCGCGACCGCGACAGTATGGAGCAGATCCGCATCCCGGCGGACGAGCTGAAGGCGTATATCGAAAGCAAACTCGTATTCTGATGATCACAGGGGCTGTTGCGCAATGATTCGCAGCAGCCCCTGTCTGTATTCTGGAAAGGGATCGCTCTCATGAACGAAGAGTACATCAAAGCGGAAAAAAGGCGCTTCATGTGGGTCCTGGGGATCGGACTGGCGCTGCTCATCGCCGTCATCTCCATCGTCCTCGCTTTTACGGGACAGATCACCAAGGGCCTCACTATCGCATTGGCGGCGCTTATTTGCGCCATCGTGCTGCGCTCCTTCGGCACGCGCCAGTATACCACGGCCATCGCGGACATGCGCGTCCGGTACGGGCTGAAGCTGAAGGAAGCTGAACGGATCGAGGCTTCCGAGGCACGGGCGCAGGCAAATGGCCTGCGGCTGCTGCCGGACTCCTTCCGCCCGAATACCCCTTTGCACATGTACCCCTTCAGGGGCGTCTGGCAGGGCTATGACGTCATCCTTTCCGAGTTGACCGTGACCTACCAGATAAAGGCGAACGCCAGGCATTTCATGAGCGGGACGCTGATGACCGTTAAAACCGGCTGCGCGTACCCGGGGCTGATGGCAGTCTACGGCAAGGTATTCACCGGCGTCCCGGTCGACCAGTGGAAAAGGATGACCGCCGTGGATACGGGCGACCGCGGATTCCAGCTGCTGGCTGAACAGCCCGACGCGGTGAACGACTACGTGCTGGACAATCTTTCCTCCTTTGACCGCGCGAAAGAACTCACCGCCGTCATATGGACGGAAGCGGAGCGCGTATGTGTTTTCCTGCCGCTCCAGTTTTACTCCGGCAACTGGTCGCTGCCCAAGCCGATGCCGCAAGCCGAAGCCAGCGCCGATCCGCTTCCCGCCCTTGCCGAGCTGCCCAAGGTACTGAAAAAGCTCGCTTGACAAGAGGGCTCACCAGATTCATTATACCACATTCCTATGATAAGGGGCTGCTGCACGTCGCTGTGCAGCAGCCCCTTCTATGATCAGATCAGTCGATGACCTCGATTTTGATCAGATTCGTATTCCCTGTGAAGCCCAGGGGCACGCCGGCGACGATGACGGCCACATCCCCCTTGTCCACCATGTCGATCTGCTTGGCGCAGTCCACGGCATGGAGCATGAGGGTATCGTAGTCCTTCTGCATCCGCGCCACCACGGGATATACGCCCCAGGAAAGGGAAAGCTGGTGGAAGCTCTTGATCTCCGGCGTCGCGCATACGATAGGCTGGGTGGGACGGAACTTGGAGATATTGCGGGCCGTCTGCCCGGACTTGGACACGGTGATGATCGCTTTGGCGTTCAGATCCTTCGCGGCGGTGCAGGCCGCCTCGCAGACCGCGTTGGTGATGTCCGGAAGGTGGTCGAACACCTCGATCTGGTCCGGCCGGAAGACCGCGAGGTCCTCCTCCGCCTGCTCGGAGATGCTGGCCATGGCCTTGACCGATTCTACAGGGAAGCTACCCGCCGCCGTTTCACCGGAAAGCATCACCGCCGACGTGCCGTCAAACACGGCGTTGGCCACGTCGGAGATCTCCGCCCGGGTGGGAGACGGATTCTGCATCATGGAATCCAGCATCTGAGTCGCCGTGATGACCATTTTTCCGGCCCGGTAGCACTGGCGGATGATCCGCTTCTGGATGCCGGGCAGCTTCGCGTACTCGATCTCGACGCCCATGTCCCCGCGGGCGACCATGATGCCGTCGGACGCCTCCAGGATCTCCTCAAAGTTGTCGATACCCTCGTGATTCTCGATCTTGGAAATGATTTTGGTGCTGTGTGCGCCGTTGTAGTTCAGAAACTTCCGGATCTCGATGACGTCCTGCCTGCTGCGGACAAAGGATGCCGCCACCAGGTCCACGTCCTGCTCGATGCCGAAGAGCAGGTCCTGCTTGTCCCTCTCCCCCAGCACGGGCATATCCAGGTGCACGTTCGGCACGTTCACGCCCTTATGGTTGGATACCTTGCCGCCATGGATGACGCGGCAGACGATATCCGTATCCGTGGTCGATTCCACCTTCAGCACGATCTTGCCGTCGTCGATCAGGATGGTATTGCCCGGATGCACCGCTGCCGGCAGACCCGCAAAGGTCTGCTGGACGACCTCCGCCGTGCCCATGACCTCCCGCGTGGTCAGGGTGAACTGCTGCTTATCCTCAAGAACGGCGGACCCGTTTTCAAAGTCGCGCAGACGCACCTCCGGGCCTTTCGTGTCCAGCATGATGGCCAGGGGCACCCCCATTTCCTCGCGCAGCTGCCTGAGCAGCGCGATGGTGCCCGCGTGATACTCATGATCCCCGTGGGAAAAGTTGAGCCGGGCCACGTTCATGCCCGCTTTCACCATCTGCCTGAGCGTTTCCATGTTCCGGCACGCCGGCCCGATGGTGCATACGATTTTCGTCTTGCGCATGTGGCACCTCCTTGGCATTAGTCAAAAATGAACAAAATAGATATTGATTCAGTCACGATGACCGTGCTGGGTTGGACCGACGAAGCATTCTTCCGCAGTGCCAAACATGAGTGAAATCTACCGATATGTCTTCTGAGCAGGGCAAGAGAAACGAGCCCGTCCGCGAAGGATTGGCTTACACAGCACGGAGCAGGATTCTTCCCATCGCTCCTGACGTCACTCCCTGATGTCTTCCGCCGTCAATGCCTCCAGGTCCTCTTTGGTGATCTCTTCATAGCCGGCCAGCCGGTCGGCCTGGCGGGAGAGGGCGCGCTCGAAGAGGTTGCGCACGCCGCGCGCGTTGCCGAAGGCGCTCAGGTCCTCGCTGGCCTTTATCAGGCGCTGTCGCAAGGCCTCCTTCGCCTCGTCGTCCTTCAGGCGATAGCCGCTCTTCTCGCAGCGCATGTCAAAGATGCCCATCAGCTCGTCCACGGTGTAATCCGGGAACTCCATAAAATGGTTGAAGCGGGATTTGAGACCAGGATTGGAGTTGACGAACTGCTCCATCAGCTCGGTGTAGCCCGCCACGATCACGATCAGGTCGTCGCGCATGTCCTCCATATTCTTGAGGAGGGTATCCACCGCTTCCTGGCCGAAGTCCTGCCCGCCGCCGCGGTTGGTGAGGGCGTAGGCCTCGTCGATGAAAAGGACGCCGCCCTTCGCCTTGTCAATGACCTCCCTGGTCTTGATGGCCGTCTGGCCCACGTAGCCCGCAACCAGGCCGCTGCGGTCCGTCTCCACCAGGTGTCCCTTGGAGAGGATGCCCAGGCTCCTGTAAATGCGGGACATCAGGCGGGCGATCATGGTCTTGCCTGTGCCGGGGTTGCCGGAAAACACCATGTGCAGGCTCATGTCCGGCGTGGGCAGACCCGCGTCCCGGCGGCGCTGCATGATGGTGACATAGTTGATCAGGCTGTCGACCTCCTGCTTGATCAGGTCCAGGCCGATATAGCCGTGAAGCTCTTTTTTCAGGTCCTCGATGTTTTCCGGCGGCTCCTCCTGCGGCGTTTCAGGCGCTGGAGCTTCCTCCTTTTTGACCTGGCTGTTCAGCACGGGCTGGTCCTTGAGCGGGATATCAGGCAGCGCGCCGGTGCCCTTCTGATTCTTCGCGTTCAGCTCGTCCGTCATCTGCGTCAGGGATTCCGCGCTTTCCCTGATCAGGCGCATCAGCTCATCGGTAGACTGCTCGAATTTCGGCAGCTTGAAAGCCGGCGGATCCCAGCGCAGGCCGGGATGCTCCTGCTCCGGTGTTTTCGCCTTTTCATCAGTCTTTGGCGGCTCAGCGGGCGTCGTTTCCGTTTTTTCCGGCAGCACCGGCGCGCGGACGCCCCAGAGGTCGTCGTCCACACGCAGCAGGTTTTTTTGCGTGCGCGCGCGGATCAGCTGGTTCTGAAGCTCTATGATCTCATCCCGACGGTCCTTACGATTCATGATATGTACCTTTCTTTCCCTTATTATCCGCGGCCATGCGCCTCGAATCTAACCTATTGTATTTTACCCTACACGGTGCCAAAAAGCAAGGCATAGTTTCTCCCGAATACGAAAAGAACGCCGTGAGCCACGGCGCTCAAGAGCAAATAAATATTACTCCGCGGACAGCTGAAAACCAAGCAGGCGCTCCGCGTTTTCATGGAGGATCAGGCTCTGCTCGCCTTCCGTCAGCGGCAGACGCAGGAAAGCCGCGAGAGCCTCTGCCTGGTCCGCCCAGGGGCTGTCCGTGCCGAACAGCACATGGTCCGCCCCGAAGGCACGGATCAGCCGCACGAAGGATTCCTCGTCCAGCATCCGCAGCTCGTCTTCGGTCTGGTAATGTCCGTCCCCGTTCGGGGTCATTTTTCCGAGCGCAAACGAGGTATCCAGGTATACGCCCGTGCCGGGCAGCAGATCCAGCACCTCGTCCCAGCAGCGCCAGCCGCCCATATGCGCGAGGATCAGCGTCACCGGTCCGACCTCCCGCAGCGCGCGCAGGATCATCCGCGGCGAACCGCGCACCACGCCGGGATAGCCTACATCCAGGCCGGCGTGGATCAGCACGCTCAGCCCCAGCTCGGCGCACCGATCAAGGATACGCAGTGTGCGCGGATCGTCGAAATCGACGCCCTGGTAAACCGGATGCAGCTTGATGCCGCAGATGCCCGCGTCCTTCAGGTGTCTGAGCTCTTCAGACCAGCTCTCATAGTCCGGATGAATGCAGCCGAAGGAATGAAGGCCGGTTTCCCCCGTATGCTCGTTGATGCGCAGGGAAGCGTCGTTGATTTTGACCACCTGACCCGGATTCGTCGCCACCGGCTGGATCACCGACAGCGCGATGCCGGCCCTGCGCATCGAAGCGCTCAGGCCGGCCTCTGTGCCATCCGTAAAGTATTTCGTGTGGGACGCCGCGGAAAGCCGCGCCAGCGCCCGTGCGGCGATAGCGTCCGGAAAGGTGTGGGTGTGAAAGTCGATGATCCGATCCATATTATTTGACGCGGGCGATGTCATCCCCATGGATGTACCTGCGCAGCGGCTGGTAGATCAGCATCGCCACGATCTCCGTGATAACGAGCTCGAACAGCATGTACCAGCCGTTATACAGGAAGGAGTACATCCAGGGGCTCGTCATGGTCATGTTCATGAATTTTTCAGGCATCCAGCCGCCCCAGATCCACACGCCCGTAATGAAATGGCATACGAAGCGCAGGCATATGGTCACCGCGGTGCCCACAGCCACCGCTGCCCGAGTTTTGCCCAGCGGGCGCTCAAAGATCCCCGAAAAGCCGAGCACCGTATAGGCGATGATGTAATCGAGGAAGATGACGCCCAGGGCCGTTGCGAAGGTCGTCGCATAGCCTACATTGTCCAGACCGAACAGGAGCTGGACCACACTGTTGACGAACGCGGCGACGACGCCCCATTTCCAGCCCCAGCGATGGCTGAGGATGATGATCGGCAGCATGGAGACGAGGGTCACGCCGCCGCCGAACGGCAGGTCAAACTTGATCAGGCTCAGCACGGTCGCGATACCGATGAACAGCGCGCTTTCAGTCAGTCTCCGGGTCATGTTTCGAGTCATAAGTGTACCTCCTATAAAAATATCCCACACACAATTCTGTGCGTGGGAAGCGTACGTCCGCGGAATGGACCCGCGCCGCTTCCCTACGGTAGGATGACCTACACAGGTTCCAAGGGTGCAATCTCAGCCGGACTGATCACAGTCGCGACGCCCCCAGCGGACACACGTATTATAGCATGGATTCTGAAGCTGTCAACCGGAAATTCACAAAAGCCTGATTCCGTCGATCCGGCTGAGCGGATAATGAACGCCGTTCACCCGGAGATCCCACTCCGTCAGGCGCAGCTTTTCGGCGCGGCCCGTGATCTCACGGTAACGCCCCCATTCTCCGGTTTCATCAGAACGGGCGGTATCCCGCTCAAACAACAGCAGGCTGACTTCGGGCCGTACTCCCTCCGACAGCGCCTCCCCGATCCGGCGCAGGCAGTCGTCCATCGTTTCGCGCTCGTCCTCGCTCGGCTGTCTGCGGCTGACGCGCAGGGTCTGCCGGTCGTCGATCACGTCGTCAAAGCCCCTGAGCGAAGCAAAGGGCATGAATTGCTTTGCGCGGTCCGCACGGGCCATCGGCGGGTGCTTCGCCGAATAGGTGGGTCGGGACATGGCCAGGATATCGTCATACTTGCCCATGTTCTTGCTCCTCCTCGCCCGCCGCATGGCCGCCGATCTGGTGGTTGCGTTCCCTCGCGGTCGCGCCCTCCTGATAGCTGACGCCCCGCAGGATCGCGTTTTTACCGTACTTCTGCTTGATGCCGAGCAGCGCCTCCTGCATGCGGCGCTCACGAACCAGCTTCCTGCGCTCGCGTTCCAGCGTTTCCGGCGAGGTGAACAGGTCCAGCTGACGCGGCTGGTTTGCCTGAGGCGCATCCTCCCAGAGCGTGTTATTGAGCGCCAGATACATGCGCCTCACCGTCAGCGACGGCTCAACGATCCGGTCATACAATATGAGGGTCGCTTCAATGATCTTGCTGAGCACGTTCGTATACAGCGGCACGCCGCCGGCGTCGGTAATCGTCTGCGAGCCATGCGCCTCCTTGGGCATCATCCGCCCATAGCGGTCCTCCACGACCGGACCGGTCCAGCGCTTCTGTGCCACCGCTTCTGTGTCGTAGACGACAGTGAGCGCCACGCTGTTGGTTTTCAGCCGCTTGCCAAACAGCTCGAGCGCCATTTGCTCGGCCATTTCGCTGACGACCAGGCGCGCTTTGTCCACAGGATACGGTTCCGCCAGCACCTGGCCGACAGAAAGGGAGCTGTTCACCGGCCTGAAGGCCTTGATATCGGCCATGGTACACGTTTCAACGCCCCAGGCATGGTCAATCAGCAGCTCCGCGTCGATGCCGAATTCCTTGAAGAGGATGTCCTCTCCGCGCAGACTCAGGCGCGCTACATCCCCCATCGTCAGGCAGGCGTGCTTCTTCAGCCTTTCCGCGATCCCCGGGCCAATCCGCCAGAAGGCCGTGATCGGGCGATGGTCCCACAGGCGCTCACGGTAGGTATGCTCATCCAGCTCGGCGATGCGCACGCCGTCCTGGTCCGCGGTCACGTGCTTGGCCACGATATCCATCGCCACCTTGGCAAGGTACAGGTTCGTACCGATGCCGGCTGTAGCAGTGATCCCGGTTTCCCTGAGCACCGCTCCGATCATCCTGCGCACCAGCTCGTGCGCGGTCGTTTTGTACAGAGCCAGGTAACGCGTAAGATCGATCATGACCTCGTCGATGCTGTAGACGTGGATATCCTCCGGCGCCACGAATTTCAGGTAGACCTTCTCGAAGATCCGCGCGCTGTACTCCATATACAGGCGCATGCGCGGCGGCGCTACCAGATAGCGAAGCTCCTCCCCTGTCTGCCGGCGCACCTGCCGCGCTTTTTCGACCACCTCGAACAAACGGCAGCGCCCCGGCAGCCCATAAGACTTGAGCGCCGGGGACACCGCCAGACATATCGTTTTTTCAGTTCGTGATTCGTCCGCCACGACCAGCAGCGCGGTCAGGGGATCCATCCCCCGTTCCACGCATTCGACTGAGGCGTAGAAGCTCTTCAGGTCGATCGCGGCATATACCGGCTGCATTTGTGACTCCATTCTGTCTATCGCTGCGGTCCGCGGACCGGCGGTTCGTTATTCTTCCCATTCGGGGCTGAGATCCTCATCCTCGGCCGCGAGCGGCTCTTCCTCATCATCCACCAGGGCTTCGGTTTCGGCCATAGCCGCGCCTTCCTTGAGCTCTTCGTCTTCGACCGCCGGAGCAGCCTCGCTCTCCTCAGCCTTTTCTTCAGGTTGCTCGCCAGTCTTTTCCTCGGCAGGTGCTTCAGCTGCCGGCTCCACGATCTCGACCCAGTCTGCCTTCAGATAGCCGTGGATGCCCTTTTCGGTCTCCACTTCCGCCCAGTCGCCCCTGAACTGAAGCACGCTCAGGATCGTATTTGCCTTGGTCGTCTTGTTCCAGGTCGGCACGACGGCCACCTTTTTCCCGTTGGCGGAGTCTGCGGAGCGGAGATTCACCGTCGTCTTGCGCTTCGGCTTGTTCGGGTCGCGGAGCACAGCCTGCCGCACCTCCTCCTGCCAGGAAACACGGAAGGAAAGGTAAGCGTTCTGCAGATAGCCGTCATATTTGCCGTACAGCACATGGGAGAAGGTATCGCCCTTCTCCAGGACGACCACATAGCTGCCGTCCGGCACGTCCGTGACCCTTCTTGATTTTGCGCTGTCCGTCTTATGCAGGGGCAGCTTGTTGGAACGCTTGACGAATACGATGGCCAGCTGGTTCTCAAAGGCCTCGTTGCTGAAGGAGAGATCGCTGGTGCGGACGTACAGGAGGCGCTTTTCAGCGTCGCGCAGACGGCAGTAGCCGAGACCCAGCGTCTGGATCTCCACTTCCGTGCCGTATTCGAGCGTATCTTCGGTATCATGCGTGGCGTCGGGCAGGAAAATATCCTTGTATACCTTCGCCCCGTCGCTGTTGATCACATAGGCCATGATCTTCCCGGCCACGAGCTCCGGCGCGACCGGCGTTTCCTCAGCGAACGCCGCGCAGCTGAGAAGCATGAGAACACAGATGAGCGTGCAGAATAAACGGGTCTTCAACATGGTTCAGTGCTCCTTGCTCACTTCAGATTCACATGTGATTTCATCACATAACCGGTCTGTTTGCCGATGACCACCTGGTACCAGGCGCCGGTCTTGCCGACCACGACCATGCTCTGGCCGGCAGGCAGCAGCTTGATCACGTCATACTTTTTACTGGGACCTGTGCGGAAGTTGACCTTCCGCTTGGCGACCGCCACGCTGGACGCCTTTTTGGACGCCGGCTTGGCTTCGTCCGGGGTCGTCAGGTACTTCTTGGCCATCCAGCCCGTCTTGCCCTTGGCAGTCCGGACGTAGTACCAGTGCTTGTCAGTTTTTGAGGCCAGCACCGTGACCAACGAGCCCTGCTTGACCTTGGTCAGGATGGAATAGCCGGTACCCGGGCCGGAACGAAGCCGCAGCCAGCTCGCGGTGACGCGAAGCTGCTGATCCGCTGAGGCGGGGATACACAGAACACCCGTCAGCGTGACGCTGACCAGCAGAAGCGCCAGGATGGCATTCAGTCTCTTTATCATTGGTCACACCTCCAAACATGTCGGTTTCATAATGTACTTATACCCACTAAATAATAACATAAAGTACCAGAAAACACAACATTGTGGATGTAACAATAATTTAATTTTTTGTAACAAAGATATTACAATTTTGTTTCACGTCGGTGGTTTGCTCAGTAAGCACCCTGAAAAGGGTGAAACATCCGGATGCGGCCCTCAGATACGCGCGACGCCGCTGTCCCGGGCTGCCTTGGCGACGGCGGCCGCGACCGTCGGGCCCACCCGCTTGTCAAAGGCAAGGGGCAGGATATAATCGGCGCTCAGTTCCTCCGCGCTCACCAGATCGGCGAGGGCATAGGAAGCCGCCTGCTTCATGGCCTCGTTGATATCCCTGGCGCGCACATCCAGCGCGCCGCGGAACAGGCCGGGGAAGCAGAGCACATTGTTGATCTGGTTCGGATGGTCGCTGCGTCCGGTGCCGACGATGGCCGCGCCGGCCGCCTTCGCCTCGTCCGGCTCGATCTCGGGCACGGGATTTGCCATCGGGAAGACGATGGCTTTCGGCGCCATGGAGCCGATCATTTCCCGGCTCACAATGTGCGGCGCGCTCACGCCGATGAACACGTCCGCGCCCTTCAGCGCGTCCGCCAGCGTCCCCGAGAAGCCTTCAGGATTCGTCAGCCGCGCCATTTCCAGCTGCGCCGGGTTCATCTGAACGCCTTCACACAGGACGCCGTAACGGTCCACCATTTTCAGATGTCGGATCCCGAGGTTCATCAGGTGCCTGCCGATCGCGATACCGGCGCTGCCCGCGCCGTTGATGACGACGCGCACGTCCGCCATGCTCTTTTCAACGACCCGGAGCGCGTTGATGACCGCCGCGCCGACTACGACGGCCGTCCCGTGCTGGTCGTCGTGGAAGACGGGGATGTCGCAGAGCTCCTTGAGCCGACGCTCGATCTCGAAGCACCGCGGGGCGGCGATGTCCTCCAGGTTGATGCCGCCGAAGCTGCCGCTGATCAGATAGACCGTGCGTACGATCTCATCCACGTCCTTGCTGCGGACGCAGATCGGGAAGGCGTCCACATCGCCGAAGGCCTTGAAGAGCGCGCACTTGCCTTCCATGACCGGCATACCGGCTTCGGGCCCGATGTCCCCCAGGCCAAGCACCGCCGTGCCGTCGGTGACGACCGCCACCAGGTTATGCCTGCGCGTCAGCGTGAATGACTTGTCGTAGTCCTTCTGGATCTCCAGGCAGGGCTGCGCCACGCCCGGCGTATAGGCCAAAGAAAGTTCGTCCTTATTGGTGACCGGAACGCGCGAAACGACCTCGATCTTGCCCTGCCATTCCGCGTGGAGACGGGCGGATTCTTCCTGATAATTCATGTGGACCTCCTGTCATGACTGCGAAATCGACCCGAAAAATGAAAAACCCGACAGTTTGCGCTGTCGGATTTTCTGGCGGAGAAGCCGGGATTTGAACCCGGGCGCCCTTTAACAGGCCTACTCCCTTAGCAGGGGAGCCCCTTCGGCCACTTGGGTACTTCTCCAAATTCTGGCGGAGAGAGAGGGATTCGAACCCCCGGTGCCTTGCAGCATCACCAGTTTTCAAGACTGGCGCCTTAAACCTCTCGGCCATCTCTCCACTTCAAGAGGCACGCTCAGCACTCGGTTATACTACCACGTTTGAGGCGGCTTGTCAATCCTGAACTTTTCAAAAAAGCGAATTTCCGGAGTTCCGGAATGAAGCTGGAAAGAAGCCTGCAGATCATGAGGATACAGCGGCCAGCGGAAGCGGAGGCATACGGTGCCGCCCGCTTTCGCCGAAGCCGCTTATCTTGACTGCATCATGCCTGCCTGAACGGCTCCGCCAGGATATCCCCTGCGTCCACATGAAGCGCCCCGGTCGGACACACCTGGAAGCAGTACCCACAGCCGATGCAATGCTCCGTTTTATGGGCCTTCCGGTCCTTCAGCTCGATGCCCTCCTGCCAGCATACATCCACGCAGCGCCCGCAGCCGATGCACTTTGCGGGGTCCGCCTGAGCCCGCTGGTAGGCGTCGCCGAGCCGGTTCTGCCGCGCCCTGGCGAAATCGGCGGGCATGTTGAACAGCTGCAGCGCGTCCCCGCGCAGGCTGTCCATATCCGGGTAACCGGCTTCATCCATCCATTTGGCCAGGTCGCGGATGACCTTCGCGCAGGCCATCGTACCGCCCGAGCACGCCAGCGCGCCGAACTGCACGCAGTCACTGCCCGCCATGATCAGCTTGGCCGCCTGCTCATAGGAGAAGACGCCCCCGCCGGCATACATGGGCAGCGTGATGCCCTGCCCTCTGGCCTCGGCCACCGCGTAGCATACGAGCGGGTTGGCCTGCGTGCCGCCGTAGCCGGACCCTGGCCGCGGCTGGGTGCGGCGCCAGTCCAGATCCATATAAAACGCTTTCCAGCGCGCCGTCGGGCCGACCGCGTCCGCGCCGCTCGCCTGGGCGATCCGCATGGAGGTCAGCACGTCACAGCCCTCCACCGCCAGCTTGACCATCACCTTGACGTGCGCGGGCGCCGCCTTGCGGATCATGGCGGTGCAGTGGCGCACCAGCTCGTAATAATCAAAGATGCGGTCCTTGGCCACGGCCACGCCCGGGGTATTGAAATGCAGCTCCAGAGCGTCCGCGCCTGCCAGGCTGAGCTCCTTCGCCTGGCGGATCCAGTCCTTTTCCCAGTCTCCGCCCTTGACGATATCGCTGTAATGGCCCACGGACACCCACAGCCTGATATCGCTGTCCAGCTCGGTCCTCGCGCGTTTGACCTCCTCACAGTACTGCTCGAGCGTAGTCACCGTGTCCGGCACCTGACGGCCGACCGCGTGGCTGTGGAAGGCCTGCCCGCCGGACAGCGCGGTTTTCGCGTCGGGGCCGAAATAGCTGCCGCCACCGCTGCCGTGGCCGAAATTGCGCATGGTGATGGCGCCGGGTCGCATGGCAGCGCTTTTCAGCACGTTTCTCGCCCCCTGCGTAGCCGGTGAGGAGGCGACGACAAAGGGATTGATCATATCCAGGGACTTTACATACAGATCAGCCATGGCGATTCTCACTTTCTGTCAGTTTGATCAGTGTTTCCGCGTCCTGCCGGAACTGCTCGACGGAATCATCGCGCACGAACTCCAGCAGCGCGCAGCGGGTACCCCCCAGCTCAGCCGCGGCGTCAAAGTAATACTGCCATTCCGCCGCGTTCAGCGGGCCGCGCCTGCCGTCCGGCCACGAATACACGTGGAAGTTCAGCAGCCTGCCGCCCATCATGCGGATGCCCGCCGTCCTCTCGCGCGGAGTCAGCGCGACGGTCGGCTGCCACAGGCAGTACAGGTTGGGCGCTTTCGCCTCCCTCAGGAGCCGCATCGCGGATTCGTTGGTATCCGTCAGGGTATTCTTATGCCACTCCAGCCCCACCCTGATCCCAGCGTCCGCCGCGATGCCGGCTACCAGAGCCGCCTCCCGCGTCCACCGGGCCCGCTCCTCCTCGGAGACCTCCGAGGAGCCCAGAGTCCCGCCCCAGATGCGGATCAGCGGCGCCTGAAGCGCTTTCGCGCTGCGAAGGCTTTTTCGGAACGTTTCCGCAGCGTCCGGCTGCGCGCCGAGGCGGTAATAGCTGCCATAAGCGGCCACCTGAAGCCCGGCGTCTCTCGTCTTCTCCCCGAGCTGGGCCGCGGCCGCCGGGTCATCCGGCTGGATATGCGCGTTTTCCGACCATTCCACCGCGCGCAGGCCGCATTTCGTGAGCAGGCCGATGATCTCTTCCTGTGTCATGGGCAGCTTTTTGAAGGTGGCCGATACCGCGCCGGGGATCCATTCAGTCTTCATCTTCAGCACCCGTTATAGCTTGCAGACGGCATCCCATATGCCTTCGTCCACCGGGATCCCGTGCTCCATGTTGTCCGCGCGCGTGCGCATCATGTTCTGTCCGGGATAGTGCACCGGGCGCTCCGGATCGACCGGCGCGGAGGTGAGCATATCCTGAAGCGTCATCTTCAGCCTCTGGGAAAACGCTTCCGCGTCCGGCAGACGGTTGAGGTCGACGGCGATGAACACCTGGCTCAGCTGGGTCTCATACGGGTTCTGACCGACGCCCCACGAGGTCAGTCCGCCGCTCAGCGCAGCCGCGATCAGATCAAGCATCAGGGACAGGCCGCTTCCCTTCCAGTAGCCGATGGGCAGGGCCTGGTGGGTCTTCAGCACGTCGGAAGCGTTCTTGGTCAGCTTCTGGTCCGGGTCAAAGCCGCCGTCCACCGGCAGGGGCTTGTTGGCGCGGGCGTAGCTTTCCAGCTTGCCGTAGGAGAACATGGACATGGCCACATCCAGCAGTACCGGCGCCTCGTCCCCGTTGGGGACCGCGAACACCACCGGGTTATTGCCCAGCCGCGCTTCCTTTCCGCCCCAGGGCGGCATATTGGGGACCGTATTGGTCCACAGGATGCCGATGCAGTTCTCTTCGACCGCCATCAGGCCGTAGTTGCCGGGCCGCATCCAGTGATTGGTATTCCGTAGCGCCACGATGCCGACCGTCCGCTCATGCGCGAGCTCGATCGCGCGGGTCATACACTTGTGCGCGTTCAGGTTGCCGCAGCCGCCCTGGCCGTCCCAGCGCTCCAGGGCACCCAGCTCGGCCTCCCTGACGGCTTCGGCGCGGACGTCCACCACTCCCTGCTCGATGCTTTTGATGAACTTCGGGAAGCGGTTGAGCCCGTGGGTATAGATGCCGTCGCGGCTGGCGTCCGCGAACAGCGTGGCGGAAAGCTCCGCCCTTTGCCCGGTGATGCCGTATTTGCTGAGCACGCGGATGAACTCCGCGCGCATGGTGTCATAAGGGATTCTCATCGGCTCATCCTTTCACGGCGCCGACCATGACGCCTTTGACGAAGTATTTCTGAATGAACGGGTAGATGCACAGCACCGGCACCGTGGCCACGACGATGGTCGCGAACTGGATGGTCTCGCTCAGGGACAGTCCGTCGTCCGAGTCGGAGAGGATCAGGATCTCGCGCAGGATCAGCTGCAGAGGATACTGCTGGCGGTTCTTGATGAACAGCAGCGCGTTAAACCAGCTGTTCCAGTGCGAAACCGCGTAATACAGCGCAACGACGGCCAGGGTGGGCAGCACCAGCGGCGCGATGATGCGGAAGAGGATCGTCAGGTGCCCCGCGCCGTCCAGCGCCGCGCTCTCCTCCAGGCTGTCCGGCACGCCCATCATGGCGGTGCGCAGGATGATCAGGTTGAACACGTTGATCAGCGAGGGGATGATCAGCGCCCAGATGGATTTATACAGCCCGACTTCCTTGACGACCAGGAAGAAGGGAATCATGCCGCCGGAAAAATACATGCTGAACACGACCATGACCGTGAAGAAGCGCTTCAGCATGTAATTTTTCCTGCTCAGGACATAAGCAGCCACCAGGGTGAAGAGCATGTCCAGGAGCGTGCCGACCACCACGATAATCAGGGTGTTGCCGTAGCCGGTCCAGATATCCTGATTCTTGAATACCGCCTGGTACGCCTCCAGCGTCGGGTTCAGCGGCCACAGAAGGAGTCCGCTGTGGCCCATATAGGCCGTGCCTTCGCTGAAGGACCCGGCCACCACATGCACCAGAGGGATCAGGATGATGACGCAGAGCAGGATCATCAGCGCGGCGTCCGCCCAGTAGAAGATGCGTTCGCCAAGCGGCACGCGGATTGTGGTCTTTTGCGATTTGTTCATTGCAGTCATACGTTCGCCCCCTCACCACAGACTGTTTCCGCCCATGCGCTGGGTGATCTTGTTGGTCATGAACACCAGCCCGAAGCAGACGACGGAGTTGAAGAAGCCCACGGCGGTCGCATAGCTGTAATTGACGTTTTCAGCGAAGCCTCGGCGGTACACATAGGTGTTGATGACGTCGGCGGTCTCATAGGTCAGCGGCGTATAGAGCAGCATGATCTTTTCATACCCGACGTCGAACATCTTGCCCACCTTCAGGATGAACATGATCACGATCGTAGGGACGAGGCAAGGGAGCGTCACATGGATGATCTGGTGCCATTTGTTGGCGCCGTCCACCTTGGCCGCCTCATACAGCTCCTGGTCGATGGAGGTCAGAGCTGACAGATACACGATGGAGTTCCAGCCGATGTTGGACCAGATGTCGGAGGCGATATAAATGGGGACAAAATATCCCGCCTCGTAAAGCATGTTGGTGACCGGCATACCGAACAGCTGGTGGAGCAGCATGGTCACGCCGCCGGTGCGGCTGACCAGGTCCGTGATGATGCCGCAGACCACGACGGTGGAAATGAAGTGGGGAATATAGCTGATGGTCTGCACGGTGCGTGACAGCGTTCTCGAGCGCAGCTCGTTGATCAGGAGCGCCAGCAGGATCGGCATGGGAAAGGAGAAGATCAGCGTAGACAGCGCGATGGTCACCGTGTTGCGCAGCAGGCGCGGCAGGTACGGATCATTGAAGAAGTTGACAAAGTGCTTCATCCCGACCCATTTGCTGCCGAATATGCCCTTCGCCGCCTTGAAATCCTGAAACGAGATGGCGAGGCCGGCCATCGGCGCGTACTTGAAGATCACGAAGTAAACGAAGATGGGCAAAAAGAGCAGGTACAGCTGCCAGTGCTTCTGCAGGTCGCGCTTGATCCGGTTGCCCAGCGAGGCCTTGTGGAGCCGCACGCCGGCGCCTGCCTGTTTTTTAGTGACGGTGCTCATCTCAGAGCCGCCTCCTTTCCGTTGCGTGTGCCTGATAGGCCTCGTCCATGAGGCGCATAGTCCGCAGGGCGTCTTCCGCGGTGATGGCCGGCGGCTGTCCCATGGCGAGCCGCCGGTAGAAATCTTCGATCAGGGGGCCGTGGCCGCTGCCCCAGTAATCCTTGCCGACCAGTACCTCGGAGGAATGATCCTCGACCTCGGTCGAGCCCGCGGTCCTGATCGTCAGGATACTGCCGTTCAGGTGCAGCTCACCCTTTTCAAAATTCAGGTGCAGCTGCACCGGCAGGTTGCTGCCGCCGCAGTTGGTGCAGTAAAAGAGCATCCGGTGCCCCGCTTTATCCTGCATCAGCAGGTCGCAGGTGTCCTCGGTCTCGATAGTATCGCCCAGCCTGTGCGCGAGCATCGCGCCGGACACGACGGAGAGATCCCCCGTCAGCCACCTCGCAAGGTCCAGCGTGTGAATGGCCTGGTTGATCAGCGCGGAGCCGCCCTCGCTGGCCCACTTGCCCCGCCAACCGTCCGCGCGATAGTATTTCTGCGCGGTATCGGTGCGGTTCCAGACGACGAAAGCGCTTCCGCCGGTAAAACCGCCCAGGCTGCCGGACGAGATCAGCTCCTTCATCCGGCGGGAGGCCGCGTTATATCGGTTCTGGAAGCAGACAGTCAGCTGGGCTTCAGCTTTCGCCGCGGCTTCGGCCATCGCTTCGGCTTCCGCGGCGTTCAGGCCCATCGGTTTCTCACACAGCACATGCTTGCCGGCGCTCAGCGCGGCGACTGCCATGTCCCTGTGCAGGCAGTGCGGCGTGCAGATGTGTACCGCGTCGATCTCAGGATCGGCGAGGAGCTCTCGCCAGTCGTCGTACGCTTTCGCATGCTGCGCCTCCGCGGCGTTTTTCAGCTTCTCAGGGTCAATATCGCAAACGGCAGTCAGGCGCGCGGACTTCAGCTTCTCCAGCGCGTGGAAATGGTTGCCGGAGATCGCGCCGCAGCCGATGACAGCCACTCTGAACGGATCCATGGGATACGCCTCCTTTACTGCGGGAGCGAGCCGCCGCACTTTTCGGCCAGCAGGCGGCAGAAGAGTTCTTCGTCTACCGGAAGGTCGACCCAGCCTCCGCCGGTCCAGTCAGACAGGTGGATCGCGTTGGAGATCTGCAGCCCGTTGATGCCTTCCTCTCCACCGGCCAGCAGCGGCGTACCGTGCAGGATAGCGTCGCAGAAATTGGTCATAATGCCGACGTGGGCGGTGTATACGCCTTCCACCGGGATATCGCTGCCGGTCATCTTCGGCTTGCCCAGGCCCTTGGTCCAGGTACGGTTGAACTCATGCTCGTCCATTTCCAGGGCGTCCAGGTGCAGTTTGCCGTTTTCCACCACAAGGCGGCCCCTGGTGCCGTCGATCTCCAGGCGGTTGGTGCCCGGCGCGTCGATGACCGTCGTGATATAGGTGCCGATGGCGCCGTTGGGGTATTCCGCCATGGCGATCACGTCGTCCTCGACCTCGATCCGGCGGTGCCTGCCATAATACACCTGCGAGCGGACGCGGCTCGGCATCCCCACGATCCACTGCCACATATCCAGGTTGTGCGGGTTCTGGTTCAGCAGCACGCCGCCGCCTTCGCCCTTCCAGGTGGCGCGCCAGCCTCCCTGGTCGTAATAGCTCTGGGAGCGGTACCAGTTGGTGATCAGCCAATGCGTATGCACGATCTCGCCGACCGCGCCGCCCCTGACCAGCTCACGGGCCTTGATGTAGGCCGGATCGGTGCGCTGGTTGAAGTCCATGGCGAATTTCAGCTCAGGATGCCTGGCCGCCACGGCGTTCATCTCGCGCACCTGCCTTGTATACACGCCGGCGGGCTTTTCCACCAGCGTATGCAGCCCGTTCTCCAGTGCCCTGATGGCCAGCGGCGGGTGCAGGTAGTGCGGCGTGCAGATATGCACCGCCTCCGTCTCTCCGGAGCCGATCAGCGCCTCGGCCGTATCAAAATACCGCACGCTGTCGCCCAGCTTTTCCCTGGCGGCAGCCAGCCTGGCCGGATCCGTATCCGCGATGGCCGTCAGGCGCAGATTCGGCACCTGTCCGTCCATGATCTTTCCTACGTGCTGACTTCCGATCTTGCCGTAACCGATGATCCCATACCGTACCTGATCCATGGCTTTACGCTTCCTCCCACAGCTGTTTGAGCATCCGGACCGCCACAGGGCCGTCCGCGCCAAGGTCGTCGCTCTTTCCCTCGATGCTCAGCATCCCCGTGTAGCCGGTCTGCTTCATCGCCGCGAACATGCGGCGGTATCCCTCGTCCGGCTGCAGCGGGACACGGCGGCCTTCCTTAGTGGCGATATGCGCGTGCGCGATACCGCCTAAGCGCCGGATGTCCTCCACCGGCTCGCCGTCGACCGCGATGTGATAATAATCCGCCAGCAGCCGCACACAGGGATGCCCGGCGGCCGCGACCAGCGCCGCGCCTTCGGCCAGAGAATTGATCATATTGCTCTCCCCCCGGTTCAGGGGCTCGATCACGACCGTGACGCCATGCTTGCCCGCGATCTCCCCCGCCAGGCGGCTGATGGCAGCCAGTCGGAGAAAAGCGTCAGAGTAGATGAGTCCCTCCGGGCGGTTGCGGCTTTTTCCGCTGCCGAACACGGCCACGCGTCCGCCCAGCGCCTGCACGCGCTCAAAGGCGCGCTCAAGGTAGAGGCCGATCTTCTCATCCGTCATGTCCCCGCTCAGAAGCGCCATGTCCTTGGGAAAAAGCAGATTAAAGGCCGGGGTCGGGATCCCTGCCGACAAGACGGCCGCCTTCGTTTCCTCAAATTCCGCTTCTGTCTGGCCGGCGATCAGGTTGACAGGCAGCTCCAGGTAATCGAAGCGGGCGGCCGCCGCCTGCGCCGCGGCAGCGGGTTTTCCGCAAAAGCCGATCTGCATGGTCATGACATCCTTTCAATCTGGTCGTTGCGGATCATCAGCGCGGTATTGTACCGGCCGCTGACGGTCACCTGGGCGGAGTCTCCGCGTGTCTTTGCGGTGACACGGCAGTCCTTAGGCGCGATGACCGTCACCGCGCTGAAGGGCGCTTTCCCGGCCACGCGCACGCTCAGCTGCGGCGCGGGCACACGCAGGCTGTAGCCGTAGCTGATCCAGCCGCCGATCGGAGCCTCGCTGCCGCAGAGGCAGAGATTTTCCGTCGGGGCATCCGCCGCCAGAGTCACCCGATACTGGCGCTTTCCGGCCGTTTCATACAGCCATTTGGCTTTGCTGCCGGTCAGTTTTCCGGGCGCGAACTGCCACGTGAGGCGGAAGTCGTGCTCATCCAGGCCCAGACCTGTGACCCTGTCGAACACCACGTACACGTCCTGCTCCAGCCGAACGGCTGTGCGGCGGTGATAGACGGGATCATCCGTGAACACATAGCCGTTGTGGCTGACATCGATCACGGCATAGTCCAAAGTTTCCTCAAACCTGTGCAGGAAGAGCCGGACGCCGCGCACACGGCTGACATTGGGCACCGCGCCCATGGTCAGATCGTCGCAGTACAGCGTATTATGCGCCAGCGCGCCTGTAAAATAGTGCCGCCAGTCGCGCCAGACGGACTGGTTGTAAATATACCGTCCGCCGTCCACCAGGATATCCTCGCCGGCGATCTGCAGCTCAAAATGCCCGGTATCGTTGTGACTGTGAGTGCTCTTTTCCCCGCGCTCCAGCTGCACGCCGTGGATGTGCATGTAGCTGTCCTCCGGCCCCCAGCCGGTGCGCATGATATGGATGCCGGCCTCCGTCATGCTGTAGTTGCGCTGTACGGGAGGGTGGCCCTCCTTCCGCGCCGTCGCGACCCAGAGGAAGTCGCCCCGGCCCGTCCATTCCGCCATCTGGCGGAACCAGGCGCGCATCTCATTGAGGTCATACGGGTCCATCGACAGGTTCATTCCCTCGTACACCGAGGTATCGCTGCGGCGGGCCAGCAGGTCGTCGCGGTCGGCGTCGCCGATCATCGGCGTCGAAAAATCGGGCTTGAGCTGGCGCAGGATGAACTCGCAGGCCCGGGTCAGCGTCGGTTTTGCGTAGGGCGGCACCGGGATGCCGTTCAGCTCGCACAGGCGCACGCACTGGAAATAGCTGATCGCGGCCACCATATGGTAGATGCTGGTCCGCTCCATATGTACGCCGTCGTTGTCGAAGGAGTAGCGCAGCTCGTGCATCACGCGCTGGTAGCCGTGCTTCATCCAGCTCCCGCTGTTTTTGAGCTCCGGGAACAGGATGGCGGTCTGCAGCAGAGCGCCCGACTCCATGGTCAGCCAGTTGGAGCTCTTTTCATGATTGGTATAATGCGTCACCAGGAAATCCGCGTGCATGGCCACCGCGTCCAGGAAAAGCGCCCACGCCTCTCCGGTGCTGAAGGCCCTGCTTTCACGAAAGGCGCACAGGCAGGGCAGGAAGGCGGTATACAGGCGCATAGCCGTTTCGATGTGCCGCCAGGGATAGCTGGGATACTGGTGCGCCTTGATGTATCCCTCCTCGTCCGCCAGAAAATCACTGACAGGCCAGGCCTCCAGGAAGCTGCGCAGCAGCGACAGCGCCTTTTCCGGGTACCTCTCGTCTCCCGTTTTGGCATACGCCCTTGCCAGCGGCTGCCAGTAAATGAAGCGGTACAGGCTCCAGCTCCATTCGTTGTCATGCGCGGCGTCGGTGGTCGGATTGAAATGCCAGTCCACCCCGTCTGGGAACGTATAGCCGTACAGCGTGTCCCGCATGACCTCTTCCGCGTCCTCGATCAGGTGTGCGTCCGTATTCCGGCGCAGGTCTTCGATGCCGAACAGATATCTGGGCGCGGTGCGGGTGCGGAAATGCGCGACCAGGGCGTCGGCACAGCCGGCCAGGTCCCCCGCGTCACGGCGCGCTTTCGCTTCCGCCAGTGCGGGATGACAGAGATCGACCAGGGAGAGCAGTTTTTCCATCCAATCCATTTTTAGCTCCATCGTAACTATTCAGTCATACAGTAGAGTGAGACGAGGCCCGGTCCGTTCCGGCACGGAATCCCGGAGTCCGCCGATTCATTCGGCGGATGGCGAAGC
>CACWHI010000032.1:0-25546 GCA_902760595.1 uncultured Eubacteriales bacterium
CAGATCGTAGTTCTTGTTGACGTAATCGATCAGGGCGGCAAACTGATCATCGGACAGCGCGTTGATCTTGGCGTCAGGGATGACATCGCCCCAGATCGCCGCCTTCATGCAGAGACGGAACTGATCAATGGTGATGGAAAGCCGGGAGCACGTTTCATGCACGATGGCGGTTCTGCTCTTCTGCAGGGGGATGATCTTTTCATCGGCAGGCGGCGTGACAGCTGTTTGAGCAGGCTCAACAGGCTTCACTTTGTCGCTGATCGTGATGACCGGTGCCGGCTTTGCAGCCTGATCCGTGTGATCTTCTGGCGTTGCAGGCGGAAGCGGCCTGTTGTCAGCGCACAGCTCTTCGGGCAGATCCTCCCCGGCGTAGATGTACAGACCGAGGCCGAGCCGGGCAATGGCTTTCGTCAGGCAGCGCTGGATCGTATTGTTGACCTGGATCGACGTGACCTGCTCCAGCGGGATCGAGTTGTTCTTATAGTCCATAACCGGCAGGTACTCGACGGCGGTGTTGCTCTCTTCGCCGTTGACAGCGGTGACGGCGCACTTGACCCAGGCGGTGCGGCCGTCGGTGAAATAGTTCCAGCCATCCTTGTTCTCGGCGACGGTGTAGAATGATTCGGGGTACAGGCTTTTCAGTGTGCCCCACGCGTAGGCCCAGGGCAGGTAGGTGAGCTTATTCTTCTTCTGGGTGAACTCGTTGACATTGATCTTGCTGAGGGTTTCGAAGATAGACATTGTGGTTTCCTCCTTAAATTTGATGGGTTGAGTGATGTGTGTTTATGTAAACGGAGCCTGCGCCATGAGAAGCGCAGGCTCCGGAATGCAAAGGAAGGCATCAGTTGACGATGAACCGACGGGTGACACTCGTTTTCATATATTGGGCAGCGATATCGGGCATGTCGTGCTTCAGCGCGGTGGTGTCGATTCGTGTGCTGCTGACCTCGTTCCAGGTGACGGCGTAACCATCGCCGGTGATAGCGAACATGTCGGTGTCGGCCATGTGCTCTTTGATCTGGTCTTCAAGGACTTTGATCTTCGCGGCGATACGGTCCTGCAGGGTACGGAGCTCTTTAAGGTCATGGACGGTGGTGCTGATTTCATCTCGGGTCATACACATGGTTTGAATCTCCTTTCGTTGTTCGGTTGGCAGGTTAAGTTGGATGGCTCTTTGGATTGGCGGCGCACGGTTCCTCATTTCGTTCATCTCCTTTCGTTTCGCGGCAAATAAAAAGCCCTCGGAGCGCCGTTTGGTGGCGGCGTCCGAGGGCAGACTATAGGAACGTTGTTTGGGCTGAGTTTTGCTGATAATTGATCAGAGAAAAGCCGGTTGATTAGTGGTGGTAGTATAGTTGGAAGGGCAATTGGACAGTGCTGAAATGCTGCAGATTTCTGTAGAAAAGTCTGAGTATACCGGGTGGGGTTTACGCTCCAAACATACGGTACTCCGTAAATCCACTGAATATATTCTTGGACAACTCTTTCGGTAAATAGAATGCGGCCTGCTTTTAAAAAACGGCGACATGATTTGTTCCGTCAAGCCTGTTTGGGACTGTTGACTATGTATGAATAAACCTATATAATATAATTGTGTAACCCACTCACGGTAGGAGGTAATCGTGTTACCCACTCTGCTCAGCCGAACGATTTTTCTCTGTGAAATGAACGGTTTTTGAGCTTGGTCGAGGGCGCACGACTGGAAATCGTGTAACGTGTAAAAGCGTTCGAGGGTTCGAATCCCTCCTTCTCCGCTCAAAGTGCAGTATGTGGGTGCAACATCCTAATACTGCATTTTGTTTTATGGTCCGGAGGAGGGATTCGAACGGGCCGGTAGTGAATGACAGTCCAGTGGACTGTCAGAGCCGGCCCTGCTTTTCCGCAGAAAAGGCGAATCCCTCCTTCTCCGCCAGAAAAAACCTCGTTGTAAAACGAGGTTTTTTCAATGAAATTCATTCCTGTAGGAATGAGTGAAATATGCCTTCGGCATATGAAATACGCTTCGCGTATGAAATATGCTTCGCATATTTAAGGAATGAATTTCATTTCATATTGCGCAGCAATATTTCATAATGCGTAGCATTATTTCATTTTGCGAAGCAAAATTTCATTGAAAGCGAATATACCCCGTTTCCCCGCATATCGGAGAATCGAAAAAAAACGGGAGAATATGCAAAAAATCTGCGTGCGTGCGTGTAGGCTAAGGAACCGCTGATCCGGGATGAGATTGGATCATGTGTGAGATGAACGATTTCCAATTCTGGATTGCCCTTACACGCACGCACACAGGTTTTTAGCTTTTTACTGTAAAAACTTTTCATCTGAGATATTCTCGACGTATATACCTGTTGAATCAACAGATTCTATTATGTTCTGATAAGCAATGAATACTGAGAAAACCATCGGAACGAAAACAAAAAGCGCCAAGTTGTAGGGGTGCCACACTGGGGCGCCCGCCCTATTGGCGTAAAGACGGAGATTGTTATTTCCGGACGAAGATGGGATTAAAACCATTAACCAAGTAGACCTTACGCGTCACAGGGCGGGCGGGCCGGTGTCCCGCCCCTACAACGTTGTCCTTGTTGAATCAACGAAAATTGTACACTGATAATATGAAAAGAAGAAGACAGTGATTATCGGAACAGAAACAATTGACAACATCTTACAGGGGCCAATGGTCCATCCCGTTTCCCTGCGGGTGGGAGAATCGAAAAAAACGGGAGAATATGCCAAAAACCTGCGTGCGTGCGTGTAGGTCATTCGGAGTGATGAATCGGATCTTGTTTGTAATGAACGATTTCCAATTCCGGATTGGCCTTACACGCACGCACGCAGGATTTGGGGTTATATTGTCGTTTCCGATCACCGTTCTGCGTACTGCAAAAGATTAAAGATCAAAAGATATCAGATTTCAGATTGATCCACAAAGCGGGGCGAACACAACCAAGGTCGTAGTTGATGCTGTTGAAGCCGAGGGAGCCGTCGCGGCTGACGCTCGCGGCGCGGTCCTGAGCGTAGCCGGGCGACCGCAGCCACCACCACCCTGCCGCCTGGCCGTCTGCCGTCTTGCTGCTGTTGCTCGTTGATGCGCCTTGTTTGGTTGCGTACGCGGTTGGCGCCACCCGGGATTTCGTATTGCTACTGTCGTCGTATGTAACCCCCAAGTACTTGTTTGCTTCCGCGTTACTCAGCAAAAATACCTTGTCCTGTGTGTTGTTTCCGCCGTTCGTACTCCAGCCGCTGTAGCCCTGGCTCTTGCTGTTGTCCACCGCCGTTGTCAGGATCGCGCTCTGTTCTGCGCTGCTGAATGCTTTATTCATGAAGTCGCTGTTCAGCCACGCCCGCAGCGTACACTTCTCCCAGGTGATATCGACCCTTTTTGTATTATACGGCTTCGCGACCAGCCCATACCGGCTGATCAGCAATGACCGTTCATTGGCGGCGTCATATTCCAGCACCTGCCACTCGATCGCCGTCTGATCCGTGCCGCCGCTCGTCTGCGGGTAAGTACCCAGCGTCACATAACTTCCAACGGTCTTATACAGCTTCAGCTTCGCTGCTGCTGCCACAAGATTTTGATCGTTCTTCAGCAGGTTGTCAACATCTTTGTAACCTTTGATATCCACGAAGGCTGAGTAGGCTTTCGTATAGTTCCCCGCTGTCAGCAGTGCTTTTGCCTGCAGATACTTCGTTTCTCTTATCTGCATGGCAGAGTCGTTATAGCTTCCCAGTGCAGTAAACGCTACGATCGCCTCTTCATACTTCCCCGCTTGTTGCAGCGCTATAGCCGCCTGATACTCCCGTTCTTTGATGCCATTCTGGCACTCTACAATCTTTGCGCTTGAATCCCTATAGTCTCCCAGCGCCGTGAACGCTGCTATTGCCTCTTCATACTTTCCCGCTTGTTGCATAGAAGCGGCCGCATCATACTGACATGCAGTTATCTTTGCTTTTGCGTCGCTATAGTTTCCCAATGCCGTAAACGCCGCTATCGCTTCTTCATACTTCCCCGCCTGCTGCAGCGCGACCGCGTTCCGATAATTGTTGCCAGGGATAATGACCTGTGTCACGAGCAGAAGCACAGCAACCAGCACGACCGCCACGCCGATCCCGATCAGCGTCATCCGTTTCTTCTTCGCTTCCGCGGCGGCTTCTGCCTCTCTGCGCTTTTCCGCGGCTCTGCGCGCAGCCTCATCTTCCGCCGCTTTGCATTCCTGATACCGCTCTGCCGCCTTGGAGCGCAGCGCCTCCACATCGCGAAAACCGTTTAAGGTTGGATCTGCCAGCAGCAGCCTGACCGCGTTCCAGCTGCTGCTCTTCCGGCCCGCTTCACTGATGAGCGCGGTGGCTTTCTCATACAGTGCGGCCCGCTGGGCCTCCGCCGCCTTCCTGTTCTTTTCCGCCAGCTCAGCCGCTTCCTGGCGGCACTTCACAGCCAGCGCTTTCGCGTTCTTATAATCCTTGATCGAATCAAAGGTGTCTGCCAGCTCATTCAGCTTATTCACCGAGGTATGCGCATATTCCAGCTGCTGCAGCGTCTGCCGGTACGTCGCTTTCTGTCGGGCATTTTCAATATACCCTTCGTACACCGGCTTCTGCTGCGCGTCGGCAAAGCGCAGGGCCTTCTTCCAGTCCGGGTCGTTTTCATATTCAGGCGACGCCTCCGCCAGGTCGCTTTCCTTGCTCAGATGCAGCGTCACGCATACCTTGGCGGCATAGGCGGGGGCATACTCGGCATCCTGGTCGAGCACCTTATCGAGATACTCTCCCGCCTGATGATAATCCCCGTCCTCAAGGAACAGGCGAACACGCTTCATCAGATTCTCAACACTGCCTCTGACCGGAGCTTCCTGTACCACTGTTACAGGAGCGGGTGCCGCCTTGACCGGCTCCGCCTTCTTTTCCGCGTCCAGCACCTTCCTCACGCCCCTGAGCAGGTCCTGCATGAAGCCGATCTTGCTCATGTCCTGGCTCTGCAGGCTGGAAAGCTCATCCGGCAGGTCGTAGGGGTCCATATCTCGGTAGCAGGGGATCAGCAGGCGCTTGCGGTCCTCCGCCATCAGCGAAAGATAGCGGCTCCACTCGTTCTTCACCCACACGGCGTTGAAGTATTCCGGCTTACTGCCGATGACGAGCATCACCCTCGCGCTGTTCAGGGCCGCGAAGATATAGGGCTCGTACTCCTGGCCCAGCTTGTCCTCTAAGGTGATGCGGCTGAAGAACACCTTGTAGCCCTGCTCCGTAAGCCCGTAATACACCTCCTGCGCCCACTGGCTGTCCCGCGTGCGCTGGCCGCGCTCGTCCGTCTCCTTGTAGCAGATGAACACGTCGTAGGGCTTCTCGTTCCGGGAGATCGCGAGGATATCCTTCTGGATCTCCGCGATCCGCGCGGCTTCGTCCTCATACACCCGGCGGGTGCTGCTGTCCGGCGCGTGCTCGATGGCGGCTTTGTAATCCTCGTCAGCCAGAATAGAGGTCACCTGCAGGCGGTGGCAGGTGGGCAGGCGCTTCTTCGTGGCCGGGTCTTCCACGTACTCGATGCCGTACCGGCTCAGCGCGGCGCCCCAGTGGGCCTCCGCGTCCGTATCGTCCTGCTCCAGCAGGCGCTCGTAGGCGGCCAGCGCCTTATCGAACTCGCCCTGCCGCCGGAAGTGGTTGGCGCGGTTGTATAAATTCAGCTTCTGCTCGTCGTCGCCCTGGGGGATCGTGTTGACCGAACTGCAGAACTCACAGGTACCGTATGTATCGCCCGGCGTGAACACCAGGTCCCCGCCGCACATTTTGCATTTGATGACCATAATTGCTTTCCTCCATGTCTGTTATGGCGCTGTCTTTGCTATTATAGCATGCCAGTGGCAATGCTGCCAACATGAATTTCAGCTTTTTCCCAATAGATCGTCCATGACACAGACATGAATATGTACCGGCACCGGCGATCAAGAGGCAATATTTACACTTAAAGTTTCGGCCAAAGTGCTATTTTTGCACTCATTATTGACATAATGGTGCATTCCTGTTATACTGCTGCCAAAGCGGAGGTGATCAGCATGACGCTGAAGGAAGCGAGGCAGAAAGCTCGCCTGACACAGGCACAAGCAGCCGCATTGCTCAACGTATCCTTGCGGAGCTACAAAAGCTATGAGAACGAGCCTGAAAAGGCCGGAACGCTCAAATACCATTATATGGCGGAGAAGTTGGAAGAGGCCGGCCGTGTGGACGAGACCCACGGTCTGCTGACGCTCAGTGAAATACGCCAAATCTGTGGGGATACGCTCAAGCCCTATCCAATCAGCTATGCTTATCTGTTCGGTTCCTACGCAAAGGGAAAAGCCGATGAAACAAGCGACGTGGATCTGCTGGTGTCCGGCGAGGTAGACGGCCTGCGGTTTTACGGATTGGTGGAAGACCTGCGGGAAGCCCTGCGTAAACAGGTGGACGTGCTGACCCCGGCACAATTGCTGAAGAATCCCGAGCTGCTGGATGAAATACTGCGGGACGGAGTGAAAATCTATGGTCAACCCCAAGAATGACCGCTATTATCTCGACAGGCTGCTGAACGACCTGAGCACCATCGAACGGCATATGGCACACGCGACAGAAGAACGCTTTGCAGCCGACGAAGTACTGCAGGATGCGATGATGTTCAGGCTGATCCAGGTATCTGAAAACACCCGGAAGCTGACAGACGCATTCAAAGCCTGTTATCCCCAGATGCCGTGGAGTGACGTATACGGCCTGCGAAACTGGATCGTCCATGATTACGGCGCCGTAGATCTGCGCATCGTATATGTGACCCTGACAAAAGATATTCCGCAGTTGAAAAAGCTGCTGGAACAGTAAGCATAGACGCTGGTGCAAATACGTCATCAGCAATTGATATACTGTCACCATTTTGAAATTCTGGAGTATGCCTATGTATTATCTGATCAAGGAATCCCTGACGCCCTGCGGACCGCAGGACATCCTGAACGGCACCGCCCAGTACGCGGCGGTATTGACTACCGAAGAGTGGCAGAAGGAGCGGGACCGCTTCGACATGCTGATCGACATGGAAATGGACGCGCCGCAGGAGACGAAGGCGGTCGTGAACATGGACTCGCTGACGGGCACGCTGTCGATCCCTGACCGTTTAGAGATCAGCGGCCCGCGGCACTGCTGCTCCTTCGCGCTGGACGAGCGCGGCGTGGTACTGGTGGACGACAGCGGCTACGCGGAGGGGCTGCTGCTCGCCATCAGCCGCACCAAAAAGTGGCGCCTGCCGAGCCTGGAGCGTTTCCTGTACGACCTGCTGGAAATGACCATCGCGGAGGACCTGGCGCTGCTTGAAAGCTCAGAGCACCGCCTGAACCTGATCGAGGAAGACATCCTGCGCGGGAAGGTCGAAAGCTACCCGAAGGAAATGAACGACATCCGCGGCGACCTGCTGGACCTGCGCGTGCACTACGAGCAGCTGATCGACCTGTCGCAGGAGCTGGAAGAAAACGAAAACGGCTTCTTCCGGGAAGAGAACCTGCGCTATTTCCACATGTTCACCGAGCGTGTGTTGCGCCTGCAGGACCTGGTGACCAGCCAGCGCGAATACGTGATGCAGCTGCGCGACCTGATGCAGTCCCAGCTGGACGTCAGGCAGAACCACATCATGACCCTGCTGACCGTGATCACCTCCATCTTCCTGCCGCTGACCCTGATCGCCGGCTGGTACGGCATGAACTTCCGCTACATGCCCGAGCTGGACTGGCCCTACGCCTATCCCGCCGTGATCGTGATCTGCGTCGTCATCGTGATCGTCTGCCTGGCGTGGTTCAAAAAGAAAAAATGGCTGTAAGGCTGCAGCAACGCATATGCTGCAATAGCTGGAACTTTCGTGTCGAGGTGATCGGATGCTGTCACACAATCATCCACAGCGGTGCATGGGCAACAGACCGCGTATAAGCGTCGCCGCCGCGCGCCTGGCCGCCCTGCTGGCGGCCTGTCTGGTGCTGGCCGGAGCGCTTGGGCTTCCGGCGCGGGCGGAGGAAGCGGCGCCGGAGCATATTCAGCTGTCCTGCACCTTCGGCGACGCCGGTCTGCGGCAGGACCTGACCTGGAAATTCGATTATTCGGACAGGATGTTCAGCCAGTCCGCCACGAGCTACCATCACGACATCGCGCGGGTGTCGCTGGGCCTGGCGCTGTCCGCCTTCCGCGAAAACTTTCACATGGACCCCGATTTCATCGCCGACCTGAACGTGTTCGATTACCTGTGCCAGGCGGGGTTCAGCGACATCGAGAGCATGGACTACGACCAGACGCCCTCGCTGCAGACGGTGGCCTCCATCATCGGCTCCAAGAAAATGAAGGACGAGAAGGGGGATTTCACCCTGATCGCGGTGGGCATCTGCGGCGGCGGATACTCCATGGAGTGGCTGTCCAACTTCACCGTCGGGCAGGGGCTGAGGCACGAGGGCTTCAACCGCGCGGCGCAGAACGTGGAAGGGCGCATCCTGCTGTATATGACCACGCGCCGCATCACCGGACGGATGAAGCTGTGGGTGACCGGCTACAGCCGCGCCGCCGCCATCGCCAATATCGTCGGCGCGGACATGACCGATTACGGCCCCTTCGGCGCGGAAAACGCCTTTGTATACACCTTCGCCACGCCGCGCACCACCCGTGAGACAGACATCCCCGCCTATAAGAATATTTACAACGTGGTCGGCAAGATGGACCCCGTACCCATGGTGCCCATGCAGGACTGGGGCTTCAAGCGCTACGGCACCGATATGCGGACGCCCGCCCGGGAGACGGACAGCGACTACCTGATCCGGTTTGAGCGCGCCGGCAGGGCGTTCAGGCAGCTGACGGGGATGCAGATGTGGAATAATCCCGAGGTCAACCACCGGCTGCGCACGCTGCTGGCCTACCTGCTCAAGCTGTGCCCCGATCCGGAAGCCTATGTGAAATACCTGCAGGATACCGCTAAAAACATGTGGACCAACCGTACCCTGCCAGGCCTGGTCGGCAACCTGATCAGCCTGCTGTCCAACGAAAAAATGATCAACGACGAGAACCGGGAAGAGGTGGACGCGCTGGTCAATTTCGTTTCGAACCTGGGCATGGACGCCTTCCTGCAGACAGGCTCCATCCAGCTGAACTGGAACCGCCGCTCCAGCCTGGTCGCGAACATGGCCCACGAGCACCTTCCCTCCGTCTACCTGTCATGGATGTACTCCTCGGACGATCCCCGCGAGATCTTTACCGACGTTACACAGTATGAGCGATATATCATCACCGGCAAGGTCAGCCTGGCCTGCCTGGATGAGAACGGCCGGGAATACCCGCTGGGGAACAGCAAGGATGTCGCCACCGGCACACCGGCAGACAACGCCGCTCTGTATCAGCCCTATACGATGGTCACGGATCAGTACAGCGTCGTGATCGCTCCGCCCGCGGCCCCGTACCAGATCCTGGAAACCGCGCAGGAAGACGGAATCGTCACCATCAACGTGATCTGGCATGACCTGAACAGCCTGAACGCCGTGTCCGGCATCCGCCTCTCCCTCAGCCAGAAAGCAGGCACCGCCCTGGCGCTGGATGCCGACAGCCTGAGGGAGTTGCTGGACGAGGGCTATTCCGTCAAATGGACCGAGGCCACCCCGGAATACGAGCGGATCGGGGATGACGACCTGTGGGTCACAAATCTGGAGAATATCGACCAGAAGGATATCTTCTCCACCAGCTTCATCGACCGGCTGGAAAACGTGAACGTCCTGCGGCTGTCCCGCATCGGGCTGCTGAACCTGATCATCATCGCGCCGATCGCGATTCTGCTGATCATTCTCCTGATCCCCACAGGGATCCTGATCCGCCGGCGCAGGAAGAAAAAGCACCCGGAGCGGTATCAGGCGAAAAAGGACGCAAGAGCCGCAAGAAAGGCCGCCGGACGGAAGACCCGGGCCGCGCAAAGCAGCCAGGAGCCGCCCGCCGGCGATCCCCAGGGAACGTCGGGGGACGATCCGCATAAAAATGTATAAAAATACGCTTAGCGGCTTGAATATTCCGCATATTTATGTATAATATGTATACATTTATGCGAAAGGAGAGCACGGATGCGTAAGGGGACCGAAGCGGCCGTCATGATCGGCCTGACGGCGCTGGATCAGGTATTCAAGGCTGTGACGGCACATAAAAGGATCGAGCTGATCCCCGGTGTCCTGCGGCTGAACTATACCGAGAACCGCGGCTTCTCCATGGGGCTGTTCGACGGCGCTGTTTCGGTGGCCCTGGTCCTGTCCCTGCTCGTCTTCATCGGGCTGGTCCTCGCGCTGGCGCGGCTCCCCCGGGACAGCCGCTTCCGGCTGCCCCTGCTGTGCATGTGCGCCGGAGCGCTGGGCAACCTGATCGACAGGATCTTTCTGGGATACGTACGGGACATGATCGAGCTGCTGTTTGTCCGCTTCTATATATTCAACATCGCCGACATGTGCGTGACCCTCGGCGCGGCCGCGTGCGCTGTCATACTGTTTTTTCCGGAAAGGGGGCGTCGCGCGTGAGCGAGGAGATCCTGACCGCCTTCTGCGCTGAAGACGGCGAGCGGCTGGACGTCTGCGCGGCGCGGGTGTGCGTGTCCCGCGCCCAGGCGGCGCGGCTGATCAGGGAAGGCCGTGTGACCGTCAACGGGCAGGTGCAGGAAAAGGCCCGGTACGAGCTGCGCGCCGGCGACCAGATCGCCGTGACGCTGCCGCCCGTGCGCGAAACGCGGCTGGTAGCTCAGGATATCCCGATCGAGCTGCTGTATGAGGACGAATACCTGGCCGTGGTCAACAAGCCCGCCGGCCTGGTGGTGCACCCGGGCGCGGGCAATCCAGACGGCACGCTGGTCAACGCCCTGATGGCCCGGCTCAGCAGCCTTTCCGGCATCGGCGGCGAGCTGCGGCCCGGCATCGTGCACCGGCTGGACAAGGATACCAGCGGGCTCATCCTGATCGCCAAGGACGACGAGACCCACCAGGCCCTGTCCGCGCAGCTGGCGAACCGCGAGATGGAAAAGCACTACCGCGCGGTGGTGGAGGGCCGGTTCCGCGAGGACGCGGGCCGCGTCGAGGCGCCCATCGGCCGCAGCGCCAGAGACCGCAAGAAAATGGCTATCCGCCCCGACGGCCGATACGCGCTGACCGAATGGAAGGTGCTCCGGCCCGATTTCAGGCACGGTACCCTGCTGGACGTGCATATCCTGACGGGCCGCACCCACCAGATCCGCGTGCATATGGCCTCCATCGGGCATCCGGTGATGGGCGACCCGATCTACGGCCACCCGAACAACGCCCCGCGCCTGATGCTGCACGCCTATTCCCTGTGTTTCACCCACCCGAAGACCCTGGAGCGGATGACCCTGACGGCCCCCTGCCCCTTTGAGGAGAACTGATATGGATCTGCTGATGCGCGATACCATTGCCGCCTGCGCCACCGCGCCGGGAGCGGCGGGCATCGCGATCGTCCGCGTGAGCGGCCCGCTGGCCGAGCCCATTCTCACGCGGGTATTCACTCCACGCGCCAGTGTGGAGCGCCTGGAGCACGCGCGGCTGTATCTGGGCACCCTGCATGACGGGGATCAGCCCATCGACGAGTGCATGGCCGTGATCATGCGCGCGCCGAAAAGCTATACGCGCCAGGACGTGGCCGAGTTCCAGCTGCACGGCAGCGCCTACAGCGTGAGCGCCTGCCTGAACGCCCTGACACGGGCCGGGGCGCGGCCCGCCGAGCCCGGCGAATTCACCCTGCGCGCTTACCTGAACGGACGGATCGACCTGAGCCAGGCCGAATCCGTAATGGCGCTGATCCAGGCCAACAACGAGCGCGCGGGCCAGAGCGCCCTGCGCCAGCTGAACGGCGGCGCGAGCCGCTTCATCGGGGAAGCGCAGGAGACCCTGTTGGCTATCCTCGCGCGCGTAGAGGCCGCCATCGACTACCCCGAGGAGGTGGACGACCCCGCGGAGGACGCCGCCCTGGCCGAGGACTGCCGCGGCCTGGCGGCGAAGCTGGACGCCGCCGCGCAGGAACGGGCGGCGAGGCTGGTGCGCGACGGCCTGCACGTGGCCCTGCTGGGGCCGCCGAACGCCGGCAAGTCCACCCTGCTTAACGCGCTGCTGGGCGAGGACAAGGCCATCGTGACGGATATCCCCGGCACTACGCGGGACGTGCTCAGCGGCGCTTTCACCCTGGACGGCTATGCCGTGACCCTGTACGATACCGCCGGCATTCACGAAACGGCGGATCAGATCGAGCGCCTGGGCATCGACCGTACCTTCAAAACCGCCGCCTCCGCCGACGCCGTGTGGTGGCTCAGCGACATCTCCGCGCCGGAGGAGCCGCCCGAAGTGGTGCTTGAGGCAGGCCTTCCCCTCCTGAAGGTATATACCAAGGCGGACCGCCTGCCGTCGAACGCCTCTGCCCCCCGCGATGGCATCGCCGTGAGCGCCGTGACCGGCCAGGGGCTGGACGCGCTGCGGGACTGGCTGAAGGGCTTGTTCGCCCGGCTGCCGGATACCCCGCTGACCCAGCAGCGGCACATCCTGGCCGCCCGGGACGCGGCGCAGTCCCTGCGCGAGGCCGCCGGCGCGCTGGACAGCCACCTCTCCCAGGAATTTGCCGCCGTACACCTGCACGCGGCGCTGGACACGCTCGGCGGGATCACCGGCGCGCGGACGGACGAGCGCCTGCTGGACGAGATCTTTTCCAACTTCTGCGTAGGGAAATAACCCCCCTGCCAAACGACCGATGACGGAGACTGAACATGAAAAATGAACGCCAGAGCGCCATACTGGACCTGATCGCCCAGCGGAGGATCACCACCCAGGACGAGCTCGCCGCCGCCCTGCGGCAGGCCGGCTATTCCGTGACCCAGGCCACCGTCTCCCGCGACATCCGCGAGCTGGGCCTGAGCAAGGAATCGGACGCCCAGGGCTATACACGCTACGTGTCTGCGGGCAAGTTCAAGACCGTCCCCCCGCGCAGCGAACGCGAGCGCTTCGCGCAGATGTTCGTCAGCTCGGTCCTGGATATCCAGTACGCCAACAACATGATCGTCATCCACACGCTGTCCGGCGCGGCCAACGCCGCCGCCGAGGCGGTGGACGGCCTGCAGTGGCCGGAGATCCTGGGCACCATGGCTGGGGACAACACCATTTTCGCGGTCGTCCGCACAAACGAGGAAACGCCGATGATCGCCCAGCGGCTGCAGCAGCTGCGGCGGGGAGAATAACGATGCTTACGGAACTGCTGGTGCGCAACATCGCGCTGATCGACGAAGTGCACATCCATTTCGGCGAAGGCCTGCACGCCCTGACCGGCGAGACCGGCGCAGGCAAATCCATTGTGATCGACGCCATCACGCTGCTGCTGGGCGGCCGCGCCTCCAGGGAGCTGATCCGGCATGAGACGGACCGCGCCTATGTCGAAGGCGTGTTTACTCTGGCCGACGCGCCGAACGCCAGGGCATTTCTGGACGCGAACGGCCTGGAGGCCAGCGACGAGGTGACCCTGGCCAGGGAGATCACCGTCTCCGGCCGCAGTACCTGCCGGGTGGACGGCGTGATGATCCCGCTGGCCCAATTCCGCCAGCTCTCCGCCTGCCTGATGGACATTCACGGCCAGCACGAGCACCAGTCCCTGATGGATGAGCGCCAGCACCTGCGCTGGCTGGACGCCTTCGGGTCGCCCGCCCACCTGGAGCTGCTGGAGCGCGTGAGGGCCGCCTACGAGCGCTGGCACGACGCGCGTCTGCGGCTGGAGCGCCTGAAAAAGACGCTCGTGGAGCAGAGCGAGCGCGCGGACATCCTGGCCTACCAGAAAAAGGAGCTGGAAGCCGCGAACCTGAAGCCCGGCGAGGAGGAGGAGCTCAGCCAGGAGCGCGACCTGTACCGCAACGCCGAGAAGATCGAGGCGCACCTGCGCGGCGCGTACCAGGAGCTGTACGACAACGGCCGCGCCGCCTCCGCCGTGGACGGCCTGCGCCAGGCGCTGGCGCACCTGGAGAAGCTGGACGCGCTCGACCACTCGTTCGATCAGTCCCTGGAGCGGATGAACAACCTGTATTATGAGGCGGAGGACCTGGGCATCTTCCTGCGCGACCGGCTGGACGCGCTCAGCTTTGACGAGGACCGCATGGAGGAGATCGGCCGGCGTCTCGACCAGCTGCGCCGCCTCGGCCGCAAATACGGCGCGACCAGCGAGGACATGCTGAAAAAGCTGGACGAGATCAACGGCAACCTGCGCCTGCTGGAGAACGCCCAGGACGACACCGACCAGCTGGAAAGGGAGGTCCGCCGCGCGCATGAAGCGTACAAGGCCGCAGCGGCCCAGCTGAGTGAAGCAAGGAAAACCCTGGCCTCCGGCTTTGAAAAGAAGATGGAGAGCCAGCTGCAGGACCTGAACATGAAGGGCACCCGCTTCCGCGTGAGCCTGACGCCCGCGGAGGAATCCGCTTCCGGGCAGGAGCGCTGCGCCTTCCTGATCGCGCCGAACCTGGGCGAGCAGTACCAGGCCCTGGCCCAGACCGCCTCCGGAGGCGAGCTGTCGCGCATCATGCTGGCCATCAAGGCCCTTGCCGGCGAAAAATCGCTGATCCCCTCCATGGTGTTCGATGAGATCGACACCGGCATCAGCGGCCGCACCGCCCAGGTAGTAGCGGAGAAGATGGCGGACATCGCCCGCTACCGGCAGGTGCTGTGCGTCACGCACCTGCCGCAGATCGCCGCCATGGCGGACCACCAGTACCTGATCGAAAAGCGCTTCACCGGCCAGCGCACCGTGACGGGCGTGACAGAGCTGGACGCATCCGGCCGTGTCGAAGAGCTCAGCCGCATGCTCAGCGGCGCGGAGGGGCAGACGAAGAGCGCCGTGGAGCACGCGGAAACGATGCTCGCGGCGGCGGAAGCATACAAAAAGAGCGTAAAGAAGGAGCAATAAAGCTCCACGCAAGACATGTCAAAGGGGCCGCTGACGCGGCCCCTTTGGCATATGTTCATATTGCTTAGGATTCGTCCGGATAATCGCCTTCGAAGAGGTTGCGCTGGGTGGCGCGGTCGGCGATTCCGGTTGCCCGCAGGCCGTGATCCTGCTGGAACTGCAGGATGCCGTTGTGCGTATTCTTGCCGTAATTGCCGCTCACGCTGTCCTTGTAATAGCCCTTCTCCTTGAGCGCCTGCTGCAGGCGTTTGACGGGCTCGCCGCTGTCGCCCATGCGCAGGACGATGTAGTCGGAGCCGGCGGGCGGCTCGGTCACCGTGATGTAATCCGGCGGGCTCGTCTTAGCGATGTTCGGGGTAGCCGTCATCCTCGGTGTGGCCGTCGGGCGCGGGGTGCGGGTCGGCTTGCTGGTCGGCTCCGCCCTGTAGATACGCTGCTGCACCGACGCGCTGGCAATGCCGTCCTTTCGCAGGCCGTAATCGCCCTCAAAGGCCAGGACTGCCTGGTAGGTGGTCGCGCCGTATTTGCCGTCGGAATTGCCCTTGAAATAGCCGAGCTTGCGCAGGGCCGTCTGGAGCGTCTTGACCGGATCGCCCCGGTCGCCGATCTGAAGCGTCGGGTACCTGCCCGCGGGCGCCGCCGTGACATTGTGGTAGGAAGGCGGGTTGGTCACCCGGGGTGTGGAGGTGACGCGCGGTGTGGAGGTGCGGCGGGGTGTCGCGGTGACGCGCGGCGTCGCCGTCCTCCGCGGAGTGGCGGTCACGCGCGGCGTGGCTGTTCTGCGGGGTGTCGCGGTGACGCGCGGCGTCGCCGTCCTCCGCGGAGTGGCGGTACGCCTGGGCGTCGCCGTCCTGCGCGGCGTCGCGGTGACGCGGCGGGTCGGCGTGGGCGTGCGGTTATACCGGCCGCCGAAGAGCATCTCCTGCAGCTGCGTATTGGCGACGCCGTTCTGCCTCAGGCCGTTGTTGGCCTGGAACTTCATGACCGCCTCGTATGTGGTCGAGCCGTACTTGCCGTTGGCGGTGCCCTTGAAGTAGCCGCCCTTCTTGAGCGCCTTCTGCAGCTCGGTCACGGGCGCGCCGCTGTCGCCCATCTTCAGGCTCACGTAGTTCGAGCCCACGGGCGGATTGGTGACCGTGCGGTAGGCCGGCGGATTCGTGACCGTCTTGGGCGTCGGGGAGGCCGTCGGTACCAGGCCGAACAGCATCCGGTTGGTTGCGGTGTTCGCGATGCCGTTCTGCCTCAGGCCGTTGGCCTTCTGGAAGGCCAGCACCGCGTCATACGTCTTCTGGTCAAAGCGGCCGGTCGCTCTGCCGGAATAGTATTTCGCCTTTTTAAGGGCGTTCTGCAGTTGGGTCACCGGCGCGCCGCTGTCGCCCATGCGCAGGGTGATATAGCTGGTGCCCACAGGCGGATTAGTGACCACGCGGTAGGTGGGCGGGTTGGTGCCCTTCTGCGCGGCGGGAGTTGCGGTCGCTTTCGCGCCGTACAGGCGGTCCAGCGTGGCGGAACCGGCTATGCCGTCCACCTTGATCCCGTTAGCCGATTGAAAAGCGCGAACAGCTTCATAGGTGCTCACGCCGAATTGACCGTCCACGGTGCCGCTATAGTATTTTGCGCGCTTGAGCGCGGTCTGCAGGACCCTTACCGGCGCCCCACTGTCACCCAGATGCAGGGTGGCGTATCCGCGGGGCGGGTTGGTAACTGTTTTCCACTGCGGCGGGTTCGTGGCCCCCGACGCGGCGATGGCGCCGGGTCGGGAGGTCGCGAGAGGGATACTGGCCTTTGACGGGTCGTACCGCTTGGGAGTGCCGATGAACAGCAGCGTCAGGGTGCGTCCGCCGGCCACGCCGTCCGCCTTCAGCCCGTTCTGGGACTGAAATTCCTTGACGGCCACTGTGGTGTTCGCGCCGAAGTCGCCGTCCACCGTGCCGGTGAAGTAGCCCAGCGCCTTCAGCTTGCGCTGCAGAGTCTTGACCGCTTCGGTATTCTGCGCGCCTTCCTTCAGGCTGATACCGATGATGCCGGCGGAGGTGGCCGCCTTGCGGGCGTTGGCGCTGTACATGGCCGTCAGCGTCTCCGACCCGGCGATGCCGTCCGCGGTGTCCAGGTTGCGGCTCTGGAAGGCGATGACCGCCTGCTCGGTGATCTCGTCATATTTGCCGGTCGCCGTGCCGTTCAGGTAGCCGAGGGAGATGAGCCTGCGCTGCATGGTGACCGTGGCCGCGTTGTTGGAGCCGCGCTGCAGCACGAGGTTCTTGCCGATCCTCGGCGTCGCGGTGGGCCGGGGCGTAGGCGAGGCGGTGGGCCGCGCCGTCATCTTGGCGGTCTGCAGCGTTTCCATAGTCTTGTCGCCGGCTACGCCGTCGGCGGTCAGGCCGTAGGCGCGCTGGAAATTGGTCACGGCGGTCTTGGTCGCCGCGCCGTAGTCGCCGTCCACATTGCCGGAATAGAAGCCCAGCGCCTTCAGCTTGCGCTGCAGCTCGCGCACAGCATTGCTGCCCTTCAGGCCGAAGCGCAGCACACTGCTGGTGGGCGTAGGCGTCGCGGTAGGCCGGGGCGTATTGGTGACCGGAACCGGCGTACTGTTGTTCATCTGCGGCGGTGTCACAACCAGCGGCTGGTCCGCCGCGCCGGGCACAGTCTGCACGCCGGGCTGAGGCGCGGCGGTCATGCCCGCGCTGCCGGGCTGCATCTCGATGCGCGCCGGAGCCGGCGTCACGATCAGCGGCGTAGGCGTCGGCCGCTCGGTCGCCGGGGCCAGGGTATCATATTCCGGATAGAGCACGTTGCTGCCCTGGGGCGATTCGTTGCCGCTCTGAATGATATCAGGCTCAACGTAGCAGCCGCTCAGCAGCACCGATACGATCAGCAGCAGCGCCACAAACAGAGGCATTCGTTTGCCCGCGCGTTTCATGGGTCATCCCCGTCCTTCCTGTCAGAATCAGATGATTCGATCGGTTCGCCCTGATAGTGCCACACGTTGAAGCCAAGCTTCTCCGCCGCGGCAATATTGTCGGCGTTATCGTCTATAAACAGCGCTTCCTGGGGGCGGAAGCCGTACCGTTCACACAGCAGCTCATAGATGCGGGGCATGGGCTTGATGATATGCTCGCGCCCTGAGATCACGCCGCCGTCGAAATACCTGAAAAACGGAAACCGCTCCATCGTGCGCTCAAACATCGGGGTCGCGTAATTGGTGAGGTAATACAGCCTCTTTCCCGCGCGCTTGAGCTCAGGCAGCATGAGCGAGCCGGACAGCGGCTCCTCCTCCCGGACAAAGCCCTCCATCAGGCTGGCCACCTTCAGGTAGTCCTCCCGGCTGTCGGTATGCGCGGCGGCGCACATCAGGTCCGCCAGCGCGCCGACCGTCATGAGCCCCGTGTCCATCCACAGCCACAGTCCGCTTTCGAATACCCCGCGGTACAGCTCGTCGCTCAGGCCGAAGCTCTTCGCGATCCTTTTCGGATCGAAACGGACCAGCACGTTGCCCACATCGAAAACGATCACGTCATGGCGGATCAACCGCTCATCCATGCATACTCCACCCCCAATCATAAGAATAGCATAATTTCCCAATAATTACAATCATCTTTGCCTTAAATTTACGTTTATTACTGAACGCCGATGGATTCGATGCCCTTGAGCACCTCCGGCTCGCGGATGTCGCGCACGTTGGTGTACAGCCTGCGGGTCAGCACCGCGCCGCCGCGGTAATACAGGCAGATGAAGGGACAGTCCTTGGCAAACAGGGCCTGGATCTGCCTGAGCTTCTGCTGGTAGCTGTACTGGTCGTAGCACTTGCGCAGCTCCGTGATCAGGTCGTTCATTTCCTTCGTCCTGTAGCGGCCGTAGTTGCCCGTGTTCGGGCCGTAGAGCAGGAAGCCCGGATCCGGCACGGAATCCATCTGGTACGCAGCCAGGCAGAGGTCAAAATTGCCGGCCTGCAGACGCTCCTTCGCCAGCGCGAAGGAGACCAGATATACGCGGACCGTGATGCCCGCCTTGGCCAGCTGGTCGCGGATCTGGTTGGCCGTCTCCACACGGACGGAGTTTTCAGCCTCCTCGTACACCCACAGGCGCAGGGACAGGTCCACACGCTTGCCCTCGCGGGTCATGTCCCGCACGCCGTCGTCATTGGTGTCGATCCACCCGGCCTCGTCCAGCAGGCGGTTCGCCTTCTCCAGATTATAGGTGAAATAGTCCTCCCCCGCGTCGTCGCTCGGATCGTAATACATCCAGGTGCCCCGGGGCATGGGCGTATCCGTGCGCGCCGTCATGCCGTAATAGGCGTTGTTGGACAGGGCGTCCGGGTCGAGGGCGTAGCGGATCGCGTAGCGGACGCGCACGTCCTCCAGCTCGTAGGAATTCATGTTCAGAAGCAGCGTCTCCAGCTGGCGGGTGCGGTAGTCGATATTCACGCTGGTGACGCCGCCGCGGTACTGCGCGGTCGTGACAGAGCGGGTGACGATCGCGTCCACGCGGTTGTACTCATAGTCCGCCGTCAGCTCGTTGTTGGTGGCGGAAAAGAAGGCGTTGATGTTCTTGACCTGCGGTTCCTCGCCCCACCAGCGATCGTTATAGGAAAGGTACAGGTAGTTCGCCGGGCTGAAGGCGTCCGCGCGGTAGGGGCCAGAGCCGATGGGATATTCGTACTGGACCTCGCTGGCCTTCAGGATCGGGAAGTTCATGGCATAGATGACGCCGTAGTACGGGCGGGAAGCGTTGATCACCACCGTCAGCGCGTCGTTCGCCTGCGCTGACGAGATCACGTACCGCATCGCGGCATACACGCCGTGATTCTCGGCATTCTCATCCTTGGCCAGGCGGATGATCTCGTTCACGGTCGCCGCCACGTCGTAGGCCGTCAGCTGGGTGCCGTCGCTGAAATACACGTCGTTGCGCAGGCGGAAGGTCCAGCTCTTGCAATCGTTGCTGGCCATCCACTCCGTCGCCACATAGGGCTCCGGCTCATAGCTGTCGTTCAGCCGGATCAGGCTTTCGTACATCAGGCTGTGCAGGGACTGGAAATCCCTTTCTAGGGCCCACAGCGGGTTCAGATACTGGGTCTTGACCGAGATCATGCCCACCGAGAAGGTGTCAGAGGTCAGCTCCTGCGCCAGCGATACGGGCAGGCAGAAGGAGAGCGCCAGCAGCGCCGGCAGCAGGATCCGGGTAATAGTGCGCGCAATAGATCGCATAGGAGTCGACCACCTTTCGGGCGTAGTCCCTGGTAGATTGGGTGGGGATTTCACTGTAGCTGAGGGTTTTATGATCGGCCGAATACCGGTACAGCCAGTAATCCACGTTGTTCGGCCCGGCATGGTAGGCGCAGGCCACCAGCACCGGATCCCCGCCGTAGCGGTCGGAAAGGACGCGGATATAATTCGCCCCGATGCACACGTTGATCTCCGGGTCGTAGAGGTCCTCGTCCGAGATCTCCCGGCCGTCAAAGGCCGTACCCTTCACATAGGTCTTGGCCGAGGGGATCAGCTGCATCAGGCCTCTCGCGCCGGTAGAGCCCACATAGGCGCGGGGATCATAGCTGCTCTCGTTCAGGATGATGGCGGCCAGGTAGGCCGGGCGCACCCCATATTCCCGGGCATACTTTTCGATCAGGTCCCGGTACTTGACCGTGGTACGGTAGACGCGCCGCTCATAGGCCGCCTGCGCCTCGTCCCGGACTGCCTGCTGGTCTCCCAGCCGCGCGGCGCTGACCAGCATCAGCACCAGCGAAAGCAGGAGCAGGACGCTGAATACGCAGACGACGATCCACTGCCCGTTGCTCAGCCGCACCGCCGCGCGCCGTCTGCGCTGCGGCGCGGCGGCCCCGTGTTCAGCCGTTCTGCGCATCGTTCTTCCCCCCGCCGAGCCGCTCCAGCAGCCCGTAATACATGCTCCTGACCTTTTCCGCGCTCTCCTCCAGGGTGCCGCGCGTGTCGATCCACCGGTCCGCACGCCTGCGCTTTTCCCAGGCGCTCATCTGACTGGCCATGCGGCGGAGCGCCTCCGCGCGGGTGAGTCCGTCCCGCACCATCAGCCTCTGCAGCTGGAGCCGCCGCGGGATCCAGGCGCACCACACCTCACGGCACAGGGCGTCCATCCCCGCTTCGTAGAGCAGCGGCACGTCCAGCACGGTCACCGGCGCTCCAAGCGCCTCCGCTTCAGCAATCTCCCGCTTCATCTTCTCCAGGATCAGCGGATGCGTGATCCCGTTCAGGCGCCTGAGGGCGTCGGGATCGCTGAATACCAGCGCGCCGAGGGCCCTGCGGTCCAGCTCTCCATCCCGTACATACTCTTCGCCGAATTCATCCCGGATCCGCGGCAGCGCCACCCCGCCCCGCGCCGTCACGCCGTGGGAGATCCGGTCCGCGTCCACGATAACCGCGCCCAGTTCCGCCAGCGTCCGGCTCAGGTGGCTTTTCCCGGTCGCGATACCGCCGGTCAGTCCCAGTACGTAGCTCATTTGGTCTCGTACCAGCTCTTTCCGGTCTTCACTTCTGTCAGCAGCGGCACCCGCAGGGCCGTCACCTTTTCCATGGTCTCCTTCAGCAGCGCCGCCGCCTGCTCCGCCTGGGCCTCCGGCGCTTCGATCAGCAGCTCGTCGTGCACCTGCAGGATCAGCCGGCATTCCGGCAGCTCCTGCTTCAGACGCTCGTGCACCCGCACCATAGCCAGCTTGATGATGTCCGCCGCTGTGCCCTGCACGGGCATGTTCATGGCCACACGCTCGCCGAAAGCACGGCGCGCTCCCTTTTCACGCAGCTCGGGCAAAGGCCGCCTGCGTCCGAACAGGGTCTGCGCGTAGCCGAGCTCATGGCCCTGCCGCTTCATGCGCTCCATGAATTCGTGGATGCCGGGATACCGCTCCAGGTAGCGTTCAATAAACTGTCTGGCTTCCCAACGGCTCATATGGATATTCCGCGCAAGCCCGAAATCGCTGATGCCGTAAACGATGCCGAAATTGACCGCCTTAGCGTTGGAGCGCATGGCGTGGGTGACCTCCTCGATGGGAACGCCGTATACCTCCGCCGCCGTGCGGGCATGGATATCCTGCCCCCGGCGGAAGGCATCGGTCATGGCCTCGTCCCCGCTCATGTGCGCGAGCACGCGAAGCTCGATCTGCGAGTAGTCCGCGTCCACCAGCAGGCTGCCCTCCGGTGCGACGAAGGCCCGCCGGATCTCGCGGCCCAGGTCGGAGCGCACGGGGATGTTCTGCAGGTTCGGTTCGGACGACGAGATGCGTCCCGTCGCCGTGGATACCTGGTCAAAATAGGAATGCACCCGGCCCATGGCGTCGATCTTGTCCAGCAGGCCGTCGATATAGGTGCCGTTGAATTTGACGTACGTCCTGTATTCCAGGATCGGCTCGATGGCGGGATGGGCGTCGGCGAGGCCCTCCAGCGTTTCGGCGTCGGTGGAATAGCCGCGGGCCGTCTTTTTTCCCGCCTTCAGGCCCAGCACCTCAAACAGCACGTGCCCCAGCTGCTGGGGCGAATTCAGGTTGAAACCCTCCACGCCCGTCAGGCGGTATACGTCCGCCTTGAGCGCTTCGATCTTCTCCCGGTACTGAGCGCCGAGCTCCTCCAGCACCCGCCGGTCTACCCGGAAGCCCGCCTTTTCCATGTCGAACAGCACCCGGCTGAGCGGCAGCTCGATGTCGCGGCACAGGTCCAGCATCCCCGCCCGCTCCAGCTCCTTTTGCTGGCTCAGCGCGAGGCGGGCAACGCCGTCCGCGTCTGGCCGGGCGTAATTCTCCAGCGCGTAGCCGCGCTTGAGCGGGTTCTTCAGGTATTCGGCCAGCATCGTGTCCCAGGCGATATCCGGCGTACCGATGCCGCAGCCGTCCAGCCGGTGCATCAGGCGTTTGGCGTCGTGGGTGACCAGCTTATTTCCCAGGACGGGCTTTAACGCCGCGGCCGCCTCCGGCAGGGACAGCCCCGTATCCAGCAGCGACTGCGCCAGCGGGATCTCCGCCAGCCGCCCGTCCGCGGCCAGGCTCACACGGTCGTCCAGAAACAGAACGGCCAGGGAATCAGATGAAACGCCCTCCAGCCAGGCGGCGATATCAGCGGCGTTCCTCAGCTTTTCCGCTTCCGGCGCGGGCGCTTCGGCTTCCGGCTGGGAGTCTTCCGCGGCTGCCGGCCAGATCCGCTCCGCCTGCTTCAGGACCGCGTTCAGTTGGTACCTGAGCAGCGCCGCCCGGCCGCCGTCGCCGCGGGTATAGGCACAGGCCTCGTAATCCGGCTCCAGCGGCACCTCGGTGCATATCTTCGCCAGGTCCCTGGAAAAGCGGCCCTGGTCCGCGAATTCGCGCAGCTTCTCCCCTAACTTTCCTTTGACCTCGGCGGCGTGGGCCAGGGTCTCCTCCAGGGTGCCGTATTCGCCGAGCAGCCTGACCGCGGTCTTGTCCCCCACGCCCGGGATGCCGGGGATATTGTCGCTGGCGTCGCCGCTCAGGCCCTTCCAGTCCGTGACCTGAGCAGGGGTGATGCCGTAAACGTTCTTGACCTCCTCCGGCGTGAAGAGCACCGTCTCCGAGATGCCCTTGCGCGTGAAGAGCAGGCGTGTGTGGTCGGATACCAGCTGCAAAGCATCCCGGTCGCCGGTCAGCAGCAGGGTATCCACCCCCCGCTCACGGTTGATCCGGCTGACAGTGCCCAGAATATCGTCCGCCTCATAGCCCGCCAGGGCCAGGACCGGGATGTGCATTTCAGGCAGAAGCTCCCGGATCAGCTGGAACTGACTGACCAGGTCGTCCGGCGTCTTCTGGCGTCCCGCCTTGTACTCCGCGTACCGCTCATGCCGGAAGGTCGGCGCGTGCTCGTCAAACGCCGCGGCGCAGTAGGCCGGCTCATAGGTCTGCAGCACCTTGAGCAGCATCATCAGGAAGCCGTGCACCGCGTTGGTCGGCACGCCGTCCGCGTCCATCGGCGGCAGGGCGTGGTACGCGCGGTGCATCAGGGAGTTTCCATCCACGATCAGAAACAGCGGGTTGGGCATCAGTCAGTCTTCCTTTCCATAAGGGAATCACAGATACGCGGTCAGAGCGCGGCCGAAGTCATACAGCATGTATTCCGAGCCGCCCTGGGCCATAAAGCGCCAGACCAGCGCACCGAGCGCCGCCAGCGCCAGCAATGCCGCGAACCCGATGCGCAGAGGGCTTAAGGGAGCGTGGCCGGCGACGCGCCCGTTTTCGCCGTTGACCAGCACCTGCCGCACCTTTTTCCTGAACCTGAAGGTGAGCAGATAGGCGGGCAGCAGAACCAGCTTGTAGCGCACGCTGTTATGCGATGTCTCCACCTGCTGCACCTTCGCCTCGTCGGCGTGCGTCAGGATCTCCCGCTCGGCCAGCTCCGCCATGCGGCGGTCCACCTTGCCCTGGGCCTGCTTCCAGCCCTCCTGCACATCCAGGTCCGGCTTCTCACAGGCGAAGCCGGCCACATATTCCGGCGTGTAGCGGGCAAGCCGGCTCATATGATAGGGCAGAATGCCGTTCATCAGCTCTGTTGGCAGCCGGTCGCTGCCGGGGATCATCACATCGTCATAGCGCTCCGACAGCCGGCCGGTGGCCACCTCCCAGCGGGTCAGCTGCTGCCGGCTGGTTTCGGTGCGCTCCTTGCCGTCCCGGTCGGTCACGGTAAAGGGCAGGTCCGTCTCGTAATGCCTGCCGGCCTTTCCCTGATATACCGACTCGGCTTCATCCACATAGGTCCAGTGCGGCAGGTAGACGCCCGTCAGTCTCCCCGCGGCCACCTGCTTTCGGAGCGCGCCGGTGACAAAGATCCTGCCCAGCAGCCACTGCCGCAGGCTGTCCTGGGCCTGAACGCGGGTCAGACAGAAGGGCACCAGCCCCTCCGGCGCGATGCCGCTCCCGCTTTCGGAGGCAGCCATAGCCTCCGCTCCGCAGAAGGGACAGGACGCAAGGCTCGTCTCTCCGGTCAGCACCAGCTCTGCCGCGCATTTCCCGCAGCGGACAGTCCGGGTCTCATCGCCCCAGGCCGCGTCCTCAGACGGCGGCGCAAAGCGGATATCGTACTCGTTCGGTGTCTCCCTGGTGATCTGGAAGGGCCTGAGCGCGCCGCAATAGGGGCATTTCAGCTGCTGGGACGCCGGATCGAACACCATGCGCCCCCCGCAGGCCGGGCAGGAGAAGGGCGTGTACCTGACCGAGCTGAATTCAGACACCAGCCTTCCCCCTTTCCTACCAACAATTCAGTCGTGCAATACATGCAATATCATGGGACGAGCTACTGTACTTTCCGGCACGGAATCCCCGAGTCCGCCGACTCATTCGGCGGATGGCGAAGCATGTCGTGCGCGGTGCGTGAGGCGCTTGTGCCCGCGGTGCGCGCGCGATTCCAACACCCGTAGGGCGATGGGATGGGAGTGCCGGAAAGTACATGCAGAGGGGATTATCAAGGGGGAACACCCTTGATGATAATCCGCAGCGGCGGCATGTACGCCGCGAGGGCCGTATCCTGCCGAGCCCAGTGGGTTTGTAGCGCCCGGAAAACTGTCCAGTGGACAGTTTTCAGCGGAGAACGGGCGGCAGCCCAGGACGATGAAGGCAGGAGAAGGCCCAGTGAGCCACAGAGCA
>CACWHI010000032.1:25644-46909 GCA_902760595.1 uncultured Eubacteriales bacterium
GCGGATGAAGGCCGGTGAAGTCCCAGTGAGCTACAGAGCGCGTCACGCGGTAGCGTGGCGGGCGACAATAGCGAACTGAGGAGCAGGTCCGACAGGCAAAGCTGTCGAGGGGTTCCGTAGGGGGGTCGCAAGACCCCCCTGCGCCTTAAGTGTCTCCTCCGCCGCTGAGCAGGCCCTCGCTCATCATCTGCACGTACTCGTCCCGGGAGATGATGGTCTTGCGGGGCTTGCTGCCCTCGGATTCGGAGATGATGCCGCGCTTGGTCATTTCGTCGATGATGCGCCCGGCTCGGGCATAGCCGATGCGCAGCGTGCGCTGCAGCATGCTGATGGAGGTCTGTCCGTCCTGCACGGCCATGCGCACCGCCTCGCTGAACAGATCGCTGAATTCGCTCTCGCGCACGTCGCTGGGCGAATCCACCGTCTCGTCCGTGTCGCTGCCGGTATCGGCCGTGTGCTCCAGCACATCCTGGATGGAGTGATTGTAATCCGGGTGGTAGCGCGCCTGAATATTTTCCGCGATGCGCGCCACCTCGTCGTCGGTCACGAAGCATCCCTGCACGCGCAGGGGCTTGGACGCGCCGACCGGCAGATAGAGCATATCACCCTTGCCCATCAGCTTTTCCGCGCCGTTGATATCGATGATGGTGCGGCTGTCCACGCCGCTGGACACGGTGAAGGCGATACGGCTGGGGATGTTGTTCTTAATGACGCCGGTGATAACGTCCACGGAGGGGCGCTGGGTCGCCAGCACCAGGAAGATGCCCGCGGCGCGAGCCAGCGCGGCCAGGCGGCGGATGCTCTCTTCCACGTCCTTGCGGCAGACCTCCATCAGGTCCGCCATTTCGTCGATGATGACCACGATGTGCGGCAGGCGGTCGCTTTCGGGCATTTTCTTGTTATAGCCCTCCAGGTTGCGCACGTTCTGCTTGGAGAACCTGCCGTAGCGCTCCAGCATTTCGTTGACGGTCCAGTTGAGGGCCACCGCCGCCTTTTTCGGGTCGCAGACCACGGGGATCAGCAGGTGCGGGATGCCGTTGTATACCTGCAGCTCGACCTGCTTGGGGTCCACCATGATCAGGCGGACGTCCTTGGGCGAGGTCCTGTACAGCAGGCTGCACACGATGGAGTTGATGCACACGGATTTACCGCTGCCGGTCGCGCCGGCGATCAGCAGGTGAGGCATACGGGAGAGGTCGCCGATGATCGGTTTGCCGGCGATATCCTTGCCCAGGGCCACCGCCAGGGGCGAGCGGGCGGCCTGCATCTCGGGGCTGTCCAGCACCTCGCGCAGGGTCACCGGGCTCACCTTGTTGTTCGGCGCCTCGATGCCGATATAGGAGGTGCCGGGAATGGGCGTTTCCAGGCGCAGGCGGTCGGAGCCCATTTCCAGCATCAGGTTGTCCAGGACGCTGGTCACCTGCTTGACCTTGATGCCCTCCGCCAGCTTCAGTGCGAAGCGGGTGATGGCCGGGCCGTGGGTGATCTCGCGCACCTGCGCGTCCACGTTGAAAGTCTTGAGCGTGCGCTCGATCTGCTGGGCGCGGTACTGGTCCTCCTGCGTGGATTCGCTGGGGTTGACCGCCTTGGGCAGAGACAGGAAGCTCATGGGCGGCGGCACATAGGGGCCGTTCTGGATCACCGGCGCAGCGGGCCTGGGCATGGCCGGGGTGCTGTCCAGCCGGGCGTCGTTCCGGGGCTGGGCCGGCTGTGCCGCCGGCTTGATGGGCTCATGATGGATGACCGGCAGGTCGATCGGGTCGGTATGTACGGGCTGGGGCGCCTTGCCGCTCCCGCTCAGCTCCTGGAGCTGCTTCCGCGTCTGGTTCAGGCTGTCCTTTGCCTTTTTAAGCTGCTTCTGCCACTCGGACAGGCCTTCATCCGTTTCCTCGGGAATCTCCGCCGCGGCGGGCTGCCGGGCGGCAGGCTGCTTCGGCAGCGGATCCTCCCAAGGCAGCGGCTCGTCATCGGCAGGAGCAGCCTGCTGAACAGGCTTTGGCGCGGCGGGAACAGGCTTCCGCTCCGTTTCACGCTTGATCGCCCTCCAGGCGTCCTCGGGCAGCTCGTCCCGGCTTTCTTCCGCGGCGACCGGCTGGACAGGAGGCTGTACGGCGGCCGGGGCCTTGCCGCGCGGCTTCTTTTCCTCGCGGGGCGGCATAAAGGGCTGATCGTCCGTAAGAGCCGGCTGAACGTCCTCCCGCTTCGCTTCCTTCTTCGTCGCCGCTGGCTTCTCCCAGGGCAGCGGCTCTTCAGCCGCAGGCGCGGCCGCGCTTGCCGGCTGCTCAGGTTCGGCGCTCACGTCGTACGCGCCGTCCGGATGCAGCACAAAGGGCTCATGATACAGGTCGTTCTGCGTATTCACCGGCACAAAGGGGCTGTTCGCCGCGGCAGGCTCGTACGCCGGAGTCTCATAAGACGGCGCAGGGTCCTGCACAACGGCGCCCGGCCGCATGAAGGGATTTTCGTTTACCGCCGGCTGGGCGGGCTGCTCCTGCGGCTCGTCGTAGATCCAGCGCACGTTGGAATAGGGGTTCGTGGGGGCGTAGGCGGGCTTCTGCTCCTCGATGGGCGACATTCCCGACTGGGCCGGCTCGCGTACGGCGGGCTCCTGAGCTGCCGGGTTCACCCGCTTCTGCCGCCAGCGCTCCAGCATATCGGACGCGCCGCGGATCAGCCGCGTAGGCCGGACCTGCAGCAGCAGGAACAGGCAGGCGATGGTCAGCACGACCTCCAGGATCTGGCTGCCCACCGCGCCGAACAGCATGTACGCGGGATAGGCGAAGACCAGCGACAGCGCGCCGCCGGCCGCCAGCGGATCCATGCGGTAGCCCCAGTTGAACAGCTGCTGCACATAGGCGGGCAGCGACGCGGCCGGGAAGGAGCGGGCGGTGAAGTGCTGGTTATTGTAGGTCTTGATATAATCCATCAGGTTCATGGTGCCCTGACTGCGCACCATGGTCATGCAGGTCATCAGCGCCAGGATATTCAGGTAGAGGAGCAGGGCAAAAAACGGCGCGCGGAAGCTGACCCTGTGATAGCAACTCACCGCCAGGGCCGCGCCGAACCAGATGATCAGGAACGGCAGCACCGGGCTCAGCTGCCCGGCGAGGCCCCGAAGGTAGGAGCGTATCACGGTCATGACATAGCTGCCGCCGCTGGCCACCAGGCTCAATACCCCGGCGGTCCCCAGCGCGATCAGCAGGATGCCCACGACGTAGCGCGCCGTCAGCGCCGGCGCGGTGGTGCGCACCGACGGCTGTTTTTTGCCTTTCGCTTGTTTGTTCGACATTCAGACTCCAATTACAGCAATTGTTCCAGTTTATCAACCGTCTCCGCAAAGACCTGCATCGCGCGGTGCACGGGCGCGGGGCTGGACATATCCACGCCGTCCGCCTTCAGCGCCTCGATGGGCGGCACGCTGCCGCCCAGGGACAGGAAGCGCAGGTGATCCTTCACCGCCGGCTCGCCCTCTCTGAGGATCCGGTCCGCGATGGTGACCGCCGCGGAGAAGCTGGTGGCATATTTGTATACATAGAAATCGCGGTAGAAGTGCGGGATGCGCATCCATTCCCAGGCGATCTCCTCGTCCACATGGCACGCGCCGCCGTAATAGTGGCGGTTGAGCTCCAGGTACATTTCGCTCAGCGCTTCCTTGGTCAGGGCTTCGCCGCGCTCCGCCATCTCGTGGCTCTTTTTCTCGAAGGCCGCGAACATGGTCTGGCGCACCACGGTGGTGCGGAAGGATTCCAGCAGGTCGTTCAGCAGGTACTTGACCATCTCGGGCTGATCGGCGTATTTCCGCTGCAGATAGCGGTTCAGCAGCACCTCGTTGCAGGTGGAGGCCACCTCGGCCACGAACAGGGAATAGCCCGCCTTGGGATAGGGCTGCGTCCTGTCGCTGAAATAGGAATGCATGGTGTGGCCCAGCTCATGCGCCAGCGTGGAGGCGGAGTCCAGGTTGTTTTCAAAGTTCAGGAGCACATAGGGATGTACGCCGTAGACCCCGTTGCTGTACGCGCCGGAGCGCTTGGCCCTGTTCTCGTACACATCGATCCAGCCCTCGCGGAAGGCGCGGCGCAGCACATCGCCGTACTCCTCTCCCAGGGGGCGCAGGGCGTCCAGCACCAGCCGGCAGGCGTCCTCATAATTGATCGAAAAATCGACGCCCGCGATCATGGGCACATACAGGTCGTACAGGTGCAGCTCATCCACCTTCAGGAGGCGCTTACGGATCTCCAGGTAGCGGTTCAGGGTGGGCAGGGCTTCGTCCACCTCTTTCAGCAGGTTGTCGTATACGCTGACGGGCACCTGGTCCGGCTCCAGCGCGGATTCCAGCGCGCTGCCGTAGTGGCGCACCCGCGCGTTGAACACGTGCCTTTTCACCGAGCCGCCGTACAGCGCGGCGATAGTGCCGCCGAAGCTGCCGTAGGTATTCATCATGCCCCTGAAGGCCTCCGAGCGTACCCTGCGGTCGGCGCTGCGGATCAGGGACTGGTATTTACCGTGGCTCAGGCGGGTCTCGCCGCCCTCCTCATCGGGCACCATGGGCATGGGAAGCTCCACGTCCGACAGCATGCTGAACGCCTGGGAGGGCGCGGACAGGCTGTCAGAGGCCATGGCCAGCAGCTGCTCCTGCTCCGCGGGCAGGGTATGCGCGCGGTTGCGGAGCACCTCATCGATGAATACGGTATAGTCCCGCATCTCCGGGGCTTCCTTCAGCGCCTTCAGGTCCTTTTCCGGCATCGCCAGCAGCTCGGGCGTCAGGTAGGAGCCCGCCGCCTCCGCGCTGACGGCCACGGTCTGCACTCGGCCCAGCCAGGCGGTATACGTGCCGTTGCTGCCGTCGCTGTCGTGCGCCATCATCGCGTAGGCGTACAGCTTTTCAACGCGCTGCATGACGCCGTAATAAAAACGGATGTATTTGCCCGGGTCCTCGGCCACATGCCCCCGGCCCCCGGCGATCTCTGCCGTCAGATTCCCGACTTCGGCCAGCTCCGCCTCAAAGGCTTCGGGCGTCGCGTATATGTCCTCCAGCTTCCACTGGTATCCGGGGTCCATTTCAGCGCGGGCTTTCAGTTCCTTGCTCATCACTCTGTCTCCTTTATTTCACTGTTCGATTGGCCACGGCTCGAAGCCGTTGTCTGTCCACAATATCTCCGCCTGGCTGTTGGTCTGCTCATACAGCCGCTTTTCGACCAGCTCCCGGTCGCGGCTCCGGACCTCGAGGCTGACCTCCACGTCCGCGCCGAAGGCCGTATCCGTCACGCGGGCGGGCAGCAGGCCCAGCTGGTACTGCACCTTGTCCCAGAGGGGATAAGGTACGGACATGAGCCCCTTCCAGGTATCCGCCATCAGAGCAATGCCCGCCTTTTCCAGCGCCAGCGCGCAGGAGTGGGAATAGGCCCGCACCAGCCCGCCGGCTCCCAGCAGGATGCCGCCGAAATACCGCGTGATGACCACGCAGCAGTTGACCACCTGGCGGCGCTTGATCACATCCATCATCGGCATGCCCGCCGTGCCGGAGGGCTCGCCGTCGTCGCTGAAGCGCATGACGCCGGCGTTGGCCCCGATCACATAGGCGTAGCAGTGATGGGTGGCGTCCCGGTAGCGCGTCCGCTTGTCCTGCAGAAAGGCCAGGGCCTCCTCCTCCGTCCCGCAGGGCGCGGCGTCGCAGAGGAAGCGGCTCTTCTGCACGATATATTCATCCTGCGCCGCCTTAAGCAGCGTCAGGTACCCGTCCGCCACGACGCTCACGCCTGCGCGAAGGTCTCGTCCAGCAGGCGCATGCCGCGGCGGATCTCCTCCGGCGACGCCTTGGAAAAGTTCAGGCGGAAGGTGTTCTCGTGCCCGCCGTCCGGATAGAAGTGCGTGCCGGGCACGTAGGCCACGTTCTTTTCCACCGCGCGGGGCAGCAGCTGTGTCGCGTTCAGGCCCTCGTCCAGGCTCGCGAAGATGAAGAGCCCGCCCTCCGGTTTCGTATAGGAGCGCACGGTCTTCATGCGGCTCAGCTCGTCCAGCATCGTGTTCATCTGTTCGGCGTAGCCGCCCAGGATGCTCTGGATATGCGGGTCCAGCAGGCCGCGGGTGATGTACTCGGCGCACATGGCCTGGGTCAGCAGGGCCGTATGCAGGTCGGACGCCTGCTTGGCGATGACGCACTTGCGCAGCAGGCCCGGCTCCGCGGCCAGGAAGCCGACGCGCATGCCCGGGGAGATGACTTTGGAAAAGCTGCCCAGGAACACCACCCAGCCGGCCTTGTCGAAGGACTTGATGGTAGGCAGCTCCTGTCCGGCATAGCGCAGGTCATGATAGGGATCGTCCTCAGCGACCACCACGCCGTATTCCTCCGCCAGCGCGGCGATCCTCTTCCTGCGCTCCAGGCCCAGGGTGCAGCCCGTCGGGTTCTGGAAGGTGGGGATCGTATAGATCATCCGCGGGTGATACGCGCGGATCTTCCGCTCCAGGTCGTCGGTGTCCATGCCCTCGCCGTCGCTGTTGACCGGCACCAGCTTCGCCCGGAACAGCCGCATGCTCTGCATATTGCCCAGGAAGGTGGGGTCCTCCACCAGGATCGTATCGCCCGGGTTGATCAGCGCCGAGAGCAGCAGCTGCATGCCCTGGGTAGAGCCGGTGGTGGGCAGGACGCCGTTGGCACTCATATCAATGCCGAAATGCGGTCCGGCATAGCCGCGCAGCGCCTCCAGGAAGGGCGGATAGCCCTCGGTGGCGCCATACTGCAGGATGCGCTTGCCGTCCTTCTTCAGCACCTCCGCCGCGATCTGCGCCATGTCCTCATCCGGCAGGGCTGCCTCGGAAGGGTTGCCCCCCGCAAAGGAGATCATGCCGGGCTTGGCCAGCAGCTTGAAGATCTCGCGGATGGCGCTGCCGGTCACGCCGTCAAAGCGCTCCGCGAACCGGATATCTTTCACGTTCATGGTAGTTCCTCCCTCGTTGATCAGTTCGGCGCAGCAGTCGGACAGGGCTTCGCCGCCGGGGACATCAGCGCGCTCAGGGTCTCCTCCCCTACGATACCGTCCTGGGCCAGACCGTTTTCCGCCTGAAAGCGCAGCACCGCGTCGCGGGTGCCGGTACCGAACTTGGCGTCCGGGTCATAGGGGTAATAGCCCAGGTCCCGCAGCCGCGCCTGCACGTCGTACACCGTCTGTCCCATGGCGCCCACGCCCATGTGCAGGCGCGTCGGGCTGGGCGTCTGGCTGTCGTAAATGTACGAAACTTTCCTGGGGACGGCGCTGGGGGTAGGCGTCAGGCTGGCCAGATAGCGCGCCTGACGGTCCAGGCTTTCCGCGCGGAGCAGCAGGAACGCGCACGCGGCGGCCAGCAGGAGCACAACGGCTAAAAACAGCCCCGTGGAATAGGATGACCTTCTGCGCGGCAAGCCCCTTCCCCCCTTCTCGGATTTTCCTCTTATTATATCGCTTAATGGCCGTTTATGTCAAATGTTCGACGCAGTTCAACGAAAATATTACAAATTATTACGCAATTGTTACACAGGCTGCATAAACAAAAAAGCCGGGACGTTTCCCGAACGTCCCGGCCCATCAAGGAGAAAGCAGATTCACTGTTCCTGCAGCGTGGCTTTTTTCGCTGACAGGTGCAGCTTGTTCGTCAGCCGCTGCCAGCGTTTTTTGCGCTTCGCGCGCCGCTCCAGGCGTTCACCCAGGTCCCGCGCGCCTACGCCATATACCAGATACAGGATCAGGCCGGAGATCAGCATGATGAACACCGTGGAGGCGCAGCGGCGGCCGGAGGCATTGACATTGTAGCCGTCGCGTCCCTCGTCATGGCACATGTTCTGAATGACCATGGCGTAGGATTTTCCGTAGCTGCTCTGGAACGTGGCGCTCATATCGTATTCGGTGAAGAGCGCGTTAAAATTCAGCGCAAATACAGCCAGGACACTGGGCAGCACGATGGGCAGCTTGACTCTCAGGAAGGTCACCAGTTGGCTTGCGCCCAGGTTCCGGGCCGCCTCTTCCAGCTCCTCATCGATGGCATAGAAGGCCGCTTTCACCATGCGCAGCGCGAAGGGCAACTTGACCACCGTATATGCCATCACGATCAGGAACCGCACGTTCTCGCGCATATACAGGTTCTGGCCGAACACGTACCACACGTCGCTGGAATTGAAGTAGGTGCGATAGCTGTAGCAGATCAGGATCGTAGGCAGCAGCCAGGGGAACAGGAGGCTGTACTCCAGCGCCGTGCTGCGCTTTTTCCCCTTGTTCTTGAAGATATAGTTCACAGCCACCACGACGATCACACAGGCGAGCGCTGCCGCCAGCGCGGAAAGAACGAAGCTCAGACGGATGCCGCCCACCGTGTCCGCGTTGGCGAACAGACCGCTGATGGCGCCGGGACGGGTGCGGTATTTGCCGCGGTTGGTCATGAACTCATAATCCTGCGCGCCGAAGAAATTGATGAGCGTCCAGCCGTTCATGTCCAGGCTCTTGCTGCGCAGGGAGGGGTAATTCTGGAACGCGAACAGCACGATCATGACCACGGGGGTCATGTAAATGATAAACAGGACATAAGCGTAGATGTGAGCCAGCACATTCGCGACCGGGTTGGAGATCTTCTGCTTCTGCAGCTTGGCCTTGGTCTTGCTGACCGACAGATAGTGCCCCTTGCGCTCATAGGAGGACAGCACAGTCAAAAGCCCGATCGTGAATATCGCCAGGATGATGGACAGGAGGGCGGCGCGCGCCTGCGGGAAGCTCTCGTCCGCCACGGAGGAACCCGCAAGACGGACGATCTCCGGATTGATGGAGTCATACCCCAGAAGGGTAGGAGCGCTCATGGCGCACAGACCGGTAATAAATGTCATGACCGTCAGGCTGAACAGGGTCGGGATCAGCGTCGGGAACACGACCTTGAATAATACCTGGAAAGGCTTCGCGCCCATATTCCGGGCCGCCTCCACCGTGTTGTAGTCGATGGCCCGGATCGCGTTGCGGAAAAAGAGCGCGTGATTGCTGGTGCAGGCGAAGGTCATCGTGAACAGCACCGCGTTGAAGCCCGTGAACCAGTTTTTGTTCATGTCCGGGAATATCTTGGCCAGCCAGCTGGTCAAGATCCCGTCGCTGTCGTACAGGAACAGATAGCCCGTCACCAGCGCCACGCCTGAATAGATCAGTGTGGTCATGTAGCCCAGCCTGAGGATCTTAGCCCCCTTGATATCGAAGTACTCGGTCAGCAGGACGATGCTGACGCCCACGATATTGACCGTGATGACCAGACAGACCGCCAGCTTCAGGGAGTTGAGGACGAACGTGGGCATTTTGCCCGCGAAGAAGAACCGGATGACCGCCAGCGGATCCACCGCGCCGGTGGTCGGGTCCCTGGTAGTGAAGATGGATGTGAGCGTGTTGAGGCAGGGCAGGAGCATGAAGCCGAAAAACAGGTAAACAAAGAACGCGATACCGAAGACCTTCCAGACCAGGGAGGCATCCAGGCGCAGCCCTTCTTTTTTATTCATTGCCTCACCCCCTTACTGCTTGGGATAGCTCATCAGGTTGTCTGGGTGGAAGCAGATCTTTACACTCTCACCCGGCTCATACATGTTGATGCCGTCGTTGCGCTCGATGACCTTGATGATCTGCCCCGCGGTGCGGATATAATACTTGATATACAGGCCGTAATACTCCCTGCTCTCGATCACGCCGGAGAAAGGGGTCTCACCGTCCTGCGGATTGCGGTTGACGCGGATACGCTCCAGCCGCATGAAGTGATTCTTGTTTTTGTCAAGCCCCATCTTTGTGACGATCTCATCCTCCAGGCGGTTGATATCGCCGATGAAGTTGCACACGAACTCGGTCGCGCTGTGGTTATACACTTCATTGGGCGTGCCGATCTGTTCGATATAGCCCTTGTTGAAGACCGCGATGCGGTCGGACAGCGTCAGCGCCTCTTCCTGGTCATGGGTCACATAGATGGTCGTGATGCCGAAATCCCGCTGCATTTTCTTCAGCTCGTTGCGCAGCTGTACGCGCAGCTTGGCATCGAGGTTGGACAGCGGCTCATCCATACAGATGATGGCGGGGCCGGTGACCAGGGCGCGGGCAATGGCTACACGCTGCTGCTGGCCGCCTGACAGCTGGGAGACAGCCTTGGCCAGCTGCTCGTCACTCAGATCCACTTTCCGGGCGATATCGCGGACCTTGCGGTCGATCTCGTCCTTCGGGTTCTTCTGTATCCTGAGGCCGAACGCGATGTTGTCATACACCGTCATCGTGGGGAACAGCGCGTAGCTCTGGAACACGATGCCGATGTTGCGCTTTTCGATCGGCACATGGGTGATATCGCGGCCGTTGACGCTCACCGTTCCGCTGACAGGCTCTATAAAGCCGGTGATCGTCCGCAGCGTCGTGGTCTTGCCGCAGCCGGAGGGGCCGAGGAAAGTGAAAAACTCACCTTGTTTTACGTCCACGTTGATATTGTGCAGCGCTTCGAAATCACCGAATCTGACGATGATGTCCTTAAGCTCGATCATGCTCTGCAGCTGATCCGCCATCCTGCGTCACTCCTTGCAATGATAATATAAAAGGACGGCGCGCCGGATCGCTCAGGCGCGCCTTGAAAAATGAATGCTGTTACTTAGCAGCCTGAGTCAGAGTCGCCCAATCCAGGCTGTCCCAGTCAGGCTCAGCGGGCGCGGTGCTCATGTCCGCCCAGTAGAAGCCCAGGTTCGTCATGATGTTGGTCCACTCCTTGCTGTGAGCGGCCACATAGTCGGCATACAGCATGTCCGTGCCTTCGACCTTGTTCAGCGCGAAGTTGGGCAGCGTGTAAATGGCCGGAGTCTCATCGTAGATCTGCGCGGCGGCGGCAGTATTGCAGGGATAGCTGTCGAACTCATCCGCCCAGGCAGCCTGCGTATCCGCAGAGCCAAACCATTCCGCGAAGGCCTTCACGGTCTCGGTCTGTTCGGGGGTACGATCCGCGCGGTCCAGAACGCCCAGGTACTCGGCGATGTAATAGGTGCCGTCCTTGATATCGACCAGATTCCAGTTTTCAGGCTCGAGGGTGCCCTTCAGGGGATGCTCGGAAGAAGCGGGCGCGTCGTCGATCTTGCCGTAGAGGGAGGAAGAATAGAAGGTGCCGACCTGCACATCGCCGCGGTTCAGAGGATCGAAGCCGTAACTGTCACCGGTGAACTTGCCGTTGCTGCAGTATGCCCACAGGGTCTTCCAGCCGTCGATGGAGATGCCGCCGGCGGGAGAAGCGGGATCAGTAAAGGCGTACAGCATCGCGCTGTTGATGTTGGCGTTGGTGGTGCCGCCGACTTTGCCCTGACGATACCAGGTGTAGCCGCAGTTCACGATATCAGCCCAGTGATCGAAGTGCAGCTCGTTGCCGTTGGTGCCGAGCTCGTCGTTGCGGTACAGCATCAGCACGTTCTGGATGACCAGACCATAGGCTTTCCCGTCATACTTGAAGGTGCCTACATCGCCGGCCCAGGAAGGCGTCCAATCCGCGAGCTTCAGGTTCTCGTAGGTGCCGTTGATGACCTGGCCCCAGCGGGTCTCGTTCAGACCGAACAGGATGTCGCCGTCCTTGTTCTCATTCGCGGCCTGTACAGCAGCCGTATCGCCGGAGATGACGGAATTGTCATCGATGGAGATATTGAATCCGGCTTCCTTAGCCGCGTTCATCAGCCAGTTGACGCGCTCGGTGGAGTTGGAGTTGGAATAAATGCGGATGGTATAATCCTCAGCAGACACGATGGTCACCAGAGACATTACCATCACCAGAGACATGACAAGCGCAGCAAACTTTTTCATAACGTGCATTGCTCCTCTCATTCCGGTCCGCGCTGACGGACCATATAATTTGTTGTATTATACTTTTTTCCTGCCATTCTGTCAATATTTCAGACAAAAAAACGGCGCCGCCCCTGTCTGCGCGGGCAGCGCCGTGTTCCGGTGCTCTACCTGATCCGTATCCCCTTCTGGTACACCGCCTGGATATTCAATTCCCTGTCCGCCAAAATGACGTTCGCGTACGCGCCCGGCTTCAGGCTGCCGTAATCCGCAGACACGCCGAGGGCGCGCGCGGGGTTTTCGGCGGCGGCGCGGACGGCGTCCTCCAGAGGAACGCCCATGCGCAGCACCGCTTCCTTCATACAGTCATACAGGCAGGTGACGCTGCCGGCGATAGTATCCGGCTGCTCAGTCAGCACCGCGCGTTTTCCGCGCACCGTGACCGGCAGGCCGCCCAGCGTGTATTCTCCGTCAGGCAGGCCGCAGGCGCGCATGCTGTCCGAGATCAGGATCACGTGCTCCGGGCCGTACAGCCGGAACAGCAGGCGCACCATCGCGGGATGTACGTGCACGCCGTCCGCGATCAGCTCCGCGTCCGCGCCGCATTCCGCCCCCGCCGGGATCGGGCCCGGCAGTCGGTGAGCCATCTGCGGCATCGCGTTATAAGTGTGGGTCAGCTGCTTCGCGCCGGACTCAAACGCCCGGACCGCCGTATCGTAATCCGTATCCGTATGCGCCACGGATACGCGCACAGAGCCGCTCAGTCCGCGGATGAAGTCCATGTTCCCGGCCACCTCCGGGGCCACCGCTACCAGCCTGATCAGCCCGCCGGCCGCCTCCTGCAGCCGGTTGAACATGCCCGCGTCCGCGGGGATCACATACTCCGGGTTCTGAGCCCCGGCCTTTTTCGGGTTCAGGAAGGGGCCCTCCATGTTGACGCCGACGACGTCCGCGCCGCTGCCGTTCCGGTGCGCCGCCACGTTCCGCAGCACCTTCGTCAGATGCTCCTCGGGGTAGGTCATGGTCGCGGGACAGATGGCCAATACGCCCTGCCGCGCCTCAAAATCGGCGATCGCCTGCAGTCCCCCGGCATCAGCGTCGCACAGGTCGTGGCCCATCGCGCCGTGGAAATGCAGGTCCAGCAGCCCCGGCAGCGCGTACAGGCCTTCGGCGTCGATCTCTTCTCCCGTCGCTTCACAGGCCGCGACGCGCCTGCCGCTGATCCGCAGGTCTCCCCTATGGAAGTGATGGTCCGCTCCATAGATATCCGCGTTTCTGATGATCATGCCGTTTCCTCCGTTCAAACGATCTCAAAATCAAAATACGTGTCGGGAAACGGTTCGTTCTTCAGCGTATAGTGCCACCACTCCGCGCTGTAGGGCTCAAAGCCCGCGCCCAGCATCAGCCGGCACAGGTACGCCCGGTTCGCCGCCGCCGTTTCCGTGATCTCCTCCGCGCCGTGGGCCGCGAGGGGGCCGAACCGATCGAAGCCCGTGCCCATCTCGATGGGCTCGTCGCTGCCCAGCGGGACGAGGGTCAGGTCCACCGTGCTCCCGCGGGAGTGGCTGGACCTGCGGGCGATGAAGCCGCCCGAGATCAGCGCCTGCTTATCGGAAAACTCCGGATAATACTCCGCCCGGGTTTTGGTGTCGTCCATATCCTCCGCCCAGCGCATGAAGTGGCGCACCGCCCGCGCCGGACGGTAGGCGTCAAAGATGGCCAGCCTGTAGCCGTCCCCATGGGCGGCCAGGGAAGCGATCTCCAGCGCCTGCGCCGCGCGCCGGGTCAGCACCGCCCGCGCCGCGCGATAGCCGTCTATCGGCGCGCCGACGAAGTTGTGCTCCGTCGCGTAGGCCATGATCTCCAGCGTGTCCGGGATCAGATCGCGCACGTAAACAAAGCTGTCCGGCATCACAGTATTCATCAGAGCCTCCTCATGACAGTGTATACCGCATGGTATACAGCCGTCCCCATAGGTAATAGGTAATGACCAGGTCCCGCCGCAGCGTGCCGCGGGAGCCGGTCAGCAGCGTCATAGTCAGGATCTCCTCTCCCCCGGGCGCGATATCGGCGTTCAACGGCGTCTGCCAGGCGGCGATGTCCTCGGCCTCCGTGACCAGCTGCATCTCCACCGTCTCCGCCGGCAGCAGGCCGGGGTTGCGAAGGCGAAGGGTATAGGTCACGAACCGGGTATCCTCCGCCTCCGGGTCTCCGTCGTACACGAAGCCCGAAAACTGGCGGTTCACGATGGCGCTGACCAGGGCGTCGTGCTCCCCCTGCCGTTCGGACGCGTCCACGGCGTTCAGCCCCCGGCCGGTGACCACCAGCTCCTGGTGGAAGGTCTGCCACAGGACCGTCATCAGCGCCAGCGCCGCCAGCGCCGTCAGGATCCACGCCGTCCTTCTCATGGCGCGGTGGGATTGCCGGAGCGCAGGATCTCGTTCATCTGCTGCAGCATCTGCGTATCGATCAGGCGGAACTTGAATTCCACGCGGCGCGAGGCTTCCTTATTTTCGGTGCCGTCCGCGTTGTACACCAGGTCGGATTCGCTGCGTCCCGTAGCGGTCATGATGGACTGCAGCTTCTCCTTCATGGAAGAGGACAGGCCGTTCATTTCCAGGCAGTACTGTGCCACCGCCAGCGCGCGCTCCTGGGACAGCTTCAGGTTGCTCGTGTAGCTGCCGTCCGAGTCGGTATGTCCCTCGATGATGATCTCCGCCACATAGTTCTGGTACTCCGGCTGCATGAGCACGCCCAGGTACACCGGCAGGAAGCGGTTGAGCAGCTCGATGCCGGACTGCTTGATATTGAACTTGCTGGTATCGAAGAAGACATAGCTCTTCAGCTTGATATCGCCGGTCTTCTGGTCGATGGTCGCGTCGATATTGTTATAGCTCAGCGCGCTGGACAGGTCGCTGATGATCTTCGGGCGGATGCCCACCAGCGTCTCGATCTGTTGCTGCGTGGCGTACAGGTCCGCCTGCAGCGATTCCAGCTCCTTTTCGCGGGCCAGCAGGATGATCTGCGAATTGGCCAGGTCCTCCTGCGCCTTTGCCAGGTCCTCTTCCGACTTCTTGAGTTCCTCCTCCTGGCTGAGCAGGATGATGCGCGCGGATTCGAGCTGCTCCTCCTGGCTCTGCAGCTGGATGCGGAAGGCCTCGTTGTTCCTTCGCTCGGTCTCCGCCTCCTGCTGCGCCTGGGTGAGCGCGATCTGCTGCGCTTCGATCTCCCGGGTCTTCTCATCCAGGATCTTATAATACTGATACACACTGTAGACGACCGCCAGCACGAACACCAGCAGCATGGAGGCCATCATATCCGAATACGAGATCCAGTGCGCGCCGGCATCCGTTCCGCGCGGACGCTTCGCGCTGTAGCCGCGGCCGGTCATCAGGCGGCTCCGTGGTCGTCCGTGGTCAGCACGGCCTCGATTCCGGACGCCGTCTGGCTCAGGTCGCTCAGGTCCGCGATCACCCGCGCGTCGGCGGCGGAAGCGCCCTGCGCGTTCAGCATTTCGCCGCGCTGTGACAGCGCCTGCGTAAGCCGGGTCATATTCTCATTCAGGTCGCTCAGCGCCTGGCTGAAGCTGACAGTCACGTTCTCCACCAGCCGGGCATAGCTGGTCTGCAGCAGCTTGCCGGAGGCCTCCATCTGCTTGGCCACGGTTTCGGTATCGCGCTCCTGCTCATCGGCGCGGGCGACGATGCTCTGCATGGTCTGGCGGCTGCGCAGCTGGTAGTCCTTCAGGGCAGCCTGGAGCTCCTCCTGCTGGGCCTGGATCTGGGTCAGATTGTCGCTCTGGACGCGCGCGGCGTGGCCCATCTGGTTGATGACCTCTGTCGCGGTGCGGGTAAAGGCGTCCTCCTGGGCGAGCCCGTCGCTCAGCTTATCCACATACTGCTCGAAGCGGCCCACGATCTCCAGCGTCACCTTCTGCACCTGCTGGAACTCGTGGATGATATTGTCCGCGGTCGACATGGAGCGGTCCACCGCGTCATAGCTGGCCTTCTGGGAGCGGTTGATCTCAGACAGCGTCTGCCCCAGCTGGTGGAACTGGCCGCCCAGCTGCTGGTTCATGTTCTCCAGGAAGCGCCGGGTGATCAGGTTCAGGCTCTCCAGCTGGGTCTGGGTCTGCCCGGCGATGAAGGCGTTCATCTGCTGGGCGATGGGCGTGAAGCTCTTTTCCACCGCGCCGGACAGCCGGTCCGCCATGGCGTTGGACATGTCGTTGACCACGTGGCGCAGGTAGAGGGACTGGTCCTCCCGCTGGCAGATCGCGCGGGTCTCGGCGGTCAGCGGCGTCTGCATCACCACGTCGGAAAAGGTATCCTGGAAATCCGTCAGCGCGTTCTGCGCGTTGCCCATGGTGAACCGGTTGAGCAGCTGGAACAGAAGCGAGCAGCCCACGCCGGCGATGGAGGTGGAAAACGCGAAGGACATGCCACCGATCATGGTCGGGATGGAGGCCATCGTCTTGGCTGCGTCGGACACGTCCAGCCCGCCCAGGCCGCGCATCAGGCCCAGGAAGGTGCCCAGGATGCCCAGGGAGGTCAGCAGGCCGGGGATCATCTCGCTCAGCGGGATGTTGCCGATCTCATAGATTGCGGTATCATCGTTGATGTACTCGCGCACGTCGCAGGTCATGCCCCGGGCGTCCAGCTGCTGGGCGTTCTGCAGGAAGCGCCGCCAGGCGTTCGCCATGCCGCGGCCCATGAACAGCTCGTTTTCCCAGATGGGGCTGCCGTTGTCCCGCGCGGGATTGCGGCTCAGCACGCGCACCGCCCGCTTCAGGCAGTGGATCGACTGCCGCAGGGGCATGATGCACTTGAAGATTCCCAGGAGCGTCACCAGCGCGATCGCTGTATAGATGATCGCATCTACAATGTTGCCCGACAGGCCTTGTAAAATGCGCTGAATGGTTTCCATCACGGCTACCGTCCTTTCCGACAGGAATACAGTCCCTGCTATTTTACCCTTTTCTTCTTCAAATTGCAACAAAATTGTTACAACTTTTAAATTATTTGTAATAATTTGTCTGAAATCAAGCGGTTTCGTCATCGATTTTTACAGTTGTTAAGCGTTTTTTAATTGGTCAAACGGGAGGTGATATGCTATAATGGCAAAGAGTACCCATGGATCCCGCGGAGCCGGGATCCGCCCGTCACCCGATCGACGACGTCAAGGGAGGGAAAACGCTTGTCTTTAAAACGGTTAAAACGCCTGCTGTGCCTGATCACAGCGGCGATGTTGATGATCACCCCGGCCATGGCGGCCTACAGCACGCTGCGCACCGGCGATAAGGGGCCGGATGTGCTGGCCATGCAGAACGCCCTGATCGAGCTGGGCTATCAGATCGCGCCCGACGGCGCGTACGGGCGCAACACCCGGGCCGCAGTCGTCGCCTTTCAGAAGGATCATGGGCTGAAGGCGGACGGCCTGGCCGGCAACCAGACCCTGTCGCTCCTCTACTCGCTGACCGGCATCACCACGCCCACACCGACCGCGAAGCCGTCCTCCAACAGCGAGCTCGGCCCCGGCAGCTCAGGCAGCGCCATCAAGGAGCTGCAGCAGATGCTGCAGCAGCTGGGCTACAGCCTGTCCGCCGACGGCAAATACGGCGCGCAGACCAGCAGCGCCGTCAGCCAGTTCCAGGCCGACTACGGCCTCGCCATCACCGGTACCGCCAACGACGCGACGCTGACCCTGCTCACGCAGATGGTCTCCAACATCGTGACCACCGCGCAGGTGGATACCCCGCAGGGCGGCACCCTGACCCTGCGCGAGGAGCGCTCCACCTCCTCCGGCGCGCTGGCGCTGATCCCGAATTTCACGATCCTGAACATCATGCAGCGCTCCAGCACCTGGTGCAAGGTGGTTTACGGCGGCCAGACCGGCTATGTGCTGACCAAATACCTGGATTTCAATTACGGTTCCAGCCCGGCGCAGCCCACAGTATCTGCCCCGACGCCCACGCCCACGCCGAAGCCCGTGAGCACCCTGATGGCCCGGGTAGAAACGCCGAAGGGCGGCACCCTGACCCTGCGGGAGATCCGGAAAACCACCTCCAGCGCCCTCGCGCTGATCCCGAATTACACGATCCTGACGATCACCGAGCGCGGCAGCACCTGGTGCGAAGCGAGCTTCGCCGGCCAGACCGGCTATGTGCTCACCAAATACCTGAACTTCAACTATTATAACGAGCCGATCGAGCCGACCGCCGCGCCCTACGTGCCGGTGTCCGCTGTCACGGCCACCGTGGTGACCAGCAACGGCGGAGGACTGAACCTGCGCGATTACGCGGACACTAACTCCAAGGTACTGGCAGTGATCCCCAACCGCACGCAGATCGTCGTCACCGCGCGCGGCTCGGTCTGGAGCGCCGTCACCTACAACGGCGTCAGCGGATATGTCATGACCGGCTATCTCGACTTCGGCGCCAGCCAGCCCGTGACCACCCCCACGCCGACGCACGCGTCCACGCCTGCGCAGCAGGTCTATATGACGGGCATCATCACCACCAACGGCAGCAGCCTGAACCTGCGTTCCGCGCCGTCCATGGGCGACACCGTCATCACCTCCGTCGCCAACGGCACCTATGTGACCGTCATCGAGCAGGGCGCCAGCTGGTCGCTGGTCATCGCGGGCAGCTATACCGGCTGGGTGCAGACGCAGTACCTGAATATCCTGGGCGCCGCCGTCACGCCGACGCCGGCTGCCCAGCCCACCGCGACGCCCTCCGCGGGCTATGACACCTCAGTTTATACGCGCACGCTGCGCTCCGGCTATACGGGCAGCGACGTGGCCTCCCTGCAGTACCGCCTGGCGGCGCTCGGCTATCCGGTCAACGTGACCGCCACCTACGACAGCATGACCATCGCCGCGGTCCGGCAGTTCCAGCAGCTCAACGGCCTCAGCCAGGACGGCATCGCCGGGGCCAAGACCTTCACGGCCATGTATTCAGCGAGCGTCGTGCCTTACGCCGGCATTCCCGTGATCGAAACCGCCTCTCCCACCGCCACGCCTACGCCCGTGCCGACGCCCATCAGCGGCGGAGGCTATGACACCTCTCTTTATACCCGCACCCTGCGCTCCGGCTATACCGGCAGCGATGTGACCGCCCTGCAGTACAGGCTCTCCGAGCTCAATTACCCCATCAGCGTCACCAACGTCTACGACGAGCAGACCATGAACGCGGTGAAGCTGTTCCAGAAGCTGCACGGCCTGACGCAGGACGGCCTCGCCGGCACAAAGACCTTCAGCGCCATGTACTCCGCCACGGTGCTCAGCTATTCCTCCGAGGTCTCCGGCTACACCACCATGCACATCTACTATGAGACCGACACCGCCGACAGCGCCACAGTCACCCGGATGCAGCAGGCCCTCTCCGGCCTGGGCTACCGGGTCAACGTGACCGGGCGCTTCGACGAGCTGACCCACAACGCGGTGCAGCAGTTCCAGCTGCGCAACGGCCTCACGGTCACCGGCGCGGCGGACGCCTCTACCCAGGCGCGCATCTTCTCCGGCTCTGGACTCGGCGCCAGCGCCGCGCCGGCGGTCTCCCTGTCCGCCAGCGACGGCGTCATGACCGTACCGGACAAGAGCCAGGTCAGCCTGCTGCACTGGTTCAACGTGGTCAAGCCCCTGCTGCGGTCGGGCAACACGCTCAAGATCCTGAACCCGGTCAACGGCACCACGTGGGACCTGCGCGTCATGTCCTGCGGCCGCCACTGCGACGCGGAGCCCAGGACGCTCATGGACACGCTGCTCATGAACCGCTCCTTCAACAATACCACCAGCTGGTCCGTGCACGCGGTCTACGTACAGCTGCCTGACGGGCGCTGGACCATGGCCACGATGCACAACCGTCCGCACCTGAGTGGCAGCGTCGCCAACAACGGCTTTGACGGTCACCTGTGCGTGCACTTCCTGCGCGACATGGACGAAGCGCAGAAGAACGACCCGAATTACGGCGTACAGAACCAGACGGTGCTCCGCTCCGCCTGGAAGGCGCTGACCGGGGAGGCGATCCCGTGAAATGGCAGGAAAAGCGCATCCCCTGGTGGGCCATCGGCGCGGGCGTGCTGGCGCTGCTGATCATCGCCTGGATGTACATCCAGCGGCAGAACAGCGACCTGGCGATGCTGGAGCGCACCTATGAGAACCTGAATGCCAAGCGTATCCTGCTGCAGTATGAGCAAAGCGAGCTGCAGCGGGAGCTCAACGTATCCGGCACGGCGGATTATATCGCCGCCCGCGCCAGGGAAAACGGATACATGATGCCCAATGAGCTGCACTTTGTGGTGGACAATCCCGAGGTGCTGACCGACCATGAGACCCTGGACCAGGTGCAGCTGACCACTGTCCAGCCCGTGCTGCCCCAGCCGGCGCAGAACGAAGAAGCCGCCGCTCCCGCCGAAGCGGAAGAGACGGCCGCCGGGCTCCCCGCAGAAGAAACCGAACCAGCCCCTGTCTCCGAGGAGAATGAACCATGAATATCGCCGCCATCGCTATCGGTTCCAATTCCACCCGTATGCTCGTGCATCTGGCTGACGGCCGGGAATTCCGCGAGCGCGCCTACACCCACCTGTTCATGGGGCTGGACGGGCGCGGCATGCTGACTGATACCGCGATGGCGGATACCGCCCAGGTGATCGCCGCCCTCCAGCGCGAGGCCATCGCCCTAGGCGCGGAAAAGGTACTGCTCTACGCCACCAGCGCGGTGCGCGATGCCGGGAACGCGGATGCGTTTGCCCGGCTTCTTTTTGCCCGGACGGGACTCGTTCTGGAAATCATTTCCGGTGAAATGGAGGCCCGACTCGCCTTCGAGGCCGCGTCCTCGGGCCAGGACTGCGCCGTTGTGGATATCGGCGGCGGCTCGACCGAGTTCACCTACGGAAACGGCCAGTCGATCCTGTGCGCCGTCAGCGCCCAGGAAGGCGCAAGCAGGCTGAAGCGCGAATGCGAGATCTACACCCCGGCGGAGGCGCGGCAGCTGATCAAACGCCTTGAGGATCGTATGGCCACGGTCTATCAGCCGCTGCTGGCTCTCCCCCGTCCGCCCCTGCTGGTCGGCATCGGCGGCACCTGTACCACCAGCGCGGCCATATACCGCAATACCTCCTCGCACGGCAACGAGCTGGACACCACTCAGGTCGAGCGGCCCTTCCTGGAAGCACTGCTCGACCGCATCATCCCCATGACCCTGGAGGAGCGCGCGCGCATTCCGGGCCTGTTCGCCTCCCGCGCCGCCGTCATGCCGCAGGGACTGTGCATCCTGCTGGCCGTGATGGGCCTGACCGGCTTCGACCGCTACACGCTCTCCACGCGGAACAACCTGGACGCGATCATCGCAAGGAAGAGGAAAGAAAGAGAAAGAGAAGTTTAAAAGTTTGTAACTATTCAGTCATACAGTAGAGTGAGACGAGGCCCGGTCCGTTCCGGCACGGAATCCCGGAGTCCGCCGATTCATTCGGCGGATGGCGAAG
>CACWHI010000033.1 GCA_902760595.1 uncultured Eubacteriales bacterium
CCCGAACTACACAGTGAAGGTCGAAGGCGGCAAGTTCACGATCACGCCTGCTGAGATCACGATCAAGGCGGACGATAAGACGAAGGTCTACGACAACGACGAGACGACCGATTCCGCGCTGACCGCGACGGTGACCGGTGTTCCGGCGAACGGCGTCGTGCCTGTATACAGCCTGAGCCGAGTTGAAGGTCAGGACGCGGGCGAGTACGCAATCACCGTAACCGCTGACGCTGAAAGCAACCCGAACTACACAGTGAAGGTCGAAGGCGGTCAGTTCACGATCACGCTTGCTGAGATCACGATCAAGGCGGATGACAAGACGAAGGTCTACGACAACGACGAGACGACCGATCCCGCGCTGACCGCGACAGTGACCGGTGTGCCTGAGAAGGGCGTCGCGCCTGTATACACCCTGAACCGAGTTGAAGGTCAGGATGCGGGCGAGTACGCGATCACGGTGACCGCGGAAGCGGCGAGCAACCCGAACTACACAGTGAAGGTCGAAAGCGGCAAGTTCACGATCACGCCTGCAGCGATCACGATCAAGGCGGATGACAAGACGAAGGTCTACGACAACGACGAGAAGACCGATCCCGCGTTGACCGCGACGGTGACCGGCGTTCCGACGAACGGCGTCGCGCCTGTATACAGCCTGAGCCGTGTTGAAGGTCAGGATGTGGACGAGTACGCGATCACCGTAACCGCTGACGCTGAAAGCAACCCGAATTACACAGTGAAGGTCGAAGGCGGAACCTTCAGCATCACGCCTGCTGAGATCACGATCAAGGCGGACGATAAGACGAAGGTCTACGACAACGATCCTTCTACTGATCCTGAACTGACCGCGACGGTGACCGGTCACCCTGGGCCGTGTTGAAGGTCAGGATGCGGGCGAGTACGCAATCACGGTAACCGCGGAAGCGGCGAGCAACCCGAACTACACAGTGAAGGTCGAAGGCGGAACCTTCAGCATCACGAAAGCAACGCTGAAGGTCACAGCCGAGAATCTCAGCAAGGCGTACGGTGCGGCTGATCCCGAACTGACCTGGACGGTGGACGGCCTGAAGGACGGGGACACGAAGGATCTCCTGACGGTCGAAATAACCCGCGGGGAAGGCGAGAACGTCGGTCACTACGTGATCACGCCGAGCGGCGCCGCGGAGATCGCGAACTACACGATCGAATACCAGACAGGCGACTTCGAGATCACGAAGGCGGCCATTACGCTCAAGGCGGACGATAAGACGAAGGTCTACGACAACAACGAGACGACTGATCCCGTTCTGACCGCGACGGTGACAGGCGCACCCGAGAACGGCGCGGAGCCTGTGTACACCCTGAGCCGCGAGCCTGGCCAGAATGTGGGCGAGTATGTGATCACGGTCACGGTGGACGAGGACGCGAACCCGAACTACGCGATCACTGTTGAGGACGGCATCTTCGCCATCACCTCGGGCGAGGTCACGGTCACGATCACCGGCAACAGCGCGCGGCTGGTCTACAACGGCGCTGAGCAGTCGGTGACGGGCTATACCGTGGCGATCGACAGCGAGCTGTATACAGAAGACAAGATCTCCGGACCTCAGCAGAGCGAGGCCGTGGCCAAGGGCATGCTGGTGGGCGAGTATTCCATGAACCTGACGGAGGGCACCTTCACTGACGAGGCGCCGGGCGAACAGTTCGCGAACACGGATCCCAACTTCAAGGTGAGGTTCATCGTGATCAACGGCCTGCTGACCATCTCCGATGGAACGGGCCCGGACGAAGAGCCGGTGGACGACAGCCTGGTCGTCGCCAAGAAGGACGCCAACGGCGCCGAGGGCATGCGGTACGCGCTGAACGACGTGGTCACTTTTGAGATCACCGCGACCAATATCTATCAGGACGCGCGGACGATCACCCTGAAGGAGATCGAAGGCGTGACCCTGGACCAGAGCGTGTTCGAGAACGTGGCCGGCGGCCAGACGATCACGGCGACAGCCACCTATACCATCACAGAGAACGACATTCTGAACGGCAGCTTCACCAACACGGTGACGGCTGAGGTGGGCGGTGTCACCAAGACGGCGGACGCGACGGTCAGCATGGCGGAGTCCAACCCGCACCTGACGGTCACCAAGTCGGTCACGACGAGGCCGAACGACGGCAAGGGCTATACAGCTGGCGAAGTCATCGGCTACAGTATCACCGTCCTGAACGACGGCAACCTGACGATCAGCGATATCAGCATCCAGGACAGGCTTCCCGGCTTTGCCTTCGACGCCGGACAGGCGACGGACGGCATCGTGCTGGCGCCCGGCGCGAGCGTGACGGCGACCGGTACCTACACGGTCACGGAGGCCGACCAGGCCGCCGGCAGCGTGGTGAACCAGGCGACCGCGACCGGCGTCGATCCCGATCCGGACAAGGATCCGGTGATCGTGCCCGGTACGGCTGAGGAGCCGACCCAGACGGAAGTGACGCTGACGGTGAGGTACTTCTCCTATGATCCGATTTTCGACGAAATGGACGAAATGACGGATATGACCTTCAGGGCGACCTACAAGGCGGGAGACAGCTACTATGTGGCGTCCCCGAAGCTGACAGGCTATAAGGTAGATCAGGCCAGCGTCAGCGGCATCATCAACACGGATACGACCCTGACGGTTATCTACACCATGATTGAGTACACGCTGACCATCCGCTATCGCTTCACGACGGGCGGAGAAGCGGCCCCGAGCCAGAAGATGAGCCTGTACTATGGCGACATGATCCTCGACATCGCGCCGCAGATCGAAGGCTACGAATGTCAGATGCCGTTTATCGAGGTCACGATGCCCGCGCACGACATGGAGATCACCGTGTATTACGCGCCGATCGAAACCGAGGAACGGCCGGTCATCATCACCGAATACGGCACGCCGTTGGGCCTCGACAGCGTGAGCCTGAACCTGGGCGAGTGCATCGAGTAAGGGAAAACGCCCCGGCCCGTTCGGCCGAGCATCCCAACGACTGAACAACCCCAAAATGCGGACAGCGGCCTGCGCGCCTGGCGCGCGGGCCCTGTCCGGCGAGATGAATGTTTCCTGCAAAGCCGGCGATCCGCCGCAATGAGCACGGAAAGGACGGTTACCATGAAAAAGACGTTGAGCCTCATACTGACGCTGCTGATGCTGGCTGTGCCGCTGGCGGGCCATGCCGAGCCCGCGGAGACTGGCGGCGCGCCGGAACGGATCGTGATCGATTACGATTACGAGCACCTGGTGGTGGGCAACGCCACGCCCTTCAACGGCAGCTTCTTCACGGGCATGTGGGGCGCGCTGACCAGCGATCTGGACGTGCAGAGGCTGATCCACGGGTACAATCTGGTGGAATGGCGCACGGACAGGGGCGGCGCGTACAACATCGACCCGACGGTGGTCAGCGGCATCGTGGTGACGCAGAACCAGGCGGGGGACCGCACCTTCACCTTTGATATCTACAGTGACCTTCTGTATTCCGATGGCACGCAGATCACGGCCTGGGACTACGCCTTCAGCTGGCTGCTGTCCATGGCCCCGCAGATGGCGGAGCTCGGCGCGAACGTGCGGCCGATGGAGTACCTGAAGGGCTATCAGGACTATGTGAGCGGAAAGACGGCCTACCTGGCGGGCATCCATGTGTCCGACGAGAATACGATCGCCATCACGATCGACGCCGCCTACCTGCCCTTCTTCTATGAAATGGCGCTGCTGGACTGCTATCCCGTCCCGATCCGCGTGATCGCGCCCGGCTGCCGGGTGGCGGACGACGGCAACGGTGTCTATATCGCCAACGCGGACGCGAACGCCGCGGCGCCGCTGTTTACCGCGGACCTGCTGCGCCGGACGGTCCTGGATGCCCAGACCGGCTATCGCTCCCATCCGTCCGTCACCAGCGGACCCTATATCCTGACCGCGTTTGACGGCCAGACGGCGGAGCTGGCGCTGAACCCGTACTACAAGGGCAATTCCGACGGCGTCAAGCCGGTCATCCCGCGCCTGACCTACCGGACGGTCGGAAACGCGGAGATGGCGGAGGCCTTCCGCTCCGGCCGGGTGGGGCTGCTGAACAAGGTGGTCAGCCCGGCGGTGCTGAGGGAGCTCGTTCCCCTGGTGGGTTCGCAGGATACCTTTGCCATGACCAGCTATGCCCGCAGCGGCCTGAGCTACATCGCATACTGCTGTGAGCGCCCGGCGGTGAGCAGCCAGGCGGTGCGCCAGGCGATCGCCATGTGCGTGGACAAGGACGGCTTCGTGGCCGATACGGTGGGCGATTACGGCCTCCGCGCGGACGGCTGGTACGGCATCGGCCAGTGGATGTATACGCTGGTCACCAGCGCGGACAATTACCCGATCCAGTCCCCGGAGGACGGCGCGGACGCGGCGGCTCAGCAGGCCTATGAGGCTTCGCTGCAGGAGTGGGCGAAGCTGACCATGGACGGCGTGCGCCGGTATGAGCTCGATACGGCCGGCGCGGCGGCGCTGCTGGTCTCGGACGGCTGGACGCTGAACCGCGACGGCGGCAGCTATGATCCCGCCAGGGACGATGTCCGCTGCAAGCGGATCGACGGAGCGCTGGTGCCGCTGGAGCTGAAGCTCCTCTGCCCGGCGGAGAGCGATGTGGCCGCGCAGCTGGAAAAGAACGTTGCGGCGCACCTGGCTGAAGCGGGCATCCGCCTGACCGTGGAGGAGCAGCCGGTCAACGAGCTGCTGCGCAGCTTCTACCGCCAGCAGGACCGGGACTGCGATATGATCTATATTGCCAGCAACTTCGGCATCGTGTTCGATCCGTCCGGCAGCTTCCGCCCGGATACCGAAACGGCGGTCAACCGGAGCAACTATACGGCTATCAGCGATTCCGAGCTGTACCAGCGGGCGGTCGCGATGCGGGAGACCGAGCCGGGCGACCTGCTGGGCTACTGCCGCAAGTGGATCGCCTTCCAGGAACGGTTCCAGGAGGTCGAGCCGATGATCCCGCTCTACTCCGGCGTCTATTTCGACTTCTATCCCCGCATCCTGCAGAATTACGATATCAGCGCCACCGCCACCTGGGGCGAGGCGATCGTGGAAGCGTATATGAGCGATGTCATGCAGCCCTGATGGTTGCCGGAGAAAATCCTGATGAGTGTTCCAAAGCCCATGCGGGATAAATACGAGGAGATCGCGCCTCTGATCTCGGAGTTCTGCCGTGAGCAGCTGAGCGAAGACTATGAAACGCTGTGCCTCCGTCTTCTTGAGAAGCTGTGCCGGAAGCGCCCGTCGCCGCTTTCGGGCAGCCGGGCCAATACCTGGGCCGCCGGGCTTATTTATGCGATCGCGTCAAACAACGATATCTTTGACCGATCACAGCCGATCCACAAAACTGCGGAAGAGCTTTCGGCTCCCTTCGGGCTCGCAAAATCCACGGTCGCGAACAAGGCGGCGGAGATTGCGCGCTTGTGCGGGGTCAGCCGCTACGATGCCCAATGGCTGCTGCCTGAAATCGTGGATTCCTCCCCTCTGGTCTGGTTTGTTGAAGCCGACGGCTACCTGATGGACATGCGCAGGGCGCCGGTCGGGCTTCAGATCGCGGCCTACGAGCGGGGATTCATCCCGTATGTTCCCGCGCTCCGGCAGGAAGAAAAGAAGCGGGAAGCTAAAGAACCTGACCCACAGCCGGCCCCGCGCCGGAGAAAAAAGCCGAGGACCCCGTGCCCCCGGAGCCCGCCCCTCCCGAACCGGCAGACTATTCGGATATTTACCGCGCCTTTGGGGCGGAGGGACTGGATGACAAAGATCGCAGGGGATCAGAGTGACATAGAACGCCCTCGTCTGTCGCGCCTGAAGCGTGACCGACGAGGGCGTTATTGTTGGTTGATTGTCGAGCTGTCTCTGTCCCAACCGTCTACCCTGTTACGCGCAATAACAAACCCAGTTTTTACGCCAACAGGTCGGGCGGCCCGGGTGTGCCGCCCCTACGAGGCGGCGTCCGCCTCTTCCGTCCCGATGCGACCAGCCCCCGAACGGCTGATCTTGCACGGCCATACTTCGTTGGTTCAAAAAGCGTTTACCCGTAGGGCCGGCGCACTGGGCATCTCGTGCGCGGTGCGCGAGGCGCTTGTCCTCGCATCTCGTGCGTGGTGCGTGAGGCGCTTGCGCCCGCGGTGCGCGCGCGATACAACGGTGCGCGCGCGATTCAACCGTCCGCCCTGTTGGCGTAAAGACGGAACGATGATATCACGCATGCCGCGCTTCGCCATATCCGCTCCCCGTCCCAACTGCCCGCAGTCAACAAGCGCCTCTTAAAAAGTCCCCACGTAATCCTGAGAAGAAGTCGAAGGATTTGGGCGGGGCCGTATCCCGCCGCCCGCAGTTCTCGTGCAGCAGCGCTGTCATCATTGTTGGAACTCATGCACTGCTTGCGTCAGCCGTTGAAGCCTTCTACATAGTAAATAAGATCATAGCCGTTATTTTGCGCGTAGGTCTCGCCTTCGGAATTCCATTCAACGCAGAGGATCGTACCCGCCGGGAAGGCATTGGGGCCAATCTCGCAGCCGTCAGGAATTCGCACCAGCTTGAGGCCGGAGCAGCCCGAGAACGCGCCGCTGCCGATGGAGGTCACGCCGTCAGAGAGCCATACGAAGGTGGGCGAAGTCCCGGCGAAGGCCTCGGCATCGATCGTTTTCAGTCCGCTCGGGGTCACAAAGTCGGGAGACACGGTGGGCAGCTTTGTGCAGAAGAAGGCCGCGTCGTCCGCATCAGTGACAGATTTCGGCAGATCAACGCTGTATACGCGCGGATTGCCCGATGAACCTCTTTCGTAGAAATACCATTTTTTCGTTTCAACACCGGCAGGCACATTGACGCTTGTCAGCGGACACTCGAAAAACGCACCCATTTCCACGCTTGTCAGAGTCCCCGGCAAGGTGACCGTCTTCAGCTGCTTCATTCCCTCGAATACGAAATCGCCGATGGCCGTGATTGTTTGTCCTTCATAGGTGCTGGGAATGACCAACTCGGTTACGAGGGTGCTGCCGCCGTACTCTGTGATCATGCCATCTTCCACCTTGAACAGTGTGCCGTCTGTAATGCGCAGCCAGATTTTTGCTGTTTCACAGAGCCAGCCGTCCTGTTCCGCCTCGCCGCCAACAGTCAGCCGGTATTGACCCGGCGTCAGTTCGAAATCAGCCAGGTCAATCACAAGCTCGCTGCCGCTGTCTCCGCCATCTTTGACTGTCATGAACGTCCCTTCCGTATTCAGATCAAGCGTATACCAAATGTAGCTCACGCCGGGCGCATAAACAGAGAACGTCATCGGATCTTCTGGAGCAAGCCTGAGCGTTCTTTCAATTGCAGCATCATTCCAGGTGACTTCCGGCGCGGCCAGGATACCGAGCGGCTCAACGTACACATATTGATCCACCGGCTGAGACCAGACACCGTTAAAGCGTGCCCAGATACGCAGGCATGTTTGTCCAGGCATCCGCATGGTGATAGTTTCTGATTCACCTTCAGTATAGTTTGACGGTGGATTGGTGCCCCAATCAGATCTTTCGTCAACACTGAATTCCTGGCAAGTAACCGCCTCTGCGCCCTGAACAGTATAGGTAACCGTTCCTCTGACCGCCACTTCTGTTGCCGACAGCTCTACCTGAGATATCGCAGGCAGATCCGCGGCAGTCAAGGTGAATTCATAGATGGCCCATTCGCTGTCATCTTCCGCTGGCTCTTCGAGGTACTGGTCATGAGTCCAGGCCTGCGCGCGAAGCCGGTAGGTGCCGGGCTCACTCGTATTAAACCCAAGCACTCGTATCTGATCAATCATACCGCTGCTGATCTCATCCCAAGGCCCGGGCTCTAATTGATCATTGACAACCTTGCCAAATTCCCAATAAACTGTTACAGCGCCGGAAGGAACGATGATGTGCGCTGTGAAATCACTGCCAACAAAGGTCCCGTGATCAATGCCGGAGAATTTCGGCTTGGAAAGCTTTCCGCATTGCCACTCGGCAGCAGTCAGCTTCTCATTGCCGCTGCCGATGCTGATTTCCGCCTTCTGTGCTTGCGTTCCCGGATATTCCACCGACGCCAGACTTGCACAGCCGCTGAAAGCGTTTGCGCCAACAGCTGTGAGCTCCATCGGCAAAGCAACGCTGCTGAGATTTGCGCAGCCTTCAAACGCATAAGTACCGATTGAAGTCGCTCCGCCAAGATCAACTGAGGTTATTGCACTCATTTGATACCAGGGAGATTCTCCGGCTGCAAAATCATACATGCTGCCGGAGCCGCGAATCACCAGCAAGCTGCCCCTCAGCTCCCAGTTCAGGCTGTCGCCGCACTGACCTTTGTTCAACGCATCAGGATTGGCATTCGGGTCAAAATCAGCATCGTTGACAGCCAATTCTTCCTCTGAGTAGAGGCTGGTAAGATCAGAATCATAGGTATAGTCGATACCCTCTTCGTCATCAATAGAAATATAACGATAGGTATTTGTATCAGGCTGATGAGCTTTATATCCTACCATAAAGAGTTTATCCGGATAACCAACGGACTGGTTGCCCTCGGCGTCATTATCACAATTTGTCACGTCTACGAGATAGCGATAGCCGTCTCCCATCGTAACGAGGTTCCACATATGCCTTCCTGCACCCGTTCCGCCCGACATAACACCGGAGACGATCGCCACAGATATATTCGTCCTGAAGCTGGATTGATCGCAGAGGTATTTGAAGGCTTTGGAATAGCCTTCACAGACAACCTTGGTGTCCGGATCACCGTCAAATACCCAAACCAGCTGCCAGGGGTTGCCGTAAGGCGTGCTGTCATCCTCGGCTGCGGGGTAGTTATAGTCGACCCAATTGCATACGGCATTCTTGAAGGCTTTGAGCTTGTCCCAGTCAGATTTGGCACGGTTCGCAGACACGATGCTTTGCGCGTTAGCTGCCGCAGCAGTAATCGTCTCGGTAATTGCAGTATTATAGTTTGTCGTTCCTGCTGTTTCAGAAACAGCATATTCTTGCGCGACATACATTTCGAAATGAATAGTTGCGTTATCAGCAAAAAATATTCTTTCTCCGTTTTCATCTCCGCGTGCGCTGACACCGGGATTTCCATACACAATGGAAGCCGTTTTATCAAACCAGAAAAGCTCGTACGGACAGTCTGCCAACAGCGCGTCCAGAATCAAGCTGAGGTCATAATCAAATTTGGCATATATTGCCGCTTTTGCCTCTTCGCTTGTTTTACCATCAACAAATATTGAAGAAACCCCCAAATCTTCGGCTGTATAGGATAGCTGATCAAGGATTTGTGTTATCGGCATCTCAAAAACTGTAGAATCCCGATTCCCAGACGCAACTTGAGATACACAGCCGTATAAGAAATCATACACCTGCGCATTCTGTCCTTCCAGGTTGCTGCGCCGTGTTACTCGCGCCGCTTTTCTTCTGCCCGAAGTGCTGGCGCTACCGATCCCAAACGCCCGGTTGATAAAGCCTTCCAGGGCCGCGTCATTGCTGATGCCGCCATCAATAGAGACGGTTTCCACGGGGCCGTCGTTCTGGTACACTATTTCGTCCGCCATCCCGGCGCTCACCGCGAACACCAGCGGCAGGATCGCCATACAGAAAACCGATATCAGCTTTTTCAGCATAAGACCATACCTTCCCGCAATTATCGACTGGTTCAACAAACAAAAATGGTTCCAAACGCTATTTTAACAGATTAAACCCGGTATGACAATCCTAAATTGCGGAAAAACGCAGCTTTTTTGCATCAAATTGCAGGGAAAAGACGATCGTCCGGCCATCAGGCGCTTCACCCAGAGCAGTCCCTGTACCCGGCAGGGTATCTTCAACTCCACTCTCCACTCTGTGAAAGTATAATTACTTCCTACCTCCTCCCTTCTACCTTCTACTTCCTCCCTTCTCCCTCGCCTTATCCCAGCGCCACGTCCAGCGCCATCATCAGGGTGAAGCCGACGGAGAAGCAGAGGACGCCGATGTTGGAATGCGTACCCTCGGACATTTCGGGAATCAGCTCCTCCACCACCACGTAGAGCATGGCGCCGGCGGCGAAGCTGAGCAGGTAGGGCATGGCGGGGACCAGCGCCCCGGCGGCCAGGATGGTCAGCAGCGCGCCCAGCGGCTCCACCGCGCCGGAAAGCGTGCCGTACCAGAAGGCTTTGGCCTTGCCAGCGCCCTCCGCCCGCAGGGGCATGGAGATGATCGCGCCCTCCGGGAAGTTCTGGATGGCGATGCCCAGCGCCAGGGCGAACGCGCCGCCGGCCGTGATCTCCGCCGAGCCGGAGAGCAGGCCGGCGTAGACCACGCCCACCGCCATGCCCTCGGGGATGTTGTGCAGCGTGACCGCCAGCACCATCATGGTCGTGCGAGCGAGGCGGCTGCGCGGGCCTTCGGCCTGGTTGTCCATGTGCAGGTGGGGGATCACCGTGTCCAGCAGCAGCAGGAACAGGATGCCCAGCCAGAAGCCCGCTACCGCCGGCACGAAGGCCCATGGGCCCATGCCGGAGGCCTGCTCCATGGCCGGCACCAGCAGGCTCCAGATGGAGGCCGCCACCATGACCCCCGCCGCGAAGCCCGTCAGCGCGCGCTGCACCTGCCGGTTCAGCGCCTTTTTCATAAAGAATACGCACGCCGACCCCGCCGTCGTGCCTAAAAACGGGATCAGCAGACCCCAGATCATGCCTTTCATCACAAAGGACCGCCCTTTCATCAGACTTAAGGTTAGACTAATCTAACAGTGCATATAGTACCAGCTTTTTCTCCCGGTGTCAACCGCGCACTTGCCAGACGGGCGAGTTTGAATTATAATCATGAGGCGATTCTCTCTCAAAGCGGGTGTTTGATGCTTCTATGAATCCTTTTGATCTGATCATTACCGCCGTCCTGGCGCTGAGCGTGGTTTACGCGGTGTACCGCGGGGCGGTGCAGACGGTGCTCAATACCGGCGCGCTGATCCTGGCGGTGCTGCTGGCCTATCCGCTGAGCCTGCCGCTGTCGGACGCGGTGGCGGGCAATACGGCCATCACCTCCCAGCTGCTCACCTATACGGACGCCCTGGCGCGCGTCGGCGACGTGGAGCTGGCGAATACGCCGGTCACGGGGATCTCCCAGGAGACCATGGACCGGGTGATCGACAGCGTGGGCCTGCCCCCGGCGCTGACGGAGATCCTGCGGCGCAACCTAGCGAGCGGCGCGAAGATCGAGTCCGACCGGACGGTGAACGATTACGTGCAGAGCGCGGTGCTGGCCTCGGCCATCCGCATCCTGAGCTACATGGTATGCGCCTTTGCCGTGTACATCGTGCTGGCGCTGGTCATCAGCCTGTTCAACTATGTGTTCCATTTCCCGCTCGTGCGCGGGGTGGATTGGGCGGTGTCCGCCCTGTTCGGCCTCGCCCGTGGGGCGATGCTGCTGGCGCTCCTGTTCCTGCTGGTGCCGCTGATGCAGACCGCGATCCCGCTGGATATATTCAGGGATGCCCTGTCCGGCAGCACCCTGGCCGCGCGCTTTATGAACACCTCGTTCTTTACCGGCATTTACTTCAGTTGATATCAGATACGGGTCAGCCTGTGGCTGAGCAGTAACGGTTGTATGATAAAGCCGCTATGCACTTACAGGGGGGAGAAACTGTGAACTATGGAAAGGAAACGGAAACTCTGGAGTTTAAAAAAACGACCGGAGAATTAAAAGCGGCCATGGTTTCCATATCTGCCATTCTGAACAAGCACGGCGTCGGCACGCTGTTTTTCGGCATCAAGCCGAACGGAGATATATCCGGGCAGGAAGTCACTGAATCGTCTCTCCGTGACGTATCAAGGATGATTTATGAGAGCATCCATCCTCAGATTTTCCCGGTGATCAGGGAAGAGGTGATCGATCAAAAGCAGCTGATCAGGGTGGAATTCAGCGGTGACAATATGCCGTATTCTGCCTTTGGCCGGTATTATCTCCGGACTGCCGATGAAGACAGGGAGGTGTCCCCGGAAGAATTACGATCTTTTTTCATGGCGAGCGAATCCAGGTCCGGATGGGAAAAGGCCGCTTCTTCCGCGGTCATCAGCCAGGTCGACAGAAACGCGGTAAAGCGGTTCTGGGAGACCGCAGTCGCAGCGGGCCGCTTGCCGTCGGCCAGATATACCACTCCGATGATCCTGAAACGGTTTGGGCTGGTCAACGGAGAGCACCTGACGAATGCCGGCGAGATATTATTTGGTAATACCGATCCGGTTACCTTGAAAGTGGCAGTGTTTGCCACAGATGAAAAGCTGACCTTCCTGGATATGAAGATGTATGAAGACAATATTATGAATCTTCTGAAAACAGGCGAAGAATACATTTTGAAAAACATCAGATGGCGCGCCAGCATCAGCGGTATGGAACGCGAAGAGATCCCGGAAATCCCGGTTGCCGTGATCCGGGAGGTGCTTGCCAACGGATTCGCACATGCTTTGTATACCGGGCTTACGCATCATGAGATCTGCATTCATCCCGGGATGGTGACCATCTACAGCCCCGGTACATACGCAAGCAAGTACAGCCCTGAGGAGTATATACAGGGGAACTGTGAATCGGTGATCAGAAATGGAACAATTTCAAAGATTCTGTATCTCAATAAATCCATCGAACAATTTGGGAGCGGATTCAAACGAATCGACAGTCTCTGCAAAGACGCGCGGGTCAAATACGCCTATGAGTCAGGCAAGGCCGGATTCAAGTTCACATTGTTCAGAAAGACTGTGGACAAAGACGGAAATGTCACTGTAAATGTCCCTCAAAATGTCACTGTAAATAAAACGGAGCAGGCTGTATACGCGTTGCTGAAGGACTATCCGGATTTTACCAGGGAACAATTAGCCGATAAAACGGCCAAAACGGTCCGGACGATTCAGCGAACGCTTGATTCTTTGAGAGATAAAGGACTGATCGAAAGGATCGGGAGCGATAAAAACGGACAATGGATCATCAAATGATCACAACTGACGGGAGGCCGCTATGAATATCAAGGGCCCGATGACGGGCGTTTCACTGTTCGATATTTCCACGCTGTTCCTGCGCCCGGGGTACAACGTCGGCGCGTATGACGGCGCGCCGAACCATTCCCGCCGCACGGTGCAGCTCTCCTACGAGCTGGCCACGGCGGCCTATACCATGGACCCGGATATCTGGGGCCAGGCGGGCTGGCGGGACTTTTCCATGCTGGTCAACCGCAGCCTGATGACCGGGCCGATGCTGAACAGCGTCGGCTCGCCCCTGAACGACCTGACCCGCGCCACGCTGCAGACGCTGGCGAGGCTCAAGATGTCCGCCCTGAACCCGGTGGAGCAGTTCCTGAGCCTGCGCCAGGCGGAGGACGAGACCAATATCCTCAAGGCCATCGTGATGCTGAAGCCCCAGGCGGGGCTGATGACGGTGGCCATCGGCTTCATGGGCACGGGCAAGCAGCTGGGCGACTGGACGCCCAACCTGCGCATGGACGAGGAGAACGGCCTGCACGAGGGCTTTCTGCAGCTGACGGAGGAATTCGACGAGCGCCTGACGCAGATCGTGTTCCCGTATGCTGCGGGCAAGCTCAATCAGAGCAGCCTGACCCTGGCGGAGATCATCGAAACGCTCAAGCGGCCCGGCAGTCCGTTCCGGCTGTGGGTGTGCGGGCACAGCCAGGGCGCGGCGGTGATGCAGATCTTTATCGACCAGCTGCTGCGCCAGGGCGTGCGGCCCGAATACCTGTGCGGCTATGGCTTCGCCTCGCCCTCCGTGGCGCATCCGGGCTTCCCGCGGCCCGCGGGCGGGTACCCCATCACGCATATCATCAACGAGGATGACCTGGTGCCCCGCGTCGGCGCGTGGAAGCACCTGGGCGAGTGCCTGGTGTTCACGCCCTGCGATGACGACCGCCGCCGGATGTACGGCGCGGCGGCGGAGGAGCCCTGCTTCGTGGAGGCGTCGCGCCTGCTGCGCCGGGCGAATACCGCGCCGGAGGCGCTGCTGAACGCGATCGCGATCCTGCGGGTGATGCGCCAGCAGTCTGAAATGACCCTGCGGCGTGTGCTCGGCGAATCGGAGCAGCGGCCGTTTTCCGAACTGCTGAGCAGCGGCGAGGACAGCATGCTGAAGCTGCTGGATAATCTCACCGCGCGGCTGGAGCACGGCTACCTGGCGGTCTCGGGGGAGGAGGCCCTGCCAGAGCCCGCCCTGGACGCGCTGATGCGCGCCTGGAGCGCGCTGCTCAGGCAGTACGGCATCAGCGCCTGGGTCCGGTCGGTCAAGAACGCCTGCCTGCTGCCGCACCGGCTGTACAAGGCCTCTGCCGACGAGACCCCCAGCTACCGCTATATCGTGACCGAGGGCATCGGACGCTACAAGCGCCGCTCCGCCTATGCCGCGCGCCTGACCGCCCTGAGCGGCGGCACCGCCGCCCCCCGCGGCGCGGCCCGCACCGTGTATCCCAGCTGGTCGTCGACGCGCACCTTCCGAAAAGCGCCCGTCCGCACGCCCGCCGCGCCGGAGCTGCCCCATGCTCCCGCACCGGCAGAGGAGGAGACGGCGCCCGCGCCCAATCCCGTGCCCGCCGCCCCGAACCCCGTCCGCGCCGCCGAGAGGGCGCTCTCCCACGTTTCCCGCTACGCCTCCGTCTTCCGCCAGCTTTCCGCCTCGCGGGCGAGGAAGAAAAGCAACAAATAAGGGGAAATCAGATGTCAAAGACAGCTTATCTCGTTTTGAGCAACGGCGCCGTGTTTGAGGGCCGCCGGGTCGGCGCGGACGTGGACCGCGTCGGGGAGCTAGTGTTCACCACCGGCATGGAGGGATATATCGAGACCCTGACCGATCCCAGTTATTACGGGCAGATCGTGACCCAGTCCTTCCCGCTGATCGGGAACTACGGGATCATCGAGGAGGACTTCGAGGGCGGGAGCGCGCTCTTCGGCTATGTGTGCCGGGAGCTGTCCGACACGCCTTCCAACTTCCGCAGCCAGTACACGGTGGACGAATACCTGCGCAGGCAGGGCATTCCCGGCATCGTGGGCGTGGATACGCGGCAGATCGTGCGCATCACCCGCGAGGAGGGTGTCATGAACGCCATGATCTGCGGACAGGTGCCTGAGGACCTGAGCGCCATCCGCGCTTATACCGTCCATGACGCGGTGCGCAGCGTGACCTGCGCCGCGCCGGCCGATTTCCCCACCGAGGGGGAGACGCGCCGCCGGGTGACGCTGATCGACTACGGCTACAAGCGCAACATCGTGCGCAGCCTGCAGCGCCGCGGCTGCGCGGTGCGCGTGGTGCCGGCGGATACGTCTGCCGAGACCATCCTGGCGGACGATCCGGACGGCATCATGCTGTCCAACGGCCCGGGAGATCCCAAGGAAAACGTGAAGGAGATAGCGGAGCTGAAAAAGCTGATCGGCCGGAAGCCCGTCTTCGGCATCTGCCTGGGGCACCAGCTGACCGCCCTGGCCCTGGGCGGGGATACCATCAAGCTCAAATACGGCCACCGCGGCGGCAACCAGCCCGTGCGGGAGCTTGAGACCGGACGCACCTGGATCACCAGCCAGAACCACGGCTACGCGGTGGTGGCCGACAGCCTGAAGGGCGTGGGCGAGGAGGCCTATGTGAACGCCAACGACGGCTCTTGCGAGGGCATGCGCTATCCGGGGCTCCGCTGCATGACCGTGCAGTTCCACCCCGAGGCCTGCTCCGGGCCGAAGGATACGGGGTTTTTGTTCGACAGATTTGTTGAAATGATGGGGACAAAGACGAAGCAGAGGTAGGAGTTAGGAAGTAGGAGTTAGGAAGTAGGAGTTAGGAAGTAATAAATGTTCCTGAAGCGGCGCAGAAAGCGTCACATGAAAAAATATGCCGCAGCTTCGGCTTCCTCTTGACAAAGCAGTAAACGGACAGTAAAACATTTCCGGACAGTAAACGGACAGTAAAACTTTTCTGGAATTGACGGGAGAGACAGCTCATGCCGAAAGACACATCCATCCGCAAGGTCCTGATGATCGAGGCCGGGATGTGACGCGTTTTATCGCATGAGCTTTCTGACAAAGTATTCTGAGAAGGGGATCCTATGAGTGAAATCATAAAAACGGATGAATCCTATCTGCACTGGATTCAGGAGCTGAAATCCAGATATCAGGCCGCGCAGATCAAGGCGGCGGTCTCCGTCAATCATGAGATGCTGATGTTTTACTGGAGCCTGGGAAGAGATATCGTTTATTTTGAATCCAACAAAAAATGGGGATCGACCTTTTATGAGACGCTGTCCAGCGACCTCAAACAGATTTTACCCGGAGTTCAAGGACTTTCCGTTAAAAATCTGTATTACATGAGGCGATTCTATCTGCTGACAGCGGGTAATGACTTTTTCCCACAAGCTGTGGGAAAAATCCAGGAACAAAATTTCCCACAAGCTGTGGGAAATTTTAGCAGCCCTTATTTCTCCATTCCCTGGGGTCATATCCGGCTCATCATCGACAAATACGGGAAAGATCCCGAGCGGGCGCTGTTTTACGCTCAAGAGGCACTGGAAAACAACTGGTCGCGGGATGTGCTGCTCAACTTCCTGGACACCAGGCTTTATGAGCGTCAGGGCCACGCGGTCAACAATTTCCAGACGACACTGCCGAAGCCGCAGAGCGACCTGGCGCAGCAGGTGACCCGCGATCCGTACCTCTTCGATTTTCTGTCGATCCGAGAGCAATACGATGAGAAGGAACTGAAGGATGCTCTGATGGACAATATCCAGCACTTCCTGCTGGAACTGGGAAACGGGTTTGCACTGCTGGGGCGCGAGTATCGCCTCATGATCGGTGAAACCGAGCAGTTTCTTGACTTTCTGTTCTATCACGTAAAGCTGCACTGTTACGTGGTGATAGAAGTCAAGACCCGTAAGCTGGAGCCTGGGGACATGGGCCAGCTTGGCACCTATGTGGCTGCTGTAAACGGAATTCTCCGGCAGGAGAACGACGCCCCCACCATTGGACTGCTGATCTGCAAGACAAAGGACAACGTCATGGCACAGTACGCGTGGGGCGCCGTCAATGTGCCCATCGGCATATCGGAATACGATCTGTCCACGCTGATACCCGAGCATTACAAAGGCTCTCTGCCGACGATCGAAGAGATTGAGGCGGAACTGAAGGACGAATGACCCAAACCAGAACGAACAACACAGGAGTGACAGCTCATGCCTAAAGACACATCTATCCGTAAGGTCCTGATGATCGGCTCGGGGCCCATCGTGATCGGGCAGGCGGCGGAATTCGACTACGCGGGGGCGCAGGCCTGCCGGGTGCTCCGGGACGAGGGCATCAACGTGGTGCTGGTGAACTCGAACCCTGCCACTATCATGACCGACAAGCACCTGGCGGACGAGATCTACCTGGAGCCGCTGACGGTGGACACGGTGGCGCGCATCATCGAGAAGGAGCGGCCGGACGGCCTGCTGGCGGGCCTGGGCGGACAGACGGCCCTGACCCTGGCCATGCAGCTGAGCAAGGCCGGCGTGCTGGACAAGTACGGTGTGCGCCTGCTGGGCAGTCCCATCGAGGCCATCGAGCGCGCGGAGGACCGCGAGCGCTTCCGCGAGACCATGCAGGCCCTGGGCGAGCCCTGTGTGCCCTCCGAGATCGCGGAGACGCTGGAGGACGCGCTGAAGGCGGCCTCTGACATCGGCTACCCGGTCATCGTGCGCCCGGCCTACACCCTGGGCGGCAGCGGCGGCGGCATCGCCAACACCGAGGACGAGCTGCGCGTCATCGCGCGCACGGGCCTGGAGCTGTCGCCCATCACCCAGGTGCTGATCGAAAAGTGCATCTCCGGCTGGAAGGAGATCGAGTTCGAGACCATGCGCGACGGCGCAGGCAACGTGATCGCCGTCTGCTCCATGGAAAACGTGGATCCCGTGGGCGTGCACACCGGCGACTCCATCGTGGTGGCGCCGGCGCTGACGCTGTCAGACAGGGAGTACCAGATGCTCAGGAGCGCGTCGCTCCGCATGATCGAGGCCATCGGCATCGTGGGCGGCTGCAACTGCCAGTTTGCCCTGAATCCGGACAGCTTCGAGTACGCCGTGATCGAGGTCAACCCGCGCGTATCCCGGTCCTCCGCCCTCGCCAGCAAGGCCACCGGCTATCCCATCGCCAAGCTGACCACGCGCATCGCCTTGGGTTATACGCTGGATGAGATCGCCAACGACATTACCGGCAAGACCTGCGCCTGCTTTGAGCCAACGCTGGACTACGTGGTGGTCAAGTACCCGAAATGGCCCTTCGACAAGTTCTCAGGCGCGAGCCGCCGCCTGGGCACCCAGATGAAGGCCACTGGCGAGGTCATGGCTATCGGCCAGTGCTTCGAGGAAGCGCTGATGAAGGCCGTGCGCGGCGCGGAGATCGGGCTGAATACCCTAAACGCCGCGCCCCTGACCGGCGACCCCCTCGAGACAAGGCTGGCGGCGCAGGACGACCGGCGGCTGTTCACCGTGTTCGAGGCGCTGAAGGCGGGCTGGACGGTGGACCGGCTGCATGAAGCGACGAAGATCGACCGCTGGTTCCTGTACCGGCTCGAGTACATGGCGCGGTTCGAGGCGGCGCTGGCGGAGGGCCTGACGGAGGAAAAGTACCGCGAGGCCAAGCGCCTGGGCTATCCGGACGACGCGATCCGGAAGCTGACCGGCGCGGACGCGCTGCCCGCGCACCGGATGAGCTACAAGATGGTGGACACCTGCGGCGCGGAGTTCGCCGCGGCGACGCCCTATTTCTACAGCTGTCCTTCCGGGTTCTGCGAGTCCCGGGCGCTCAAACGCAGCGGCAAGCCGGTCATCGCGGTGCTGGGCTCCGGCCCCATCCGCATCGGCCAGGGCATCGAGTTCGACTACAGTTCCGTGCACTGCGTCTGGACGCTGCGCGAGATGGGCTACGACGTGGTGATCGTCAACAACAACCCGGAAACCGTGTCCACCGATTACGATACGGCGGACCGGCTGTACTTTGAGCCGCTGTATCCCGAGGACGTGATGAACATCCTGGCGGTGGAGCAGCCCATCGGCGCGGTGGTGGCCTTCGGCGGACAGACGGCCATCAAGCTGACGAAATTCCTGGACCAGCAGGGCATCCGCATCCTGGGCACCAGCGCCGAGGGCATCGACCTGGCCGAGGACCGGGAGCGGTTCGACGCGCTGCTGGAGCGCTTCCGTATCCGCCGTCCGCGCGGGCATTCCGTGCGCACCATGGAGGAGGCTGTGGCCGCGGCGGCGGACCTGGGCTATCCGGTGCTGCTGCGCCCCTCCTACGTGATCGGCGGGCAGAACATGACGATCTCCCGCGGCGAGGCGGACACGCGCGCCTATATGGAGCGCATCCTGGCCGGCGGCATCGAAAACCCGGTGCTCATCGACCAGTATCTGCCCGGCATCGAGCTCGAGGTGGACGTCATCTCCGACGGCGAGGACGTGCTGATCCCCGGCATCATGGAGCACATCGAGCGCGCCGGCGTGCATTCCGGCGACTCCATCGCGGTGTATCCGCCCTACAACCTGAACGACATCGACCTGAAGCGCGTGTGCGACTGCTCCGAGAAGCTGGCCCTGGCGTTGGGCACCAAGGGCCTGGTGAACATCCAGTACCTGATCTACGAGGGCGAGCTGTACGTGATCGAGGTCAACCCGCGCGCGTCCCGCACGATCCCCTACATCAGCAAGGTGACCCAGGTACCCATGGTGGACCTGGCCGCGCAGGTGATGCTGGGCGGGCGCCTGAGCGACCTGGGCTACGGCACAGGCCTGTACCGCACGCCGCCCTATACGGCAGTGAAGGTGCCCGTGTTCAGCTTTGAAAAGCTGAACGACGCCAACTCCATCCTGGGCCCCGAAATGAAATCCACCGGCGAGGTGCTGGGCATCGGCAAGACCGTCAGCGAGGCCCTGTTCAAGGGCCTGACCGCCGCGGGCTTCACCGTGCCGGACCTGCACACGCGCAAGCGCGGCATCCTGATCAGCGTCGCGGAAAACGATTATGAGGAGATCCTGTCCCTGGCGAAGCGCTTCTATGACCTGGGGCTGACCCTGTACGCCACCACCGGCACCGCCGGGGCCATCCGCCAGATGGGCATCGCCGTGCAGGCGGTGAAGAACGCCACTGAGTCCGACGAGATCCGGGACCTGATGGAGAGCGGAGCGCTGAGCTACATCATCTACACCGGCGCGGTGCAGGATACCACGGTGGGCGACTACACGCTGCTGCACCGCCGGGCCATGCAGCTGGGCATCCCCTGCCTGACCTCGCTGGACACGGCCAACGCCCTGGCCGGCATCATCGAGAGCCGCTTCACCGAGCGGAACACGGAGCTGGTGGATATCAACGCCATGCGCGCCTGGCGGCAGAAGATCCATTTCGCGAAAATGCATTCCTGCGGGAACGACTACATCTTTGTGGAAAACTTCGACGGCGGCATCACCTGCCCCGAATCCCTGTGCGTGAGCCTCTGCGCGCCGCACTACGGCATCGGCGGCGACGGCATCGTGCTGATCGAGCACAGCCGCGTCGCGGACGCGAAAATGCGCTCCTTCAACCGCGACGGCAGCGAGGGGCGCATGGCGGGCAACAACCTGCGCTGCGTGGCCAAGTACCTGTACGACAAGGGCTATGTGCGCAGCGAGTTCATGACCATCGAGACCGCCTCCGGCGTGCACCGCGTCCGTGTGTACCTGCGCGACGGCAAGGTCAGCTCGGTCACCGCGGATATGGGTCCCGCGAGCCTGAAGGCAACGGATATTCCCGTCCTTGCGGACAGCGAAACCGTCGTGAGCCAGCCCACCCTGATCGACGGCCAGGACTGGCGCATCACCTGCGTGTCCATGGGCAACCCGCACTGCGTGGTCTTTATGGATGGTATCGACGGGCTGGACGTGGCCGCCGTGGGCCCGGCCTTCGAGTACGCGCCGATCTTCCCGGAGCGCGTGAATACCGAGTTCGTGCGCGTGGTGAACCGCACCTGTCTGCGCATGCGCGTGTGGGAGCGCGGCAACGGCGAGACCCTCGCCTGCGGCACCGGCGCCTGTGCCGCGGTCGTGGCGGCCATCGAGAACGGCTACTGCGCCCCCGACACCGACGTGCTGGTCAAGGTCAAGGGCGGCGACCTCACCGTCCGCTGCACTCCCGAGCGCGTGACGCTGACGGGGGAAGCGGTGCTGGTGTACGAGGGGGAGTTTGAGTACTGATGAGAAGAGGGTGAAGGGTGAAGGGTGAAGGGTGAAGGTAGAAGGGAGAAGGTTGAAGGTTGAAGGAAGTAGGAATTAGGAAGTAGGAGGTAGGAAGTATTTCTTGCTCTCGGCGTCGAACCGGACGCTTCCGCGCAGAAGTATATTTACTTCCTACTTCCTACTTCCTACCTCCTACCTTAAACCTTCAACCTCCCACCTTCGCCCTTCCCTCCCCATCTTTCCTTTCTCCCTTTTCAAAGGAGGTTCCTCCATGAAGCGCTTTTCAATACTGCTTGCCGTTCTGCTCCTTCTTCCCCTTGTTTCGGTTTCCGCGGAGATCGAGGACTGGGTGGCGGACATCAACGGGATCAGCGCCAAGGTGCTGGAATGGTGCATGCAGGAGCACCAGAAGGAGCTCACGCTGGAGCTGCCGAAATCCGCGGCCGCCGGGATGTCAGACGATGATATCTGGCACGCGGTATGGGACGCGCTGGACGAATACTGCCGTGATGACTACGAGGTCCGATGGAGCAGAACGTCGGACGGCGGCCTGCGGGTCAGGCTCGGCAATATCTCGCTCAGGCCGGGGCTGCTGATGGCGGAGGCCTACTGGGCCGGCGATACCGGCCGCCTGAGCCCGGACGAAAAGAAGTGCCTGAAGCAGCTGACCGGCATCACGGACAAAATGGTGAAGCAGTACGGCTACGCCACCGTGGATACGGAGCTGGCGATCTACGATTACATCTGCGATCACGTGACGTACCGCACCTATCCCAAGAGCGACAGCCGGCATAACCAGTGTACCAGCGCCGCGAACGCCTTCCTGTACGGCTGGGGGAACTGCCAGGCCTATTCCGACCTGTTTTTCCTGATGACCATGATGACGGGCTTCGATTCCGGCTACATCAGCGGGATGGGCAACGGCGGCGCGCACCTGTGGAACACCATCAGCATCGGCGGCGAGCTGGTGATGGTGGACGTCACCTACGGCGATACCGAGATCACGAAAAATCCCGTACAGCAGACCCACTACTATTTCAACTTCGGGCGCGACCGGCTGGGCAAGCATACCTGGAGTCCCGCGGTTTTCGATACCTCCGCGCTCGCCCGGAAGACGAACGATAAGTATTCTTTCTACAGCAACAAAAACAGCCGCTTCGGCGCCACGGCCTCAACCGCGGCGGAGGCGGCGAAATACTGCGTCAATCAGGTCGGCAAGGGCAGGAAGCACCTGGAGGTGCTGATCAAGGGAAAGACCTGCGACGGGAAAGCGCTTGAATCCGCTATGGAAAACCGCCTGAAGAACTACCGGGGCAAGTGGAGCTACAACTATCATTTTGACCAAGTGGACGGCAACACCGTCTTCCGTGTCAACTGGATTCTCTTCAAGGGCAAAAAGGTCAAGTAAAAGGAGCGCCTATGACGTATCTCAAAAGCCTCGGCTTCACCCGCGGCGTCAACCTGGGCGGATGGATGAGCCAGTGCGATTACTCGGAGGAGCGCCTGGAGCGCTTTATCACGGAGGCGGACATCGCCCGCATCGCGGACTGGGGCCTGGATCATGTGCGCATCCCGGTGGACTATAACGTGCTGGAGGATGAGGCCGGAGACTGGCGGGACGCGGGCTTCGCGCGCCTGAACCGGGCGCTGGGCTGGTGCCGCCGGCACGGGCTGAACGCGGTCATCGATCTGCACAAGACGGCGGGCTTCTCCTTTGACGAGGGCGAGGCGGAGGCCGGGTTTTTTGACAGCGAGGCGTATCAGCTCCGCTTCTACCGCCTGTGGGAGGAGCTGGCGAAGCGCTGCGCCGGCGACCCCGCGCACGTGGCCTTCGAGCTGCTGAACGAGGTCACGGAGGAGCGCTTCAGCCCCGCCTGGAACCGCATCGCCGCCGAGTGCGTCCGCAGGATCCGCCTGATCGCGCCGGAGCACCTGATCCTCCTGGGCAGCTATCACAATAACAGCGCCCACGCGGTGCCCGCGCTGGATCCGCCCGCGGACGCGCGCGTCATCTACAATTTTCACTGCTATGAGCCGCTCCGCTTCACGCACCAGGGCGCGCCCTGGGTGAAGGAGCTGGATCAGGACGCACGCCTGACCTGGGCGCAGGCCGGGCTGGAGGAGGATTTCTTCGACCGTGTCTTCGCGCCGGCTGTCGAGGCGGCAAAGCGGAACGGCGCGGAGCTCTACTGCGGCGAGTACGGCGTCATCGACCGCGCCCGCCCGGAGGACGCCCTCGAATGGTACCGCCATATCCACGCGGCGTTCGAGAAATACGCCATCTCCCGCTGCGCCTGGAGCTACAAGCGGATGGATTTCGGGCTTTCGGACGCGCGGATGGACGGGGTCAGGGACGAGCTGCTGAAGTATCTGTAGTCATCCTATTCCATGCTTCGCGTTCCATACGTTGTATATCACGATGGATCCGACGACGATGACCGCGCCGACCGCGGACAGGGGAGTGAAGGTCTCGCCGTAGAATAACGCCACCCAGACCGGGTTCAGCACCGGCTCCAGCCCGGTGATCAGGCTGGCGGTGACCGGCGGCGTGTCTTTGATGCCCTGGGAAAACAGGATGTACGCGCCGCCCACCTGGATGATGCCCAGCGCGGCTACCGCCAGCAGGGTCGGGGCGGAAAAGTCCGTCTCCCGCAGGCACAGCGGCGTCAGCAGGACGCCCGTGATCAGCTGGCCCCAGAAGCTGGAGGAGAGGGCGTCCGCGCCGCGGCCTATGTTCATCATGAACACGCCCGCGTAGCACACGCCGGACAGCACCGCTACCACGTTGCCCGCCAGGTTGCCGGCCTGGATGCCGTCCACAAAGAACAGTACGACGCCCAGCAGCACCATGGCGCAGGTCAGCATATCCGCCCGCTTTGGGCGCTGGCGGTAAAGCGTCAGCATCAGTAAAATCACAAACACCGGCGCGGTGAACTGCAGGACGATGGCGTTGGCCGCCGTCGTCATTTTATTGGCCAGCGCGAACAGGGTCGTGACGCCCATCATGGATGCCGCGCCGATGGCGACGGTCCGGTTCATCACCAGGCGGTGGCGTGTCAGCAGGATATACAGCCTGATCACCGCCGCGCCGATCAGGTTCCGCGCTCCGTTGATCGCCAGCGCCGACCAGGGGACCAGCTTGATGAACAGCCCGCCCGTGCTGAAGCACACGGACGCGGCGACCACACAGAAGACGGGGAGCCAGCCCCGCCGCCGTTCGTTCCGCGTCATTCAAACACCCCGCATTCAGTCAGACGATACGATCCACCGCATGTTTCTTCACGGCAAGGGCTTTTCCTGCCGCGCGGCGGAAAAAAGCACAGGCAGTACAGCTTGGGTGTTGCTTGCGGGAAAGGCTGTTTTGTGTTATCCTATGGAAGGAAACGCTGACCCATTCGCCAGCGCGCCGGACGAATGCTTTCCTGAAAGGACTTGCGATGGATAAAAAGAAAAACGGATTGGTGATATTAGGGCTTTTGGCGGTGATCGCGATCATCGCGGGCGTCAGCTTCCTGCTGCCGAAGAGCCAGCCGGCGCCCACGGTCACCGTGACCGATCCCGGCGGCGTCGTAACGACGGTCGCGCCGGAGAGCACGGACGTGCCGGACCGGGCGACGGACGCGCCGGAGGCCGAAATCTCCGGTCTCCAGACCGACACCCCCCGCGCCTGGCTGCTGATCACGGTGGATCATACCACCTACGCGCCGTACCCGCTGACGAAGACCGGCGATTATACCATCAATCAGAAGAAAAAAGAAGCCCAAAACGTGATCCATGTGACGGAGGACAGCATCCAGATGGCGTCCTCGACCTGTGATAACCAGCTCTGCGTGACGGAGGGCGTCGTGACCCTGGAAAACAAGGCTTCCCGCGTCCTGGGCAATTACATCATCTGCCTGCCCAACGGCGTGACGCTGGAGCTGCTGAACGAAGAGGAATACGCCGCGCTGCAGCAAGGGCAGCGCTGAGGAGCGGGTATGAGCAGACGAAACGACAACCTGGGCTATAAGGTCGCCCTGGGCGGGCTGCTGGTCGCGATGATGCTGATCCTGGGGTATGTGGAAACGCTGCTCCAGGGGCTGGTGCCTACGGGTATTCCCGGCATCAAGCTGGGCATCAGCAACGGCGTGCTGCTGTTCGCCCTGTACCTGATGGACGTCCAGTCCGCCCTGATCCTGATGGTGCTGAAGGTGGGCCTGTCTGGCTTGCTGTTCGGCAATCCCATGACCATGCTGTTCGCCTTCTGCGGCGGCGCGCTGAGCCTCGCCGGCATGATCCCGCTGAGCCGGGTGAAGGGCATGCACGTCATCACCGTCAGCATGGTCGGCGCGGTGCTGCACAACGTGGGCCAGATCATCGCCGCCGCCTTCGTCATGTCCGAGGTCTCTCCGTCCATATTGCTTCGGTACCTAGCCGTCCTGATGGCCGTGGCCCTGGTCACCGGCGCCGCCACCGGCGTCCTCGCCCGGGAAATCATCAACAGGCTCCGGCATGTGGTGGACAGGAGAATGGGGAGGTGACTGCGGGTCAAAGGCATTTGCCCCGTTAAGGTACGGTGAGGGCGGGTGACGCTGAGCAAGCGTCAAAGACGCGCACAAGATTTAGGGAAACGCTGATTTAACCCGTTCCGTGCAGCCATTCGGCCTGGCGGGCGGACATAACAGGAACAAACGAATCCAGACCGGAGAAGGGAGGATTCTCCTGATCTGTCTCTTCCGCGGCCTGCCGTAACGCCTCTGCCTGGTTAATGTATTTCCATGAAAAGCCTTCAGATATGGCAAATGACAAAAAACAAAAAAATAGGCAAAAAATTAACCGCCCGTACTGCCACCCCCTCCTTCTGATCCGTATAGATTATTGTCCGGCAGAAATACCGGGCAGAAAGAAAGAGAACACCGCCCGGAAAAACAGGGCCGGATTTGAAAGGATGGATAACCATGTTGAAAAAGATTCTTGCAGTAGTACTTCTCCTGGCTGTAGCCGTAGTCTGCGTGGCCTGCACC
>CACWHI010000034.1 GCA_902760595.1 uncultured Eubacteriales bacterium
CTTATTTGGTAACTTTTCCGACCATATTTTACATCTCGTCGGATTTCGATGTCTCCGGGGCGGGAGTGCACAAGTGGTAGTTCGTTCTACCAACTGTGCTATAGCCCCATTCGGCCGGTCGGTTTTCCCAACCGGCCTGAGTATAATAACAGCTTTCAGGGAATTTGTCAATCGGTTTTTTCGGATTCATTAATATTATTTAGTGAAATGTCAAATGCGGTGATAAAAAGCCAATATTGTGACATTATGGCAGGATCGAGCTGTTTTACTTGATGGTGATCACGCGTTCTGGGGCGTTGCACTTGCGGCAGCGCGTCAGGGTGCGGAACTGGGCGTTGTCGAGCTCGGAATACAGGAAGGTGCCGGTCAGCGGCTGGTACTTCGGGTTGACGGAGGTGCAATAGGGGTCAGTGTGGTACAGCTTGCCGCCGTCGGTGTTGTAATAGAGGACCATCTGGGGGTTGATGGTCGGCGCGGGCGTGGGGGAAGGCGTCGCGTCCTGGATGATGTTGCTGATCTGCTCGAAGGGCTGCGGGTCATCCGCGGTCACGGTGCCGATGCTGTTCAGGGAGTTGGGGTTGATGTACCAGACGTCGTTGGAGCGGATCATCATGATCTGATACCGCTTGGACGTGGTGCTTCCGTCCTGGTTGGAGATGTTGGCGACCATCATGATCGCGCGGGAGGAATCGGTGTTGCTGCCGTCCACGCGCTCCACATAGTAGGACGAGGGCGTATACATGCCGGTCAGCTGCCAGAGGTCGGCCTTGGGGGAAAGGGAATTGTCGACCCAGGAGGGCGTGCAGATCTCGACCATCGCGTCACGGTTGCCGACCATCCAGTAGTTCATGAACTCGTCCAGGCGCATTTCAGCCGCTGATTTGGGGATCTCCGTGGCCTCGGGCTCCGGGGTGGTCACGGCCTCGGTGGCTTCAAAGTCCGCCAGCGTCGGGGTGTCGAGAGCGCTTTCAGAGTTAAAGATCGCGCTGGAATCCACCCGGCTGACGACGCGCTGGGCGACGGATCCGGGCGTGCTGACGATCAGCCGGACCACGACGATCGCGGCGGCCAGGACGTAGATCAGCGTCAGCTTGGACCGGGCGCCCTGCGCGAAGGCGCGCAGCAGCCACATGAGCAGCACAAAGAACAGGCTGACACCGGCATAAGCCCAGCAGAGGGCTGTATTGTTCAGCAGCAGCGTGACGATAAAGCCGATGGGCAGCAGGATGACCATGATCAGCTGGAGCAGCCTGTAGTGGCGCGTCCTTCCGACGGCTTCCTGCTCCAGCACGACGGGGGCTTCCTCCCATTCGACGCTCTTGGGGTGCTTATCCATCCGCATCAGCGGGGTCGATGTATAGTGATTGCGTTTTGCGCTCATATGCTCATCCTCCGACCTGCGCGGCTCGGCGCCTCAGGAGGCGTCCCGCGTACCCATCATTATATCAAAAAAGGCCGGCGGATGTAAATAACTTTGTAACAATTTTGATAAATAATTGTAACAAATCAAAAGCAGCCGCTGTGGCGGCTGCTCCGGGTCGTGTGATACGGTTACCGCGCCATGCGGTAGATGGCGGCCATGTCTTCGGGATACAGCACCTTGGCGCTGCCCTTTTTGCCGCCGGCCGCGGCCGCGCAGCTGCGGGTCATGGCCTGAATCTGTTCTTCTGTCGGCTCGATGCCCAGCTCGCGCATGTTGACCGGCATGCCGATGCGGCGATAGAAGGCCTCCATGCGGGCGATGCCCTCGAGGGCGATCTGCTCATTGCCCTGCCCCTGATCCTGTACGCCCATGACTTTCTCGGCATATCGGACGAAACGCGGGAGGCAATCCCTGTATACATACCGCGCCCAGCTGGGCCAGAGGGCCGTCAGGCCGGCGCCGTGGGTGACGTCGAACATCCCGCCCAGCTCATGCTCCAGCAGATGAGTGGCAAAGTCGCCGCCGTCGTTGCCGCAGCCGGTCAGGTCGTTGTGCGCCAGGCTGCTGGCCCACATCACCTCGGCGCGGGACTCATAGCAGTCCGGATGCTCATGCAGGATCTCCGCGTGCTTCATCACGGTACGCAGCAGCGCCTCGGCAATCTCGTCCGTCAGCTCCATATTGCCGCCCTGGGTGAAGTAGCGCTCCATGGTGTGCATCATGATGTCCGCGCAGCCGGCCTCGGTCTGGTAGTCGGGCAGGGTGCAGGTCAGCGCCGGATCCATAACGGCGAAGCGTGGCCGCGCGATATCGTCGTTATAGGAGCGCTTTTCGCCGGTCTGCTCGTTGGTGATGACGCAGCTGTTGCTCATCTCGCTGCCGGCGGCTGCGATGGTCAGCACGCAGCCGATGGGCAGGCAGCCGGCGGCGCGGCGCTGACGCAGGAACAGCTCCCACACGTCCCGTTCCGGGTCGGCCAGGGCGTAGGCGATCGCCTTGGCGGAGTCGATGACGGAGCCACCGCCGACCGCGAGGAGAAAGTCGATCCCATTTTCCTTAGCCAGGCTGACGCCCTCCCGGACCTTGCTCAGGTGCGGGTTCGGCACCACGCCGCCCAGCTCCACGTGGAAGATGCCTTCCGCGTCCAGAGCAGCCTTGACCCGGTCGATCAGGCCGGATCTGAGCGCGCTCCTGCCGCCGTAGTGAATGAGCACGCGCTTGGCGCCGAAGCCGGCAACCAGCTTGCCGACCTGCTGTTCCGCGTCCTTGCCGAAGACGACTTTGGTCGGCGCGTAATAGGTGAAGCCGAACATGGGTGATCCTCCTTCTCTTGGGTCAGAGTTATGATTTGCGCTTCAGTCTGACGGCTGTTTCTATGTGGGCCGTCCAGGAAAACATGTCTACCGGCTGGACCCGCTCGACGTTATAGCCGGAGGCGGTCAGCTGTTTCAGGTCGCGCGCCAGGGTCGCGGGATCGCAGGATACGTAGACGATGCGCTCGGGCGAGGCGGCCGCGATCGCGCTGAGCACCGCCGGGTCGGCGCCTTTACGCGGCGGATCGAGGATGACGGCGTCGGGCCGGAGCCCGTCGGAGACCAGGCGGGGCAGTACCTCCTCGGCGGCGCCGCAGATGAAGTCGGCGTTATCAATGTTGTTTCTGCGCGCGTTCTCCTTCGCGTCCCCGATCGCCTGGGGAACGATCTCGATCCCCGTGACGTGCGACGCGTACCTGGCGGCCAGGAGGGAAATGGTGCCCGCGCCGCAGTAGACGTCAGCCACCCGGTCCGATGGAGTCAGGTCCGCGAATCGGATCGCCGTTTCGTACAGGCGCTCTGTCTGTACGGGGTTCACCTGGAAGAAGGACAGGGGAGAGAGCTGAAAACGCAGCCCGCACAGCGTATCCTCGAGGCGCTCCTGCCCTGCCAGCACGGTATAATCGTGCCCCAGGATCACGTTGTCGCCGCGGGCGTTGACCGTCTGGCAGACGGATATGACTCCCGGAACGGCCATCAGCGCGCCGCACAGCTCCCGGATATGGGGCATGCGCGTCTGCGAAGCGGCGATAGTGACCATGCTCTCGCCCTGGCGGTTCGTGCGCGTAATGATATGCCGGATCAGGCCGGACCTGCTCGCTTCATCGTAGGCGGGGACGGCATAGTCCCGCATCCAGCGAAGCACCGCCTTGACGGCCTCGTCCGCGGGGGGCATCGCTAAAAGACAGCTTTCCACGGGGGTCATGTCGTGGCTGCGGGGACGGTAGTATCCCGCCCGGGGAACGCCGTCCCGGCTGGCGACCGGCATGGCGGTCTTGTTGCGGTAGTGCCAGGGGGCCTTCATGCCCAGCGGCATCGGGACTTCGATTTCGACGCCGCCTACACGGCGGAGGACATCCTGCACAGCCTGGCGCTTGGCACGCAGCGTTTCCTCATAGCTCATGTGCATGCCGACGCAGCCGCCGCACCGGGCGTAATAGGGGCAGGGCGGGACGCGCCGCTCCGGGCTTTCCGAGAGCAGCTTCTCCACGCGTCCGAAGGCATAGCGCTTTTCGGCCTTCACGACGCGGATCTCCGCGTCCTCTCCCGGCAGCAGGCCGGGTACGAAGACAGCCTGTCCGTCCATATGCGTGATGCCGTTCAGCTGGCCGTCGAGGCGTTCCCCGGCGGCCCGGAATATCTGGTTCTTTCTGAGCATCCGGGTCACCCGACGATGCTTCTGGCTTCCATATAGTAGCGCTTTTCGTGGGCCTCGCCCATGGAGAAGCACTTGCGCGGCAGCGGCCCGTTTTTGCGCACGGCGGGGAACAGCATATGCTTGTCGATGCCGGGCACCAGCAGGCCTACGGCGTTCCCGTCGCGGACCAGGCCGCGCACGGCGTCCTCCCCGTGGATATAATCAAGATGGAAGCCGGCCTGATCCAGCAGCTTCTGCAGCGTGCCCAGCGGCAGCTCGTGCAGCGGCTTGCCGATGCGCAGCGGGTAATCGCCCTTGCCGTGCACCAGGATGAAATCCGGATGCTCCAGGTCGAGGGCGGGCTCGCAGGGCTTCAGGGCGTCGAGCACCTGGTTGGGCGCGGCGTCGAACACCACCCGGTGGATCGGCTCGAATACCAGCGCGGGATCGTGCAGGTTGATCAGCTCCGCCATGGCGTAACGCGCGGGATGGAGCTTGCGCTCTTCTTCACTCAGGCGCTCGCGGATGCTCAGCCAGTGCGCCCGGGCGGTCGCGAGGGAATGGTTGCCGTCGCCCACGGCGAAGGAGAGGCCGGACGAGCGTGCCTCGAGAGCGGTCACAGCTTCAAAGAAGTGCCGCAGCAGGGCCTCGTCCGTGACGGCCCAGCCGGTCAGGTGGCCTCCGCCGCCGTTCAGGTCCATGTCGTACAGCAGGGGGAGCCGGGCAGTATCGTCCGCCAGCGGCTCGATCAGGGTCGCTTCGGGATCGTCCGCCAGCAGCAGGATGTGCGACAGCTCCAGCGGCGCCTCCGCGCGGACGGCGAGGCGCGGGGGAATGCGGTCGGTGATCGTGCCCTCGGTGGGGCGGATCTGGGACTGGCTGTCCGGCGCGAAATCGTAGCGCTCCAGGTCCACGGTGACCAGCAGGCCCCAGCGGTCGCCCGCGGCGATGGTCCGGCGGATCAGGATCAGCCCCTCCACCTGACGGGAAAACACACGGCCGGCGATATATTCCCGCATGGCGCGGTGGATCGCGGGCACGCGCTCCTTCGCTTCGCCCAGCCAGCATTCGGGCAGGATCAGCCGTGCCGTGGAGGGGGCGTCCCCGATCTCCGACATGCGCATCTGCCAGTATTCCGGCTGGGAGGTATACTGGTCGCAGGCCACTACGGGCCATTTGGGATCTGTGTACTGGGGATCGGGCAAAAGAAAGCGCCCGGTATGGATGGAAGCGTCGGCTTCATATGAGAACATGGATCAACCTCCTCGATGATATCAGCGCGGTCCGGCGCGTCAGAAGCGGTGGCTGCCGCTGCTGCCGCCACCTCCACCGCCGCCTCCTCCGCCGCCGAAGCCACCGCCGCCGCGGGAGCCTGAGCCGGAGCTGGAGCTGATGTCCGTCTTGACCTGCTTCGTCATCTTCTTCTGGGTGTTCAGCATCACGGCGCTGAAGGCCGCGCCGGAAAGCACGGAGACAGGGACGGCGGTCTTGAGCTTTTTCGTGGTGGAGTGCTGCTCGTAGCGGGCGGTGATGTAGAAATACACGATCATCAGCGCCAGGGTGACCGCCAGGAGGACGTTGCTGATCAGCTTCATGGGCCGGGCGATCCGCTCGCCGCGGAGCACTTTGCCGATCTGCTCAAAGGCGGCGCGCGCGCATTCGTAATACCGGCCCGAGCCGGCGTAGCGGTAGATATTGTCGGTGATCGTGTCCGCCTCGGCGTTGGTGATGGTGCGCGAGATCGCGCCGTTGGACCTGATGGTCAGGACGCGCTCGTACATATTCATGACCAGCATTGTGCCGCTGGAGGTACCGAGCAGGTCCCTGTAATGCCGGTCGGCCAGGGACTGGTAATCCCCGGGCTCGCGCATGGTCCACAGCACCGGTGTGCCGTATTCGCAGATGGCTTCCATCACGCCGTACAGCTCTTTTTCCTCGGCGTCCGTCAGCAGGTCGGCGTCGTCCTGGATGATGGGCGTCGGCGCGGCCGAGGACACAGAGGCCGCCGAAGAAGCAGCGAGGACGCAAAGCAGCAGAAGAAGGATGAAAAGACGCTGACGCATGGGCTTCATACGGCTTCCCCCTTTCCATCGAAGTAAGGTACGGGTCTTGAGGCGTATTCGTTATGGGCACGGATGGTCACGGCCAGTTCCCAGATCGCGGCCGCGAGCATGGCCGCCGCGCAGCCGTAGAACACCATGTCCTCCGCCTGCTTGGTCAGCAGGCTGACGAGCCCGGCCGCGCAGATCAGGCAGTTGACGACGCGCGGCACGACGGAGCCGAAGCCCGGCTTCGCGGCGCAGCGCGCGGTGTGGATGATCATGATCAGCAGCAGGATGCCCATGATGGCGATGGGCAGGACCTCGCTGCCAAAGGACGCGCCGACGCTAAAAGATGATAGTATTGTCCCGATTGACTCATAGCCCACTGCGCACAGCACAAAGAAGACAACGCCGATCACCCGGACGCCGTATTTTTTAACGAGGTCCATTGTGCCGGAGGTGCTGCCTTTCTGGAGCAGCAGCTGGGCCGGACCGATAAAGGTCTTCTCTTTCGTGCTGCGCTTCGGCTCGAAGGCGCGGGTCTTGCGGTTGTACAGCAGCTCGCGCATCCCGCTGAAGCGGAACTGCGTGATCAGCATCAGCAGCGCGCAGAGCGCCATCAGCAGCGCCGGCTTGATCGTCAGGAACAGGTAAAGCAGCGCGAAGATGCCGACGGTCAGCGAGGCGGCGACGGCGGCCACGCGCGGCAGGCTGACGGGCACGTCGCATACGACGTCGCCGGTGCAGCCGTTGATGGCGGTGTAGACGACCCGGCCGAACTGCCGGTGCGCCAGCAGCCAGACGGGCAGCATGATCAGCTCCTGCTCATACCGGGGCTCGGGAAGGCCGAAATTGTGCTGGGCGTCGGCCTTGGTCTCGACCGTGTCGAACTTGTTGGCCTCCTTGACCTTGTCGATAAACAGCCGGACGGCGGTAGCGGCGGCCTCGGGATAGTACACCTCCGGCGCGACGTCGGCCGCCTGGGCGAAGAAGCCGCTCAGGTACGCGGGGTCAAAGGGCTTCGCGTTGTCCGCCGTATGCCTGAGCATCGCGGCCGTCTCGTCCTCAAAGGCGGAGGAAGCGTCGTACAGGATGTTCTTCTGGTCGATCACCGCGTCGATATCCAGCTTGTAGGTCTCGTCGTACCGGGTATCGCCGCGGGTATAGGATTTGGTGGCGCTCAGCTCGATCGGGCCTTCGCTGCGGACGTGATAGGACCAGAAGGGCACGTAGACCGCGCGAAAATGGGAGATGGTCTCCGCCGTTTTCAGCGAGGTGGGCACCAGGTGGTATTTCCCCAGGTGCTTGCGGTAATCCTGCTCGCACTGCTCGCGCGTGACGGCGAAGGGCACGATGCGCGCGGGGCGCCGGGTGCGCGTCAGCTTGGCGGTCAGCACCACGTCGCTGCCGCAGAAGCTGCAGAAGCTGGTCACCGAGGTGGCGGAGGAGTACACCGCCGCGCCGCACTGCGGGCAGCGGAACTCCGTGACCTCCATGGTCGTGTCCGCGGCCGGCTCCGACGGGATCTGCGACAGCTCCGTCAGGCTGCCGCAGTGGTCACACTTCATTTTGCCGCTGGCGATATCATATTGCAGACCACCCCCGCACAGGGGGCAGCTGTACCGTTTTCCTTCTGTCTGGGCAAAGGTCGTTTCACTCATAGGCGTGATTCCCTCCTCAGGCGCGGATGCTGCGCTGGTGTTTACATTCCACGATTATACCAGCTTTTTTCGGACCGCACAAGCGGCATTTGTTACAGCTTATCAGGCAGTATTGAAAAATGAGAGAAAATCATGTATACTAACTGCCGTGCTGAAAGGAGTGTAGCGCATGCTGAAATTCCGGATGATCTCTCTTCTGACCATCCTCCTGCTGATGAGTATTCCCGCCTTCGCCGAAAGCGGTTATGACCTCCCGATCTCCCTGACGCCCGGGCCGAAGCCCAATCCCGCGTGCTATACGGCGGACGGCTATCAGGACGACAGCCTGACGGTGCGCATGGAAAAGCTGCGGCTGCCGCGCACCACGGTGGACCTGGCCTGGATCAAGGTCAAGAGCCCGACCCAGCTCCGCACGGCGATCTACGGGCTCCCCGGGAACGTCTATACCAACGAGCCGGGCGAGCTGGTGCGCAGCTGCAACGCGGTGGTGGCCGTCAACGGCGACAAGCTGACGGAGCGCAAGCATGGCCTCATCTATCGCATGGGCGTCATGCTGCAGCAGACGGCGAGCCCGGAAAAGGACAGCCTGTTCATCGATGAAAACGGCGATTTTCACGCCTTCGTGCGCTCCGATCCCAAGGAAATGGCCCAGTTCCTGAAGGATGGGCATACCATCGTCAACGCTTTCTGCTTTGGCCCTGCGATGGTGATCGACGGCAAGGCCCAGACCATCGGCAAGTATGACTTCGAGTGCAATACGGAAGCACCCCGGACGATCATCTGCCAGGTCGGGCCTCTGGAGTACCTGTTCATCGAGATCGAAGGCCGGAATCAGAACTCCCGCGGCATGACCATGCAGGACGCGGCCAATTACGTGGCGACCCTGGGCGTACAGACGGCCTATAACCTGGACGGCGGCAATTCGTCCATCATGTTCTTTAACCGCAAATATTTTGACGAGCACTATTCGGGATCTGAACGGCCCATGTCCGACATCGTGTATGTCTGCAGCGCCGTCGATCCTTCGACCTGGGAGAAAAAACGCTGATGACCAAGGAACAACGCGTTCACGGCATCGCCGGGCTGCTTCTGCTGGCTGCCGTGGTCGTTCTGACCGCTCTGTTCGTACGCAGCCCCCGCGTCACGCCCGAAGCTAACCTGCGTTACGCCAGCGATTCCGCGGAAGCCGAAAACGAGGACATGGCGGAATTGCTGCAGCTGCTGAACGGAGAGTGAGCGGATGAACCTGTACAGTATCGGGATCGCCTTTTCGGTGATCATCTGCAGCGCGGCCTATGTGCTGCTGAGTTCGCGGCGCACGGAGCGCGGCAGCGCCGTGCTGATCGCCGGGGTAAGCGCCGTGACGGGCCTGCTGATGTCCCGGCTCGTTTTCTGGCTGGGTGCTGCGGACTTTTTTATCGGCCGGACGCACAGCATGATGTCCTTCTTCTGGTGGACGGACGGCGGGTTTTCGCTGTTTGGCGCCGTTATTGGCGCGGCAGGCGGCGCGTGGCTGTGCTGCCGCTGGCTGAAAGCGGATCCGGCCGCGATGGACGCGCTGGCGCTGCCGGTCCTGCTGCTGGTCGCCGAAGCGCGGCTGCTCGAATGGACCGGGCACGGCATGGATTTCGGCGCGTCGATGGACGGCCCGGTATGGCTGACCGTCGCGGGAGAATACAGCCGAAAGCTGAACGTGGCGCTGGTCGAGGCGCTGCTGATGGCCCTGATCGCGGTGAGCCTGATGACCCTGGCCGGCAGGCGGGCGCGGCGCATCACGCTGCGCGACACGCTGTTCCTGGTGGGCTTAAGCGAAACGCTGATGATCAGCATGCGCCGGGATAATTATATGATGTGGGGCTTCGTGCACCAGGAGCAGCTGTATTTTTACCTGCTCAGCGCGGCCATGTGCATCTGGGCCGGCTTCGAGGTGAAGCAGGGCGTGCCTTCGGTGATCGCGTCGTTCCTGACGGCCGGACTGATCGTGCTGTGGGAGTTCGGGCTCGACGGCCGGGTCCACGTCCCCTTCGCCTTTCTTCGCGACTGGGCGGATCCCTTCTGGTACTGCCTGTTCGTGCTGACGCTCGTGGGCTACATCGTCTTTTATGCGCGCCTCCGCCGCGCGGAAAGGGTCAGGGCATGCTCAAACGCTTGACATTGCTGGTGGTATGTATTGCCGCCCTGCTGATCTGTGTGAGCGCGGGCGCGGAGACCGCGAAAGAGCTGAAGCCGGCCAGGATCACCGCGACCGCCAACAATGCCTCTGTCAAAAACCTGACGGACCAGGTGTATAAAACCGTCTGGTACGCCAAGAAGGGCTATGTGCAGGTGGATATGGCGGAGGGCGACCTGGCGTACGGCCTTTACCTGTGCCACTTCAAGAAGGCCGTCAGACATGTGATCCAGGTCCCAGACGGTCAGGGCGGATATGTGGATTACGCGCACCATGACGAGGAATACCTGCACCAGTACACGCCGCTGCCGGGCGTCAGCTCCTTCCGGATCGCGATCGAGCAGTATGACGGAAAGCATATGCTGGACCTGACCGAGTTGCGCGTCGTGGGGGAGGGCGACCTCCCCGCCTGGGTCCAGGTATGGGAAACGGTGGATAAGGCGGACCTGCTGCTCTTGAGCGCGCATCCGGACGACGAGCTGCTCTGGTTCGGTGGCGCGCTGCCCCTGTACGCGGGCGGCCTGGGCAAAAAGGTGCAGCTGGTCTACCTGGCACACGGCGACGCGCGGAGGAAGAACGAGCTGCTGGACGGGCTGTGGACCTGCGGCATCCGGTATTATCCGGTCATCGGCGAGAACAAGGACTTCATGTCCTACAACCGCTCCACCGTGTACGACGCCTGGGGCGGTACGAAACGCGTTTATCCCTGGTATGTGGGCATCCTCAGGCGCGTAAGGCCTGAGGTCGTCCTGACCCAGGATTTCAACGGGGAATACGGGCACGCCGCGCACCAGATCACCGCCTACATGACGGCCAAATGTATCGGCTACGCCGCCGACCCGGCTTACGACCCGGCTTCCGCTGAGGCGTACGGCGCCTGGCAGGTCAAGAAGATGTACGTGCACCTGTACCAGGAAAACGAGGTCGTGATGGACTGGCACCAGCCCCTCGACGCGTTCGGGGGCAAGACCAGCCTGGAGGTCGCCAAGGAGGCGCTGTGGTGCCATGTCTCCCAGCGCGCGCTGACGTACCAGATGCTGGAAAAAGGCCCCTTTGACTGCCGTAAGTTCGGCCTGTATTATACCGCGGTCGGTCCGGATGTGGAAAAGAACGACTTTTTTGAAAACATCCCCTGACCGGCGGAGAGGAGAACAGATATGAGAAGAGTGTTAGCCGCCCTGCTGGCCGCCCTGTTGCTTTTCGGCGCGGGAAGCGCCTGCGCCTCGGAATTTTCCCTGAAGGATTACACGGTGTTTACCTTTGGCGAGCGCCAGCTGGTATACCAGGGCCCCGGCGAAACCTATTTCAAGCACGGAAATGCGGCCGTCGGCGCGAGCAACAACGCGCGGCTGTACGGGACGCTGGACAACTGCCTGATGATCGGCTACGGCTATTCCACGGACAAGTTCCGCGTGGGCTGGGTGCCGATCCCGGAGGCCGCCAAGGATAAGCGTACGGTGCTCAGCGCCTCGGATACCGTGGGCGAGCTCCGGTTCGACATGGTGCTGCGCACGACCAAGGATGAGTGCGCCGCGACCTACGACCCGGTCAAGGTCAGCATGCGCAACATCGAGATCAAGAAGGGCGCGACGATCAACGTGCTGTGCTGGTACGGCGACTGGGCGTACTGCGAGTTCCGCGTGGATAAAAAGCTCTCCTGGGCGTTCATGTACGCGGACATGCTGAACGCGGAGCCCCTGGCGAAGCCCGCCGCGGACCTGAAGACCAGCGGTACGGAACGGAAGACGGTCCTCAAGGAGATCGCCGGCAAGACGCCGGGCGGCAACTACGGGCTGTTTTCCGGCCCCGGTGAGAATTACCTCCGCGCGGACGAGGGCGGCGCGCATATCCGGCCGACCGAAAAGTGTTATGTGATCGGCGGCGAAGGCGACTGGGCCTTTGTCCGCGTGGCGGCTGCCGGCGGCGACAAGTATGGCTATCTGCCTCTGGCGGCGATGCCCGATAAGGCGAAGCTGAAGGACGTTTCCTTTGACTGTGTCCCGGCTGAGACGGTCACTGCCGCCGCGCTGCGCGACGCGCCGGGGGATAACGCCGCGCTGCTGATCAATCTGCCGGCAGGCGCGCAGGTCAATTTCCTGGCCTGGTCCGACAGCGCGCATCATTACGCATACGTAGAGTATAAGGCGAACGGCCTGAGGGCCAGGGGCTTCGTCCCCGCCGAATGCGTCGGGGAGTAAACCCCGCCCGGCTTCCTGCATATATGAAGGACACATCCTCCCGGCGGTTCCGGCCCGGCAGCGGGTTGGTGCGCCGGGAGGCTGCTTTTTACGGATACTTCCGTTCTTTGCCGCGGCTTTAAGGTAATTTTAGGAAACGGGCATACACTGTACCGCGTCAGGCGGAAAAGGATAAGCGCCTGGGCTGGAGGTCATGAGGAATGAGACTGATTCTTGCGGCGGCGGACCGCGATCTGCTGAACGCGTACGGACGGTGGTTCGGCAACGAAGGCATCCCAACGGAGCTGGTTTTTGACGCGGTCCAGCTGAACAGCCTGATCGGCGAGGGAGACACGGGCCTCTGCGTGCTGGATGACAGGCTGCCGCTGATGAGATATGAAGCAGTCCACGCCATGCTCGACGAGGCGGACTGGCGTGTGATCACCCTGAGCATGGACCGGGCGACGGACGCGGAGGCCGGGGTGCTGCAGTATCCGTTTACCCCGCAGGAGCTGGTCAGCGCGGCCTCTCTGCCTGTCAAGAAAGGAAGTGCGGCTGCCCGTGAATAGGATCAGAAAGCGGTTTATCCTGGAAGCCATGGCGGCGGTAGCGGTGAGCCTGGTGATCCTGCTGGGATTGATCAATGTGACCCTGCTGACGCTGGCAGCCGACGACGCCGACCTGCTGACCCGCGCCATTGCCGACAACCGCGGATTTCTCGGCCGCGGGAGGAACGCGGGCGGGCTGCGCTTTGACAACGGGCGTCCTGTGGACGGCTCCCTGGGACGGGAATCGCCGGATATGCAGGCGTCTCTCAGGTATTTTACCTTTGTGTTCGACAAGGAGGGCACGGCGACCGCGGTCGCCTACAGCATGGACAGCGTGACCGCGGACGAAGCAGCCGCGTGGGCGCAAAGCCTGCTAAAGGAAAAGGACGTCGGCTGGACCGCGAGGACCTATCGGTACCGGATCTGGAAGTCCGACGGCTCCACGTATGTGACGGTCATCGACCAGGGCAGGGAGCTGCTGAGCTTTTACCGCGTGCTGATGATCTCAGTCATCGGATTCGTGATCTTCCTGCTGGCAAGCTTCGCGGTGCTGCTGGCCTTCAGCAAAAGGCTGACCAAGCCGCTGGAAACGGCTGAGCGCGAGCGGACCAAGCTGGCGGAGGATATCAGGCAGAGCTTCCAGATCCCTCTCACGGTCATGAACGCCGGGATAGACAACCTGGAACACAGCCTGGGCACCTCGGAGGAATTGCAGCTGCTGCGCCGGCAGCTTTCGAGGATGAACGCGACGGTGCGGGCCCTGCATTCATCCAACGCGCAGGGCGATAACAGCGTGGGTTTCAGCCTGAAAGATATGATCGGGGAATGCGCGCGGGGCTATGCGGACCGCTTCGCGGAGCGCGGCATCGGGCTTGAAACGGATGTGCCGGAAACCATCCGCCTGAAGACGGATCCGGAAGCGCTCAAATCGGTGCTGGACGAGCTGTTCGCCAACGCCGGCAGATTCGCGCAGAGCCAGGTCTGCGTCACCGCGAAGCAGGAAGGCGAACGCGTATACATTGAGATGAGCAACGGAACAGACCTTCCGGACGGGGATTACGCCAGGGCGTTCGACCGATATGTGCGGCTGGACAACGCTGACGGCATTCCCGGCAACGGCGTCGGTCTGAACCGCGTACGCGAGCAGGTGCGCGCCATGAACGGCAGGATCGCCGCGAACGCGCAGGCAGGGCGGTTCACCCTGCGGATCAGTCTTTGAGGAGGTGCGGACATGAGCGAACCCATTGTCGTCATGCAGCGCTATGAACTCAAGTACCTGCTCATGGCTGAACAGACTGAGCGCTTCCTCGCGGGGCTGGAGGGACGGATGCTCCTGGACCAGTACGGCAGGACGAGCATCGCCTCGCTGTACTACGATACGCCGGATTACCGGCTGATCCGCGCCTCGCTTGAAAAGCCGCCCTTCAAGGAAAAGCTGCGGCTGCGCTCCTACGGGCTGGCGACGGACGAGACGCCCGTCTACCTGGAGCTGAAGCGGAAGGCCTACGGGATCGTGTATAAGCGGCGCGTACAGACCACGCTGCCGCTGGTGCGCCAGTTTTTCGCCGGGAACGGGGATATCTGCGCGGGCGGACAAATCAACCACGAGATCACGTATTTCCGGGATTTCTACGGCAGTCTGGCCCCGGCCTGCCTGATCATCTATGACCGGGAGGCCTATTATGAGCCGGACGGGGACCTGCGGCTGACCGTGGACTTTTCGCCGAGGTACAGGGTGGACCAGTTGGACCTGACCAGCTCCATGTCAGGCCGGCTGCTGCTGCCGGAGGGGCATACGATCCTGGAGGTCAAGGTGCAGCGCGCGATTCCGCTGTGGCTCAGCGCGCTACTGAATGAAACGCATATCTATAAAAGCAGTTTTTCAAAATATGGCGAGGCATACAAGAGACAGCTCGCGATCGGCGCGGCGCGCCGTGGAAAGGGAGGATTCTGATGTTTGATTCCGTTTATTCCGTCAATGTGACGAGCGGCCAGTTTCTGCAGATGGCGCTGGCGGCGCTGCTCTCCGGCGTGGTGTTCAGCTGGCTCATGTCGTTCAGGATCCGTTCCTCCAGAAGGTACTTCGTGGTCATTTCCCTGATGCCCTTCATCGTCGGTATGGTGCTGACGTTCATCAACGGCAGTATCGGCGCGGGTCTCGCCTTCGGCGGCGCGTTCGCGCTGACCCGCTTCCGCTCTGCGCAGGGTACCTCGGAGGAGATCGCGGGCGTGCTGATCGCGATGGCGTCCGGCGTACCGTTCGGCATGGGCTATGTGGGCTACGGCGTCGCGGTGCTGCTGGGTCTGGCGCTTTTGTTCATCCTGCTGGCGACGGTGCCGCTGTTTGAGCATAAAGGCTTCTCCGAGGAAAAGCTGCTGAAGGTCACGATCCCCGAAACCCTCGATTATGCGCGGGTGTTCGACGACATTTTCGCGCACTACCTGAAAAAGGCCGAGCCGGTCGGTGTGAAGACCACGGGGATGGGCGCCATGTTCCTGCTTTCCTTTAAGATCCAGATGAAAAACGCTTCGGAGGAAAAGGCGCTGATCGACGAGCTGCGCACCCGGAACGGAAACCTCGAGATCGCGATCCTGCCCTATATCGAGCGCGACAGGACGCTGTGACGGCGGCCTCGCCGCTCAGCCGATGGAGCTGAGTACCTCGTGCCCAGGCCGTTCGCTGCTCTGCCGCCTGTATTGCAGCGGCGTCAGCCCATACTGCTGGCGGAAGCGGCGGACGAAATTGCTCGGGTCCGGATACCCGCATTGCTGGGCGATCCCCGCGACCGGCAGCTCGCTGTGGCTCAGCAGCAGCTTGGCGCGCTGCATGCGGCTGCTGACCACGTACTGCATGGGGCTGACGCCTACGGCGCGCCGGAAATGCGCGGACAGGCAGCCCGGGGAAACATGAAACCGCCGGGCAAGCTCGGTCAGGGAAAAGGGCTCGGTGAAGTGCGCGTCGAGCTGGCTCATGATGTCCTGGATCGGCAGGAAGGAAAGCTGGTTCGCCGGGGTGAACAGATCCGGCCTCAACGCCTGCGCGTCCGTCAGAATCAGCGTCATCATCGCCTCCATGCGCGGCTCCAGGTAGTCGCCGCCCTCCTTCTGTATCTGCAGCAGGTGCTCAAAATACGCGTCGAACAGGGGCTTTTTCTCCCCGGTATCCAGAATGTAGGGGAATTGCTCGCCATGGCAGCGGAATACGGACAGGAGCAGCACGTCGTTGTGGAAAGCCTTGAGCTGCGTCTGGGGGATCAGCAGATAATACCGCCGGTAGGGCAGCGCGACGGGGCGCGAGGCGTGCTCGTCGAAGGGATTCAGGAAGATCAGCGTGCCTGGGCCGCAGGTAAAAACGCGGCTGCGCACAGTGATCTCCGCGCTTCCGTCCAGCACATACAGCATCTCGTCGTAGGTGTGGGTATGCATCCCATGGGCGATCGGCTGGTCGTTATATCTGATCTCAAAGGCCATGCTGCTCACTCCAAATCGAAATTACATATATTCAGCCCTTGAATGAACATTTTCAAGGGTGTTTTTATTATATCATACTATTCAGCAAGCAACAAGGGGAGCAAGCACATGAGGCATGAGACGTTTCATTACCCGACTGTACAGGCCCTGAAAGAAGAGATCGACACCCTGGGTGTCTTTATGCCTCTGAAAGAGGAGCTGAGCGTACTGTTTACGCCTCAGCAGGTCGGAAGCAGGACGGCCGCCAACCGTATCGCCTTTGAGCCGATGGAAGGCACGGACGGCACGGCGGACGGCGCGCCGGGCGAGCTGACCAGGCGGCGCTACCTGCGGTTTGCCGAGGCGGGGCCGGGCCTCATCTGGTTTGAGGCGGTGGCCACGCTGCCCGAGGTCCGGGCCTCGGCGCACCAGCTGTGGCTGACAAGGGACAATGTGGACGCGTTCCGGCGTCTTTTGGATGAGATCCGCGAAACGAGCCTGCGCCGCAACGGGTACGCGCCGCTGATCGTGTGCCAGGCCACCAACTCCGGCCGTTATGCCAAGCCCACCGGCGTTCCGGCGCCGCGCATCGCCTATCACTGCCCCTCGCTGGAAGATCAGCCGCTGCCGGACAGCTGTATCCTGACGGACGACGAGCTGCGCGGATACGAGGAGGCCTATCAGGAAACGGCCAGGCTGTGTGACGAAGCGGGCTTCGACGGCATCGACGTCAAGTGCTGCCACCGCTATCTGGCCAGCGAGCTGCTCTCGGCCTATACGCGGAAAGGCGCGTATGGCGGCAGCTATGAAAACAGGACCCGTTTCCTGAAAAACTGTTACCGCGCGGCCAGGAGCGGCGCGGGTGCTGGCGTCTTCCTGACCAGCCGCATGAACGTGTACGACGGCTTTCCCTATCCGGACGGCTTCGGCGTGCGGAACGACGGCAGCCTGGAAGTGGACCTGACGGAGCCGGTCCGCCTGATCGGCGAGTTGCGGCAGCTTTTCGGCATCCCGCTCATCAACGTGACGATGGGCAATCCCTACCGCAATCCGCATGTGAACCGACCCTATGATCACGGCAACTATGTGCCGGATGAGCATCCGCTGGAGGGCGTGGGAAGGATGATGGACGGCATAAGCCGGATCCAGCGCGCCTTCCCCGGACTGCCGGTCCTGGGCAGCGGCTTTACCTATCCGAGACAGTGGGCCGGTCTGCTGGCCGCCGGCATGGTCGGCGGCGGGCACTGCGCCATGGCGGGCTTTGGCCGCATGGCCTTCGCCTATCCGGAATTCATCCATGACCTGCGTGAGCGCGGAGCGCTGGACGCTTCGAGGGTGTGCGTCACCTGCGGCGGCTGCGCGAAGCTGCTCAGGGCCGGCACGCCGGCGGGCTGCGTGGTGCGTGACAGGGAGGTGTACCGTCTGTGAAAACCGCGTTTGTGACCGGCTCGTCCAGGGGCATCGGCCGCGGGATCGCCGATCTGCTGGATGAAGCGGGCTGGGACGTCATCTATTCCGGTACTCGCGAGGAACGGCCCGAGCATGTTCCGGACACCTGCCTGTATGTCCCCTGCGATATCTCAAGCGCTTCCTCCAGGGAAAGGGCGCTTGAACGGGTGCTGGATCATGCCGGCAGGATCGACCTGCTGGTCAACAACGCGGGCGTCGCGCCGCTCCAGCGGAACGATCTGCTGGAAATGACGGAGGAGAGCTTTGACCGCGTGCTCGGCGTGAACCTGAAGGGCACCCTGTTCATGACGCAGCTGTTCGCGCGGGAAATGCTCAAAGAACAGGAGGAAGGCCTGGAGAATTACCATCCGCGCATCGTCAATATCGGCAGCATCAGCGCCTATACCGCCAGCGTCAGCCGCGGCGAATACTGTGTCAGCAAGGCCGGTGTGGCCATGGTCACCAAGCTGTTCGCCGCCCGTCTCGCCCCGCTGGGCATTCCCGTTTTTGAGGTGAGGCCGGGCATCATCGACACGGACATGACCCGGGTCGTGCACGAGAAGTACGAGCGCATGATCGGGGACGGCCTGCTGCCGGTTCCGCGCTTCGGACGCCCGGAGGATGTGGCGAAAATGGTGCTGGCCTGCGCCGAGGGCTACCTCGACTACTCGTCCGGCCAGGTCCTGAACGCCGACGGCGGCTTTGAGCTCAGAAGGCTATGAGCGGAGGGACGACGATGCGCGAAATCAGTGCTGCCGCCGTGATTGTCGGCTCCGGCTGCGCCGGACTGAACGCCGCGGATACGCTCAGCCAGCTGGGGGTCGACTGCCTGCTGGTGACGGAGGACATGAACGCGGGGACCTCCCGGAATACGGGCAGCGACAAGCAGACCTACTATAAGCTGTCGCTCGGCGGCGACGACCCCGACAGCGTGGGCGACCTCGCTTCGTCCCTCGGGGGGAGCGATATCCACGGCGATATCGCCCTGTGTGAGGCGGCGCTCAGCGCGCCGTGCTTCCTGAAGCTCTGTCAGCTGGGCGTGCCGTTTCCCACGAACGCGTACGGGGAATACGCGGGCTACCAGACGGACCATGATACGCGCCGCCGGGCCACCTCCGCGGGACCCCTGACCAGCAGGATGATGACGGAGGCACTGGAGCGCTCGGTCCGCCAGCGGAGCATCCCGATCCTCGATCGAACCCTGGCGGTGCGCGTGGTCAGGGACGCCGCGGGCGTGGCCGCGCTGGATGTCTGGAACAGGGATACCCATGAGCTGACCCGCATCCGGTGCGGGAGCGTGATCCTCTGCACGGGCGGGCCGGCGCACATCTACCGGGACAGGGTCTACCCTGAGAGCCAGCACGGCATGAGCGGCCTGGCCTTTGAGGCCGGGGCGGAGGGAGCGAACCTGGACTGCTGGCAGTACGGCCTCGCGTCTACGCGCTTCCGCTGGAACGTGTCCGGCAGCTACCAGCAGGTGATCCCAAGATATGTATCCGTCGGCTCGGACGGCCAGGAACGCGAATTCCTGGCCGACGCGCTGGGCGAGCGGGAAGCGATGGCCATGACCTTCCTGAAGGGGTATCAGTGGCCTTTTGACCCGAACCGGGTAAACGGTTCGTCCCGGGTGGACCTGCTGGTCAAGCGGGAAACGGACGCGGGCCGGACGGTATACCTGGATTACCGCAGCAATCCGAGGGGCTATGACCTCGAACAGCTGACGGAGGAGGCAAGGAACTATCTGCTTCAGAGCGGCGCGGCGGCGGATACGCCGATCGAGCGGCTTCGGCGGATGAACGCGCCGGCGATCAGCCTCTACCTGGACCATGGCATCGACCTGACGTCTGACATGCTTGAGGTCAAGGTGTGCGCGCAGCATCACAACGGCGGCATCGCGGTGAACGCGGACGCCGAGACCAGCGTGCCCGGCCTGTACGCGGCGGGCGAGGCCGCGGGCACCTTCGGCCGCAGGCGGCCCGGCGGCTCGGCGCTGAACGCCACTCAGACCGGCTCCATGCGTGCCGCGCAGCATATCGCGCTGCACCCGAGATCGGTGACGTCAGGTCCGCTGCCTGAAGAGCCGCTGACGCTGCCTGTCGGGGAGCTTGCCGGTTTTCAGACGGAAATGAGCCGCGTCGCCGCGTTTGAACGGGATGGGGAAGGAATGCGCCGGCTGCGGACGCGGATCGGCGAAGCGCTGTCCCGCTCCGTCCAGGTCAGCCAGGACGCGCCGGACTTTGAGTCGAGACTGCTGCTGCGGGACGCGCTGATCACCCAGCGGGAGGTACTGTCCGCCATGCTCTTCGCGCTCGATGAGCCGGACGGAGCTCAGGGTGTCCTGACGACGCGAAGCGGGGTGAGCGCGCGGGAGCCCGCGCGGCCCATCCCGGACCGGGACCTGTGGTTTGAGCGGGTCTGGAAAGCCTACAGGGAGGAACACGGACTGACATGAACCCGACCGTACGTGCCTGGATAGATGGGAATGAAGCTGACGCGCTGCGCGTCTGGCTGACCGCCGGAAACGCGTCCGCCCTGCCGGAAGCGGAAAAGGCCGAATGGGCGCGATACGCGGCGGCAAAGGGACGCGCGTCCGCGCTTCAGGCCCTGGCGGAGTGCTGCCACGGCCTGGACCTGTCGCCGGACGAAGAGGGCAGGACGCTCCTGCACGCGGCGGCGCAGTCCGGCAATGCGGAAACAATGGCGTTCGCGCTGCGTATCCTCGGCTTTTCCGCGGCGGAAGGGGACAAGCGCGGCGTGACGCCGCTTGAGCTGGCGGCCAGGCACAGCCCCGAGGCGCTGGAGGCGCTCGAGACGCTGAGCGGCGTCAGGCTGCGGGACTGCTACCGCAATCCCATCCTTCGAGGGTTCCATCCCGATCCCTCTATCGTCCGCGTCGGGGAGGACTTTTATCTGGTCAACTCCTCCTTTGTGTATCTGCCGGCGCTGCCGATCAGCCTTTCCCGCGACCTGATCCACTGGGAGACGGTGGGACATGTGTTCACGGACACGGAAACCGCGCGGCTGACCGGGCTTCCGGGTGGGTTCGGCTATTGGGCGCCGGATATCTCGTATGATGGACGGAGGTTCTGGATCGTCGCCACGCTGCGGCTGAACGTGCCTCCCTTCCGCACACAGATGATCACCTCCGCGCCGGCGCCGGAAGGGCCCTGGTCGCCGCCGCGCTTCCTCGACGTGGACGGCATCGACCCGTCGATCTTTACCGACGACGACGGGCGGCGCTATCTGGTGGTCAATCCGGGCGCGCGGATCGCGGAGCTCAGCGAAGACGGAGAGCTCCTCTCCGGGCCGCGCATGATCTACTATGGCAGCAACCGCCGCAAAAGCGAAGGACCCCATCTGCTGAAGAAGGACGGCTGGTACTACCTGTTTCAGGCAGAGGGAGGGACCGGTTCAGGCCATATGGTCACCTGCGCCAGGTCAAAGCGGCTGGACGGCCCCTATGAGTCCTGTCCCTGGAACCCGATCCTCACCCAAAGGAACCCGGACGGGTATATCCGCCGGGCGGGGCACGGAAAGCCCGTGCGGCTGCCGGACGGACGCTGGGCGCTGCCGTATCTCTGCGGGCGTTCCGTGGAAGGCATGACCCTGATGGGCCGCGAGACCGCGCTTGATCCGCTCGAATGGACACCGGACGGCTGGCCCTTAGTGAACCGGCTGCGGGGTCCCTCCTGCCTGCAGGCCAGGCCGCTTCCGGCTATGCCGGTGGGATCGACCCAAGATCCGTGGATCTGCCCGAGAGAAACGCCGGACCGCTTCGCGGAAACCCAAGGACAGCTCATCCTGATCCAGGGCGGCCGATCGCTTTCAAGCCTCTCCGGCGCGCATCTGCTGCTGCACCGGCAGACAGAATCGGCGGTCAGCCAGTCTGCTTCAGTCGACGTTTCGGGGATGGAAGCGGGCGGGATCGCCGGCCTGGCCGGGTATTATGACGAACGCAGCTATTACCTCTTCGGAGTCAGGAAAACGTCCCAGGGAGGGGAACTGGTGCTCAGAGAGCAGACGGGCGGCGAGTGCCGTGATACGGTACTGAGCGTGCTCGAAAAGCCGGACGCCGTGCTGGAAACCGTCGGGAAAGGGCTGACGCGCGTCCTGCGTTGTCGGGACGCGGCATTCGAAACTGAGATCAGCATCCGTTACCTGACCGACGAGGGCCTGAAGCCCGGCAAGCGCTTTACGGGCGCGGCGCTCGGGCTGGCGGCCGAGGGACAGGGTACGGCGCGTTTCAGTGATTACCGGGAGGTGATGACCGATGAACGGGACGGTTGAAGCCCGTCCGCGCATCGTGCTGGTCGGCGCGGGCTGGTACGGGCAGAAGTACCTGGATGAGATGACGTCGCGGGACGTGGGCGGCGACCTGGCGGCTGTCGTGGACATCGCTGAGGATCTGGAGGAACGCTATCCGGTGATCCGGAAAAAGCGCATCCCGACATACCGCGCCATCAGCGATTATGTTCTGAACCCGGAAAAGGACGCTGATCTGGCGGTCATCTCGTCTCCGATCCATCTGCACGCGCAGATGATCCTCGAATGCCTCGGACAGGGCATGAACGTGCTGTGCGAAAAGCCGCTGTGCCTGACAGAGGAGGAGACCCTGTCGCTGAGCCGCGCCGCCCGCGGGGCCGGCCGCTTCCTGGCCGTCGGCTGGCAGCTCAATTATGACCGCGCGGTCCAGGCGCTCAAGCGGGACATCCTCGCCGGACGCTTCGGCGCGCCGAAGCGCGCGCGGTGCCTGCACGCCATGCGGCGCGGAAACGGCTATTATGCCCGCAGCTCCTGGGCGGGACGCATCAGCGTCAACGGCTGGGCGGTGTATGACAGCCCGTTCATGAACGCCTGCGCGCACCATTTTCAGCTCATGACGTGGCTGCTTGGGCCTTCGATGACCTTGCCCATCGGTGTGACCGCCGCGGAAGGCGAGCTGTATCGGGGCAATCCCGGCGTCGAGAACTACGATATCGCGTTCCTGCGCTTCACGGCGGAAGGCGGCGTGCCGATCTGTTACTACACCGCGCATCCGCTCCGCACGAAAAACCTGGGCCAGGACGCGCTGGTGGAGTTTGAGCGTGCCACGGTGACCTGGGGGAAGGGAAAACCTTTCAGGGCGGTGACCGATACAGGCGAGGAAATCGTCTATGGGATGGACGGCGGAACGCCGCTCATGCAGAAGCTTTACGACGCGGTCCAATGTGTGAAGACCGGCGAAGCGCCGATCTGTGGCCCGGAGGCAGGGCTTTCCCACCTGAACGCCGTGCTGATGGCCCAGCGCTTTCCGGTCAGGGACATCCCCGCAAGCCGGATCGAGTGGCTGGAGGAAGGGGGAGACCGCTTCCCATGCGTGACAGGGCTGGAGGACGCGCTCAGCGCCTGCGCGGAAAGCTGGGCGCTTCCGAAGGAAAAAGGGATTTCCCTATAAACGTCGTATTTCAATGATGTCATTATTGGCGGTACGCCGCCGATAAAATAAAGCAAAAGGAGAACGAACCATGAAGAAACTGCTCGCACTGTCTTTAGCCATCGCGATGCTGGCCGCCGTGTTTGTGGTCCCGGCTTCCGCCGCGGACGACAAGCCCTACGCCGGCGTCAAGCTGACCTGGTGGGTCAAGCTGCATGAGAACCTGAAGGGCGTCGAGGTGGACGGCAAGGCCGTGACCAACCTGGCCCAGACCAAGTGGTACCAGGCTGTGCACGACGCCACCGGCATCGAGATCGAATTCATCCATCCGGCCGCCGGCGAGGATGCCAACGAATTCAATATGCTGACCGCTGTGCCGGACGAGATGCCCGACATCGTGGAATACAGCTGGACCGCCTATCCAGGCGGTGCCTCCGCCGCGATCGCGGATGATGTCATCATGCCGCTGAACGACGCCATCAAGGCCGGCGAGACCCCCAACCTGAAAGCGATCCTGGACAATGAGATCGCAATCGACAAGGCCGTCAAGACCGCCGCGGGCGACTACTACGTCTTCCCCTTCCTGCGCGGCACCACCTTTGAGGACAACAACTGCCTCTTCACCTCCGGCTTCTATATGCGCGGCGACATCCTGAAGGAGCTCAATCTGGAGATCCCCGAGACCATCGACGAGTGGTACAACGTGCTGACCGCCGTTAAGGCCGCTCATCCGGATATGATCCCCTTCATCACCCGTACCGAGTGGATGAACCAGATCTGGACGCCCGGCTTCGATAACTACTGGGATTACTATGTGGAAAACGGCGTTGTCAAGAACGGCATCACCGAGGACAGCCACTATGAGTACCTGAAGACCATGCGCAAATGGTACGCCGAAGGCCTGATCGACCAGGATTACCTGACCCACACGAAGGCGAACGACGGCCGCGCTGAAATGGCCGCCGGCAACGCCTTTGCCACTTATGACGCCTGCGGCGGCGGCGCTTCCAACATTTTCCCCAAGCTGCTTAAGGACGGCAAGATCAAGGATGAGAGCGATATGGTGACCACCGTTCCCGTGACCAGCGTCAAGGGCCAGAACTCCAAGTTCTCCAAGATGAACGGCCTGTATGACGCCTCCGGCTCCTCCGCCGCGATCTCCAAGCGCCTCGCTGACGAAGGCGGCCAGAAGCTGGAAGCCGCGCTGTGGCTGCTGGACTGGATGTATTCCGAGGAAGGCCACATGATCAACTGCTTCGGCATCGAGGGCGAGAGCTACAACATGGTGGACGGCTATCCGGTCTTCACCGACGTCGTGCTGAATAACCCCGAGATCCCGAGCGTGGCCGGCGCGCTGAGCGTCTATGCCCGCGGCCATCAGAACGGCCCCGTGGTGCAGGATACGCGTGTCAACGACCAGTACTACAGCTACACCGCGCAGATCGCCGGCATGAAGCTGTGGACCAAGACGGACTTCGGCAGCTACATGTATCCCGCCGGCGCCGCCATCGCCACCGATGACGCCGACGACTTCGCGACTATCACCGCCAACGTCAAGACCTACCGTGAAGAGAACGAAGCCAAGTGGATCACCGGCAAGGCCGAGCTGACCGATGAAGCGTGGAAAGCCTACTGCGAACAGATGGAAGCCTTCGGCCTGAGCCGTGCCATCCAGTACAAGCAGGCTGCCTACGACGCGTTCATGGCCAACTGATCCCTGTTACCTGCTTTCCAGGGGAGCCAAGGCTCCTCTGGAAAGCGTCTTTTATGATGATGGAGCGTGACTGTTCAGTCGTAGACTGAACAGTCACCGCATGGGGGTCTTGCGACCCCCCTACGGCCCCCCCCCAACGGTGTTTCCTGTCGCCCTGACGGGCTC
>CACWHI010000035.1 GCA_902760595.1 uncultured Eubacteriales bacterium
GCTTCGCCATCCGCCGAATGAATCGGCGGACTCCGGGATTCCGTGCCGGAACGGACCGGGCCTCGTCTCACTCTACTGTATGACTGAATAGTTACGATGATTTGACGGATTCGGTTGACAAAACGTGTGGGATATGGTATCATTTTTCCAAAATTAAGCAGGCTGTTGGGCGGTTATGCCTGCGCCTGCCGAGGAAAGAAAAGGAGAGATGACCGATGAAGAAACTGTTTGCTGTGCTGCTGGCGGCGATGCTGATGATGAGCATGGTTCCCGCGATGGCGGCGACGGAGTATGATGTGCTCGAACCCATCACCATCGAGTGGTGGCATGCTCATGAGAGCCAGTTCGATGATCAGATCAAGTACATGGTCGACAAATTCAATGCCGAAAACGGCATGGGCATCACTGTAGTTCCCGTCTACAAAGGCGCGTATAACGATATCGACACCGCGTTCCGCGGCGCAGCCGGCGCTGATTCAACAGCGGAAGTGGTCCCTGCGCTGGTCTGCTGCAACACCTCCTATCCGGCGGCCTACGGCGCGGCCGGCTATTGCGAAGTGCTGGATCCCTACATCGATGCTTTCGACTATGACGTCGAGGATTTCGGCGAAGGCCTGCTGGCCTCCACCCGCTATGATGATGAGCAGATCGCTCTGCCTTATCTGATCTCCACCCAGTGCATGTACTACAACAAGACTGCCGCGGAGGCGGAAGGCATCGAAATGCCGAAGACCATCGATGAGATGGACGCTTTCCTGAAGAAGGCCACCCTGTTCAACGAGGATGGCACCACCAAGCGCTACGGCACCGTGTTCGGCGGCTGGGACTACTGGTATCATGAGATGCTGTTCAAGAACAACGGTGTCCAGATCGTGACCGAGGACGGCAAGACCGACGTCAACAGCGAGAAGAGCATCGAGCTGAACAACAAGATCAAGGAATGGATCGACAAGGGCTACGCCTACTATGCCATCGGCAGCGGCGCTTCCTCCAACATGCGCGACCTGTTCATCGCGGGCGGCGCCTTCTCCGTGTTCCATACCTCTTCCCTGTACACCACCTACGTCAACCGCGTGAACGCGCTGGAAGACGAAGCGGCCCGCTTTGAGGTCGGCATGGCCTGGCTGCCCGGCGGCAGCGACGGCGAGTCCTTCAAGAGCGAAGTCGGCGGCGCGGCCATCTTCATCCCCGCCAAGGCTTCCCAGGCCCAGAAGAACGCGGCATGGCAGTTCATGATGTACATGGCCAGCCCCGAGATCAACCTCTACTGGTCTGACAACACCGGCTACCTGCCCACCCGCGCCAGCGTGGTCGACCTGCCCGAATACCAGGAATACCTGGCTAAGAAGCCCGCGATGGATCCCATCATCAAGATGGCGTCCTGGATCAACCCGCGCAACCAGAATCCCGCCTACAACAACTGCGGCAATCTCTGGCGCGAGGCGCTGGGCAAGATCTACAATGAAGGCGCTCCCGTCAAGGAAACGCTGGATCAGCTGGCTGTCGAGATCCAGGCTGAGCTGGACTCCGTCGCCAAGTAACATCGGATCCCTGTAAAACGTCAACTCTTTCAGGGGAGGGGAGACTTGCTCCCTTCCCCTGAAATCATTGAAAGGATATCGCCGTGGAAGACGTGAATAAGCAAATGAAGCTGAAGGAGCGTCAGCTGATCTCGCCGGTTCAGCGGGGCACGGGCATCGTGCTGATCGTCATCGGCGCGCTGGTAATGCTGGTGGGCCTGTTCGGCTATCTGGCTGGCGACTGGCAGATCGAGCCGCTCATGTGGATGACCGACCAGGTGTTCATCGCCCGCGAGGTGGCCAGCAACGCGGGCACCGGTGTGACCGGCGCCTTCGACCTGGACGGTGAGGAGAGCGGCATGCACGTGTTCCGGGCAGAGCTCTCCGGCGCGGATGACTCTGTGATCAGCGTCGAGGCCTTCGATCCCGGCGAATACAAAAAGGCCCTGAAGGGCGGCTCGCTGCAGTTCCCGGCGACCAAGGACCGCCAGACCCAGGTGATCGAAGAAGAAACGCCTCTGACACTGGACAATGGCGAGACGGTCACCAGGGCGGTCAAATTCCCCGGCGCGGGCAGCAGCAAATACCGCAGCCTGAAAATGACGGTGGAAGGCGCGAGCACCTTGAAGCTCTATGCCCTGTCCTCCCTGAGCGGCAGTGAGCGCAGGGTGGTCCTGTACAACAGCCTGACCGGCCAGGAAGTCTCTTCGGCCATGATCCCGGCCTTTGATGCTTCGGCGCCGGTCAGAGCAACGGAGCTGAGCATACCGGCAGTAGGCACCTACTATGTGTCCGTCAGGGGCGATATCCCCATCGCGGCGGTCAGCGCCATCATGAACCACGCGGTCATCATCCTGCTGGCCGGTCTGGTGCTGGTGTTCAACGGCATCATGATGCGCCTGCAGCGGTGGGAGCGGATGAAGGACCTGTTCTTCGTGGAGCCGGCCCTGCTCCTGTTCCTGCTGTTCGTGTATTATCCGGTCATCGACCTGATCCGCATCGCGTTCACGAACATGTCGGTATTGACCACCGGCAAGCAGGACTTCGTGGGCTTCGCCAATTTCGACTGGATGTTCAACGGCGCGGGCAAGCGCTATTTCTGGGAGAGCCTGAAGATCACCGGCATCTACATGTTCTGGGAGGTCGCCATCACGCTGGTGGGCGGCATGCTGCTGGCGCTATTGTTCAACCGCATGACACGGGCCTTCAACGTCATGCGCACCGTCGTGTTCATGCCCAAGTACATCGCGGTATCCACCAGCGCGGTCGTGTTCCAGTGGATCCTGTACAGCACTATTGCCACCGGCATCGGCCAGAGCGAGGGCATCCTGAACTATACCCTGGCGCTGTTCGGCGTCCAGGGCCCGCACTGGCTGATCGATTCCAGCAGCGCCCTGTCCGGTATCCTTCTGCTGACGTGCTGGCGCGTCGTGGGCTACGCCATGATGATCTACCTCTCCGCCATGCAGGGCATCAGCCAGGATTACTATGAAGCGGCGGCGATCGACGGCGCGGACGGCGTGCAGCGTTTCCGCTACATCACCATCCCGCTGCTGGCACCTACCACGCTGTTCCTGTTCGTGACCACCTTTATCGCCAGCATGAAGGTTTTCCAGTCGGTGGACGTCATGACCGGCGGCGGCCCCGGCACCTCCACCAACGTGATGGTGCAGTGGATCTACAACCTGACCTTCAGGGATTTCCACACGGCGCGCGGCGCTGCGGTGTCGCTGGTGTTCTTCGTGATCCTGCTGATCTGCACTGCGGCTACCATGCGCTATTCCAACCGCAGTGTCAACTATGACGCGTAAAGGGGGGAGACAGAATGTTGCGTAAGCTGAGCAAACAGAAGCGGATCGGCGTGATCTGCGAGCTGATCGGGTTTGCGGTGCTGATCCTGGCGGCAGTCCTGCTCCCCTTCCGGCCGGCGGGCAGCTGGAAGTATGTGCTGTTTCCCATTGCCGCGGCGCTGATCCTGCTGCCGATCCCCGTGATGTGGAAGGACGGCCTGCAGGCGCTGCGGCAGCAGCCGCAGCTGACCACGCACTGGCATCGGATGCGGCAGAGCGGTTTCTTCGACCTGCTGGTGCTGCTGACGGCTATCGCGCTGGTGCTGTGCCTGTGCTGGGCTTTCGGGACCATCAGCTATCGCGCGGTCCTGCAGAGGCACGCGCCCGGCGCGGCCTCGGTGGAAGCTGCAAGGCTCATGCCGGATTTCATCGAGTATAATTTCCGGCAGGATCTGAACCTGCTCGCCGCCAACCACACAGCCTTCGGCGTAGCTGCGCTGGTGATCGCTTGCTTTGTGCTGGTCTGCGGCCTGTACATGCGCTTCGTATCGCCCATCGTCCGTGCGGACGAGCACCTGCAGATCGCACACGCGATCTACCGCAGGGTGGCGCAGTATGCCGCCTGCATCCTGCTCGTGATCATCACGCTGTTCCCGATTTACTGGATGGTGATCTCTTCCTTCAAGACCTCGGACGAACTGCTGCGTGTTGTGCCCACCCTGTGGCCGGACCGTTTCATCTGGGACAACTATCCCAACGTGCTGCAGAAGGCGCCCTTTGACCGCTACCTGATCAACACGCTGGTGACCACCCTCATCATGATGGCGGGCGAGCTGACGGTGGGCGTCATGGCTGCCTACGGCTTCTCCAAGGGAGAGTTCAAGGGCAAAAACGTGCTGTTCATGCTGGTGCTCGGCGCGCTGATGGTGCCCATCCAGGTCACCTTCGTGCCGATTTACGTGATCATCGCGCGCCTTAACTCCATCGATACCTGGGTGGGCGTGGTGCTCCCCAACCTGGTCAGCGCCTACTTCATCTTCATGCTGCGCCAGAACTTCATGGCGGTGGACAACAGCTATATCGAGGCCGGCAAGATCGACGGCATGGGACGCTTTGGCACCATCATCAACGTGCTTTGCCCGATGTGCAAGCCGACCCTGATCACCGTGTCCATCATCAGCTTCATCAACGGCTGGAACAGCTATTTCTGGCCCAAGATGGTCACCCAGTCCGCGTCCAGTATGACCATCGCGGTCGGCGTGCAGCGCCTGAAGGAGACCTATGCCGGCCAGTACGTATCCAACTTCAATGAGATCATGGCCGGCGCGGTCATGGCCATCATCCCGATCATATTCCTCTTCCTCGTTCTGCAGAAATATATCATGACCGGCATGAGCAAGGCCGCAATGAAATAAACAATACTGGAGGCACAGCCGACAATGTATGACACCATTCACCTGAAGCAGGAAAACAAGCCCCTGATGATCGCCCACCGCGGCATGAGCGGGCTGGAAAAGGAGAACACCGCGTCCGCGTTCGTCGCGGCGGGGCAGCGCAGCCATTTCGGCATCGAGACGGATGTGCACCGCACCGCGGACGGGCAGTTCATCATCATCCATGACGACAACACCAAGCGTGTCGCAGGGGATGAGATGATCGTGGAAAACACGACCTTTGAGACGCTGCGCGCGATCCGCCTGCTGGATACGGACGGCCGTAAAGGCCGGCGTGACCTGATCATGCCCAGCCTGGAGGAGTATCTCGGCATCTGCAAAAAGTACGGCAAGGTCGCCGTGCTGGAGCTCAAAAACCACTTCGCCGCTGAGGATACCGACCGGATCATCGAGATCATCCGGCAGATGGACTACCTCGATCAGACGATCTTCATCTCCTTCGACCTGCCGAACATGATCTATGTCCGCGAGCGCCTGCCGGAGCAGCGGGCCCAGTTCCTGGTCCACAATATCACGGACGACCTGCTGGATACGCTCCTCAGGCATCGCCTGGACCTGGACATCAAATATTCGTCCCTGACCAGGGAGTACACGGAGCTGCTGCACAGCCACGGCGTCAAGGTGAACGTCTGGACTGTCAATACCGAGGAGGACGCCCGGCGCATGATCGACTGGGGCGTGGACTTCATCACGACGAACATCCTGGAATGATCAGCTTTTGATCAGTATCGTATCCCCCGCTCCGGCGGGGGATCGCCTTTGGACGGAGATTTACGGTTGGCAAAACTGCAATATTGATGTATAACATGGGAGAGGAAAGTGCCCGCACGGTGTACGCGCGGGCTGCGTCGCGCAGGGCTGCGAAGTGTGAGGTGTCTTATGGAAGATCAGATCCAACTTGATGTCCATGAATCAGAGCAAAAGGTGCTCCGCCGCCTGGATGAACTGAAAGTCCCCTGTGAATACCACCAGCATCACCCGGTGCACACCATTGATGAGTGCCTGGACCTGCCCTATGCGGAGGCGGACGTCACCTTCTGCAAGAACATCCTGCTGTGCAACCGGCAGAAGACGCAGTTTTACCTGTATGTGACCGTGCCGAAGAAGCCCTTCCGTACGGCGGACGTGTCCAAGCTGCTGGGGGTATCCCGGCTGAGCTTCGCGCCGGACGACGCGCTGCCCAAGCTGCTCTCTCTGTATTCCGGCTCGCTGACGCCGCTGGCGCTGTGGCTGAACCCCGATTCCGGCATCCGGCTGGTGCTGGACCGGGAGATCCGCCAGCCGGGCCGTATCGCCTTCCATCCGGCGGTGAATACCGCGACGGTCATCTTCCGCCAGGAGGACTTTTTCGAGCGGATCGTTCCGGCGCTGGCCGGCCGGCCTATTTTCCTGGACGTGCCGTGGCCGGAGGCACACGAGTGAGGAGGACTGTGAACGATGGATGCTGAAGAGATCAGGACCAGGATCGGCGCGGGACGCGCATTCATCACCAACTTCTCCCGGCCCGTAGACGAGGATTACAAGACGGACCAGGAGCTGAAAAAGCCGCAGCCGCCCCTGGCAAAGGCGGCAATGGGGAATCAGGCGATCGACCTGCCGCACGATTTTTCAGCGCTGGAGATCGACAACGATTTCCTGCGCGTCATCAACAGCCGCAAGAGCCATCGGGTCTATACGGACGAGCCCATCACCCTCACGCAGCTGTCCTGCCTGCTGTGGTGCACCCAGGGCGTCAAAAGCGTTCGCGGCAAGTCCTACGCTACCCTGCGCACGGTCCCGGGCGGCGGCGCGAGGCATCCCTTCGAGTGTTATATGGCCGTTCGACGTGTCGAGGGCTTGGAACCCGGCCTCTATCATTACCTGCCCATGACGCACCAGATCGAGAGGCTGGGCGGGATGGACGACCTGGAGGGGATGATCGTCCGCTCCCTGAGCGGCCAGCGCTGGGGAGAAAAGGCCAGCGTGGTCTTCTACTACAGCTGTGTGTTCTACCGCGCGGAGTGGCGCTATGGTGTATTTGCACATCCCACGGTGCTGATCGACAGCGGCCATGTGACGGAAAACCTGTACCTGGCCGCCACAGCCATCGGCCTGGGCGGCTGCGCGGTAGCCGCTGTGGACACGCCCGCCGCGGATCACGCCTTCGGCCTGGACGGTGTGGAGGAAAGCATTTTCTACGCCATGCCTGTGGGCACCGTCGCGCCGGAGAACCAGGAGGCGGAGGATGCCTTTTATGCCTTTGTGAAGGAACAGGGGCTATAGCTCATAATTTAGTAATCATTCGGTTTTGAAAAGGGAGGTCCTGAGAATGAAGAAATTTGTTACGTTGGTACTCATTCTGTGTTTGTGCCTTTCTGTGGCTCTTGCTGAAGAAAAACAGCCAAAGTCGGTATTTGATTCTATTGGTGGATGGTTTAATCAGGCTGCTGAGGACACCTCGAACTGGGCTTCACAAGCGTGGGACGATACCTCTGGTTGGGCGACGCAAGCCTGGGATGATGCTTCGGGCTGGGTCTCTGACACTGCAACTGGTGCTTGGAATTGGGCTACCGGAGCTGCTAATGACGCTTGGAATTGGACAGTTGGAGCCGCTAATGATGCCTGGAACTGGACAGTAAAGACTGCAAATGGTACATGGAATGGCATTTCAGGATTCTTTGACCCACCGTCCACACAGGGTACACCGTCCATTGTTGTAGAGCCGGAGTTTCCGGAAGGTACATTAAAAATGTATCTTGGCTATCCAGTTGTTAAGACTGGATTGGATAACGGGTATTACGACAAAATTGAGATTGGCAAGGATGATCCTCATTTCGGGCTTTCAATAGGAAAGTTTTATGTCAGCGGCTTTACAGGCGTGACGAGTCAAGACGGAGAACACTTCATTTTTCTGAAAACCGTGGGCGATGATGTAGAACTACATTTTGAACTGACCCAAGATATTGATATGTTAATCTGATCTGGCATGAGGTTACAGAAGCCACGAGAATCAATCGTACTGTTTTCCGCTATCAGCGCGAGGACTTCTGGATGTCGATGAGCGAGATTCTTGTTAATGGGGGGGTATAAGATGAGTGGTATAATAGAAACCATGCAAGCAAAAGAAAATTTTCACGGTCTTGAAGCCGCCACAAATGACCAGATTGATAAAGCCCAGAGTAGACTGGGACTGAGTTTCTCATCCGATTACAGGGAGTATATCGCATCGGTGGGGATTGCGTCCTTTGGCGGACATGAGTTGACGGGCATTTGCGCATCGCCGCGACTTGATGTTGTCAGTGTTACAGAAAAAAACAGAAAGATGAATCCCGGTATAGACCCAAAATGGTACGTGATTGAAGAACTAAATATAGATCAGGCTACGATTTGGCAGACTACTGATGGCAGTATATATCGTGTCATTCCATATTCAAAACCTATCAGGATTGCAGAAGACATAATTGATTACATCAACTCCAACTCATAAGGACTTTGAGCAAAAGTATAGATAATGAATAAGCCTGCCGCTCATCATTGTTGATGAATGGCAGGCTGTTTTGTCTCATATCAGTTGAACAGGCTCTTCACCTTGTCCAGAAAGCTCTTGCTGCCTTCGTACTCGCGGCCGGTGGAGACCGCGTCGAATTCACGCAGGAGCTCTTTCTGTTTTTCAGACATGCGCTTGGGCACTTCCACCTTCACGTGCACCAGCAGGTCGCCCTTCAGCGACGAGCCGACGCGGGGGAGACCCTGGCCGCGGATGCGGAACTCGGTCTCGGACTGGGTGCCTTCAGGAATATGGTATTTCACGGTGCCGTTCAGGGTCGGGACGTCGATGTCCGCGCCGAGGGCAGCCTGGGTGAAGCTGATGGGCATGTCCAGCAGCAATGTGGTGCCGTTGCGCTTGAACAGCTTATGAGGCCGGACGGAGATGAACACGATCAGGTCGCCGGCAGGCCCGCCGTTGGAACCGAGGCCGCCCTGGCCGCGCAGCACCAGCGGATTGCCGTTGTCGATGCCGGCAGGGATGTTCAGCTTCGCGGTGCGGCGCAGGCGCTTGGTGCCGGTGCCGCCGCACTTCTCGCACTTGTCGGTGACGATCTTGCCGGTGCCGCCGCAGGTGGTGCACGGGCGGGTGATCATCATGAAGCCGCCCTGCATGCGCACCTGGCCGGTGCCCTTACAGGTGGGGCAGGTCTTGGGCTGGGTACCCGGCTTCGCGCCGGTTCCGTGGCAGACATCGCAGACCTCGTCGCGCATGAACTCGAAGGACTTCTCACAGCCCTTCGCGGCCTCCTCGAAGGAGATCTTGAGCTCATACTGGATGTCCTCGCCGGCCCGGGGAGCGTTGCGCCGCGTGCCCGTGCCGCCCATCCCGCCGCCGAAGAGCTGGTCGAGGATATCGCCCATGCCGCCCATTCCGCCGAAGCCGGAAAAGTCGAACCCGGCGCCGCCGGCCCCGAAGGGATTCTGCGGTCCGTCCATGCCGAACTGGTCGTAGCGGGCGCGCTTGTCCGGGTCGGACAGCACCTCGTTGGCCTCGTTCAGCTCCTTGAAGCGCGCCTCGGCGTCCTTGTCATTGGGATGCAGGTCCGGGTGGCACTCCTTTGCCAGCTTGCGGTAGGCCTTTTTGATGTCCTCCGTGCTCGCCGTCTTCGGAACGCCCAGCACCTCGTAGTAATCGCGTTTGGTTGCCATTGTATCACCACACTTCAATTAAGTGAGGAGTGAGGAGGTAGGAGTGAGGAGTGTAACAGCTTCGCTGCGATATGGATTGGAATGCCGGAGGCATTCCGACCCCAACTCATCACTCCTCACTCATCACTCCTCACTTGTATAAGTCAATTCTTATTCGATCGGTCAACAGCCTTGATTATTCGACCGTCCCATCGACGTCATAGCTGCCGTCGGCGTTCTGGCCGTTCTGCTGCGGGGGCTGCTGGTAGCCCTGGGCGCCCATGTCGGGGCCGGGCTGACCGCCCTGCTGCTGGTAGAGCTTGCCGAAGATGGCATAGACCTTCTGGGTCAGCGCGTCCATGGCGCTCTTGATCTCGGCGGCGTTGTTGCCCTCACGGGTCTTCTTGAAGTTCGCGATCTCGTTCTCGACGGTCGCCTTGTCCTCGGCGCTCAGCTTGTCGCCATTTTCACGCAGCTGCTTTTCCATCTCGTAGATCAGGCTGTCGGCACGGTTCAGGGTCTCGACCTCTTCCTTGTGCGCCTTGTCAGCCTCAGCGTACTGCTCAGCTTCCTTCACACGCTGCTTGATCTCTTCCTCGGTCATGTTGCTGGAAGCGGTGATGGTGACCTTCTGCTCGTTGCCGGTGCCCAGGTCCTTGGCGGACACGTTCACGATGCCGTTGCGGTCGATATTGAAGGTGACCTCGATCTGCGGCACGCCGCGGGGCGCGGCGGGGATGCCGGTCAGCTGGAACTTACCCAGGGTCTTATTGTCATAGGCCATGGGGCGTTCGCCCTGCAGCACGTGGATCTCTACGCTGGTCTGACCGTCGGCGGCGGTGGAGAACACCTGGGATTTGCTGGTCGGGATGGTGGTGTTGCGGTCGATCAGCTTGGTGAAGATGTGGCCCTCGGTCTCGATGCCCAGGGACAGCGGGGTGACGTCCAGAAGCAGTACGTCCTTGACCTCGCCGCCCAGCACGCCGGCCTGGATGGCCGCGCCGATGGCGACGCACTCGTCGGGGTTGATGCCCTTGAAGGGATCCTTGCCGGTGATGTTCTTGACAGCGGTCTGCACGGCGGGGATACGGGTGGAGCCGCCCACCAGGATGACCTTGTCGATCTGCTCGGCGGTCAGGCCGGCGTCACGCAGCGCGTTGCGCACGGGCACGATGGTCTTTTCCACCAGGTCAGCGGTCAGCTGGTCGAACTGGGCGCGGGTCAGGGTCATATCCAGGTGCTTGGGGCCGGTGGCGTCCGCGGTGATGAAGGGCAGGTTGATGTTGCTGGACATGGCGCCGGACAGCTCGATCTTGGCCTTCTCGGCGGCGTCCTTCAGGCGCTGGTAGGCCATCGGGTCCTTGGTCAGGTCGATGTTGTTTTCCTTCTTGAAGTTGTCGGCCACGTAGCGGATGATGCGCTCGTCGAAATCGTCGCCGCCCAGGTGGGTATCGCCGTTGGTGGCCAGCACCTCGAACACGCCGTCGCCGATCTCCAGGATGGAGACATCGAAGGTGCCGCCGCCCAGGTCGTAGACCAGGATCTTGTGGCTGTTTTCCTTATCGAGACCGTAGGCCAGGGATGCGGCCGTCGGCTCGTTGATGATGCGCAGGACCTCGAGGCCGGCGATGCGGCCGGCGTCCTTGGTGGCCTGGCGCTGGGAGTCGGAGAAGTAGGCGGGCACGGTGATGACAGCCTGGGTCACGGTCTCGCCCAGGTAGGCTTCGGCGTCAGCCTTCAGCTTCTGAAGGATCATGGCGCTGATTTCCTGCGGGGTGTACTGCTTGCCGTCCACGCTCACCTTTTCGTTGGTGCCCATCTTGCGCTTGATGGAAGAGATGGTGCGGTCCGGATACTGGATCGCCTGGTTCTTGGCGACGCGGCCCACGAGGCGCTCGCCTTCCTTGTTGAAGCCGACGACGGACGGGGTGGTCCTGCTGCCTTCGGCGTTCGGGATAACGACGGGCTCGCCGCCTTCCATCACGGCGACGCAGCTGTTGGTGGTACCAAGGTCAATACCGATGATCTTGCTCATAGTTTTGTTCCTCCATTTTATTTCATAGTTGAGAGATTGTGATTTTATATGATGAAAGCGGGTCGCCCCGCGTTCCGGCGAAGCCTGCTTATTCCGGGACTACCTTGACCATGGCGGTCCTCAGCACGTAATTGCCCATTTTGTAGCCCTTCTGCAGGACCTGGCACACGGTGCCCTTCTCGCCGTCCTCCGGCGTGCCCTGCATCACGGCGTTCTCCTGGTTCGGATCGAAGGGCTCGCCCTGGCGGTCGATCACCGTCACGCCGCGCTTTTCCATCACGTCGCTCAGCTGCTTGAGCACCATTTCGACGCCCGTGTGCAGCTTCTCGTCCGCGGTTTCGATGGCTACCGCGCGCTCCAGGTTGTCGATCACCGGCAACAGGCTGGTCACCAGGTCGCGCGCGCCTTCCTCATAGGCGTCGGCGCGGACGGAATTGTTGCGCTTGCGGAAGTTGTCGAAGTCCGCCTGCACGCGCTGGGCCAGGTTCAGGTATTCCTCGGCCTTCTGGCGGGAGGCTTCCAGCAGGGGCTTCAGGTCCTTGACGATCTCTTCTTCTGCAGCCGCGGCTTCTTCGGCGCTGTTTTCAGCGGTCTGCTCCGGGTCTTCCCCGTTCTCGGGCTTTGGCTCTTCGTCGCGGTTCTTGAATTTCTTTTTCATGTCTTCCTCCATTTTATCTCACCTCCGCAAACAGGTTGGTCATTCTCTGGCTGATCGTGTACAGCGTGCGCATCACCTGGCCGTACGGCATCCGCATGGGGCCGATCACGCCCAGGGTGCCGCAGCATCCGCCGTAGCTGAAGCCGGCGTTCACGACGCTGCAGTCAGCCATGTCCGGGATGCCCAATTCGGTGCCGATCCGGACGCTGACGGGCTGGTCGTTGTCGCGCATCAGGCTGATCAGCCGGTCCGGCGCTTCCAGGGTGGAAAGGAACGTGCGCGCCTTGTCCAGATCGCTGAACTCCGGATAGCTCAGGATGTTGTGCGCGCCTTCCACGGCCACGCTGTCCTCGGAGGCCTGCCGCGCCATCTGCGCCGCCAGGTCCCTGACGCCCATCAGCACGCGCTGGTCGGCGCTGCTCCTGGCCGCGTAGGCGTCCAGCATGGCCTGGACCTCCATCAGCGTATGTCCGGCCATGTTCTCGGTCAGGGTCCGGCTGATGGCGTACAGCCCGTCCATGTCCAGCCTGCGGCTCACGTGGATCACCGTGTCGCGCACGATGCCGCTGTCGGTCACGATGACCAGCAGGGCCGAGCCGTTCGGCATGGGCACCAGCTGCAGGGTGGCGATCCGCATCTCGGGCTGGCCTGGCAGGACCGCTACGGCGGTCAGGCGCGTCAGGCTGCTGACAGCCTGCACGGCAGTCTTGACGATGTCCTCCATCTGGAGGGCCTTTTCGTCAAAGTACTCATTCACCGAAGGGTCGACAGGCAGTTCGCTGTCTGACCAGGCGCTCAGCAGGCGGTCCACATACAGGCGGTAGGCCTTGCTGCTGGGAACGCGGCCCGCGGATACGTGCGGCTGATCCAGATACCCGAGCTCCGTCAGGTCGCTCATCTCGTTGCGGATGGTAGCGGGGGAGACGCCGATGTTGTGCCGGCGGGTGATGGTCCTGCTGCCTACCGGCGCGGCCGTCTCGATGTAGTCATCGATGATCGCGCTCAGGATCCGCAGCTTCCGCTCATCCAGCGTCATCACGTACGTCCCTCCCTTCACTCAGCTCTTTCGGTCGTTGTTAGCACTCGACGTTGATGAGTGCTAACAACTGTGGAAAGGATAACACAGAGTACCGGGTTTGTCAATAGGAAAATTAAAAGAACCGCTGAATAAATATGACGGCGGTTCCTGAAGGCACAGTTGTATTGTATATTAGTAACTATTCAGTCATACAGTAGAGTGAGACGGAGCCCGGTCCGTTCCGGCACGGAATCCCGGAGTCCGCCGATTCATTCGGCGGATGGCGAAGCCACCCGTAGGGCGACGGGATGGGAGTGCCGGAATGGATGATAATAATCCGCAGCGGCGGCATGTACGCCGCGAGGACGATTCCGCGTCAGCGGAATCTACCTTGCGGTGCTTCCGCCCGGGAGCCCGTTAGGGCGACAGGAAACACCGTTGGGGGGTTCCGTAGGGGGGTCGCAAGACCCCCATGCGGTGACTGTTCAGTCTACGACTGAACAGTCACGTATATTATATGGAAACGCTTCAGATCGGAAACTTTTCCTTCTCCAGCCGGATGGCGAGCTCGAAGGGCGGGATTCCGCCGCAGCTGTTGGTCAGGGTAGCGATGCGCAGGACGGCCTGGTGGCAGCGGACGGCCAGCGCGTCCAGCCGGGCTGCGGGATCGCGCAGGGCAGGAGCATCCGACGTCGGCTGCTCCACGTAGTTTTCCAGCCTGCCGCCCGTGTAGCCGGCTTCGTTGACGCCCAGAAACAGCTCCGCCAGGCGGATATCGTAGTGTCCGAAGGCCGCGTACAGGCCGACGGCGTCGGCTACCAGCTCGTCCCACAGCGGGTCGATCAGCTGGGGGAACAGCCTGCGGCAGACGAAGTGCGTGCATTCGTGGTACTTGCGGATGGTCAGGGAATGCGCCAGCCACTCCGGTTCGGGGTATCCTGCGCGGTCTGCCGTGACAGCGCTGTAGGGTCCGGCGGAGAGAATGATCAGCGCGTCCTTGAAGTTGCGGGGCTCGGCAGTAAAGCGCTGGAACTCCGCCGGCCAGTCAGGCGCGGCGCCTTCGGTGGCCCGGTCGCGAAGATATTCCTGCTGGTGCCGGCGGATGCGGGACCAGTTGATCACGCCGTCCAGGATCACGGCCCCCTGTGTCGGCGGGATCGGTGTCGGCGCGCATTTTTTGGACATGATCTGCAGGAACAGCTCAAAATCCTGCCGGTCGTGCAGTGTGACGGCCAGCACCTGGCCTGCCGGCGTCGTTTCATAGGTCAGGCGGTCGTCCTCACTGCCGCGGAAGTGACCGAGGCTGTGCGAAGGAGCGTCCTGCCCCCGGCCGACGATCAGCCTGTACAGGCGCTGTCCCTCCTCGCCGGGCGTCAGGTAGAGCTGGGGATAGATTCCGGCCAGGGCGGCGATCGCCTCGCGGCCTGTCTTCTCGGTCATTTCTGTGTTCATCGCTCGTCCTCCGATCACAGGGTAAAAAACCTCTATATCATGATACACCGCTTCGGGCCTGCCGTCAAACGCTGAAATCCGTATACGCCTGCCCTGAGAGCGCATGATGATGCTTCGAGACGGCGTTCTTTCCGGAAAAGTCGGATAAAATGCTTGCAATAAAATGAGATTTCATGTAAAATACGAATGAAGTTTGCTGAAAACTTCAGAAAGATTCGGAAATGAGGACAAACGTATGGGCATCTATGAGGAATTGCAGGCGCGTGGGCTGATCGCCCAGGTCACCGACGAGCAGGAGATCAAAGACCTGATCAACCGCGGCGGCGCGCGTTTCTATATCGGCTTCGATCCTACGGCGGATTCCCTGCATGTGGGCCACTTCATGGCGCTGTGCCTGATGAAGCGCCTGCAGATGGCCGGCAACAAGCCGGTGGTGCTGCTGGGCGGCGGCACGGGTTATATCGGCGACCCCTCCGGCCGCACGGACATGCGCAGCATGATGACTCCGGAAACCATCGAGCACAACTGCGAGTGCTTCAAAAAGCAGATCTCCCGCTTCATCGAGTTCGGCGAGGGCAAGGCCATCGCGGTCAACAACGCGGACTGGCTGCTGAAGCTCAACTACATCGAGCTGCTGCGCGAGGTGGGCGCTCACTTCTCCGTCAATAACATGCTGCGCGCGGAGTGCTATAAGCAGCGCATGGAGCGGGGCCTCAGCTTCCTGGAGTTCAACTACATGATCATGCAGAGCTACGACTTCTGGTACCTGCATGAGCACTACGGCTGCAACATGCAGTTCGGCGGCGACGACCAGTGGAGCAACATGCTGGGCGGTACCGAGCTCATCCGCAAGAAGACCGGCGACGACGCCTACGCCATGACCATCACCCTGCTGCTCAACTCCGAGGGCAAGAAGATGGGCAAGACCGCCAAGGGCGCGGTGTGGCTGGATCCCGAAAAGACCAGTCCCTACGAGTTCTACCAGTACTGGCGCAACGTGGACGACGCCGACGTGATGAAGTGCATCCGTATGCTCACCTTCATCCCGCTCAGCGAGATCGACGAAATGGAAAAGTGGGACGGCTCCCGCATCAACGAGAAGAAGAAGATCCTCGCCTACGAGCTCACCAAGCTGGTACACGGCGAGGAAGAGGCGAAGAAGGCCGAGGAGACCGCCGCTTCCCTGTTCTCCGGCCAGGGAAACGACGCCAACATGCCCAAGACCGCGCTGACCGCTGACGAGGTGCCGGAGACCGGCTACAATGTTGTCGACCTGCTGACTCGCTGCAAGCTGTGCGCCAGCAAATCCGACGCCCGCCGCCTGGTGCAGCAGGGCGGCGTGACCGTGAACGGCGAGAAGCCTGCCGACGTGAACGCGACGGTGTCCGCGGCCGACCTGAAGGCCGGCGTGGTCATCCGCAAGGGCAAGAAGGTCTATCACAAGGCGATCATCGAATAAACAGGACGACTGTGGAGGTGCTTCGTGGACAAGGTCAAGCGCGGGGAACGTCTGGCCGTCATGAGCAGGGTGCTCACGGCGACGCCCAACAAAATCTATACGCTCTCTTACTTCTGTGAGATGTTTTCCGCGGCGAAGTCCACGATCAGCGAGGACACCGCGATCCTGGCGCGCACCTTCCGTACCTTCCGCCTGGGCACCATCGAAACGGTGACCGGCGCGGGCGGCGGCGTGCGCTACCGCATGAGCGGCAACGTGGTCAACGCCCGGCCCTTCGTGTCCGGCCTCTGCACCCGGCTGATGGACCGCGACCGCATCCTGCCCGGCGGCTATCTGTATCTGTCCGATATCCTGTCCGAGCCGGATACGGTGCGCTCCATCGGGGAGCTGATCGCTGCGGAGTACTACGACACCCCGGCGGATTTCATCCTGACCATGGAGACCAAGGGCATTCCCGTGGCGCTGGAAACAGCGGCCGCGCTGCACCTGCCGCTGGTCATCGCCCGCCGCTCCATCAAGGTGTACGAGGGCGGCACGGTGAACATCAGCTATGTCTCCGGCGGCGGTCAGATCGAAATGATGTCCCTGCCCAAGCGCGCGGTGTCGCAGGGGCAGAACTGCATCATTGTGGACGATTTCAAGCGCGGCGGCGGCACGGCCCGCGGCATGTGCTCCCTGATGGCCGAATTCGGCATCAAGGTGCAGGGCGCGTGCTTCGTGCTGTCCGTGCGCGGCAGCCAGCGCGTGGTGGAGGATGAAAAAGCCGTTATGGTGCTGGACCCCATCGTGGACAACCGCACCGCTACCGTCCGCCCCGGCGCGTGGATCAAGTAAGCGATACCCGCTCTTTCGGAAAAGAAAATACACCAATAAAGATGCGCCTGTCACCGTCCCGCCGGGAGGAGGGCAGGCGCGTCTTTTATTGCCCCGGCTTAACGGCCTGTGACGGCCGCTTTTTGCCGTGGTTGTCATTTCGGCGATAGTGTGATATGATAGGTAACGGTAAATCCCCGAGAATATGGATGAGGAGAAGACTGTCATGAAGCTGAATTATAAGCGCACCATGCTGGTCGGCCTGGCCTTCCTGTCCATCTGCACCTTCTGGCAGATGTACGACTTTACGGTGCCGCTGGTTCTCAAAAACACCTATGGGCTCAACGATACCTGGGCCGGCGTGGTCATGGCCATGGACAACGTGCTGGCGCTGTTCCTGCTGCCGTTCTTCGGCGCGCTCTCGGACCGCTGCAGGGCGGGCCTGGGGCGGCGCATGCCGTTCATCCTGCTGGGCACCTTCCTGGCGGTCGTGTTCACGGTTTCGCTGCCCACGGTGATCGGCATGAACTCCCTGCCTGTCTTCCTGGTGGTGCTGGGGCTGCTGCTGGTCTCCATGGGCCTGTACCGTTCGCCGGCGGTGGCGCTGATGCCGGATGTCACGCCCAAGCCGCTGCGCTCCAAGGGCAACGCCGTCATCAACCTGATGGGCACGGTGGGCGGCATGCTCACGCTGGTGCTGAATAATTTCGCTATCCGCCACTACATCACTGACAACGGAAAAACCGCATCCGATTATTCCCTGCTCTTTTATGCCGTGGCGGCGATCATGGCGGTCAGCGTGTTCATCCTGTACAAAACGATCCACGAGCGTCCGCTGGTGGCGGAGATGGAGCGTATCAACTACGGCGAGCCCAAAGAGCAGACCACCGTCACCCGCGATGAGAAGAGCGGAAAGCTGAACCCGGAGGTCATGCGCAGCCTGCTGCTGATCCTGTTCTCGGTCGCGTTCTGGTTCATGGGCTATAATGCGGTGACTACGGCCTTCAGCAAGTACGCGATGTCCCAGTGGCAGGTCATGGAGGGCGCCGCCTCCAACTGCGTGCTGGTGGCGACCGTGGCCGCGACCCTGAGCTACTGGCCGGTGGGCATCGTTTCCTCTAAGCTTGGGAGGAAAAAGGTGATCCTGTTCGGCGCGGCGCTGCTTTCCGCCTGCTTCTTCCTGGCCGGCACGGTTCGCTCCCTCGGCGTGCTCATGTTCGTGCTGTTCGCGCTGGTGGGCATCGCCTGGGCGTCCATCAATGTCAACTCCTTCCCCATGGTGGTGGAGCTGGCCAGCGGCGCGGATACGGGTAAATATACCGGCTATTATTACACCTTCTCTATGGCCGCGCAGGTGCTTACGCCCATCCTCTCGGGCTGGCTGCTGGAGCATGTGGGCTACCATACGCTGTTCCCGTACGCGGGCGTCATGGTGGCGATCTCGGTGGTGACGATGTGCTTTGTGCGCCACGGCGACGTGAAGCCGGAGGCGCGGCGGGGCATGGAAGCGTTCGACGTGGGAGAGGACTGAGGAAATGAGGATATGGCTGATCCTGCCGCTGATCGCGGCAGGACTCCTTCTGCTGTATATGCTGCTGATCGCGCCGCGCTTCGGGCGCAGGGACATGAGCGCCATGACGGGGCACTGGTACGCGCATCGCGGGCTGTGGAACGCGGAGCGGCCCGAAAACAGCCTGCCAGCCTTCCGGGCGGCGGTGGAGGGCGGCTACGCCATCGAAACGGACGTACATATCACCCTGGACGACCGGCTGGTGATCTTCCATGACGACGACCTCAAGCGCATGTGCGGGGTCGATCGGAAGCTGTCGGATTGCACACTGGCGGAGCTTCGGGCCTGCCGCCTGGCCGGGACGGACTGCCAGCTGCCCACCCTGGACGAGTTCCTGGAAACAGTGACGGGCCGGGTGCCGCTGCTGATCGAGATCAAGACCGACCGGCGGGTGACGCGGCTCTGCGAGCTCCTGAACGAGCGCCTGAAGACCTACCGCGGCCCGTATATGATCGAGAGCTTCGACCCGCGCGCGGTGCGCTGGTACCGGAAAAACCGGCCGGACATCCTGCGCGGGCAGCTGACCTTCGGCCTGGTCGAGCCTTCGGCTCTGCCTAAGACCACGCTGTACCGGCTGCTGGCCTCCCAGACGATGAACGTGCTGGGAAGGCCGGACTTCATCGCCGCGGAGGCCGCGACGGCCCACAGCCTGCCGCTTCGGCTGCTGCGCCTGTGGCCCGTCCACTGGGTGGCCTGGACCGTCCGTTCCCAGGCGGAAATGGACCGGCTGAAGCCATCCTATGAGACGCAGATCTTCGAACAGTTCATTCCGAAGGAGGCACGACCGAGATGAAAAAGCTGCTGAAATCCGTAGCCCTGCTGCTGGCGCTGGTGATTGGTCTGGCGGCGGCCGGGCTGCTGGTGCTGACGATCGCCGAGTACCGTCCCGCTTCCGTAGAGGCGGTATCTCCGGCGGGAACTGCGTCCGCAGCGCTGCGCGCGGGGGATACCGTGCGCCTGGTCAGCTGGAACATGGGTTATGCCGCGCTGGGCGACAACGCGGATTTCTTTATGGACGGCGGAAAAATGGTGCAGACCGCGGACGCCGGGCGCGTGCGGCAGAACCTTAACGATATGCAGGGCTATCTGGCCTCGGAAGGGCCGGACCTGATCCTGCTGCAGGAGGCGGATAAGAATTCGGACCGCTCCCACCATGTGGACCAGTGGAAGCAGCTGGCGGACGCCTTCCCTCAGTACGCTTCGCTCACGGCCTACAACTTCAACGCCCTCTATGTGCCGTATCCGCTGCCGCCGATCGGGCATGTGGAATCGGGCCTGGTCACCCTGAGCCGCTATCCGGTGGCCTCCGCAAGCCGCATCCAGCTGCCCTGTCCCTTTTCCTGGCCGATCAGGCTGGCGAACCTGAAGCGCTGCCTGCTGGTCAGCCGCATCCCGGTGGAGGGATCGGACCGGGAGCTCGTGCTCGTCAACCTGCACCTGGAAGCGTATGACGACGGCGCGGGCAAGGCGGCCCAGACCGCCATGCTCGCGGATTTCCTCAGGGCCGAGGTGGACAAGGGAAATTATGTAATCGCGGGCGGCGATTTCAACCAGATCTTTGCCAACGCGGACCAGAGCCGCTGGCCGGTGCGCGCCGGTATGTGGACGCCGGGTGTCATCGATCCGGCGGAATTCGACGCCCGTCTGAGCCTGCTGATGGATGGCCGCGCGCCGACCTGCCGCTCCCTGGACCGTCCCCTGGCCGGCGCGGATCGCGAAAACTTCCAGTATTACCTGATCGACGGCTTCATCGTCTCCGATAACCTGCGGGTGGAGGAAATGGAAACGGTCTCGCTGGACTTCACGTCGACGGATCATAACCCGGTCCGGCTGACGGTGACGCTGCTGGATCGCTGATCGGGGGCCGGAAATGCTGATCCTGCTTCTGATCGCGGTTTTCCTGCTGGCGGCGCTCGCCCTGCTGGGCTGGGCGCTGGCAGGCTATGCCCTGCGCATCCGGCCTCAGACGCTGGAGGAGGCGCGGCGCTGGCAGGAGGAGCACTATGACCTGAGCTGGTACGACGGACTTGATAAAGAGGATTACACCGCCGTGGCGGACGACGGCTATTCCCTGCATGCCCAGCGTCTGGTGAATCCCGCCGGCGGCCGGGGCTGCGTCATCATCTCGCACGGGTATACGGACAATCGCCTGGGCGCGCTCAAATACGCGAGGAATTACCTGGACATGGGCCTGGACGTGATCGTGTACGACCTGCGCGGGCACGGGCTCAACGCTCCTGACTTCTGCACCTATTCCGTCCGTGAGGGGCGGGACCTGGCCGCGCTGATCAGGGATACCAGGAAACGCTGTCCGCGATATGGCTTGCTGGGGCTGCACGGCGAGAGCCTCGGCGCGGCCGCGACCATCGCCTGTCTGAAATACCGGCCGGCGGTGGATTTCGCCGTGTCTGACTGCGCCTTCAGCGATATCCGGCCGGTGCTCAGAAGCGGCCTGAAGGGCATGCACCTGCCGGGCTCCCTCGTACACCTGGCGTCTCTGGCTGCCCGCCTGCGCTATGGGTATGGCTTTGAGGCCATGCGGCCCATTGACAGCCTGGCGGGGGACCGTACGCCGATCCTGTTCCTGCACGGCGCGCAGGATACCTTTATTCTTCCGGCGCACTGCGAAGCCCTCCATGCCGCGTCGAAGGACCACAGCCGGATGCGGCTGATCCCCGGGGCGGGACACGCGGAATCGGTCCTGAAAGCGCCGGACCTGTACCGGGACCTCGTTACGGATTTTGTCAGGGGCGTGATGGCAAAAAAAGCTGGAAAAGAGGATTTACACTGATCTCACACGGCGAAAAAAATACTTGACAGAAATCCGGGAAGACGTTATAATAGCCCCTGTGAGTGACCTCACAGGCATTGGGGAATGGTGTAACGGCAGCACCTACGACTCTGACTCGTATTGTCAAGGTTCAAATCCTTGTTCCCCAGCCAACTTGCCTCCATTGTCTAGAGGCCTAGGACGCCGCCCTCTCAAGGCGGAAACATGGGTTCGAATCCCATTGGGGGTGCTCGGATGAGCTGACGCGGATGTGTCGGCTCATTTTTGATATTTAATACTAATCTCTTGACAGGCTTTGGCCTGGCTCCTATAATAGAACTGTGACAAGGATTGAGTGAAAGGGGCGGAAGCATGCGCAAATAATCACCGATGATGAGAACGCAGCGGAGAAGCTGTCGAAAGACGGCTTGAAAGTCGCGTCCATCGGTGGTTTCGGCGTATGACGAAGCCCTTATTTGGTTTTTGGCGATCCTCATCGCGCGAGACCGCCGTCCGCGGACGCTGGACGGAGGAAATATGCTGAATATACAACATCTGACGATTATCCACACGCAGGATCTGCGGCCCCTGATCCGCGACCTGAGCCTGACGCTGTCCGGTACGGAGCGCCTGGCGGTCATCGGGGAAGAGGGAGACGGCAAATCCACCCTGCTGCAGGCCATCGCCTGCCCTGAGCGGCTGGAGGGCTGGGCCGAGGTCAGCGGCGGCGTCCGGCTGGCGGGGGAGAGACTGGGCTATCTCTCCCAGGAGACGCCGGAACTGGAGGATGTGACCGCCTATGGATACTGCGCCGGGCATGATGCGTTCATGACCCTGGATCCCGCCGGGCTGGCAGAGCTGAACCGGCTGCTCGGCTTGCCACGGGAACTGTGCTGGAGCGATACCCCCTGGCGGCAGCTGTCCGGCGGCGAGCGAGTGAAGCTGCGGCTGCTGACGCTGATGGCGGCGAAGCCGACCATGCTGGCGCTGGACGAGCCGGGCAACGATCTGGACCTTTCCGCCCTGGAGGCGCTGGAGGAATTTTTGCTGAACTGCGGGCTGCCGGTGATCTATGTCTCCCACGACGAGCATCTGCTCAGGCGCACCGCGACCCGGGTACTGCATCTGGAGTCCGTCCAGCGCCGTTCGGAGCCGCGATGGACCCTCGCGAATATCCCCTACGCGGATTATGTGGCCGCGCGGGCTGAGAGCCTGGAACGCCAGGAGCACCAATGGCAGATGGAGCGCCGGGAAAGCCTGGTGCGCCAGGAGCGCTTCGACCGCATCGAGCAGGCGGTAGCCCATGCTCAGGCCAGCATCAGCCGTCGGGATCCCCACAGCGGACGCCTGCTGAAAAAGAAAATGAAGGCCGTCAAGTCGCTGGAGCACCGCTACGAACGGGAAGCGGAGTCGGCGGCTGAACGGCCTCAGGTGGAATACCGGATGGACGCGGCGTTCGAGGGCATCGCGCCGATTCCCGCGGGCAGGACCGTGCTGGATCTGACGGTGCCCGAGCTGCGCGGAGGAGAGCGCGTGCTGGCAAAGGACCTGCGCGTCCTGCTGCGCGGGTCGGAAAAGCTGCTGATCCTGGGCCCTAACGGCGCGGGCAAGACCACGCTGCTGCGCCTGATCCGCGAAGCGCTGGCGGAGCATGGCGGATTCCGAGTTGGGTATATGCCGCAGCGCTATGACGACCTGCTGCCGCTGGAGCAGAGCCCGGTGGCTTACCTGCATACGGACGGCACGCGGGAGCAGCTGACGCGCATCCGTACCACCCTCGGCGCGATGAAGCTGACCCAGGATGAGATCACGCACCCGATCGGCGCCCTGTCCGGCGGACAGCGGGCGAAGGTGCTGCTGCTCAAAATGATGCTGGAGGCGCCGGATGTGCTGCTGCTGGACGAGCCGACGCGCAACCTTTCGCCCCTCTCCGCGCCGGTCATGCGCCGGATGATCCTTACCTTTCCCGGCGCGGCGGTGTGCGTCACCCACGACAGGGAGCTGATCGGCCAGTGGAAAGGGCGGATCCTCGAGCTGAGGGCATGACCGCCGTGAAACGGTAGAACGCCTCCGGGAGCATCGTCATTGACTCTGCGCTGCGGGAACCCCGCCAGGCTGCCTTCCAAATCCCAAAGATCCAAAAAAGCTTATCTGGAGTCAAGAAAATGAAACTGAAAAATGTACTGATTGCGGTGAAGGACATAGAGCGTGCCCGCCGGTTCTATCATGACCTGTTCGGGCTTGAACTGGTGCAGGACAATGATGGGAATATGATCCTGACTGACGGGCTCGTCCTTCAGGATGAGAAGATCTGGAGACGTTTCCTGGGAAAGGACATCATTCCGGCGAACAACGCCTGTGAGCTTTATTTTGAGGAAGAAGACATAGAGGGCTTCATAGGGAAGCTGGAGGCGTATTACCCGGAGGTGCAGTACGTCAACAGGCTGATGAAACACAGCTGGGGGCAGAGGGTCGTGCGCTTCTATGACCCGGACGGGAATTTGATCGAGGTTGGAACACCGATGTGATGTTTACCGGAGGAGCCGCAGACCGGGCGCTGAATGGCGTTCTCTCACTGCCGCCCGCACTGCTCCTCTACCATGCCGTCCATCCAGGCGATGCGCCGTTCGGTGTACTCGCGGATATACTTGAGCTCGGCTTCAAAGTTCAGCTTATAGGAATTCTGCGCGGTCACATAGCTGGTGAAGGTGGGAAACTTCTCCATTTCGCGCCGGTCCGCGCCGGATTCGCTGATGATACTGAAATAGTTCTCAAAGTGCTTCATGATGCCGTCGGCGCTCAGCGGGCCTTCCCGCAGCTTCTGCCACAGCGTGTACGCGGTGCCTCGGAAATCCTGCGGGTTCTCCGCGAGCAGCCGGTCGAACAGGCGGTTGCTGATCAGCTGTCTGTCCTTGCTCCTGCGGGAGGAGTAGAGCCTTCCCAGGGAGGCGTCCATATCCCACGGGATCAGTTGGTAACGGTTGAAGCGCGGGTCCTGGTCGTCCAGGCGGGCGAAGCTCATGTTTTTGCGCATGTTGTCCGTCATATCCGCCGCGTTGGCAAACAGCCAGTAGAGGGCCAGGTTTTCCAGGTCCGCGTACCGCGTGATCTCTGCGGCGAATTCCTCAGGCGTTCCCTGGACGACCAGGCGAGTGAACTCGTAAAAGTCGTTCCAGTGGGCGGCGTAATCCACGCCGCTTCCTTTCGGATACCGCAGCTCGATATTGTACCATTTCTGCGGGTCTTCCTTGCCGGGCCTGTATTTCCCGAGGCTGACGAAGCCGGCGGGGCTGGCGCTGTTGCTGCCGGTTTCCCCGGTGCGGAAGAAGGAGCTGTTCCATTTGCCGCCGGGCTTGGCCAGGCCGAGCTGCCGGCGGTCCTGCTTTTCGCCCAGCACGTACAGCCCGCGGTAATGCGTACCGACGAACAGCTCCACATAGACGCCCCTGGTCGCGCCGGAGAGCGTCTGGTCCCAGGGCAGGCGGTAGATCTCGTGCCATACATCCATCAGCACGCGGTTGCGCATGCGCGAACGGTCGATATAGGCGCTGTCCAGCAGCCAGTCGCTGTCCTTCCGCAAACCCAACAGGGGCTGGTCCCATTTCTGGCCGTCCTTCATCAGGGAAAAATTATAGGGGTGCTTATCAGCAAAGCGGGCGGACGAGCCGCCCCTGCGGGAGACGACGCCGTCGTAAACGGTCAGCGGCGCTTCCAGGCCGTGAGCGAGGTAATCCGGGTCAAACACCGTCACTGTGCACGGATCGTCCACGTCCTTGTAGATGTTTCCGTCGTTTTTGATCTGGATCACGGGAAGATTGGTGAACGTGAGCCGGATCATGCCGCGCTGCTGCTCGTTGGCGACACGCAGCTCCGCGACCTCCTTCAGCGGGACCGCCACCGGCTGGTCGGCGGAAAGCAGCACGCCGTTCACGCTGATGCTGGTGGGCTGGCGGATGCCTTCGAGACTCAGGCGCAGCGCGGGCGTTCCCTGTGCGTAGCTGACGGGGAAGAGCCACGTCGCCACCTGGGTGGTCTTTCTGATCAGGTGGCCTCGTTCGCCGGACAGGAGCGGCACGGCGATATCCCGGACGTATTTGCGGTGGTCCATCGCATAGGGCTGGTTGTCCGGAAGCGGCTCGGCCAGGTAGAGCAGCACCTGCTTCTCCGCCGGGACCGTATCCTCCGGCGGCTCAGCTTCTTCCCCATACACAGGGAGTAAGCCCGCAGCCAGGCAGGCGCAGAGGAGGAGGCTCAAAAGCCGATACGCTGACGATCTGGTGAATGGACGCATGTTTCCGCTCCTTGGTCGAGTCAGTATTACGGGTCCGGGCGGCAGAGCTCTTCGATCTTCGTATCCAGCCAGGCGAGATGCTTTTCCGTATATTTCCGGATATATTTGAACTCCGCCTCAAAGTTCAGCTCGAAGGAGTAGCCTGCCTTGACGTAGCTTTTGAAGGTGGGGTGCTTGTCGATCTCGCGCCGGTCCGCGCCGGAGGCGTGGATGATCTCATAATAATGATCGAAGTGGGCCATGATCCCGTCCAGGCTGAGGCTGGTCTCCTTCAGGGCCTGCCAGAGGGTGTACACGGTGGCGCGGAAATCGTGCGGGTTTTCGCTGATCAGCCGGTCGAACAGGCGGTTGGTGATCAGCTCCTCCACCCGGCTCGACTTGGAGGAATAATAGCGGCCGAGCGCGGAGTCCATATCCCAGGGTACCAGGATAAATTTGTTGAAGCGCGGGTCGCGGTCGTCCAGGCGGGCGAAGGACATGTTCTTGCGCATATTGTCCGTGATGTCCGCGGCGTTGGCGAACAGCCAGTACCTGGCCAGGTTATCCAGATCGGCGTACTGCGTGATCCGTTCGGCGAATTCCTCCGGCGTTCCCCTGACCACCAGGCGCACGTAATCGTAAAAATCAGCCCATTGCCCGGCGTAGGTGACGCCCTCGCCCTCCGGATAGCGCAGCCATACGTTGTACCAGCGCTGCGGGTCCGTCGCCATGGGCTTCTGCTTGCCGAGGCTGACGAAGCCGGCGGGGCTGCTGCCGTCCTTTCCCGTGTCGCCGGTGCGAAAAAAGCTGCTGTTCCACCTGCCGCCGGTCTTCGACAGTCCCAGCTGCCGGCGGTCCTGCTTTTCGCCCAGCACGTACAGCCCGCGGTAAGCGTTGCCGACGAACAGCTCCACGTATACGCCCCGTGTCGCGCCGGACAGGGTCTGGTCCCAGGGCAGGCGGTAGATCTCGTGCCATATGTCCATCAGCACGCGGTTCCGCATGCGCGAGCGGTCGTTGAAGGCGCTGTCCAGCAGCCAGTCGCTGTCGTTCCTGAGGCCCAGCAGGCGCTGGTCGAGCTTCCGGCCGTCCTTCATCAGCGAGAAATTATAGGGGTGCTTGTCGGCGTAGCGCGAGGAGGAGCGTCCCCGGCGTGAGATGACCGCGTCGTAGGTGTTCACGGGCTCGGCGAGGCCGTGGGCGTGGTAGTCGGGGTCGGAGACCGTGACGGTGCAGGGGGTGTCGCGGTCCTTAAAGATGCTTTCGTCCGTTTCTACCTGAACGACCGGCAGGTTGGTGAACATCAGGCGGATGAGCCCGCGGCTTTTCGCGTTGGCGACGCGCAGCTCGGCCATTTCCATGAGCGGCACGGATACCGGCTGATCGGCGGACAGGGGGACGTTGTTGACGCTGACGCTGATGGGATCGCTGATCCCCTCCAGGCTCAGGTACAGGGTCGGCGTCCCCTGCGCGTAGCTGACGGGGAACAGCCACTGGTTGACCTGGGTGGTCTTCTTATAAATGAAGCCGTGCGCCTTGGAAAGCACCGGCACGGCGATATCCCGCTTGTACTCGGTGCCGCTTGTGGGGTACGGCAGATTGACGTCCATCGGCTCCGCCAGGCAGATCAGCACCCGCTTTTCCTCGGGCGCGTCTGTATCCGCGGCGGCTGTGCCGGCATCGCCGGAGAAGGAAATTTCATTGACCGGGGAAACGGCTGTTTCGCCGAGCGCAGGCCGCGGCGCAAACAGACCCGCCAGGAGGCAGGCGAGCAGGAGCAGGGCTGCGGGCCGGACGGCGTGAATCAAAAACCTGTGCATGTTCAACCCCCGAAGGCGGAGCAGGCTCCGCCGGATCAGCCGGCCTTGCGGGCAAGACCGGGCGAATGGATTATACCATATGCCGGTTCACTTCGCAATCATCAGGCTGATCTGCCGGACGTCCTCCGGGCAGTGCTCGAGCAGGCCGATGATCCAGTCCCGGACCACGGTCTTCGTTTCGATCCCGCGCCATTTCGCGCAGCTTTCATCCGCGAGCAGCCCGGCGCAGACGTCCGGGGTCAGCTCGCCGCTCACGTAACGCGTGAAAGCCGAGGCGAACCACCCGACCGCGGCCTCGTCGCCCTCGCAGGAGGTGCCCTGAAGGGTGCCGCGGGCCATCCGGACGCCCAGATCCCGGGCGGACCGCTCCATCCCGGCAAAGTAAGCGGAGGCTGTGTCGTAGAGCGCTTCGGTCTGCCAGCGGAAGCCTTCGGGTGAGATTTCCAGCGTTCCTGCCCAGCCGGGATAGGCGTGCGGCTGGCCGACGGTGATCTGGCGCAGCCCGTTTTCCTCGACGGTAGCGAAGCCGTGGTCGTGCCCGCACAGGTAGAGCCGGACGCCGTGGGCACGCAGCGTGTCTGCCAGGCCGTCCGCGCCGGGCGTGCGCCGGCTGCGCTCCGCCGGAAGGATCGGATGATGCCCGCACGCGACGGCGGGCGTGCCTTCCGGCAGGGAGGACAGGACGCTGTCGAGCCAGGCGAGCGTCTCTTGCGTGATCCCGCCGTCCGGCAGGACGCGGGACGCAGGACCGAGCTGGTTGGTGTCCAGGAGCAGGAAGCACGTGCCGCCCGCCGACATTACGGCGCAGCTCGCGGTGACCCCGTCCCGGCTGAAGGAACGCTCCCAGCCGAAGGCCGCGTACTCCCGCGCGAACTCCTGCCGGCCGAAGCCGGAGGTATAATCGTGGTTTCCGGGGATCATCAGCACCTCCGCCCCGGCCGCCTGCGCGATGGAGCGCGCGAAGGCCGTGACGGCAATGTGCTCCTCCGTCCGGCCGTTGTTGGTGTTATCGCCCAGGAACAGCACCGTGCCGCAGACAGAGGCAGCCTGCCGCACCGCATCCATGGTCTCTGTGTACGCGGCCGTGTCGGCGGTCATATGCGTATCGGAAATGACCATGACGCTCTCCGCCGACGCGCGGACAGCCACGCACAGAATGGCCAGCAGCCATAAAACACGCCTGAGCTCCATCGGAACGCCTCCTCGCGCTGGGGATTGTGTTATTCTATCATGGATGAGGCGGATGGGCAACCTTTCGCCGCGGTCTTGTCTGAGTCCGCGGAATATGGTACAATCAGAGCGTAACCAATCCTGCTTGAGAGGCTTCTGTGATGCTGGAAAAGATGATGAACACCCGTTCCCTTTGCATCGGCGCGGCCATTGCCGGCCTGTACGCGGCGCTGACGCTGCTGCTGGCGCCGATCTCCTACGGCAACCTGCAGTGCAGGGTCTCCGAGGCGCTGACGCTGCTGCCGGTGGTCTTTCCCGAGGCAATCCCCGGCCTCACGGTCGGCTGCCTGATCGCAAACCTGATCGGCTCCAGCACGCCCTGGGATATCGTTTTCGGCACGCTCGCGACGCTGCTGGCCGCGCTGCTGACCTGGGCGACCCGGCATACGCGCTGGACCCGGCTGCGGCTGCCGATCCTCTCCGCTGTCTGGCCTGTGGCGGTGAACGCGCTGATCGTAGGGACTGTGCTCAGCCTGACGCTGCACCTGCCGCTGCTCATGACCATGCTGGAGGTCGGGGTGGGTGAAGCGGCCGCGCTGTGCCTCGGCCTTCTGCTCTTCCCGGCCATGGAGCGGGTGGAGAGGCTCCCCTTCATGCATTGAGCGGCATGACGGTGTCTGCCTTTTTTCTGTTTGACTGTACACGCTGATTTTGCTATACTTGAAACAGCATATAGATCAAGGAGGTTCAGCATGTTTGGACGACGTTCGGACGGATACCTGATCAGAAATATCGATCCTATCGTGGCGCTGATGCCGCATATCATGTCGGAGCGGAACGACGCGATGGTGCAGCTGGAGTACGAGATCGATTACGGCAGGCTGGCCAGGTATGTGGTCAGCAAAGAGCAGGAGGGTGTGAAGCTGACCTTCATGGACGTGGTGATCGCCGCCTTTGTGCGCACCATCGCGGAGCTGCCGGAGCTGAACCGCTTCATCATCAATAAGCGTGTGTACGCCCGCAAAACGCTGTCCGTGTCCTTCGCGGTGCTCCGCTCCAACGGCGAGAACGTGTCGGACGTGGACGAGAACACCACCAAGTGCTATTTCGACCCCCACGATACGATCTATGACGTGGCCCGGCGCATGAACGAGGTCATCGAGGAAGCCCGCAAGCCCGACGCGGACAACGCGACCATGAAGGTGGCGTCCAAACTGCTCAAGTCCTTCATCTGCCGCCCGGCGGTGACGGTGCTCAAGTGGATGGACCGGCACGGCATGCTGCCGAAGATGATCATCGACGCCAGCCCCTTCCATACCAGCCTCTTCCTGACCAACAACGCCTCGGTGGGCCTGCCGGCGGTATTCCACCACATCTACAACTTCGGCTCCACTACCATGTTCTGGAGCATGGGCGCGCCGCGCAAGAAGATCGACCTGGACAGGGACGGCAAACCGATCCGCGCTCGCGTCATGCCCATCGGCGTCACGGTGGACGAGCGCGTGGCGGCAGGCCGCGTGTTCGGCATGATGATCGCGCGGATGATGCGCTATTTCGCCGATCCCTCCCTGCTGGAGAAGCCGGTCGAGGCCGTCAACTGGGACGAGGGGCATACTGTCACCGTCCCGGGCCAGGCTTGACGCCCCGCGTAAAATCGCCTAGAATGGAACAAGCAATATAAAAGGAGGACTCATTCCCATGGACATCCGCTATTCCTGCAACCAGCGCGACTTCAAACGCTACACGACCGAGGAGACCCGCAAGGAATTCCTGATCGAGAACCTGTTCACCCCCGACACCGTGAACGCGGTATACAGCCACGTGGACCGCATGGTCACGCTGGGGATCATGCCGGTCCATGAGGTGGTGCCGCTGGACAAGGGCATCGACATCTGGCACAACTTCGGCACCGAATACTTCCTGGAGCGCCGTGAGCTGGGCCTGTTCAACGTGGGCGGCAGCGGAAAGGTGACCGCGGATGAGAACGTGTACGAGCTGGGCTATAAGGACTGCCTGTACCTGACCCGCGGCGCGAAGTATGTCGCCTTCCAGTCTGACGACCCGAAGAACCCCGCCAAGTTCTACATCGTCTCCGCGCCCGCGCACTGCAGCTATGAGAACAGGCTCATCAGGATCGCGGACGCCGCTAAGAAGCCGCTGGGCGCGCTGGAGACCAGCAACAAGCGCGTCATCAACCAGTTCATCCACCCCTCCGTGCTCAAAACCTGCCAGCTCTCCATGGGCATGACCGTGCTGGAGCCCGGCTCTGTCTGGAACACCATGCCCGCGCATACCCATGAGCGCCGCATGGAGGTCTATTTCTACTTTGAGGTGCCCGAGAACCAGGTGGTCTTCCACATGATGGGCGAGGGCCAGGAGACCCGCCACATCGTGATGCAGAACGAGCAGGCCGTCATCAGCCCGTCCTGGTCCATCCACGCCGGCGCAGGCACCAGCAACTATACCTTCATCTGGGCCATGGGCGGCGAGAACCAGGCCTTCGACGATATGGACGAGATCCCGACGACGGAGCTCAGGTAAAGAGTGAAGTGTGAAGAGCGGAGAGTGGAGCGGAACTATGCGATCGTCTACTCATCCGCAGTCACGATGAATCAGCTGAAGAAGGAACGATCCGATGAAGGAATATAAACTGGTTTACCTGAACAAGGGCCTCAAGTTTTCCCGTGATAAGGAAATCCAGCAGGCGGAGGACCTGATCAACCGGTATGTTTCCGAGGGCTGGACTCTGCAGCAGATCGCCACGCCGGGCGACGATATGGGCGCGATGATCGGCGTGTTTTATAAGGAAAGCAAGCTGTAATCTTAGGCTTTACAGAATCATTATAAGGAGGAAACACAGCATGGACATGAAAGCGTTCTCTCTCGAAGGCAAGATCGCGTGGATCACCGGCGCGAGCTACGGCATCGGCTTCGCCATCGCGGAAGCGTACGCCTCCGCCGGTGCGACCATCGTTTTCAACGACATCAATCAGGAGCTCGTCAACAAGGGCCTGGCGGCTTATCAGGAAAAGGGCATCAAGGCCCACGGCTATGTCTGCGACGTGACCAATGAGGAAGCGGTGCAGGCGCTGGTCAAGCAGATCGAAGAGGAAGTCGGCGTCATCGACATCCTGGTCAACAACGCGGGCATCATTCGCCGCATCCCCATGATCGAAATGAGTGCCGCGGACTTCCGCAAGGTCATCGACGTCGACCTGAACGCGCCCTTCATCTGCGCGAAGGCGGTCATCCCGTCCATGATCAAGAAGGGTCACGGCAAGATCATCAACATCTGCTCCATGATGAGCGAGCTCGGCCGCGAGACCGTGTCCGCCTACGCGGCGGCCAAGGGTGGCCTCAAGATGCTGACCCGCAATATCTGCTCCGAGTACGGTGAGTACAACATCCAGTGCAACGGCATCGGGCCTGGCTACATCGCCACCCCGCAGACCGCTCCGCTGCGTGAGCGCCAGCCGGACGGCAGCCGCCATCCCTTCGACCAGTTCATCATCGCCAAGACGCCCGCCGCGCGCTGGGGCGACCCGACGGACCTGCAGGGCCCGGCCGTGTTCCTGGCCTCCGATGCCTCCAACTTCGTCAACGGCCACATCCTCTACGTCGACGGCGGCATCCTGGCCTATATCGGCAAGCAGCCGTAACGGCCTGCGAAGGGAGATCACATGCAGACTTTGACTCAGATCGGTCTGCGCCTGCACGACGGCGCGCCCGGCACCCTGGCCGAGCGCGCGTCTGTCGCGAAGGCGCAGGGCTTTACCTGCTGCCACCTGGCGCTGTCCAAGACCATGGGCAAGCAGTATATGGAAGCGTCCGCGCTGACGCCCGGCTTTGCCCGGCGGGTGCTCAACGACCTGCAGGGCCTGGATACGGCTGTGCTGGGCTGCTACCTGAACCTGGCGACCCCGGACATGGACGAATACCGCGCCGCCGTGGCCAAGTACGTGGCGCACCTGCGCTTCTCGCGCTGGATGAACGCCGCGCTGGTGGGCACGGAGACCGGCGACCCGAACAAGGAATACAAGTACGATCCCGTCCTCAGCCATACCGAAGCGTCGCTGGACCTGTTCATCCGCCGGCTGGCGCCGGTGGTGGAGGCCGCTGAAAAGCTAGGCGCGATCATCGCCATCGAGCCGGTGTTCCGCCACATCGTGTGCGACGGCCGCCGCGCGCGCCAGGTGCTGGACGCCTTCAAATCCCCGAACCTGGGCATCATCTTCGACCCGGTCAACCTGCTGGACGCGTGCAACCTGCCGGACGCGCGGCGCATCATCGACGAGGCCATCGACCTGCTGCAGGAGGACGTGCTCGTCGTGCACATGAAGGATTACGTGCTCAAGGATGACGGCGGCATGAAGGCTGTGGCGGCGGGCACAGGCCTGATGGATTACAGCGCCGTGGCCGAGTTCGTCCGCGCGAAGAAGCCCTCCGTGCAGATGACATTGGAGAATACGACCGCGGAAAACGCCGAACAGGCGCGGGAGTTTGTGCGCAGCCTTGTCGAAGGCTGATCCGGCCTCTGGGGGTAAGTAATGGCGAAGAAAAAAATGATCATGATCGCCGACGACGAGATCGGCATCCATGAGAGCCTGCGGATCTACCTGACCCGTGAAGGGTACGAGGTGTTTTCCGTGTTCCGCGGCGACGAGGTCATGAGCGCCTTTGAGCGGATGCGGCCCGACCTGGTCATCCTGGACATCATGATGCCGGGGCGCTCCGGCACGCAGGTGTGCACGGATATCCGCGCGGTCAGCATGACGCCGATCATCATCCTGACGGCCAAGGGCGAGGAGGTCGACAAGCTGCTGGGCTTCGCGCTCGGCGCGGACGATTACATCGTCAAGCCCTTCAGCCCCCGCGAGGTGGTCAGCCGCATCGCGGTCATCTTCCGCCGCCTGAACCGGATGGAGAGCGAGCCGGACGACCAGCAGCTGACCATCGGCAACACCAGCATCGACCTCAAGTGCTATGAGGTGCGCGTGGACGGCCAGCCGGTGGTGCTTTCGCCCAAGGAGGTGGAGATCCTGCACCTGATGGCCAGCCATCCGCGGCAGGTCTTCACCCGCGAACAGCTGCTGGATAATATCTGGGGCTTTGATTTCGACGGGGATCCGCGCGTGGTGGATACCTCCATCAAGCGGATCCGGAAAAAACTGCCCGAGGACGCGGGACTGGTGCTGAAATCGGTCTACGGCGTCGGGTACAAAGCGGAGCCTGAAGAGGATGCGTAAGCTGCGCGAGCTACCCCTGCTCACCCAATTCGGACTGATGATTGTGCTGCTGCTGATCATTTCGGCAGCAGCGCTTTGGCGTATCAGCGGCCAGCTGTCGGAGACCACCTTCACCGAATCGGACCAGGCGGAGCTTGTCCGGGCTACCGAGACGGCGGAGGAATGGGCAGAGCGGCTGGAAAACGGAATGGCGGACCGCGACGCGGTGCAGCAATGGGTGAATCCGGAGCTGAATCCCGGACAGGTCTTTATGATGCTGCTGGATCCACAGAAACAGGTCATCGCCTTCTCGGACAACGGCGTGGCTTACTTCGGCCGTGAGCGCGTACAGCGCCTGGTGCGCAGGCTGGAGCGCGAAGGCCAGTTCAGCCTGACGGAGCGCGATACCGGCACCTGGGCGCTGGTGGTCGGCAAAAAAACGAGGGCGGGCTATTACATCCTCGCCGGCAAGCCGACCCGCGAATACCGCAATTCCCTGACCAATTACCGTAACCGCCTGGTGGTGTGGATGATCCCGTCGCTGCTGCTGTTCAGCGGGCTGCTGCTGGTCCTGAGCCAGGTATCGGCAGGGCCGCTGCGTAAGCTGAAGAGGGCTGCGCAGGCGGTGGAGCACGGGGAGCCGGTGCATCTGGATACGGATATGCCCGGCGAAGCGGGCGCGGTGGCGCTCGCCTTCAACCAGATGTCCAAGCAGGTATCCGCGACGATCACCGCGCTGGAGCGTGAAAGCGACAGCAGACGGCAGCTGCTGGAGGCGCTGGATGAAGGCATCATCGCTCTGGACCCGGACGGGGAGCTGATGGAAAGAAACAGCGCGGCGAATAAGCTGCTGGGGGAGGGTACAGCCGCCTGGAACGAAGTCATGGACGCGCTCAGGCAGGCCCTGAAGCTCCGCCAGCCCGGACGCCGCCGGATCCGGGTGGGGGAGGACACGCTGGAGGCAGCCATCACCCTGCTTCCCGCCGATAGCGGGAAGAACGGCGTGATGGCCGTTATCCGCGACATCACCGAGGCGGAGCGGCTGGAACGTACGCGCTTCGAGTACGTGGCGAACATCTCCCATGAGCTGCGCACGCCCCTGGCGAACATGCGCGGCCTGTCCGAGGGCCTGCGCGACGGGCTGGTGACGGACGAGCAGGAGCGCATGCGCTATTACGGGATCATCGTGGACGAGGTGCGCAGGCTTTCTCGCCTGGTCAACGACCTGCTGGAGCTGTCCGGGCTGCAGTCGAATCCTGCGGCCTTCGAGATGGAGCGCGTCCAGCCCACGGAGGTCATGTTTGAGCTGTTTGACCTGAACAAGCAGATGTTTTCGGACAATCATCAGGCCTTGCTCCTGGATGTCCCGAAGGAGGACCTGCCGGAGATCATCACGAATGAGGACCGCCTGAGCGAGGTGCTGACCATTTTCCTGGACAACGCCAGAAAGTACACGCCCGCCGGTGGGCAGATCACCCTGGGGGCGCAGGTGGTGACCACAGACGGCCTGGAGACGGGCATCCGCTTCTATGTCCGCGACAACGGCATCGGGATCGATGAGGAAGCCCAGCGGCATATCTTCGACCGGTTCCACCAGGCGGACAAATCCCACGCCTCCAAGGGCAGCGGCCTCGGCCTGTCCATCGCGCGGGAGATCCTGCTGAAGATGAACGTGGAGATCGCGCTGAAGAGCGAGCCCGGGAAGGGCAGCGAGTTTTCATTTATATTGCCTGTACCCTGAAATGAACGGAAGGAGGTATCCAGGATGCGACTGTACGGCGCATTGGAGGCGGGCGGCACGAAAATGGTGGCCGCGGTATTCGACGAGAACGGCGAGGTTGTGGACCGGGAAGTGTTCCCGACCCGGACGCCGGGGGAGACCATGCCGGAGCTGACGGTGTATTTTAAAAGGTTCCCGCTGGCCGCGCTCGGCGTCGCCTCGTTCGGCCCGGTGAATCTGAACAGGAAATCCCCGACCTATGGCTGTATCACGGCGACCCCGAAGCTGGCCTGGCGGAACTATCCGATCCTCTCCGATTTCCGGGACGCGCTCGGCGTGCCTGCCGGCTTCGACACGGATGTCAACGCGGCCGCGATCGCCGAGACGGCGCTTGGCGCGGGCAGGGGACTGGAAAACGTGCTTTACGTGACCGTCGGGACGGGCGTCGGCGGGGGACTGGTCATCAACGGGAAGCCGGTCCACGGGCTGATCCATTCCGAGATCGGGCATATCCGCGTACAGGTCAGTCCGGACGACCCGATGCCCGGGGGAAACTGTCCCTACCACGGCCCGTGTTTGGAGGGGATGGCGGCGGGCCCGGCCATCGAAAAGCGCTGGGGCGTTCCCGCCCGCGAACTTCCGCCGGAGCATCCGGCCTGGGCGCTGGAGAGCGACTACCTGGCTCAGCTCTGCGCTACCGCGATGTTCACCTTCTCCCCGGAAAGGATCATCCTGGGCGGCGGCGTGATGCAGCAGGAGTTCCTCTTCCCGCTGATCCGCGAGAAGACGCTGAAGCTGCTGAACGGCTATCTCTGTCATCCCGCCGTCAACAACGGCCTCGCCGATTATATCGTCGCGCCCGGCCTGGGTACGGCCAGCGGCATCACCGGAGCCTACCTGCTGGCGAGGGAAGCGGTAAAAGAGTGAAGCTTGAAGAGTGGATAGTGGAGCTGCGGAGGAAGCCGCGCGGTGCGCGGCTTCAAAAGAGATTCAGGGATCGGCTATAATAGTGACTGTTCAGTCGTAGACTGAACAGTCACCGCATGGGGGTCTTGCGACCCCCCTACGGAACCCCCCAACGGTGTTTCCTGTCGCCCTGACGGGCTC
>CACWHI010000036.1 GCA_902760595.1 uncultured Eubacteriales bacterium
CAGGGCCAGCAACATGGGAAAAGTTAGTCAAGTGATTTGTATTTCTTTTATCTTTGAACTCATAATAATCCTCACTGTCTTGCCGCTGCCAACAAGCGCTTTTTCTGAAGCTGCGGATGAAGCTATGATTCGGGAAGCGCGCGCATTTTTTCATGGGACGATCGGTTATTCCTATGATTTTATTGACCAATATTTCACTACCGAGGTTCAATGGTGGGATGACCAACAAACATGGCGAGTTGTATTTACATTTCAGGATATGTATGATAACCGCTTTGCAACAGCTTGTCTTGGACATGTATACGGCGATCCAACAGGTAATTTGATATCCCCACCGCAGTACATTGTTGTGTTCGATGAAGAGAACCATCTTCTGAGCCAACCTGATGACCTTAGTTTTCCGGTTTACTTGAATCGATATATGTCAGAAGCAAATCACTGGTATAGGATCGAACAGATCAAGGAGCAAAAGGGGTATAATGATACATATGGTCGCATATGGCAATTCTGGCCATACGACATTAAACTGGAATTCGCTCAAAGTTATGGCTCTCCGTCAGGTTTTTGGAAAGAGGTTGAGCTTATTACTCCCACAGAAGATATGATGTCTTATGATAATGCACTAGCATTGTTGCAGGACTTTATTAGCGAAAAAAGCCTCGACATTGATACCCACAACTATTATATCGATGCATCATTGATCACATTATCCTGTGCTGAAACAAACGAAAATGATCCCTCGTGGCTAATCGGGCTATACGAAGCTGAAAATGAATTGTACAGACAATGCTACATGATCAATATTTGTGCAAAACATAAACGGGTGAACTGGATCGACAAAACCAGTAGCACATACATTGACAGTGATTCTTCAGCATATTATCATTTTGATGATCAGCCTCCTATTTCAGTTTATAACCGCTGGAATGAAACACCGAGTCCGTAACAATATGATGGAAACCTGGTAGACGTTGCCCCAGACGATCTCCTACGGTTACGACACGACCTGGAAGGACAAGCTGGTTTCGTACAATGGCGCGACGATCACTTATGACGCAATTGGAAATCCGCTGAACGACGGCACTTGGACTTATCAAGCCGGCTGCACCTATTTGTTATTCACGTTGACCTCTCAGAAAGTTTACTGCTGCAGTCGCTACGAACGGCAACTGAGGCTGCGGAAGGCCGTAGAATGCAGCTATAGAAGTGCCAAAAGGGGTGATCGAAATGAAAATGATTTGTATTAAATTATCCATGGTTGTTTCTTTGTTACTGATTCTGGGAATGATCTCATCAACTGTTTATGCAGACCGCACAAAATATCTAAAGCCGACAGCCTCTGATTTATCGAAAGCGGAACTCAAAGATATTGCGGCAGAGTTTTTTTCAGTCAAATGGGGAATACCCAAAGAAGATATCCTTAAAGCAAAAACGGTAATTTGTTTGATTGATAGCAAAATAGATTATTGGGATATTGCAATATACTCCTGCCCCGGAACAGATGGACATAATATAGGAGAATTGGCACTTCGCAGAGACGGCACACTTTATTGGTGGTGTATCCGCTCTTCCGAATACTATGAAGCAGAACCGGATCTCATGCATATGGGGACCATTATCACACCGACAGAGGCTGATGCTACAGCGCAAGAAATCTACGAACAGACAATGGAGCATTTGAAAAACGAATTTCTTGTTGATCAGCCGGAACAATATGAATATGAGATGGCTCTCGTGGAAGAAGAGCATTTTTCTGATGGAAATCCTGTGTGGATTGTATATGTGAAAGACGGTGAAGAGCTGCTATGGAAAGGCTTGTTTGGATATACCGGTTTATATATGACCCTGGTTCCGGCTCAGCAGGAGTATAAAACATACTTTTTAGACGAATATACATTTACTGCATACGCTGATGACATACTTGGGCTTAGCAACAAGGCATTATCAATGAGAACATCCGTTAAAATCATCCGTATTCAAAGAGCACAAGCAGATCGTGAAGAAACAGTTGAGACGCTGAAAACACTTGTGCCCCTTTATAAAAAGTGGAAACAGGCCCATCCTCGCGGATGGGATGAGATGGAAGATTTGATTGATGAGTATGGGTGGATGGCAGGTTTCTAAGGTTTAGTTTAACGTATACGATGATGCAATTGTTGGGTAGTCGGGAAGAAGAGTGGGGAGGTTATTTTATGATCCAAACTCTAATATGGCAGAGTTTATTTCGGTTAATAAACGTTTAGATACAGTAAGCGCAACACGTTGGTTCATTTATTCTCAGGAACCACACATTAATTTTGGGGAAGAGAATGAGAAAAATGTTGGATATAGGATAATTAAAGCTTTGTATTTATGTTTATATGAGCAATACAATGATGGCGGTTACAAATGATTATAAAGACTTTGCTGATATTCGTTCTAATGCTAAGGTGTTTTGATATGGAACTTATTCCATATAGTTATCAGAATTATCAAAACAGAGAAGTTGCTTTACAATTTGCAATACAGAAAATCAATGAGATTTCCAAGTATAATAATGTGACTGTGCCTGAAAACGCTTTGAGAGCGGAGAACTTTATGATTCGTTTTCTTGGCTTGGATGGTATCTGGATGAGATGGTCGCTTGATTTTCATTATTATGAGCAAATAACGGATTTATATTATTATGGAAATGTCTTAGTTGAGCTGCCATCAGAGATGGCCGATGCTGATCCTGTATGCACACCATATTTATATGTTGAAACCATTACAGAAGAAAAAAAGAGTCTCCTCAAACTTATAGACTCAGAACAGATGTTTTCAAGCAAGAACGTTGATGCTTGGAATTATAAAGAACGCGCTGATTTCTATAAACAAAATGGTAGAATACGTGATTTTCATGTATCGAATAGCTTTGCCTCTGACTGCTCAGAATCAAAGCCTATGTATCCCGAAGAGAATGACCCGTCATATTATGAAGCACTAATAAAAACTTTTACGTATTATTATACTGATTATTTAAATGATACGCTGTTTAATAGGGGATTTATATGTAAAGAACATGGACTCTTATGCAGAAATCCATATAATATGGTTATAGGTTCTGGCTTTTATGAGCGTACTTCAGGTGAACGATTTTGGATTATTCGCGTTTTTAAAGTACTTAATGTTGGTGGACAAAATGAATTATTGGAACTTCATACGTTTCGAATTGAAAATGGAGAAGTATATCCAAGTATCTAAGTAGTCGTACAACGCCGAAGGCTTACGAATTCAAAAGATTGTTACGGAGACCACTGCTTCTGGTACAACGACAACAACTACCGATTACATCCTGCACGGAAAGAACATTGTTCACCTGATCCAGATGAGGAAATGGGTGGATAAAAAATCTGAGCATGGGATAATGGAGTTTTAAATATGCATTCAAAAGTGTATGCTTATGATCTGTTCATAATCGTAGTTTCTTGTATGATGTTAATGGGTATTAATGAAGCCGCAGCGGAACAGCTCTGGGGCGGCAAAGTATTCAGAGCATTAGAGGGGGACGCTTTGATCGAAGCAAAAAAAGGAATCATAGCGCATGAATACACTGAAAACCCGGCGGCATTTGACGACGCAGACATCGATTATGCAACAGTGGTTGATGATACGGTCATCGTTTGTTACGATGAAAGAGTGGAAACAAAATGGGGAAACATCGTAAAAGCTGGTATAGCGCTTTATAACGCAAACGGTCAATTTGTGGAAGGCCATAAGGTTGTGTTTGATAAAAGAAACGGCGTTTATGGCGTCACATTGGCCGATGGTGAACTATTATACTATCATTCGTCCTATAATTGTATCTATAAACTCAACAAAGAAATGATCGATTACTATTATGCGCCTCCGGAGGATACTGGCTATTTACACTCATATATGACTGATTCATACTATAGAATACAATATGACCGCTTTCATGTAGATATAACAGATCAGTTTGGCAATACCCGCCGAATGATAGATCATACAGAAAAACAGCCCCTAAAGGAGTATGAGAAAAGCAGAAACTTAACGACGGTACAAATCATATCGTTTTTCATGGTAATAGTGTTTGCCGCCTGTATAGTGCTTAAGGCTTATAAAAACAGATGATACAGTATAAGATAAGATTAGCCCTAAGCCTTAAACGATATTGTAAGGAAGTGGTATTAATCATGATAGATATCGATTTAATTATGAAATTGATCGATTGGAACGAAGTGCCAGAAAACCAATTACGAGGAATTGAATTGGCAAAAGAAGTTAAAGCAATTAATGTCTTTTTGCAGCCTCATGATAGTTATAATAATAAAAACGTATGGAGCAATTGTGCTAAAATTCTTTCCGAAAGAGACGAAATTGAATTACGGCCCTATTATGCCGAATTATTAGAATGGTTACAGGATTTGAATTGGCCGGGTGCTGCTATTGTATTTACAAAACTAAAAAAATCAATTTCTGATAGTTATTTTCAAATGATATATAGCGATTGTAAGAAAAAAGCAAAACTACTCGATGATGAGATCTGGCTATCAAATCTACAAAAATTAGAGAATTCAGATGATGGCGATAATAAGCCCATTGAATGGAAGGTGTTTAAATAGAATATGTTTATATTGAAAGCGGTTTTAGTAGTATTAGTAGTATTTATTGGCAGTTTAAACAGTCCTGATTATAAACAACCTGTTAGTTTGGGGACTACTTGGAAGATATATGATGTGTCAGATAGCACAGGAGTATACTTTCAGTACATAGTTTATAGCCAATCCGGTGAGATCCTTAATGAAGAAGTTATCGTCAATAGCTGCCCTGAAATATCAAACCTTGACAATAATATCGTTCAAATCAATATCCCTTCTGGCAATACTGCTTATTCAACATTTTATGATACGGCCAATAGTATTCAATCACGAGAATATCAAAATGTAATTTATGCAAATGGGAAATTTGTTTTATATACAGATTTAAGGGATAATAAATGGTTTATAGTGAAATCAGCGTTATTTGATAATTCATCAATCCAAGAATACCCGATTGATCTTGCAGGAGTAACAGGAAGAATTGAATCCATTAGAATGAAGGAAGATGATATGGGGTGTTGGATCAACTATATTGGATATGATTATATCGCTAAAACAAAGTATTTTAGTTGGGAAGAGTAAGAATTGCAGTATTAAGGGTTTTTATCGTGGAGTCATTTGTTCCAGAACCTTCAGTATCTGAAGACTTCTGTTGTTTCGTCAATTAAAGCGACGGTAAATAAAGCTTAACAGTTATGAAATAATTAATATTCAAATAACACCAGAGAGGTAAACAAATAATGATTAAAACCATTGTTCTTATAGTCACGTTATTAACCGCCTTTATGGTTCCTCAAAAAGTACCTGAAATAGTCGATATAAGCTTTACTGAATTAGATTTGGAATCAAATGATGCTGATGAAATGGAACAAATTGCTCAGGACCTTTTCGATCAAAGCTTATTTAAAGAGGCTTTACCAATTTACCAAAAACTTGTTTCGCTAAATAGCAACAATATTCGCTATTGCTCCCATCTTGCGACCTGTCTACATAGCGTAAAAGACTATGAAAGCAGTCTGACATATGCATTAAAAGCTCTGAAACTAATGAACTGGACTTCGACTGAGCGTGATGTGCCTGGTTACGAATTTGAAGCGGAAGAGTCAACGCTGAATGTGGCGAAAATACTATTAACTGACGATTTTTACGATCCAGTCAAGTCATTGCCATATTGGGATGCAATGGAATACTACTGTGCAAAGAAAGACTATCAATTGCAAAGAAACGTAGAGTATCATCTTGTAATAATGTATAGTCGAGGAGTAGCATATTATAAAGCTGGCGATGAAACGACCAGTGATCAAATCCTAAATGATATTTGTGATTCAGAGATATTCAAAAAGGCATATGACAATTGGTGCATTACGCATGAAACCACGGATTTGGGCGATGAACCGTACGAACTCTATAAGATGATATGCGATAATTGGGAAACCGATGATTGAGCATCTATTTTGAACTGCTCCGCCGAGGCTACGACGTTGCTGTCGGAAAAATAGGAACCCAGGAAATAGACTTCATCGCTACGAAGGATCATGAGAAAACCTATTTTCAGGTGACAGATGATATGACAGCGGAATCGACAAGGCAGCGCGAACTTGCCCCGCTGAAGATGGTGCGTGACAACTACAGAAAGGCCATTCTTGCCATGCATACAAACTCAACAGCCTCGGTGGAAGGAATTGAAATCATCAGATTGATAGACTTCCGTACCGAGTTGACTGCACGGGTCCATTTTCCGCGCCGGGATTGCGAAAAACATGATTTCCTGCTACAATAGGGGCGTTTTCACCGTCGATTTTCAGACGTGTACGCCGGATCATCCGAGCAAACGATACAGGAGGCCGCTATGCAGTTTCAAACAGGAGACCAATTCCACGGATTCACCGTGACCCGGGTGCGGGAGCTGGAGGAGATCCATTCCACGCTCATCGAAATGACCCACCGGCAGTCCGGCGCGCAGCTGTGCTGGTGCCGCAGCGCCGAGCAGAACAAGCTGTTCTGCGTCACCTTCAAGACCCTGCCGGAAAACTCCACGGGCGTTTTCCATATCCTGGAGCATTCCGTGCTCAACGGCAGCGAGCGCTTCCCGGTCAAGGAACCCTTCGTGGAGCTCATCAAGGGCTCCATGAACACCTTCCTGAACGCCATGACCTTCGGGGACAAGACCATGTATCCCGTATCCAGCCGCAACCGCCAGGACTTTCTGAACCTGACACAGGTCTACCTGGACGCGGTGTTCGCCCCCGCGATCCTGCACAATCCCTGCATCTTCATGCAGGAGGGCTGGCACGTGGAAACGGAGACCCGGGAGCGCGGCGCCTCGATCAAGGGTGTGGTGTTCAATGAAATGAAGGGCGCCATGTCCTCGGTGGATGAGGTCATGGAGCAGGTAAGCGCCGAGGCCCTCTTCCCGGACAACTGCTACGGCTTCAACTCCGGCGGCGATCCCACCGTGATCCCGGACCTGACCTACGAGGCCTTCATCGACACCTACAAGCGCTTTTACCATCCGGATAACGCGCGCATCTGGCTGGACGGCGATATTCCCGAGGAGGAGACCTTTGCCCTGCTCGAGGAGTACCTGGACCGCTTTACGGTGAGCGGCAGGGCGATCGAGCTCAAGCCGCAGCTGCCGCAGAAGGCGAAGCAGGTGCGCGCCAGCTACGCCATTTCCAAAGACGAGGACCCGGCGGACAAGACGCACATCCTGTTCGCCCGCCTGCTGCACGGCTGGCAGGACAAGACCCGCGGCCTGGCCGCGTCCGTGCTGCTGGACGCGGTGGCGGGCGGCAACGATTCGCCCTTCAAGCGCGCGATCCTGGACGCCGGCCTGGGGCAGGACCTGGACGCCTCCCTGCAGGACGGCACGCTCCAGACCGTGTCCGCGGTGTGGATCCGCAATACGGAGGCGGACAAGCTGGACGCCATCAAGGAGACCCTGCGCGCCACGGCTGAGAAGCTGCTGGCCGACGGCGTGGACCGCAAGGACCTGGAGGCGTCCATCAACCGCCTCGCCTTCCGCCTCAAGGAGCCCACGGAGCCCCAGGGCCTGATGCGGGCCATCATGGCGCAGAACTCCTGGCTGTACGGCGGCGATCCCGCCCTGTACCTGACCTTCGACAAGGAACTGCAGGAGCTCAAGGACATGCTCAAAACGGACGCCTATGAGCGCCTGCTGAAGGAGATCTTCCTCTCGCCCGAGGATACGCACGAGATCATCCTGACCCCCGACCCCGCCATGGACGAGCGCCTGCGGGCAGAGGAGCAGGCACGGCTGGACGCCCGGCTGGCCAGGCTGGACGACGCGGCCTACGAGAAGCTGGTGGAGGAGAACCACCGCCTGATGACCTGGCAGCAGACGCCCGACAGTGACGAGGCGCGCGCGACCCTGCCGCAGCTGGCCCTGGACGAGGTCAATCCCGAGCCGGAAAAGACCATGACCGAGGAATCCTGCTGCCGGGGCGTGACCGTGCTGTATCACGAAGCGCCGTGCCCGGGCATCGCGCATGTGAACATGTACTACAGGCTGGGCGAGCTCACGCCCGCCGAGCTGACCGATGTCGCGCTGCTGCCCGACCTGCTGGCCGAGCTGCCCACCGCGAAGCATACCGTGACCGAGCTGCAGCGGGAGATCAAGCTGTATACCGGCGCGCTGGATATCGAGCTGGAGGCCATGGCGAAGGACGAGGATCCCGCGCGGTGCGGCGTATACCTTACCGCCTCCTTCTCCGCGCTGAAGGAGAACGCGGAAAAGGCGGTCAGTCTGCTCACCGAGATCCTGACTGAGACGGATTTCTCCAGCAATCAGCTGGTCCGCGAGATCCTGCTGCAGACGGACGACGACCTGCGCCAGTCCGTGATCATGGGCGGCAACCGCTACGCGGGCCAGCGCGTGAACGCGCATTACAGCGCGGCGGCGGCGGCCGGGGAATACCTGTCCGGCATCACGCTGGTGCGGCGCTCGCATGAGATCTGCGCCGACCTGCCCGCGTATCTGCCTGGCCTGCGCGCGCTGTGGCGGCGCGTGCTGAAGGAAACAGTCTGCCTGAAGCGCCTGACCCTGAGCGTGACGGGCGAACGCCTGGTCCCGGAGGCCTTGCTGGCCGGCCTGCCGGAGGGCGGGGCAACGCCTGAGATGCGTACTCTGGCCTATGACGCGCCGATGAAGGAGGCCTTCGTCGTGCCGGCGCAGATCACCTACGCGGCCATGGGCTGGTCGCTGAACCGCGGCACGAAGCCGTATGACAGCACCGCGTCCGTGCTCTCCAACATCCTGACCTTCGGCTGCCTGTGGAACAGCGTCCGCGTGCAGGGCGGTGCGTACGGCGTGAGCTTTGCCGTCCGGCGCTCCGGCTCCGTGGCGGCCGCGTCCTACCGCGACCCGAACCCGGCCCATACCCTGGCGGCCTACCGCGCCATGCCGGACTTCATCCGCGCCTTCGTGGAAAGCGGCGAAGCCCTGACCCCCTTCATCATCTCGACCATCGGCCAGGGCGAGCCCCTGTCCACCCCGCGCCAGAAGGGCAAGATCGCGGACGTGCGCTGGTTCAAGGGCATCACGGACGAAATGCGCCGCGCCGACCGCGCCCGCGTCCTGCGCATGGCCCCGGCCGACCTCACCGCCTGGCTGGATACCCTGAACGCCCTGGCTGCCGACGGCGCCGTCTGCATCGTCGGCCACGAGAAGGCCGTCCAGGAGAGCGGGGAAGAGGGGCTGAACGTGGTGAGCCTGGGATAAACGAAAAGGAGCCTTATGTCCGACCTGAAGCAAAAATACCTGGGCGACCGGGCGTTCCGCCAGATGGTGCTGCGGATCGCGGTGCCGGTGATGGTGCAGAACGGCATCACCAACTTCGTGAGCCTGCTGGACAATATCATGGTCGGGCAGGTGGGCACGGAGCCCATGTCCGGCGTCGCCATCGTCAATCAGCTCCTGTTCGTGTACAGCCTGTGCATCTTCGGTGGCCTGGCCGGCGCGGGCATCTTTACCGCGCAGTTCTACGGGCAGGAGGATCACGAGGGCATCCGCCAGACCTTCCGCTATAAGCTGCTGACCGGGCTTTTGCTGACGGCGGCGACCTTCGCGGTGCTGCTGGCGGCGGGGGAGCCGCTGATCAGTCTGTACCTGAACGAGTCCGCCGAGGGCGGCGACCTGGTCAGCACCCTGCGCTTCGGGCAGTCCTACCTGCGGATCATGCTGGCGGGGCTCCCGGCCTTCATGCTCGCGCAGGTCTATTCCAGCACCCTGCGCGAGTGCGGCGAGACCCTGCTGCCGATGCGTGCGGGCATTGCCGCGGTGCTGGTCAACTTAGTGGGCAACTGGCTGCTGATCTACGGGCACCTGGGCCTCCCGGCCCTGGGCGTGGACGGCGCGGCCATCGCCACGGTCATCAGCCGCTATGTGGAAATGGCGATCGTCATGGCCTGGACGCACCGGCACCGGAGCAGGAACCCCTGGGTGGTCGGGCTGTACCGCTCGCTCCACATTCCCGCGGAGCGCGTCAAGCAGTTCTTTGTGAAGGGCTTCCCGCTGCTCGTCAACGAGGCCCTGTGGTCCAGCGGCATGGCCACCCTGACCCAGTGCTATTCCATGCGCGGGCTGAGCGTGGTCACCGCGCAGAACATCTCCTCCACCATCAGCAACCTGTTCAACGTGGTCTTTCTCTCCATGGGCACGGCGATCTCTATCATCGTGGGCCAGCGCCTCGGCGCGAACCGCCTGAAGGAGGCGCGCGACCTGGCGCGCAAGCTGATCGTGTTCTCCATCCTGATGAGCACCGGTACCGCGCTGCTGCTGGTCTGCGCCGCGCCGTTCTTCCCGCGCTTCTACCAGACCGGGGAGGATATCCGCGCCCTGGCGACCCAGCTGATGATCGTCAACGCCGTCTTTATGCCCATGAACGCCTTTACGAACGCGTGCTACTTCACCCTGCGCTCCGGCGGCAAGACCTGGATCACCTTCCTGTTCGATTCCGCCTGCCTCTGGGCGATCTCCATCCCCATCGCGTTTATCCTGAGCCGGTATACGGATATGTATATCGTCTGGATGGTGGTCTGTGTCCTCAGCTCGGACCTCCTCAAGTGCGCCCTCGGCTTCCACCTGGTGCGTAAGGGCGTGTGGGTGAAGAATATCGTGGGGAAATAGCCTGTTGGCCTCGTTTAAGGTATGATCTGGTAACCATTTTGAACAGTGTCCCGTTTTGTGACGCGAATGTCCCGTTTTGTGACGTGGCATTTGCGCCACTTTTTTGTATGATATAGGGTATGGAACGCGGCACAAGCAGGGAAAGCCGCGTTGCGTGAAAACCGAATGGGAAAACTGAGGAAACGAGGAAAATGTTATGAAACGCAGCGCTCTGATCATCGCGCTCATCCTGTCGCTCGTACTGGCCGTTTCGGCCCAGGCGCAGTCCTTCAGCACGGCGGCGCCGGAGATCGAGGCCCCCGCTGCCGCCGAGGCGGCGGAGGAGCAGTCCCCGCTGAAAATCAGCGCGGCCGAGGCGCTGATCGCCAAGGGGAAGAATATCAAGCTGACGGCGGAGTAATGGCCTCCTGGTACCGCATCAGCCGCAGCGCGGCGGGCAGGATAAAGAGCGTACGCGGGTCTTCCAGCAGGAGGCCCGACAGCTCCTCGATCTTCTGCAGCCGGTAGGACACGGTATTCACATGCAGCCCCATCATGAGGGCTGCTTGTTTTTTGCTGCAGTGGTTTTCAAAGTAAGCCGTCAGGGTGGGCAGGTAGTCGCTGCCCTCGCGCCGGTCCGTCTCCCGCAGCAGGCGCAGCGCCGGTGGGACAAAGCTGTCCAGCGCGTCGGCGGCCAGGCCGCTCTCGGCGAAGAGCCCCCAGTCCAGCCAGTCGGCGTAATGAACGAGGTCGCCGGCCCCGGCGTGCAGGAAGAGCGGCAGGCGGCTGTGCCTGCTCCGCCAGAGCGACGTGTCCATCAGGTCGGTATAGTCCGGCGACAGGCACGCGGCGCAGCCGGACAGCCTGAGCAGCGGCCCGAGGCGGCGGTCCAGATCGTCCGGCATACAGGCGGACTCGAAAAGCAGCAGAGCGGTCTGCTGCTCCTCGAATACCCATTCCGTTTTCAGCCAGTGGGCGAGCTGGCCGGTGAGGGCGGGGAGCGTGCTCTCCTCCTGCGGCGACAGGCAGCGGACGCTCAGGAGGCGGTAATGCCCCTGTTCCGGCAGGGCCTGGGTGCCGACCTCGTGCACGATGTCCTGATAGCTGCTGCGGCGTCCGCTCAGCAGCCGGTTCATGCCGGCCCGAATACGCACGAGACGGTGGTTCCAGCGCCGCTGGTGCAGGCACAGCGCCAGGCAGCGGGCGCAGAGCCGCATCAGGGCGGGATCGATCTCCTCGAGCCGGACGGATTTCTCGGGCAGGGAGAGGATCCCGTCCGCGCTTCTGCCGGCGCTGGCGATGCACAGCAGCAGCCGGTGGGGGAAACGGGAGAGCTCGGGCTCCGCGATAAAGGGCTGCAGATGGCGCAGCTCCATCAGCTGCCTGAGCTGGGTGGGCAGGGCCTCCCCTGATCGCTTCAGCTGGGCGTCGATGATCCGCTGCTCAAGCAGCGCGTCTGCGGGATCGAAGCCGGAAGAGGCGATGAAGCCGTCCTCGCCCTGGTGAAAGACGAAGCGCAGCGGCGCGCCGAGCAGCTCCGCGCAGGTGTCCGTCAGGTCCTGCAGATTGCACTCGTTCAGCAGCATGTCCAGCAGCCGGTGTTCGCTGTTTTCCTGATCCATGGTCCCTCCGTTTCTTTGTGGAAAAACGCTAAATCAACAATATATATTTTATGCGATAATCACATTGAACGCAAGATGTAAGTCTGATATAATTTTCCTGCTAACCGGTCGATATGCGGCCGGATAAAACAAACAGGAGGACTACAGATGAGCAGATACCTTTCCAGGATCCTGGCGCTCGCGCTTTGCTGCGCCATGCTGTGCTCCGTCGCTCCCGCGATGGGCGCCCCCGCTGTTTATTTCACCTCTGACTACGCCAGCAAGGCGGAAGCTCTGCAGGCCGGTCTCGACCTGAACGTGGAGATCGCCCAGGAGGGCATGATCCTGTTCAAGAACAACGGCGCGCTGCCCCTCAAGAAGGGCGCGAAGGTCTCAATGTTCGGCTACGCCGGGTACAACCCCAACGCCGGCGCCAGCATGAACGGCGGCGACGCCTCCGCGGGCGCGGCCATCGCGCAGGCGAACGTGATTTCCAGCATGAAGGAAGCGGGCTTTGAGCTCAATCCCGCGCTGGAAGCGACCTACACCGCCCTGATCGCTGAGGGCGCGGCCTCTGACTGGGATATGACCTACGCCTACCGCGCGGTCTATCCCTACTGGGAGAACAGCTATGCCGAGTACGGCGACGCCGCGGTCATCGTGCTGCGCGCCGGCGCTGATCCCGCCGCTACCCACGCGCTGCAGTTCGACAAGGTGCAGCTGGCCATGATCGACTACGCGGCCGAGCACTTTGAGAACGTCATCGTCCTGATCAACAACGTTTCCGTCATGGAAATGGCGGCGCTGCAGCAGAACGAGAAGATCGACGCCATCCTGAACATCGGCGAGGGCGGCGACAACGGCTTTGCCGCGGTTGGCCCCGTGCTCTGCGGCGATGTCAATCCCTCCGGCCGTACGGTGGACACCTGGGCCGCGGACCTGACCAAGAACCCCTCCTACGCCAACTTCAACGTGAAGACCGCCTCTGACGCGCACTCCGTGGACGGCGCCGGCACCAAGACCGGCTACACCCAGTTCGTGGTGGACGGCAAGCCCGTCAACACCTGGGAGGTCGGCTACGAAGAGGGTATCTACGTGGGCTACCGCTACTACGAGACCCGCGCTTACGAAGAAGCCAAGGCCGGCAACGAGGGCTGGTGGGCCGAGAACGTGGTCTATCCCTTCGGCTATGGTCTGTCCTACACCAGCTTCGCCTGGGAAGTGACTCCCGCCACCGCCGCGGACTCCGCCGTCACCAAGGCGGATAAGCTGGTCTTCGACGTCAAGGTCACCAACACCGGCGACGCGGCCGGCAAGGACGTCGTACAGCTGTACTACACCGCTCCCTACGGCAAGGAAGCCACGGGCAACGACACCGTCATCGAAAAGGCCTATGTGGTCCTCGGTGACTTCGCCAAGACCAAGCTGCTCCAGCCCGGTGAGAGCGACACCGTGCAGGTGGCCATCGACGTCAAGGACATGGCCTCCTATGACAACGTGACGGACAAGACCTACGTGCTGGACGCCGGCGCCTATGGCGTCAAGATCGCTCAGAGCGCGCACTACGGCAGCGCCAACGACGCTGAGTTCAACTACAATGTGGCCGCCAAGGAGCTCTGCTCCGAGTCCGTGGGCGGCGCGGAAGTCACCAACCATCTGGACGACGTGACCGAAGGCTTCGCGGCGGAAGGCTACAAGCTGCTGTCCCGTGCGGACTTCGCCGGCACCATGCCCGACGCTTATGTGGAGACCAAGGAGATCTCCGCGGAAGAATATGCGACCTACGCCTATGACGACGCGAAGTTCAACGCTTACTATGACGCTGCGGCCATCGGCGAAGTCACCTACGGCGACGCTGCTGCCCGCGAAGGCGACACCTATTCCATCGTGCTGGCTGACCTGGTAGGCGCGCCAGCGGATGATCCGCGCTATGACGAGCTGGCCAAGCAGCTGACCCTGGACGAGCTGATCGAGCTGGTCAACTTCGGCGGCTTCAACAGCCGCGCTGTGCCCTACATCGGCAAGCCCTACTCCCGCGACACCGACGGCCCGAAGGGCTGGACCGGCAACTACACCGACACCAACGACCGCTTCAACTACTTCGCTTCCGAACCCATGATCGCCTCCACCTTCAACAAGGACCTGCTCTATCGCATGGGCAAGATCATCGGCGACCAGGGCATCTGGGGCAACTCCACCGTTCCCAGCGGCATCGTGTACTCCTACACCGGCTGGTACGGCCCGGGTATGAACATCCACCGTTCTCCCTTCGACAGCCGCGCTACGGAATACTACTCCGAAGATCCGGTGGTCACCGGCGTGATGGCCGCGAACCTTTCCAAGGGCGCTCTGGAAAAGGGCTGCTACGTGACGCTCAAGCACTTCGCCTTCCACAATGACGGCGGCGGCGCCGTGACCTACCGCATGGGAGGCATCGGCTCCGGTACCCCCAACGATGGTCTGGCTGCCTGGATGACCGAGCAGACCGCGCGTGAAGTGTACCTGAAGGGCTATCAGATCGCGGTCGAAGAGGGCGACGCCCGCTTCGCGATGGGCTCCTTCACCCGTATCGGCAAGACCTGGTGCGGCGGCAGCTATGCCATCAACCAGCAGATCACCCGCAACGAGTGGGGCTTCAAGGGCGCCATCGTCACCGACATCACGCTGTACTGGGCCTGCAACGCCTACCAGCTGATCAAGGCCGGCTCCAACATGATGCTGGACGCCTTCGTCTACGGCCTCAATTTCGGCGTGTTCCTGGATAAGGATCAGATCCTGGCCATGGACGCCGACGCCCGCAACATCACCATCTACTGCATGCAGCGCGCGGCGAAGGAGATCCTCTACATGGTCGCCAACTCCAACAGCATGCAGATCCCGAAGGGCGCGAAGGTGCGCTACAGCAAGACCATCGAGGTGGACGACGAGGAAGTCGACATCAAGCTCGAGAACGCGAAGGCCGGCGAGGCGTATACCTCCGTCAAGCTGGACAACGCGACCCTGAACACCTATTACGCCTACTCCCCGATCACCTACAGCGCTTCCGGCCTGCCTGAGGGCCTGGCGCTGGAGGGCGGCGTGATCACCGGTACGCCTGCCGCGGCCGGCGAGTACACTGTGACCATCACCGCCGAGGCGGAGGGCTACGCGCCTGCCTCCATCGAGCTGCCGCTGGTCGTCGAATAACCGAGAATGACAGACGCGGGCCGCGGTGCGGTCCGCGTCCTGTCCCATTGATATGAAAAGGAGAATGTGTTATGAAAAAGCTTCTTTCTGTGGCGCTGGTCCTCGCGATGCTGCTGTCCGCGGCCGCTGTGCTGGCGGAAGATACCGAGTACGTGTTTGAGGCCGAATACACCGAGCTCGAAGGCCTCGAGGGCCTGGGCGTGTCCGGTTCTCCCACCGGCATCGGTCTGGTGACGGAAAACGCCAAGGCTTCCAACGGCTATTTCGTCGGCAACCTGGGCACCGCCAGCCCCATCACCTTCATCATCAAATCGGACGCGGACGCCGTGGCGACCATGAAGATGACCGTCGGCTCCAACATCCTGGGCAGCTGCGTCTGGAACCCCACCACCCTGAAGATCACGGTCAACGGCGAAGCCATCGAGTACAATGAGTTCACCACCGACAACGGTGATGATCCCATGGACCAGAACAACTTCAAGACCCGCAAGATCGGCGACATCAACCTGAAGGCCGGCGAGAACACCATCGTGATCGTCGCGGGCGAGAACACCTACCGCTCCAACCTGCCCAGCGCGCCCTCCATCGACTGCATCAAGCTGACGAGCGCCGCCGCGCTGGAAATGGTCGAATCTGAAGCCAGCCACGAGGAGCTGGATTAACAGGGCTTTTCATTCCGGCCGTTCAGCCCGTGTTTTGTGCCTGGACGCACAGGACACGGGCTTTTCAACAGAAAGTGAGATGAAGCAGCTCCATGAGCAATGTCAAGGCAAAGAAACCGAGGAAAAGCCGCGCGGTGAAGGTATGGGCGATCATCACTTCCATCGTGCTGGTCGTCGCGATCGCGGTCAACGTCATTCTCCTGACCGTCCCGATCGCGGGCAATACGTTCAACCTCCTCTTCGGCGGCGAACGCGCGATCGTGGCGGAGGGCGACGGCGGCACGGTGTACGAGCAGGAATTCAGCACCAAGGACCAGGCCCTGGCCGCCGCGAAGGACTTCGTGATCGAGGTCGAAAAAGAGGGCATCACCCTGCTGAAGAACGAGGAGCAGGCCCTGCCGCTCCAGAGCGGCGCGAAGGTCAGCGTTTTCGGCAAAAACTCCGTGAACGTCGTGACCTCGGGCTCGGGCTCCGCGTCCAGCAACTCCTCCGCCGCGGGCAATACGCTGTATGACAGCCTGAGCGCCGCGGGCATCAGCTACAATACCACGCTGAAGAGCTTTTATGAGGACAACGGCAAGAGCGGCAGCGGCCGCCCGGAGAACCCCGCGATGACCTCGGGCCAGCGCCTGGCGGGCTACGCGACCGGCGAAACGCCCGTGGCCTCCTATACCTCCGATGTGACCGCGAGCTACGCGCAGTACAACGACGCGGCCATCGTGGTCATCTCGCGCATCGGCGGCGAGGGCTTTGACCTGCCCCGCACCATGGCCACGGATTTCAGCTACGCGACCGCGGTCGCCGGCGCGGAGAGCGCCGACAGCCACTACCTGGAGCTGGACGCCAATGAAAAGGCGCTGATCGCGCATGTCAAGGAAAACTTCTCCAAGGTCATCGTGCTGCTGAACGTGGGCACCACGATGGAAATGGGCGAGGTGCAGGCGGACGCGGGCGTGGACGCTGTCGTATGGATGGGTTTCCCGGGCGCGACCGGCGTCATGGCGGTCGGCCAGGTGCTGACCGGCAAAATGACGGACGGCACGGCCTTCAGCCCCTCCGGCCACACCGTGGATACCTGGGCGGCCGACTTCACGCAGGATCCGACCTGGTACAATACCGGCATCTACGGCAGCGAGTTCGGCAACCGCTATCTCTACAACGGCGACAAGACCGACTTCGCCTTCGTCAATTACATGGAAGGCATCTATGTCGGCTACCGCTACTATGAGACGCGCGGCTATGAGGAGACCCGCGCCGACGCGGCCTCTACCTGGTATCAGGATCATGTGGTCTATCCCTTCGGCTACGGCCTCTCCTATACCACCTTTGACTGGGACGTCAGCTTTGCCAAGGCGGATGGCAGCGCCATCACCGCGGAGGACAGGATCGACGTGACCGTCAAGGTCAAGAATACCGGCAGCTATGCCGGCAAGGACGTGGTGCAGCTGTATTTCAGCGCGCCCTATGACTATGAAAAACCCGCCATCGAAAAGCCCTATGTGGTGCTGGGCGACTTTGTGAAGACGAAGCTGCTGCAGCCCGGCGAGGAGCAGACCGTGACCCTGTCCATGAACGCGTCGGATATGAAGTCCTACGACTATGCCGACGCCAACCAGAACGGCTTCAGGGGCTATGAGCTCGAGGCGGGCGAGTATACGGTGTTCGTTTCCGCGAACGCGCATACTCCGAAGGCCCAGGCGGCCTATCAGCTGGCAGCCGGCGCGCAGATCGCCTCCGAGAAGGATAAATGGGGCAAGGACGCCGCCGTTACCAACCAGTTCGACGACGTGAGTGCCGGTATCTTCGGCGATTGGACCTACGCCTCCTTCGTCAGCCGCAAGGACTTCGCCGGCACCGTGCCCACCGCCTATATGGCGGACAGCGCGCGCACCCTGACGGATGCCCTGATGGACGAGCTCAAGGCCTCCATCAAGCGCAAGTACAGCGCGGACGACGCGGGCCAGCCCTGGGAGGTGAAGGACGTCACCTACGGTGCCCCGGTCAACAGCGGGCTGTCGCTGAAGGCCATGCTCTCCGACGCGAGCGGCAAATACGTCGGATCCGTCGATTTCGACGATCCGCGCTGGGAGACCCTGCTCAACGAGATCACGGTGGACGAGATGAAGACCCTCGTCGGCTACGGCGCCTTCCGCACGAATCCGGTCGGCGGCGTGGACGGCATCATCAACAAGCCGATGACCACCGACGCGGACGGCCCCTCCGGCTTCACGAGCTTCCTCTCCGAATCCGTCATCTACAACACCTGCGCCTACCAGGCCGAATGCGTCATGGGCGCGACCTGGAACGTCGAGCTGGCGGAACGCATGGGCCAGCTGGTCGGCGAGGAGGGCCTGATCGGCAATGAAAAGGGCGACGGCCTGCCTTATACCGGCTGGTACGCGCCGGCGGTCAACATCCACCGCTCTCCCTTCGCCGGACGCAACTGGGAGTACTATTCCGAGGACGGCGTGCTTTCCGGCAAGTTTGCCGCGAAGGTCATCGACGGCGCTGCCGCCCGCGGCGTCTACTGTTACGTCAAGCACTTCGCCGTCAACGATCAGGAAACGGACCGCGAATACAACGGTATCCTGGTCTGGGCCAACGAGCAGGCGATGCGCGAGCTCTACCTGAAGCCCTTCGAGATCGCGGTCAAGACCAGCGCTACGAAGGTCAACGGCATGATGTCCTCCTTTAACCGCATCGGCATGCGCTGGGCCGGCGGCAGCTATCCGCTGCTGACCGCGGTGCTGCGCAACGAATGGGGCGCCCGCGGACCGGTCATCACGGACTACAGCCTGAATACCTATACGCACGTGGACGAGATGATCCGCGCCGGCGGCGACCTGTTCCTGACCCAGGACGCGAAGACCTTCAACAAGGCGGACGACGCGACGCAGATCACCCTGCTGCGCAACGCGACCAAGAACGTGCTCTACGCGGTCGTGAACAGCAACGCCATGGGCGCCGAGATCATCGGCTACCAGCGCCCGATGTGGCAGAACGTGATGTTCATCATCGACGCCGCCCTGGTGGTGCTGCTGGGCCTGTGGGGCTTCCTGGCCTTCCGGAAGGCAAAGAAACGGCCTGTGGCTGCCGGCAAGAAAGCAAAATAACGTAAAAAAAGACACAGGGCTGTCAGACAAGCGTCTGGCAGCCCTTTCCCGAGCCACGGCGCTGCTCAGGGGCTGTTGCATAAAAACAGCAGCGACGCGGTCAGCGCGTAAGTGACGGTCATAGGGGGACTCCTTTGGTCAGGCCGTGGGATAAGAGGGAGAATGAGTGGGCAGTGAGGAGGTAGGAGTGAGGAGTGAGGAGTTCAGGTGCAAATTCCTCCACTGCGTTACGGAATTTGATCAATGATTGCGGCCTGCCTGACGGCAGGCGATATAGATTGAAATGCCGCTCTGCGGCATTTCGACAGCCACTCCTCACTCCTCACTCCTACCTCCTCACTCCTACTTCCACCGCTATTTCCCGTCCGGGAAGCTGGTGAAGCAGCCACGCTCGACGGCGGGGAGGCCGTATTTCTCCTTCGCGTCGGCGATGGCGCGGATCATGAACGCCATGTTGCGCGCCAGGTTGCGCATGGTCTGCAGGCCCTCCAGGTCCTTTTTCACGTCCCCGGCGGTGAAGCCGTGCACCTGGTTCCAGTAGGTGCTGGAGGCGACGGGCATGCCGCTGATGGTGAAGTATTTGTTGAGCACGTCGAAGGACGCCGTATTGCCGCCCCGGCGGCAGCTGACCACGGCCGCGCCGACCTTCATGTGCTTGGAGAAGGAGGTGCTGTAGAACAGCCGGTCGAGGAAGGAAAGCAGGGTGCCGTTGGGGGAGCCGTAATACACCGGGGATCCGATCACCAGCCCGTCGGCGGCCTCCAGCTTCGGCGCGGCCTGGTTCACCAGGTCGTTGACCACGCAGCGGCCGTTCTTTTCGCAGAAGCCGCAGGCCACGCAGCCGCGGATGTTCTGGCTGCCCACCTGGACCAGCTCGGTCTCGATCCCCTCCGCCTGGAACACCGCGATCATCTCGTCCAGCGCGGCGGCGGTGCAGCCCTTCGCGCGGGGGCTTCCGTTCAGCAGCAGTACCTTTGCCATACTCATGTCTCCTTGTCTGTCGTTTCACGTTCCCATTCTGACTGCGGGAGCAGGATATACCTGAAAAATCATAACATAATCTCCGGCCAAACACAATAAATTTCTGTTGACTTCTCCGGGAGCGTAGATTACAATTTTCCCTGACAATCACTATATTTCGGAGGTGTCCCCATGAGCCTGATCACCATCAGAAACGAAGCGCTGACCATCACGATCTCCACGCACGGCGCGGAGCTGCAGTCCGTCCTCGAGGCGGACGGCACCGAACGCCTGTGGCAGGGCGATCCCAAGTTCTGGGCCAGCCGCGCGCCGATCATGTTCCCCGTCTGCGGCGGCCTCAGGGAGGACGCCTATTACCTGGACGGGAAGCGCTATGAAATGGGCAAGCACGGCTTCGCCCGCCAGGCGGAATGGAGCGTCGAGACCGCCGGCGCGGACAGTGCCGTTTTCCTGCTGACGGAGCAGCGCCCGGGCTTCCCCTTCCGCTATGAGTTGCGGGCCGCCTACCGCCTGAGCGGGGCCTCGCTGGAGATCGCCTATTCCGTCAAAAACCTGGATGACCGGACCTTCTGGTTCTCCGTGGGCTCGCACGAGGCCTGGGCGACGCCGGGCGGCCTGGAGCGCTATACCGTGGAGTTCGCCCTGCCGGAGACCCTGGCCGTTTCCGTGCTGGAGGGCAACCTGATCCGCCGCGAGCCCGTGATCATGGCGGAGAACGCGAAGGAGCTGCCCCTGAAAACGGAATACTTCGCCGTCGACGCCCTCGTCTTTCCCTCGCTGAAGAGCCGCAGCGTGACGCTGAAGAGCGACGTCAGCGAAAAAAAGATCCGCGTCGACTACGCGGGCATGGACGTGCTGATGCTGTGGACCAAGCCCGGCGCGGACTATATCTGCATCGAGCCCTGGTGCAACGCGCCGGATTACGTGGACGCGGACATGCAGATCGCGCACAAGCCGGGCATGATCCGCCTCGCCCCCGGCGACTGCGTACTGAAGGCCCACACCGTGACCTTCCTGTAAGGCGGAAGGGAAGCCGCGCGTGTTAAGGAAAAAAACAGCGAAAGAGCTGCTGGCGGACTCCTTCCGGGAGCTGGCGGAACGGACGGGCGTGCACACAGAATCACGGTGAAGGCGATCGCGGACAACTGCGGTTATTCGTTGGCTACTTTCTACCGATGCTTCCGCGACAAGCACGACCTCATCGCCTGGGACTACGCCCGTCAGGTGAGCGAGATCGTGGCGCCGGTCGGTACGGGCAGCGTCCCCTGGCGGCAGACGCTGCTGGAAGGCGCGCGCTATTATGAATCGAACAGGGAGTACCTGAGCAACCTGTTCCTGAACACGGCCGGGCTGGACGCCTTCCTGTTCAGAATGACGGAAACCAACTATACCTGCCTGAAAGCCTGCCTCCAGCAGATCGCGGGCACGGACACCCTGGATACCCGTACGGACATGTGCCTGCGCCTCTACTGCCACGGGACCGTCGCCCTGGCCTGCGAATGGGTGCTGGGCAGGTATCTGGTGACGGCCGAGGAGCTGGCCGAGATCTTTGAGCGCTCGCTTCCCGAGCCGCTGAGGCCGTATTTGCTGAACGAGCAGGAAGGGAGGACCCCGATATGCAAGGCATGGAGCTGATCCGGCACCGCCGCAGCGTGCGCACCTTTGACGGCCGCGCCCTGGCCGCTGAGGACGCCGCGGACATCCTGGCGTTTGCCGGCACGGTCGAAAACCCCTGTGGCATCCCTGTCGCCTGGAAGCTGCTGAGCGCGAAGGCCGACCGCCTTTCCTCGCCCGTCATCGCCGGCGCGGACACCTTCATCGCCGGAAAAATCAAGCGCCTCCCCCGCGCGGAGGAGGCCTTCGGCTATGCCTTTGAGCGCGTCGTGCTGCACGCGGAGGCAAAGGGCATCGGCACCACCTGGATCGCCGGCACCATGGACCGGCCCGCCTTCGAGCGCGCCATGGCGCTGGAGGCCGACGAGGTCATGCCCTGTGTGAGCCCCCTGGGCTACCCGGCGGACAGGATGTCCCTGCGCGAGACGCTGATGCGCAAGGGCGTGCGGGCGGACAGCCGTTTCGGCTTCCACGAGCTCTTCTTTTCCGGCGACTTCCGGACGCCGCTGACGCCTGAGAACGCGGGCCCCTTCCGCGACGCGCTGGAAATGGTGCGCTGGGCGCCCTCGGCCGTCAACAAGCAGCCCTGGCGGGCGGTGGTCAGCGGCAGTGAGGTCCATTTCTACGAAAAGCACAGCAAGGGCTATGTGGACGCCCGCGGCTGGGACCTGCAGAAGATCGACCTCGGCATCGCCATGTGCCACTTCGCCTACGGCATGGAGCAGGCGGGCCAGACCGTCAGCTGGACCGTATCCGATCCCGGCCTCGGAACGGAGCGGGATGTGGAGTACGTGGCGACGGGGAGGGTTTGAACAGGTTGAAGGGTGAAGGGTTAAGGGAGAAGGTAGAAAGTAGGAAGTAGGAGGTAGGAAGTAATAGTACTGCTATGCATGGCTTTTGCTGCGCCGCCTCAAAAAGTAGAATTACCTCCTACTTCATCCTTCCTACTTCCTACCTTATTCTTCAAGCTTGCTTCAAAACCGGCAAATGATGGAGTGCTGTATCAATGAAACTGCCGCGTTCTGACCGCTTCCTGTGGGCGGCTTTTTCTCTTCTGGTCGCCTTTGCCGTGCTGACCGTGTGTTCCAAAAACTCATTCCTCTATCCGATGAACGATTGGGTGGACGTCAACTGCTTTTTCACGGTGGGGCGGGGGATCACCCACGGCCTGATCCCCTATCGGGACCTGTACGACCAGAAGGGGCCGCTGCTCTACTTTGTCTACGCGCTGGCCGCGCTGGTCTCTGAGCACGGCTTTTTGGGCGTGTTCGTGATCGAGACGCTGCTGTACGCGGCGTTTCTGTATATCGGCGGGCGCATCGCGGCGCTCCTGTCCGGCCGCCCCTGCGCCTTCTGGCTGACGGCGGCGGGGCTGGGCATCGGCGTCCCGCTCTCGCCCGCCTTTTCCCACGGCGGCAGCGCGGAGGAGTTCTTCCTGCCCGTCTTTGCGGGCGCGCTGTACATCGTGCTGAAGGCGATGCGCGCGCGCCGGCCGCTGACGAAGGGCCAGAGCGCGCTGCTGGGCGTCCTGGCCGCGGCCGCGCTCTGGACGAAGTACACCTTCTGCGGGCTCTTCGCCGGGCTGGCGGCAGCGGCGCTCATCTGGTATCTGGCGGACGGGCAGGGAAAAGCCCTGCCCGGCACGATCCTGTGGGCGCTGATCGGGGCGGTGGCCGCCTCGATCCCGGTGCTGGCCTGGTATGCCGCAAGGGGCGCCCTTGGCGACCTGTGGCAGGTGTATTTCGTGGATAACCTGACCATGTATTCGCGGAACATCCGCGGCGGCAGCTATGCCGAACCGCTCCCCAACCTGCTGAATAACCTAAGCTGGTCCGTTCCGGCCATACTGGGCCTGGCGGGGCTGGCGATCACGGCGAAGAAGGCCTGGCGGGAGCTCCTGGCCATGGCCCTGAGCGCTGCGGCGCTGTTCGTCTTCACCTACGCCAGCGGACGGAAGTACCCCTACTATGCCATGGTCATGGCCTGCTTCGCGCCGCTGGGGTATGGTCAGCTGTTCGGCCTGATCCCCGCTGCGCGCTGTGAGACGAAGGCCTTCCGGCGGGGCGCGGCGCTCCTGGCGGTCCTGGTAGCAGCCCTCAGCCCGGCTGCCGCCCTGCGCTGGAGCAATAATGTGTATCTGAAGGACGTGGCAAGGGAAGAGATGCCGCCCTATCGCTTTGCCGAAATCATCCGCCGGTCGGAGGACCGGACCCTGCTGAATTACGGCTTTCTGGACGGCGGCTTTTACCTGGCCGCGGATTCCCTGCCGGTCACGCGCTTTTTCTGCACGCTGAACAACGACCTGCCGGCCATGGAGGAGGAGCATCGCGCCGCCATCGCCGGGGGCCGGACCGCCTTCGTCGTCACCCGCGGCCGGGGCCAGGAGCGGCGTTCCGGCCGGGGACAAAAGGAAACGATAGACCTGAGTGCCTATCGTCCGGTGGACAGCTGCAGTATGCTGTTCGAGGGCATGGAATGGACCTACACCTTATACGAACGTCGTGAAAATAGAGAAGGGGCATAATATGCTGCGGAGGGGGAAGGGGGAAGGGTTAAGGGTGAAGGTAGGAAGTAGAAAGTAATTCTGCTGTTTGCATGCAGAAGCGTCTGATTCGACGCCGAGACCATGAAGCGGAATGACTTCCTTCTTTATTCTTCATACTTCCTGCATTTATTTGATCACTGCGGCTTTGTGTCGCGCACGGTATCGCACACGCACCGCGCGCGGTATCGCAGCCGCGGGCATATGTGCCTCGCGCACCGTGCACGAGATGCTTCGCGCGATATGGTTCTCCGTATTCTGCAATGCTGCAAAACGCAGCAATCGCATTTGTATCAGAGACTTTTATGATTCACTCCCGATGTCATTCTGAGCCGGCCCCTCCCCGTTTAGGGGCCGAGCGAAGAATCTCCTCCGTGTTGGCGTATACGCAAGCGATGCATGAAAGCAGACAGGGGGGAGATCCTTCGCTAACCGCCCAGGCGCAGGGGCGGTTGCTCAGGATGACACGTTTGGGAATTTAGGAATGTTTGAGGATTCTATCGGTGCTACGCTCAACGTTTCTTTCGCTTCGTTGCGGAGTATTCTTTGGTCATTGCAATGCTCACACGATATGCTTTTCAGCAATCTGTGGAACGAAAGACGACAATCACTGCCACACCAGAGACTTTTATGATTCAACATCCGTTGTCATTCTGAGCCGGCCCCTCCCACGCCAGAGGGACGAGCGAAGGATCTCCCCGTGCCGATGAATACGCACTGGCCAGGCACGCCAAAGCCTTTCCGTGATCCCGGGGCGAAGGTGTCGCGCCGCGGGCGTGAGGATGAGGGCATTTTTTTACGCGCCAAACCAAACGGACGCTTTTTTCGCGTCCGAGCGTCCGGTAAAAGCGCGGCGTTTCCCCCTGCTTCCGTGAAGAACAGAAAAAAATGGGAGAAAAACCAAAAAACCTGCGTGTGTGCGTGTAGACAGTAGGGTGCAGGTTGAAGGTTGAAGGTTGAAGGGTGAAGTTCAAAATCCTGTGTGAGAGCAAAGACAATGCGGAATCGGAGAATCATTCCGGATGAGCTTACACGCACGCACGCAGGTTTTTGGCATATTCTCCGTTTTTTTTCAATTCTCTGCGCGGGATAGAACGATGGGGTATTTGTCTCGACAATCGGCGAAAGACGGCGGACCGCCATTTATTCGTCATATACAATGCCTTGTAGATTAGTACAATGATAAAATGCGTGTTGTCCAAACTCCTTTATTCCCTTTGGCAATACCAATACACCGGATGTCGCGTGGGGTGGATAGTAGATTAGTTTTCCATCCGGTTTACCGTACAGTACACCATTGATTATCATAAAATACGGATGATTGTCAGGAACTGTGATAGATGCGACTGGTGTCTGCCAGAAGGGGTTATCACTTGCACCCATGACCATGTGACCGTCTATTTCGTAGGGGATAATACCATAATGGACAATGATATACCAAATATTTTCCTTGCGCTGAACAGCGCTGACGCTTTAGAAGCGCCCGAGCCCCGTTGGCGTAAAGTCAATCAGGCATATCCGGATACAAGCCGGTCAGATAGACATAAATCTTCCACGAAACAGCTTCAATTTCGCCAGGGTGCGTCTGCACATTCTAAGCAGCGTTTACGCATCACAGGGCGGGCCAGGGTTCGTTTGCACATTCTACATAGCGTTTACGTGTCACAGGGCGGGCGGGCCGGTGTCCCGCCCCTACGAAACCGTCCTTGTTGAATCAACGAAATCCGTACGTTGATCATACGAAAAGAAGCAGACAGAAACCATCGGAACGGAAACAAAAAACGCCAACATGTAGGGGCGGGACACCCGGCCCGCCCGCCCCGTTGGCGTAAAGT
>CACWHI010000037.1 GCA_902760595.1 uncultured Eubacteriales bacterium
GTGGCTTCGCCATCCGCCGAATGAATCGGCGGACTCCGGGATTCCGTGCCGGAACGGACCGGGCCTCGTCTCACTCTACTGTATGACTGAATAGTTACCGATAATATATAGAAAAAACTCCGAGCCCAGGCAAGGAGTTTTCTCCTGAACTCCACACTCCACTCTTCACTCTCCACACTATTTAAACGCCCGGAACTACGGTTATAGTCAAACCCAAAATTCCAGCTATCATGCGGGTTTTCGCAAAAAAAGATCAAAAAAATTTCAAAAAACAGGTGAAAAACACTTGCATTTTTGAATCGATATGGATATAATAGGCCTGTTGTCTGTTTATGGGTTGAAGCGGTAAGTTGCCGTTCTGGCCGGAACGGGTAATTATCGTGGACCAGGCCCGGAAATCGGGCGAACGGACTCGAAGCCGGAAAAGCCGGCATCGCCGGGTTTGCGCGTCAACGCCCCGGGCGTCACCTGCGAAGCACCTGAGGCAGGCGCCGCAATATCTCCCCCCGACGACAAAGAGTTACGAACTAAGGAGGAAAACCTATGGCCAACCAGAAGATCCGCATCAAGCTCAAGGGCTACGAGCACAACCTCGTGGATCAGTCCGCTGAGCGTATTGTGGAAACCGCAAAGCGTACCAACGCGCGCGTATCGGGACCTATCCCGCTGCCGACCGAGAAGGAGATCGTCACGATCCTCCGTTCTCCGCACAAGTATAAGGACAGCCGCGAGCAGTTTGAGCGCCGCACGCACAAGCGCCTGATCGACGTGTACAACGTCAACCAGCGCACCGTCGATGCCATGATGAAGCTTGATTTGCCGGCAGGCGTCGATATCGAGATCAAACTGTAAGGCAGGAGGCTATCATGAAAAAGGCAATTATTGGCAAAAAGCTGGGCATGACCCAGATTTTCCTGCCGGACGGCCGCCTCGTTCCGGTGACCGTCATCCAGGCGGGACCCTGCACGGTCGTGACCAAGAAGTCCGCGTCCGGCAAGGACGGCTATGACTCGGTGCAGTTCGGCTTCGAAGAGCTCGCTGAAAAGCGCGCTGAGAAGCTGCTGACCAAGCCGGTCAACGGCCACTTCAAGAAGGCGGGCGTGAAGCCCATGCGCGTGCTCCGCGAGTTCCGTCTGGACGACAGCGAGAGCTACGAGGTCGGCCAGGTCGTGAAGGCGGACATCTTCGCCGAGGGCGAGACCGTGGACATCACCGGCACCACCAAGGGCCGCGGCTTCACCGGCGCGATCTACCGCTGGGGCCAGCACACCGGTCCTATGGCGCACGGTTCCAAGTATCACCGCGGCGTCGGCTCCATGAGCGCGAACTCTGACCCGTCCCGTGTGTTCAAGAACAAGCACATGCCCGGCCACTACGGCGTAGAGCGTGTGACCATCCAGCATCTTGAGATCGTCAAGGTCGACGCGGAACGCAGCCTGCTGCTGGTTCACGGCGCGGTGCCCGGCCCCAACGAGGGTCTGCTGCTGATCCGTGATTCCGTGAAAGCCTGACAAGGAGGAAGAAAGTCATGCCGAATATTCAAGTAGTGGATATGCAGGGCAAGCAGGTCGGCACCATGGAGCTGAATGACGCGATCTTCGCCGTCGAGCCCAACGTCGCCGCTATGCACCTGATGGTCCGCTCCTATCTGGCCGCACAGCGCCAGGGCACCCAGAGCGCCCTGTCCCGCGGGATGGTCCGCGGCGGCGGCCGTAAGATCTACCGCCAGAAGGGCACCGGCAACGCTCGCCACCATGGCAACCGCGCTCCGCAGTTCCGTCACGGCGGCGTCGTGTTCGCTCCCCAGCCCCGCGATTACGTGGTCAACGTGCCCCGCAAGATCAAGCGCCTGGCGATGAAGAGCGCGCTGAGCACCAAGCTCGCCGCCAACGAGATCGTCGTGGTCGACCAGATCAAGCTGGCCGAAGCGAAGACCAAATATGTGGCCCAGATGCTCAAGGCCCTCGATTCCGAGAAGAAGACCCTGCTGGTGGTCGAGCAGGACCAGAAAGACGTGGTTCGCGCCAGCAAGAACATCCCCGGTGTGAAAGACGCTTACGTCAACACCATCAACGTGTATGACCTGCTCAACGCTGACAAGATCGTGGTGGTCAAAGCGGCGATGCAGGCGATTCAGGAGGTGTACGCATGAAGGACCCGCATGATATCATCCTGCGTCCTGTCCTGACCGAAAAAGGTTACGATGGCATCGCGGACAAGCGCTACATTTTTGAAGTCGCGATCAACGCCAACAAGACGGAGATCAAGCAGGCCGTCGAAGCCTGCTTCCCCCCGGTAAAGGTTGCTCGCGTGAACACGCTCAGGACCATCGGCAAGATGAAGCGCCAGGGCCGCACCCAGGGCCGCACCGCCGAAGTCAAGAAAGCGTACGTGATTCTGACTGAAGATTCCAAGCCCATCGAGTTCTTCGAAGGCATGGTCTGATAGGAGGACAAGGATTATGGGAATCAGAGTATATAAGCCGACTTCGTCCGCCCGCCGGTTCATGTCGGTGCTGACCTTTGAGGAGATCACCAAGAAGAAGCCCGAAAAATCCCTGACGGAGCACCTGAAGAAGCATTCCGGCCGCAACAGCCAGGGCAAGATCACGGTCCGTCATCAGGGCGGCGGCAACAAGAAGACCTACCGCATCATCGACTTCAAGCGCGACAAGAAAGACATCCCGGCCAAGGTCACCGCGATCGAATACGATCCGAACCGCAGCGCGTTCATCGCCCTGCTGACCTACGCGGACGGCGAAAAGCGCTACATCCTGGCCCCGCTCGACCTGAAGGTCGGCGACAAGGTGCTGGCCGGCGAAAACGCCGACATCAAGCCCGGCAACACGCTGCCGCTTCGCTCCATCCCCGTCGGTACGCTGATCCACAATGTGGAGATCAAGCCTGGCAAGGGCGGCCAGCTGGTCCGCTCCGCCGGCCTGAGCGCTCAGCTGATGGCTAAGGAAGGCGCCTTCGCCCAGGTGCGTCTGCCCTCCGGCGAAGTCCGCAAGATCCCGATGGACGCCTGCGCCACGATCGGCACCGTCGGCAACACGGACCATGAAAACGTCCGCGTCGGAAAGGCCGGCCGTACCCGTCACATGGGCATCCGCCCGACAGTCCGCGGCGTCGTCATGAACCCCTGCGACCACCCGCACGGCGGCGGCGAAGGCAAATCCCCCGTCGGTATGCCGGCGCCTGTGACCCCGTGGGGCAAGCCTGCGCTCGGTTACAAGACCCGCAAGCATAAGAAGTATTCCAATCGTCTGATTGTCAAGCACGCGGGCAAGTAATCCTGCGGCAAGGAAGGAGGATCATGCATGAGCCGTTCCGTTAAAAAGGGACCTTATGTTCAGGAAGCGCTGCTCAAGCGCGTTATCGCAATGAATGAAAGCGGCAACAAGCAGGTCTTGAAGACCTGGAGCCGTGCATCCACCATTTTCCCCGAGTTCGTCGGCCACACCATCGCTGTGCACGACGGCCGCAAGCATGTGCCGGTTTACGTGACCGAGGACATGGTGGGACACAAACTGGGTGAGTTCGCCCCGACCCGTACCTTCAGGGGCCATGCCGGCGAGAAGTCCGCGACCGGCAAGTAAGAGGGAAGGAGAACAAAGATGGCAACCAATACGAAGAAAAAGGGCGCTGCCCGCGCTGAGAAGCGCGCGAATGCCCTGCCGCAGGCACATGCCCGGTATATCCGCATCTCCTCCCGCAAAGCCGGCATCGTGCTGGACCTGATCCGTGGAAAGAGCGTGGAAGAAGCCCGCGGTATCCTGGAGTTCACCCCCAAGGCCGCGTCTCCCGTTATCCTGAAGGTGCTGAACAGCGCCGCCGCGAACGCGGTCAACAACAAGTCCATGGATGAGAGCACACTGTACGTCGCCGAGTGCTACGCCAACCCGGGCCCGACCCTGAAGCGCTATGTAGCCCGCAGCCGCGGCAGCGCCTCACCGATGCTCAGGCGCACCTGCCACATCAGCGTGGTGCTGGACAGCAAACAGGCGAAGGAGGATTAATATGGGTCAGAAAGTCAATCCCCACGGCGCGCGCGTCGGCGTGATCTTCGACTGGAGCACGCGGTGGTACAGCGACAAGAAAGTATTTGCTTCCCAGCTCAAGGAAGACTATGAGCTGCGCAAAATGCTGAAGGAAAAGTTCTATTCGACCGGCATCAGCCGCATCGATATCGAGCGCAGCGCTCAGCGCATGAACGTGACCATCTTCACCGGCAAGCCCGGTATGATCATCGGCCACGGCGGCAAGGGCATCGACGACCTCAAGAACGAGATCGAAAAGGCAGTGGGCCATGCGGTCCATGTGGACGTGATGCCCGTCAAATCCCCGGACACCGACGCTCAGCTGGTGGCGGAGAACATCGCGCAGCAGCTCGAAAAGCGCATTTCCTTCCGCCGCGCGATGAAGCAGAGCATCCAGCGCGCGACCAAGGCCGGCGCCAAGGGTATCAAGACCAGCATCTCCGGCCGTCTGGGCGGCGCCGATATTGCCCGCACCGAGCAGTATCACGAAGGCTCCATCCCGCTGCAGACCCTGCGTGCCAACATCGACTACGGCTTCGCCGAGGCGAAGACCACCTACGGCCGTCTGGGCATCAAGGTCTGGATCTACAAGGGCCAGGTTCTGCCGGCCGCCAAGAAGCAGCCCAAGGCCGCCATCGAAGGAGGCAAATAATTATGCTGATGCCAAAGAGAGTCAAGCACCGCAAGCAGTTCCGCGGCCGTATGAAGGGCGCGGCGCATCGCGGTAACTTTGTCGCCTACGGCGATTGGGGCCTCGCGGCGACCGAGCCGAGCTGGGTGACCTCCCAGCAGATCGAGGCGGCCCGTATCGCGCTGACCCGTTACACCAAGCGCGGCGGCCAGGTCTGGATCAAGATCTTCCCCGACAAGCCCGTCACCGCCAAGCCCGCTGAGACCCGAATGGGTTCCGGTAAGGGCGCGCCCGAATACTGGGTCGCGGTGGTCAAGCCGGGCCGTGTACTTTTCGAGATTGGCGGAATCGACGAGGCGATCGCGAAGGAAGCGCTGCGTCTGGCGTCCGGAAAGCTGCCGCTCAAGACCAAGATCGTCGCCAAGAGCGATGTGCAACCTAATGAAGCGGGTGGTGAAAGCAAATGAAGGCCAGCAATTTCGAATCCATGTCCAATGAGGAGCTGACTGCGAAGATCGCCGATCTGAAGACCGAGCTCTTCAACCTTCGTTTCCGGCTTGCCACCGGTCAGCTGGAAAATGTAATGCAGTTGTCTGCGGTTCGCAAGGACATCGCGCGTGCGCTGACCGTCCAGCGGCAAAAGCAGCTCAAGGCCGACCAGTAAGCCGTTAGAAGGAGGAAAGTTTCATGTCTGAAACAGCTCAGAACCGGGGCATGCGCAAGACCCGCACGGGCGTTGTCGTCAGCGACAAAATGGACAAGACCATCGTCGTCAAGCTGTCCACCCGTGTCAAGCATCCCCTGTACAGCAAATATATCAACAAGACCACCAAGATCAAGGCGCATGACGAAAATAACGAATGCGGCGTCGGTGACACCGTGAAGGTCATGGAAACCCGTCCGCTGTCCCGCGAAAAGCGCTGGCGCCTCGTCGAGATCATCGAAAAGGCGAAATAATCGCCGCGCTTTCAACCTCTCATGGGCCTGAAGGCTGCATGAAGAGGAAAGTATAAAGGAGGATATCCCTATGATTCAGCCGCAAACGCGTCTCAAGGTGGCCGATAACTCCGGCGCCAAGGAAATAATGTGCATCCGCGTGCTGGGTGGTTCCTTCCGTCGTACCGGCTCCATCGGCGACATCATCGTCGCCTCCGTCAAGAGCGCCACGCCCGGCGGCGCGGTGAAAAAGGGTGATGTGGTCAAGGCCGTGATCGTGCGCTGCCACCAGCCCAAGCGCCGTCCCGACGGCAGCTACATCCGCTTTGACGACAATGCAGCCGTGTTAGTCAACGACGACAAGATGCCGACCGGCACCCGTATCTTTGGGCCTGTGGCCCGCGAACTGCGCGAGAAGGACTTCATGAAGATCGTCTCCCTTGCGCCCGAAGTACTGTAAGGAGGACAATGGCATGTTCGTAAAATCCAAGGACACTGTGGTTGTCATCACCGGTCAGGATAAGGGCAAGCAGGGCAAGGTCCTGGTCGCCGATCCCAAGAAGAACCATGTCGTCGTCGAAGGCGTCGCCATGGTGAAGAAGCATCAGAAATCCCGCATGCAGGGCCAGCCCGGCGGCATCGTCGAAAAGGAAGCCGCCATCGACGCGAGCAACGTCATGCTGTTCTGCCCGAAGTGCAATGCCGGCCGCCGGTTCGGTCACAAGGTGACCGTCACCGAAAAGGAAGGCAAGAAGGTCCGCAATGTCATCCGTGTCTGCAAAAAGTGCGGCACTGAGTTAGAGTAAAGGAGGCGTGGGGAAATGGCAACAAGATTGCATGATCGCTATGTCAATGAAGCCGTGCCTGCGCTTCAGCAGAAATTCGGCTATAAGAATGTGATGGAAATCCCGAAGCTCGTCAAGGTCATCATCAACATGGGCCTGGGCGACTGCAAGGATAACGCCAAGGCGCTGGAAGCCGCCGTCGCTGAGCTGACCCAGATCTCCGGCCAGAAGCCGCAGGTCACCAAGGCCAAGAAGTCCGTCGCGAACTTCAAGGTCCGTGAAGGCCAGAACATCGGCGCGAAGGTCACCCTGCGCGGCGCGCGTATGGAAGAGTTCACCGATAAGCTGGTGTCCATCGCGCTGCCCCGCGTCCGCGACTTCCGCGGCGTGTCCGCCAAGGCGTTTGACGGCCGCGGCAACTATGCCCTGGGCATCAAGGAACAGCTGATCTTCCCCGAGATCGAATACGATAAGGTGGAAAAGATCCGCGGCCTTGAAATGATCTTTGTTACGACCGCCAAGACGGACGAGGAAGCCAAGGAGCTTCTGCGCCTGCTCGGTATGCCGTTTGCGCAGTAAGGGAGGAGCACGTTATGGCAAAGACATCTATGAAGATCCGTCAGGCCCGTCCGGCCAAGTTCTCCACCCGTGCCTATACGCGCTGCACGCTGTGCGGCCGTCCGCACTCGGTGCTGCGCCGCTACGGCATCTGCCGTATCTGCTTCAGAGAGCTGGCTTACAAGGGCCAGATTCCCGGCGTCCGCAAGGCGAGCTGGTAAGGAGGAGGTTTTACAATGGTAGTCAATGATCCCATTGCTGATATGCTGACCCGCATCCGCAACGCGCAGGTTGCGAAGCATGACAGCGTGACGATGCCGGCTTCTAACATGAAGAAGAGCATCGCGAAACTCCTCCTGGAGGAAGGTTACATCAAGTCCTATGAGTGCATCGACGATGGACTCCAGGGCAATATCAAGATCACCCTCAAGTATCTTGACAAGAAGCAGCCCGTCATCGTAGGCCTGAAGCGCATCAGCAAGCCCGGCCTGCGCGTGTACGCCGCCTGCGAAGACCTGCCCAAGGTCCTGGGCGGTCTGGGTATCGCCATCATCTCCACCAGCAAGGGCATTATGACCGACAAGGCGGCCCGCAAGGAAAACCTCGGCGGCGAAGTGCTCTGCTACGTGTGGTAATCATCACGCTGTAAATTAAGGGAGGATAACATTATGTCTCGTATCGGAAGAATGCCGATCACCGTCCCTGCCGGCGTGACGATCAACATCGAGAACAATCTCGTCACCGTCAAGGGACCCAAGGGCACGCTGTGCCAGCAGGTCAATCCTGATATCAGCATCGAACAGAAGGACGGCCACCTCGTGCTGACCCGCCCCTCTGATGACAAAGAGCACCGCGCGATGCACGGCCTGTACAGGGCCCTCGTGCACAACATGGTGGTCGGCGTGACCGAAGGCTTCTCCAAGACGCTGGAAATGGTCGGCACCGGCTATCACGCGGAAGCGAAGGATTCCGGCAAGAAGCTCGACATCGCGATCGGCTTCTCTCACCCGGTGATCCTGGACGCGCCTGAAAACGTGTCCTTCGAAACGCCCAACCAGACCACGATCGTGATCAAGGGCATCAATAAGCAAGTGGTCGGCAACCTTGCCGCTGACATCCGCGCCATTCGTCCGCCGGAACCCTATCTGGGCAAAGGCATCAAGTACCAGGGCGAGCGGATCCTGCGCAAGGAAGGCAAGGCCGGCAAGAAGTAAGGAAGGGAGTGAACGCATATGTTCAAAAAGCGCGACCGCAATGAAGTGCGCGTGATCCGTCACGCCCGCGTTCGCAAAAAGATCAGCGGCACCCCCGACATGCCGCGTCTGAGCGTCTATCGCAGCAATAAGTCCATCTACGCGCAGATCATCGACGATACGAAGCGTGTGACCCTGGTGTCCGCTTCCACGCTGGATCCCCAGATCAAGGGCCAGCTGGACGACGTGGACAAGAAGGGCGCGGCCAAGCTGGTTGGCAAGCTGGTCGGCGAGCGCGCGCTGAACGCCGGTATCAAGACCGTGGTGTTTGACCGCGGCGGCTACGTCTATACCGGACGTGTGGCCGAACTGGCAGCCGGCGCTCGTGAAGCCGGGCTGAACTTCTAAGGGAGGTCAACACAGATGTATCGCAAAGAAGAACCCGTAAGCGAATTCAAAGAGCGCCTCGTCTCGCTGAACCGCGTCACGAAGGTCGTTAAGGGCGGTAAGAACTTCCGCTTCGCTGCACTGGTCGTCGTCGGCGACGAAAAGGGCCGCGTGGGCTGCGCCATCGGCAAGGCCATGGAAGTTCCGGAAGCCATCCGCAAGGCCACGGAAGCCGCCAAGAAGCACCTGGTCAACGTTCCCATCGTTGGCACCACCATTCCCCACCCCGTCGACGGCCTGTTCAGCACCGCGAAAGTCGTGCTGCTGCCCGCTGAAGAGGGTGCCGGCGTTATCGCCGGCGGCGGCGCCCGCGCCGTCCTGGAGCTGGCCGGTATCAAGGATATCCGCACCAAGACCTTCGGCACCAGCAACCGCATCAACACGGTGAAGGCGACCATCGAAGGCCTGAAGCTCCTGCGCAACGCTGAAACCGTCGCTCAGATGCGCGGCAAGAGCGTGGAAGAGATCATCGGCTGAGGAGGACTGAAAGATGAAACTGAAGATCACTCTGGTCAAGTCCCCCATCGCCTCGCTGCCCAAGCACAAGGCGAACGTGAAAGCGCTGGGTCTCAAGAAGGTCGGTCAGTCCGTCATCCATGACGCGACTCCCCAGATCAAGGGCCAGATCTTTGCTGTGAAGCATATGGTCAAGGTCGAGGAAATCAACGAATAATACAATCGAAAGGGAGGGCCCCCTATATGAAACTGCATGAGTTGAAGCCGGCGATCGGCTCGACGACTGCCCCGAAGCGCCTCGGCAGAGGCGTAGGCTCCGGACTCGGCAAGACGTCCGGCAAGGGCCACAAGGGCGCGAAAGCCCGTTCCGGCGGCGGCAAGCGCCCCGGATTTGAAGGCGGTCAGATGCCTCTGACCCGCCGCCTGCCCAAGCGCGGCTTCACCAACATCTACCGCAAGGAATACGCCGCTGTCAACGTCAGCGCGCTGAATGTCTTTGAGGATGGCACCGAGGTCACCTCCGAGGTGCTGATGAATGCGGGTCTGGTCAACAAGGTCCAGGCCGGCGTGAAGATTCTTGGCGGCGGCGAGCTGACCAAGAAGCTGACAGTCAAGGTCGAAAAGGTGACTGCCTCCGCAAAGGAAAAAATCGAAGCTGCTGGTGGGCAGGTGGAGGTGAAGTAAGCGATGTGGGAGACCCTTAAAAATGCCTGGCGCATCAAGGACATCCGCAAAAAGCTGCTTTATACCTTCGGTATGCTCCTTCTCTTCCGGTTGGTCGGCGTGATCCCGACCCCCGGCGTCAATCCCGAAGCCGTGAAAAGCGCGCTGACCGGTGTTGACGTGCTGAACCTGGTCGATATGATGACCGGTGGTAACCTCTCCCAGGCCACCATCATGGCCATGGGTATCACCCCCTACATCAACGCCTCCATTATCATCCAGCTGCTCTGCGTCGCTATCCCGGCGCTGGAGCGGCTGAGCAAGGACGGCGGTGAGGAAGGCCGCAAGAAGATCAATCAGATCACCCGGTACGTCACCGTGGGTCTGGCGATCCTCCAGTCCATCGGCATCATCATGACGCTGCAGCGCATGACCACCAATACCAGTGATCCTGTGCTCAAGAGCGGCTACAACAACTTCTGGGGCTATGCCCTGATCTCCCTGGTGATGGCGGCCGGCACCTCGCTGGCTGTGTGGATCGGTGAGCGGATCACCGCGAAGGGTATCGGCAACGGCGTGTCCCTGCTGATTTTCGTGGGTATCGTCTCCAACCTGTTCAACGGCATCATCCGCGCTGTGTCCCTGCTGTTCGGCGGCCAGGGCCAGTACCTGGACGACGTAATCATCATGATCCTGACGACCATCGTGATCGTGGTCCTGGTCACCTTCGTCGATATGGCGGAGCGCCGCATCCAGGTCCAGTACGCGAAGCGCGTCGTGGGCCGCAAGATGTACGGCGGACAGTCCACCCACATCCCGATGAAGCTCCTGGCGGTCGGTGTGTTGCCCCTGATCTTCGCTTATTCGTTCATGGCTTTCCCCGGAACGATCATGGCGATGATCAACCAGAACTCCGGCGCCTATCAGTGGTGGCAGGCGAACATGAACCAGCAGTCCTGGCTCTACGCGCTGATCTGCGCCCTGCTGATCATCGGCTTCAGCTACTTCTACTCGGCGATCTCCTTCAATCCGGAGGATATCTCCAAGAACGTCCAGCAGCAGGGCGGCCACATCCCCGGCGTGCGTCCGGGCACCGCGACCACCATGTATCTGGACCGCACCTCCAAGCGGCTCACGCTGTTTGCGGCGCTGTTCCTCGCTTTGCTGGCGACCCTGCCGACCTTCCTCTGGCGGACCGTGAATGTGACCGTGCCCTTCGGCGCGTCCTCCATTCTGATCGCCGTCCAGGTCGCGCTGGAGACGCTGCGTCAGCTGGAAGGCCAGATGACCATGCGTCACTACAAAGGCTTCCTTTGATCGGTGAGCCGGCCTGACCGGTGAAATTGGTCTTGGATCCGACCTTTGACAAATCTCTGGGAGGGGGACTTTGTCCTCCTCCCATTCTCCACGAACAGGAGGAACGGATATGAGCAACATTATTTTCCTGGGCCCTCCCGGCGCCGGCAAAGGCACGCAGGCACAGCTGCTGTCCAAGGAACTGGGCATCCCGCAGATCTCCACCGGTGAGATCCTCCGCAAAGCGATGCGCGAAGGCACGAAAACCGGTCTCGAGGCCAAGAAGTACGTTGAAGCCGGTGCGCTGGTGCCTGACGATGTGGTGATTGCTATCGTCCGCGAACGCCTGCAGGAGCCGGATTGCGCCAACGGTTATATGCTGGACGGCTTCCCGCGCACCGTGTACCAGGCGGAAGAGCTTTCCAAGTTCGCCAAGATCGACGTGGCTGTGGAGCTGCAGCTGGCCGATGAGATCATCGTGCAGCGCCTGTCCGGCCGCCGCTCCTGCCCCAAGTGCGGCGCGACCTATCACATCTCCCTGCTGAAAAACGGTGAGGTGTGCGAGAACGACGGCGAAAAGCTGATCCAGCGTCCCGATGACTCGGAAGCGACCATCCGCAACCGCCTGCGCGTCTACCAGGAGCAGACAGCGCCCCTGATCGACTATTACCGTCAGCGCGGCCTGCTGAAGACCGTCAGCTGCGAAGACTCCATCGAAACGAACTTCAAGAAGGTTCTTAAGGCGATCAACGGCTGAGAGGCAGAGAATGATCATCATTAAGAATCCTGTCCAGATCGGCTATATGCGCTCCGCCGGACATCTGCTGTACGATGTGCTGCAGTATCTGGCTTCGCGGGTCAGCCCGGGTATTACGACCGAAGACATCAACCGCATGGCGGATGAAATGATCCGCAAGCACGGCGCCGTTCCCTCAGAGCTCGGTTACATGGGCTTTCCGAAATCCATCTGCGCCTCGGTGGACGACGAGGTCATCCATGGGATCCCCTCCCCGGACATCCGTCTGGAGGAAGGCCAGATCATTTCCATGGACCTGACGCTGGTCAAGGATGGCTGGCAGGCGGACAGCTGCCTGACAGTCGGCGTAGGCCAGATCAGCGATGAGAAGAAGACCCTGATCGAGGTTACGGAGCAGTCCTTCTGGGCAGGCTACAGGCAGGCCCTGAATGGCAACCGCGTGGGGGATATCAGCGCGGCGGTCCAGAAATACGCCGAAAGCCATCACTGCGGCGTACTGAGGGAGTACACCGGCCACGGCATCGGCCGTGATATGCATGAGGATCCCAGCGTTCCCAATACCGGCATCCCCGGCCGCGGGCCGAGGCTCAGGACCGGCATGACGCTGACGATCGAACCGATGATCACCTGGGGCCATTACCAGTGCCACACCCTGGCGAATGGCTGGACGGTGGTGACCAACGACCATTCACCGGCGGCACACTACGAGCATACGATGGTGATCCGCAAGGATGGCTGCCCGGAGATTTTAACCCTTCCTGACGGCGGCGTTAGGGGGGCAAACGCGTGAAAGCGGAAATTATTCGCGGAAGTGTCGTTCTTTCAAAAAAAGGACGTGACAAAGGCCGGGTGTTTGTGGTATTATATATTTTAGGCGCTGATTATGTGATGATCTGCGACGGCGATCTGCGCACGAAGGATCATCCCAAGAAGAAAAAGCGTCTGCACCTGTCTTGCCTGCCAGTGACGCTTCCGGCGATCACAGCACTTGCCGACGAGGGACAGCTTAAGGACAGCGATGTCCGAAAAGCCCTCGACCAGGTGCGCCAGCAGCTGAACTACGCAACAAAGGGTCCGGTTTCCGGAACGATGGTCTCCGAGGAGGGTCGTACATTTGTCCAAAGATGATGTAATCGAAATGGATGGCAAGGTGGTCGACGCGCTGCCGAACGCCGTGTTTCAGGTGGAACTGGCCAACGGCCACCGGATCATGGCGCACATCAGCGGCAAAATGCGCATGAATTTTATCCGCATCTATCCCGGCGACAAGGTCACGGTGGAGCTCTCTCCCTACGACCTGTCCCGCGGTAGAATTACCTGGCGCAGCAAGAGCTGACGCTGTCAGGCAAATCCGGGCATTCCGGAGGAGCATGAATATCCCGCAAAGGAGGAATACCCATGAAAGTACGTCCGTCTGTCAAGCCGATGTGCGAAAAGTGCAAGGTGATTAAGCGCAAGGGTCGCGTGATGATCATTTGCGAGAATCCCAAGCACAAGCAGCGCCAGGGCTGAAACAATGATAGCGCTCCCTTTGGGAGCGCAGCCTCCGCCGCCGGAACCCGACGGCGGAGGCTGCGCGCCGGAAGACGCGCTGTAAACTATGTCATGGTCAGCGGCGTGGGCGGCTGCTCTGAGGCAGGGGTTGTCTGCCGACGAGACCACGCATCAGCTTACCATATATACAAAGCCTGCCGGCCGCAAGGCACGCATGCAGGCGCAATTCGCCCCCGCCCTCCGGGATGTGGTCTACGCGCACCCGCGGAAGGAAAGAGTGCGGCGAAGGCAACCAAACTAATGGAGGTGTATCCTATCCATGGCACGTATTGCGGGCGTTGACCTGCCCAGAGACAAGCGCGTCGAAGCCGGTCTGACTTACATCTACGGCATCGGCCCGAGTATCTCCAAAAAGATTCTCGCGGATACGGAAATCAATCCGGACATCCGTGTGAAGGACCTTTCGGAGAACGAAATCAGCAAGCTGCGCGACTACATCGAGCATCACCTGAAGGTGGAAGGCGACCTGCGCCGTGAGGTGTCCCTGAACATCAAGCGCCTGGTCGAGATCGGTTCCTACCGCGGTGTCCGTCATCGCCGGAACCTGCCCGTCCGCGGCCAGCGTTCCAAGACCAACGCGCGTACGCGCAAGGGCCCGAAGCGCACCGTCGGCAACAAGAAGAAGTAATATGAGGCTGTTCCGGCCTGAGGCCGGACATTCTGAAGTGAATTCCCCCGCATGAGGGGAAACGGAGGGAAAAAAATGGCACCCAAAACAAAGCTGAAGAAGACAGCCCGCAAGCGCCGCGAAAAGAAGCTCGTCGAGCGCGGTGTGGCCCATATCCGGTCTTCTTTCAATAACACTATCGTCACCATCACCGATCCGACCGGCGCGGCTCTGTCCTGGGCGAGCGCTGGCGGCATGGGTTTCCGCGGCAACAAGAAGTCCACTCCTTTCGCTGCGCAGATGGCCGCTGAGACGGCTGCGAAGGCGTCTCTCGAGTACGGCCTCAAGTATGTGGACGTGCTGGTCAAAGGCCCCGGCTCCGGCCGTGAAGCCGCGATCCGCGCGCTGCAGACCGCTGGCCTCGAGGTCACTATGATCAAGGACGTCACCCCGATCCCGCACAACGGCTGCCGTCCGCCGAAGCGCCGCCGCGTCTGATTTGAAGGAGGAGTATTTGAATGGCTAACAATAAGCAGCCGATCGCCCGGAGGTGCCGCGCGCTGGATATTTCTCCGGCGGCCATGGGCTACGCGAACAAGAAATCCAAGAGGAACCCCAACGGCCAGCGCCGCAAGAAGGTCTCTGAATACGGCGCCCAGCTGAAGGAAAAGCAGAAGGTGCGCTTCATCTATGGAGTGCTGGAAAAGCAGTTCCGTCATTACTTTGAAAAAGCTTCCAACATGAAGGGCGTTACCGGCGAAAACATGCTGAGCCTGTTGGAGCTGCGTCTGGACAACGTCGTGTACCGTCTTGGCCTGGCCAAGACCCGCCGCATGGCGCGCCAGGTGGTCGGCCACGGCCACATCCGTGTGAACGGCAACAAGGTGGATATCCCCTCCTACCAGGTGAAGGTCGGCGATGTCATCACCCTGCGTCAGCGTTCTCAGGAATATGAGGTGTTCAAGGCGCTGCGTGAAGGCACCTCCGTGCTCACGCCGAAGTGGCTGACGTTTGACGCCCAGAATTTGACCGGCAAAGTGAGTGCCCTGCCGTCCCGTGACGATATCGATTACGAAGTGCAGGAAAACATGATCGTCGAATTCTACAGCCGCTGATGTCCATCTTACCGCTTTATACCGCTGTTTGCGGTGCTACCTGATAGGGAGGGTTGGAACCAGTGTTCGCAGAAATCGAAAAGGCTCACATCGAGTGCACCGAAATTCTGGACAACAATCAGTTTGGGCGTTTTGTCATCGAGCCGCTTGAGCGCGGCTTCGGGCATACGCTGGGCAACGCGCTGCGCAGGGTGCTGCTGAGCTCCTTGTCCGGCGCGGCCGTCACCTCCGTTCAGATCGACGGAGTGCAGCATGAGTTCTCCACGATTCCTGGTGTCAAGGAAGATGTTACCGAAATTATCCTGAACTTTAAGGAACTGGCGATCAAGCTCTTCTCAGACGATGTTAAGCGCATCGAGATCGACGTCAAGGGTCCCTGCGAGCTGACGGCCGGCGATATCCACGTAGACGACGAAGTCGAAATCGTGAATCCCGACCTGCACATCGCTACGCTGGATGAAAGCGCGCACCTGCACATGTTCATCACCATGGATCATGGCCGCGGCTATGTCCAGGCGGAAAAGAACAAGGACGCGCAGACGCCCATCGGCGTGATCCCCATCGACTCGATCTATACACCGATCCGCAAGGTCAACTACACCGTTGACGATACCCGCGTAGGTCAGATCACGGACTACGACCGCCTGACCCTCGAGGTTACGACCGACGGTACGATCCAGCCCGATGAGGCGATCTCCACCGCCGCGCGGATCCTGACGGAGCAGCTTTCACTGTTCTGCCGACTGACGGACCAGATCATTCCGCCGACGGTGGTCGAGCCGGAAGACAATAAGGTCGAGCGTCTGCTGGAGATGACCATCGAAGAGCTGGATCTCTCCGTGCGCGCTTACAACTGCCTGAAGCGGGCGGGGATCAATACCGTCAATGAGCTTGTGCAGCGCAACCAGGAGGACATGATGAAGGTCCGCAACCTGGGCAAGAAGAGTTTGGAAGAAGTGGAGCAGAAGCTTGAGGGTCTCGGCCTGAGCCTGCGCGCCACAGAAGAGTAAAGAGGAGGAAACCACTATGGCAACTGAGCGCAAGCTGGGCCGCACGGCGAGCCAGCGCAAAGCCATGCTCCGCGGACTGACCACACAGCTGTTGTGGTATGGCCGCATTGAGACCACCGTAGCCCGCGCCAAAGAGGTCCGCAGCATCGCCGATAAAATGATCACGCTGGCCGCCCGCGAGTACGACAAGAGCGTCGAAATCGAAAAGGAAACGACCAACGACAAGAAGCAGATCGTCAAGGTGACCACCACGAACGACGCGCCCAGCAAGCTGGCCGCCCGCCGTATCATGATGTCCTACCTGTATGACATCGCTGAAGAGAAGAAGGCCGATGAGACCAAGTCTGAGTACAAAGAGCGTACCAAGGACAACCGTCATCCGGTCATCGAAAAGCTGTTCCGTGAGTACGGCCCCAAGTATCGCGGCCGTAACGGCGGCTACACCCGCATCGTGAAGATGGGCCCCCGCCGCGGCGACGCCGCCGAGATGGTCATCCTCGAGCTGGTGTAAGGGATCATAATCAAAAGCCCGGGCTGTTCTCAGCCCGGGTTCGTTTTTTTGGAGTAATTATTATGCGCTTTGTTATCCCTCGTTGTCTTCCAGCATCCTGGTCAGCTTGCGCTTGACGCGCTGAAGGGCGTTGTCGATGGATTTCACATGCCGGTCCAGCATTTCCGCGATCTCCTGATAGCTTTTGCCGTTCAGAAAGGCCGCCAGCACCTGCTGCTCGAGGGGGGAGAGGGTCGTGTTGATCTCGTTCTGGATGTGCTCCAGCTCCTCCTGGCTGATGAACAGGTCCTCCGGATTGGTGACCCGGCCCTCGATCACGTCCAGCAGAGTGCGGTCGGATTCCTCGTCGTAAAGGGGCTTGTTCAGGGATACGTAGCTGTTGAGCGGAAAATGCTTCTGCCGGGTGGCGGTCTTGATGGCGGTGATGATCTGGCGCTTGACGCACAGCTCCGCGAAGGCGCGGAAGGAAGACAGGCGGTTGGGCTTGAAGTCCCGGATGGCCTTGAACAGGCCGATCATGCCCTCCTGTACGATGTCTTCGTGGTCCGCGCCGATCAGGAAATAGCTGCGCGCCTTGGAACGGACGAAGTTTTTGTATTTGTCCAGAAGGAAGGTCAGCGCTTCATCGTCGTTGCTCTGCGCGAGCTCGACGATTTCTTCGTCGGTGAGCTGACTGAACCTTTCCATACTGTTATCTGCCATAAATGACGTTACGCCTCGGAGCAGCGTCCGCGTTTGAAGCGGGCGTTATTTTTTTGCGGCAAAAGCCGCGTGGTACATCAGGATACCGGCCGCCACGGACGCGTTCAGGGAATCGACCGCGCCGAGCAGGGGCAGCTTGACACAGAAATCGGCGTTTTCCAGGACCAGGCGGGAAATGCCCTCGCCTTCGGAGCCGATGACCAGCGCCATGGGCATCTCCAGCTTTACGTCGCGGTAGTCCTCGCCGGACATGTCCGCCGCGTAGATCCAGAGGCCGGCCTGCTTGAGCTTGCGCAGGGTCTGGGTCAGGTTGGTCACACGCGCCACCTTCACGGTCTCCACAGCGCCGGCGCTGGCCTTGACCGCGGCGGGCGTCAGCCCGACGGAGCGCCGCAGGGGTACGATGACGCCGTGCGCGCCTGCGCAGGACGCGGTACGGATAATGGCGCCCAGGTTATGCGGATCGGTGATGCCGTCCAGCACCACGACGAAGGGCTGCTCGCCGCGTTCCTTGGCCAGGGCCAGGATATCGTCCACCTCGGCGTACTGGTACGCGGAGGCATAAGCCAGGATGCCCTGGTGATGGGGCGTGATCTCGTCCAGGCGGGAACGCTCCACGACCTGTACCGGGATGCCGCGCTCCCGCGCCATGGCGACGATCTCACGGGCGGAGCCGGAAAGATCACCCTTGGCGACGAGCATTTTCTCGATATCCCGGTCGGCCTTCAGCGCTTCACGGATCGGATTCCGGCCGGAAAGCAGGTTCTCAGGCTCGCGGGTATAGGGCGTGTCAAAGCCGGCATGCGGCGTTTCCATCGGCTTGCGGGGCCGCGGCGCGGGCGCTGCCTCCATCGGCCTGCGGGGACGCTCCGCGGGAGCGGCGTCGGCTCTGGGATGGGTCCGGACAGGCGCGTTCGGGCTGCGGCGGGGCGCGTCGGACTTCTGGAAGGTGCTGTTATAGCGGCCTGTCGGCTTTTGTCCGTTCGCCGGACGGTGGTCCGTCTTCTGGCTGTTCTGGGCAAAGCGGTCGTCGCGGCCGGGTCGGGCGGCGGGCTTGTCTTCCCGGCGCTCGTCGCTGTGGTAGCCGCGCTTCTGTCCGCGGGGACGCTCCTCGGTCCATTCACGCTTGGCGGCGCGGCTGTTGTTCTTCTTCTGGTAATCCTGATAATAGGGCATTTTTACGGTAACTCCTTAGTGATCGTTCTGTGATGATTTGATGGTTGATACGCCGGCAGCCTGGCGCACGAGCTCCTCATAGTGCGCGCGTACCTGCTGGGCCTGGCCGCAGGTGCGGCTTCCCTCGGGACAGGCGCCCCGCACGCAGCCGGGGCCGCCGTGCTCGAAGATCGCCGGGGCGATGGGCAGAACCAGCCGGTACATCTGTTCGGCCAGGTCCCGGATCTCCCACTGGGCGCGGTTGCAGCAGCGCAGGGAGAAAAAGTGCAGCAGCTCGCGGGCGTTCATGGTCATGGTCAGGCGGGTGGCGCAGGCGTTGGGCAGGACGAAGCGGGCGTCCTCGTTCGCGCCGGGATCGTCGCCGAAGGCATCCTGCCATTCGCGGTACCAGTCCGCCATCTGGCCCATCTGGGCTGTGTATTTTTCCACGGCCTCCGGCCCGAGGGCGGCGACGCGGGGCGGGACTACGCTGTCAAAGCCCTTTTCAAGCGATACGTAGCGCTGGGACTGGACGCTGAAGGAGGCGATGCGGTGACGGGTGATCTGGGCCAGAAGCGCGCGGCTGACGTTGGACACATAGAAGGTAAAGCTGGCGTGCTCCAGGACGGAGTGATGGCCGGACCGGATGACGCCGCGCAGGAAATCGGACTGGTCGCTTTCCACCTTGCTCATCAGCGCGTCGAGGGACAGCGCGGAATAGCAGGTGCGGGCCGCCAGCGCGCAGACCCGGACAGGATCCGGGGTATGGGCGATTAATGTCACTTGGGGTGACGTGATCATTGGTTCTCCTCCATGGCGATACTTAAAAGCTGCCACAGCCGCTCCGTCTGGCCGGACAGATACAGGCTGCCCAGCAGGGCTTCGAAGGCTGTGGCCTGGTTGTATACGCGCTGTTCGACGCCGTGGGGCGCCGCGTGATGGGCCTTGGCGTTCTGCCCGCGCCGGACGAGGGCCTGCTCGTCCTCACTGAGCAGGGGCCGGATACGCTCCAGCGCCTCCGCCTGGGCTGCCGCGTTCACCCGCGCGACCGCCTGGCGGTGCATCCGCTGTACGCCGATGCCGCTGCGCACCAGCCGGTCCCGGACATAGAGGTCGCAGACGGTATCGCCCAGGTAAGCGAGCTCGAGCGGGCTCATCCGCCGGACCTCATCCGCGCTCAGCGTTGGAAAGGCGGGCGTCATTTATTTGGTCGCCGTCTTGCTGTAGGAGGAGGGGCTCATGCCGACGATGTTTTTGAAGGTCTTGGAGAAGTGGTAGGGGTCGTTCATGCCCACCTCCACGCCGGCCTGGCGTACGGAATAGCCTTCCTTCAGCAGGGTCTTGGCGCGCTCCATCTTGCAGTACAGCTGATAGCTCTGGGGCGGCATGCCAACCTCGGACACGAAGCGCTTGCGGAAGGTCTCCACCGGCATGCGGGACAGCGCGGCCATCTCCGCCAGGGAGAAGCTGTCCTTGTACTGGTTCTTGCGCATGGCGTCCACGACCTTGGCGATCTCGTGGCTGAGCACGGCGTCCATGGCGACGGGCTGGCCGGAGTGGGAGGCGAGCATGGCCCACAGCAGCTGCTGCAGCTGCGCGCTGGAGGCGTCCTGCGCCACGGAAACGCGCACCGTGGCCTGCACGATGTGCCGGGCCAGGTTCAGCTGGGAGGGCAGCGAGCCCTGCTTGATGATGCGGTGGGGCAGCGCGCCCATGCGCTGCAGGAAGGCGCCGGCCAGGGTGCCGCCGACCATCATCCACAGCACACGCGCCTCCTGGGTCACCTGCAGCTCAACGCCGTCCGTCCATGCGGGGATCATGCAGCAGTCGCCGGACTTCAGCGTGATGTCCGTATCAGGCCCCTTCAGCTGGACCATGCCGTTTTCCAGGGCGAGCCAGATCCAGTCCTCGGAGGTCATCAGGTGGTACTCGGTGGTTTCCAGCATGGCGGTGCCGGACGCGGTGATATATACGCCGGATGCGCTGGCCAGTGCGTCGGGCTGGTGCTTGCCCTCCGCCAGGACGGCGGGAGCGGGATTGATCTCGGATGTAACAAAGAGCAGCGAATCACTCATAGCGAAGTCCCTCCAATCATTCTTCATGCGTATTTTACATGCCAGATTATACAATGTCAATATATTTTACCGAATAATACAAAATAAATTTTGGAGGACGAACTGAAGAAACCGCGATTTTGGCGGTTCTGCGGGAAATATGCCTTGCCATAACCCGGCCGGACGGGATATAATAAAGCCGCCTGATGCGGTAATGGTGAGGTGAGACGGAAATGATGAACGAGCTGCCGATGATGCTTCTGAAGATGAGCGGCATCACGCTGTTATATATCGGAGTCACAGCGCTTCTGTTTGTTTTCTGGCAGAAAAAGGGAAAAAACACCCGGCTCAAGCTGCTGTTCGGCCTGATTTTTGGGGCGTTGGCCGTCGCCCACAATCATCTGCGGATCGATTATACGCTGATGGTGGCCAACGTGGCTGATGTCGGGCTGATCTGGCCGCTGGCGGCCGGTCTGTTCTTCAGTCCCCTGTCGGGGATCGTCTCCGGCCTGATCGGAGGGGCGGAGCGAATCCTGGCAGGAGAATGGCTGGACAACGGCGATTTTACCAGGTATGCCTGCGGCTTTTCCATGTTTCTGGCAGGACTTCTGACGGCTGCGCTGTGGCGCTGGGTCTATCACGGAAAGAAGCCGACGGCAGTGCACGCCCTCATGGTCGGTGCGGTTATGCAGGTTTTCCATATGTACGCCATCCTGGTCACCAACCGGTCTGACCTCATGATCGCTTATGAATATGTCCGCGTATGTTCTATTCCTATGATCAGCTTCAGCGCGGTGGGATTGGCGGGATGCTCGCTGGCCGTGCACCGCTTATCCCATGGTTTTCAAGGCTTCAGGATCTTTGACGCGCGTGAGCGCACGCCGCTGTTCGTACAGTTCCAGCGCCAGCTGCTGGTCGTGATCGTGCTGCTTTTCAGCGTCAGCCTCCTGGTCGGCTATAATGTGCAGGTCCGGATCGCGATCGACAACGCGAAGGTCTATATGCAGATCAGGAAGCTTGATCTCCTCGACGCATACAATAAGAATGGAAATGATATCGCGGCGTTTGGCACCGGCGTGGATGTGGCGGTCCAGGATTCGAACTACGCCTCCGTCCTTGTGGATACGGAAAAACGGATCATCCTGTGGAATGAAATAGGCGAGGAGGGCACAGCCTTATTGGAGGAGGACGTGAGGCTGATCGTCGACAACGCGGACAAGGATGTCTTTTTCACGACCTTCTCCTTCCTTCCCTATATGGAAACGATGAACCTGACTACCCGCGTGGATGACCACTATTACCTGCTGACGCTGTACGCGGCGTCCGCAGTACGCTACGGCGGCGATATCCAGATGCACGAAACGATCTTCTCCAGTATCCTGATCTTCTGCATCCTGTATATGCTGATCTCCATCATGGTCGAGAACATGGTCGTCCGGAACCTGTCGGAGGTCAACCGCTCGCTGAACCGGATCGCCGGGGGACAGCTGGAGGACAGCGTCAACGTCCGCGCCTCGCTGGAGTTTTCGGAGCTGTCTGATGACATCAATCAAACGGTCGGCGTCCTGCGGGGCTATATCGACGAGGCGGGCAGGCGGATGGAGAAGGACCTGAAGCTGGCCGCTGACATCCAGGACGCCGCCCTGCCCAAGAATTTCACCTTCAACCGCGGGGACTTTGAGATCTTCGCCCTCATGGATCCCGCCAAGGAGGTCGGAGGCGATTTCTACGATTTCTTCTTTATTGACCAGAATACGCTGGCGCTGGTCATCGCGGACGTATCCGGCAAGAGTATCCCCGCGGCCATGTTCATGATGCGCTCGAAGACGGCTATCAAGAACTTCGCCCGCTCCGGGCACGACCCGGCCAAGCTGCTGGAGCATGTCAACACCGCGCTGTGCGAAGGCAACGACGCGGATATGTTCGTGACCGTCTGGCTGGGCATCATCGATCTGAGCACGGGCTGTATGCGCTGTGCCAACGCCGGACACGAATACCCGATCCTCAGGCGCATTGGGCATGATTATGAGCTGATCAAGGACAAGCACAGCCTCGCCCTGGCCGTGATGGATGGCATTCCCATCTCGGGCTATGAGCTGCAGCTGGATCCGGGAGACCGCATTTTCGTCTACACCGATGGCGTTCCCGAGGCCATCAATGAGAAGGAAGAGCCCTATGGCGTCAAGCGGCTGGTGGAGAAGCTGAATACACTGAAAAACGCCTCCGAGGAGGAGACGCTGAAGAGCGTACTGGAGGATACCGAGGCGTTTTCCGGTACCGCAGAGCAGTTTGACGACATCACCATGCTGGGTTTCACGTATAAGGGAAAAGCGGAGGAAAAGTCATAGGGGAAAGGGGGAAGGTTTCCTTAAACTTTTGTGACTGTTCAGTCGTAGACTGAACAGTCACCGCATGGGGGTCTTGCGACCCCCCTACTCCTCAATTCGGCATTGTCGCGCTACGCGCTCTGTGCC
>CACWHI010000038.1 GCA_902760595.1 uncultured Eubacteriales bacterium
CTAACATGACTCCCTTTTCAATCATGGTACTACTTTCTTGTTGTTATGTCTACAAAAAAGTACGTCGGTGTCTACTTTTAGTATATCACTTCAGAATGATGAAGCGTCCTTACACGCACGTACGCAGGTTTTTGGCATATTCTCCCGTTTTTTGATTCTCCTGCATGCGGGGAAGCAGGGATGACGTTACGCCAACAGGGCGAGCGGTTGAATCGCGCACGCACCGCGGGCGCAAGCGCCTCGCGCACCGCGCACGAGATGCCCAATGTGCCGCCCCTACTTGTTTTCGTGTAATCAGCGTACAAATTTCGTTGATTCAACAAGGAAAGTAGGGGCGGCACACTGGGCCGCCCGCCCTGTGACGCGTAAACGCTGCATGGAACGTGCGGACACAGCCTGACCATTTCGCGCACCGCGCACGAGATGCCCAGTGTGGCGCCCCTGTCGGCGTTTATTGTTTCCGTTCCGATGATTTCCGTCTGCTTCCTTTCGTATTACGCTATCCTCCGGTACTTCTTCTTCGCCGGGTTATACAGCGCGGTGGCGATGTTGATGGCCTGGTCGGAGCAGCGCTCCAGGTCGGTGCACATGTCGGTGAAGATGACGCCGCTCAGCGGGTTGCAGGCGGTGGTCATCAGGCGCTCGATGTGGTTCTGGATGAACTGCTCCTGCATGTCGTCCACGCGCTGCTCCAGCGCCTCGGCCTTCGAAAGGAGGTCGAATTTTTCGTTCTCGAAGATCTGCATGGACACGCTCAGCGTCTCCAGCACGGCGTCCGCCATGGTGCGCAGCTCCTCCATCCCCGCCGGGGAGATGGCGGCCTTCGCGTTTTTCAGGCGCTCCGCGAACTCGATGATGTTCTCAGCGTGGTCGCCGATGCGCTCAAAGTTCGAGACGACGCGCACCATGCGCGAGAGGCGGAAGATGTCCGGGTCGGACAGCTGCAGGATGCGCATGGTCACCAGCTTGTCGCTGATGGCGTGGTCCAGGTAGTCGATCGTCTTTTCGCGCTCCATGACCTGCGTGTACAGATCCTCTTTGGAGGGATCGAAGAAATAGGTCAGGGAGGTCGTCAGGTTCTCCCGCGCCATCTCGCCCATGCGGTTGACCTCGAGCATCGCCTGCTTCATGGCGACAGCGGGCACCACGCGCTCGGTGTTGACCAGGTATACCAGCTTCTGCTCGTCCATGCTGCGCTGCTCGTAATCCCTGAGCGGGATCGTGTGCTCCGCCAGTTTGACGATCACGCCGGTCAGCGGCAGCGCCGCCAGCACGGCGACGATGGAGAACAGGGTGTGCGTGTTCGCGACCTGGCGCGCCACGTCGTTGGGCGAGAGCGCCTGGATACCCTGCAGGATCGCCGGGAACAGCGTGATCAGCACCAGCAGCAGCGCGGCGCGGAAGAGGTTGAAATACAGGTTCAGCAGCGCCGTGCGCTTGCCGTTGCGGTCGGTGGTCAGGGAGGCCAGCAGGTTCGGCGCCACGGAGCCGATGGCCGCGCCGATGACCAGGTATACGCACTGCTGGTAGCTCAGCAGCCCCTCCACCGCGAAGGCCTGGAAGATGACTACGGAGGACGAGGAGCTCTGCAGCAGCGCCGTGAAGGCGATGCCGAAGAGCACCGCCACCAGCGGGTGCGACAGCGTGGACAGGAAGTTCTGAAATTCCTGACTGTCGGACAGGGGCACGATGGACGTCTTCATCAGGCCAATGCCCACGAACAGCAGGCCGAAGCCCAGGATGATGCTGCCGATGTGCTTCACCAGCGGCTTTTTGATGAAGATGTGCATGATCGCGCCGACGAAGATCATCAGCGGGGCGAGGGCCGTCAGGTTGAAGGCCGTGATCTGCGCGGTGATGGTGGTACCGATGTTCGCGCCCATGATCACGCCGATGGCCTGCGTCAGGTTCATGAGCCCCGAATTCACGAAGCCGATGACCATCATGTCCGTCGCGGAGGAACTCTGGATCAGCATGGTCACCACGATGCCGATCAGCACCGCCGCGACGCGGTTGGTCGTCACGCGCTCCAGGATGGTCCTGAGCTGGTCGCCCGCGGCCTTTTTGAGGCCGGAGGACATGATCGTCATGCCGTACAGGAACATGCCGACGCCGCCGAGCAGAGAGATTGCGTCCCAAATCGTCATTCTTTGAAAAACCCTTTCAGAGCAATAGTGTTATTCCGCGATCCTGTACGCTTCCGTCCAGTACACCTGGTCGTAGATGTCGGACAGGCGGTAGGTCAGGCGCAGGCTGGCGGTGTCCAGGTACACATCCGACACGCTCAGCGTGTCTGCCGTGACCGTGACCGGGTCGCCCAGGTACCGGGTCTCCTGGTATTCCCCGGCGTAGGTGTAGTAGTCGCACAGGAACTGCAGGCTGGCGCCGATGGGCAGGCCGGAGAGGCTCTTGGCCACGGTGTCCGTTTCGCCGTTCACGTAATCCGCGCGGGCGCCAACGATATAGCCCCGGCCCTCGGGGTCGAAGGAGATCAGCAGCTGCACCCGGTCGCCGTTCAGCAGGGCGGGCACGTAGCCGGTGCGGCAGTCCTCGTCGCCCGAGAGCTGGTAGTAGGGCACAGGCTGGCCGTCGATGGCGAGCCACGTGCCTTCCGTGTCGGCGATGAAGCCGTCCTCCGTCAGGGTGTACAGCCCGTCCAGGCCCATGTCCACGTAGCCGCTGCCGTCGTCAAAGAACAGGTTCAGCTGGATATCCTGCACCAGGGCCCACTGGTCCGCGGGCAGGCGCAGCCGCTTGCCCTCCGCCGTGTCGCTGAAGACGAGCCGGCTCGGGTCGATCATGTTCTCGCTCAGGTAGGCCGTCAGCTCCTGGCCGGTGAGGGCGCTGTCGGACAGGAAGGCGGTGTTTCCGCTGTCCATGCCGCGCAGGCGGCCGAAGTCCCCGCCCAGCAGGCCGCCCAGCAGGGAGCTGAGCATGTCCATATCGCCGTAGGCGCTCTGGGAGCTGTAGCCGGAGCCGGACAGCGCGCCCCAGGGGTTGGAGTAGCCGCCGCTGACCGTCTGGCCGCTCAGCTCCAGGCTGGCGAACTGGCGGATGCAGTCGATATAGCTGTCGTCCATGCCCAGCTGGTTGTAGGCGCTGACCGCCTTATCCACGTTGGAGAGCTTCTTGTAGGGGAAGTAGATGGACAGGCCGTAGGCGTTGCGCATATTCGAGGAGGTGCGGTTGTACAGCACCGCGCTCTTCACGGCGTCCGCCAGCTCCGCGCCCTCCGCGGTGCCCATGCGCTGCGCCAGGTCGATCAGGTCCACCTGGTCCAGGCGGTTGCTTTCCGCGAACTCTCTCGCGCCGTTGCGCGCGTTGGACACGGCCTTGTACTGCTTGTCCTCGATCATCCCGGAGATCGACTGCGCCCAGGCGGTCAGCTTGTCCGGCACCGCGGCGCTGAGCTTCGCCAGGTCGATCACGGACAGGGTGGTCTTCTGGCCCGCGGCCTTCTGGGCGCTGGTGCGCACGAAGTCGTCCACGATCCGCTGGCCGATCTCGGCGGTGGGCATGGAGGTGTTTCTGCCCAGGGCGGTCAGCCAGTCCGTATAGTACCAGCCGTAGCCGGGCTCCGTCTCCTCGGAGGCGATCAGGTAATCCGCGTGGCTGTTCAGCATCAGCGCGTTTTCCACCGTCGCCATCAGGCAGGCGTCGAAGCCGATGAAGTCGAACTTGACCCCGCCCTGGGATAGCGCCTGGCTGATGCCCGCCAGGTTCATGGAGCCGGCGCGCGGGTTCTTCTCGTCGTAGCCGTAGCCGCTGACCGAGCCGGAGCCGTGGTCCCAGAAGATGAGAGAGTAGCGGTCCGCCGGGAAGCTCTCGGCGCAGGTGCGGATGAAGCCGGACAGGGTGGAGGGGCTGACCATGGAGCCGGTGCCGGCGTTCTCGTTCAGGCAAGTGAGCTTGCCGTTCCTGACCTGCCAGAGCTGGTTGTACCGGCTGGACACCAGGTTGTTGCGCCAGTTCGCGCAGCCGCCGGTCAGGATGACCAGGCGCACGTTGTCCCCGAAGGAGGCGGCCAGCATCTCCTGCAGGTCGCGGGTCGCCATGGCGGACTTGGACTCCAGGTCCGTGCCGCACATGTACACCATCAGGGTCACGGTGTCCCGGCCGTTCCCGCGGATCGCGGTATACGGCGCGCGGACTGTGCCGGAGACGGGCCGCGCCGTGACCGCCGCTTTTTTCGTGGCGGTAGGCTTCCTGGTCGCCACCCGGCGGGGCTTGGGCGTCGCCGTCGGCACGGCGGTGGGCTGGTAGGCGCTCTCCGCGAATAAGGAGGAAAGCCCGCCCACGTCCGTGAAGCCGTTATCCGTCTCCCCATAGCCCATGAACATGCTCAGCAGGTCGCTGAGGCCGGAGCCGGACTGCGCGGTCTGCGGAACGGCTGTCGGAGCCGTCGTGCGGATGGGCGCGTTCGTCCTGCGCGGCGTGGCGGTGGCGCTGTAGGTGTAGGATGTGGGGCTCACGACGCCCGTGTCCCCGGAGCCGCCGAACAGGCCGCCCAGGCCGCCTCCGCCGCCCAGCAGCACCAGCAGCGCGATGATGATCAGGCCGAACCTGCCCCCGCCGCCCGAACGCTGGGGCGTCCCATTGCGGTTGCCGCCGCTCCCGCTGCCGGAGGGACGGGGCCCGGAAGGCCCGTTCATCTGCCGGCCGGCATAGCCGTTCTGGTTGCCGACCGGGCCCTGGCCCTGGGCTGTGCCGTGGGTCTGGATCTGCTTGCCTGTGCCGGAGATATTCTTCTTCCGGCCCGCCTGTTTGTTGTCCATAAGCGCCTCCTGCAGTCTGCGCCGCTCCGGCCGTGGGGATGGCTGTCCGCCTGATCCGCCGGAGCGGGCGGCAAAATCATTTCATAATGGATTTGTTCTTACGGATGAGTTCGATGCGCTGCTTCACGCAGTCCACGCTGCGCAGGGCGTCCCGGGGGGTGTTGAACACATAATCCGTCAGCCGCGCGATATCCGTGGTCGCCACGTGCAGGCGGGTGTCGCTGGACGCGTAATAGATGAATACGCGTCCGTCCGGCGCGGCGATGGCGCCGTTGGTGAAGACCACGTTGCTGACGTCGCCGACGCGCTCTTCGCCCATCGGGGCGATCAGGTAGCCGCCGGGCTCCGCGATCACGCGGGCCGGGTCGTCCAGCGCCGTCGCGAAGGCATAGATCACGTACCTGAGCCCGGCGGCGGTGTTCCGCACGCCGTGGGCGATATGGATGAAGCCCCTGTCGGTCCGGATCGGCACCGCGCCGGCGCCGTTCTTGCTCTCGGTGATGGTATGGTAGCGGCGGATGGAGGTCATGCGCTCCTCGTCGATCACGGCGTGCTCAATATCAGGGCACAGGCCGAAGCCGATGCCGCCGCCGGAGCCGGTGTCGATGAAATCGTCCATCGGCCGGGTGTAGAAGGCGTACTGGCCGTTCACGAAGTATGGGTGCAGCAGTACGTTGCGCTGCTGGGGCGAGCGCAGGGTCACCAGGTTGGGCAGGCGCTCCCAGGTCTTCAGGTCCCTGGTGCGCACGATGCCGGCGGCCGCCGTGGCCGCGCTCAGGTCCGGGTTGGACCGGTCCTTGCTCTCGGAGCAGAATACGCCGTAGATCCAGCCGTCCTCGTGCCGGGTGAGGCGCATGTCATAGACGTTCGTCTCCTCCGGGCAGGTGTCCGGCAGCAGCACGGGCTCGTCCCAGAAGCGGAAATGATCCACCCCGTTCGGGGACTGGGCGACTGCGAAGAAGCTCTTGCGGTCCGCGCCCTCCACCCGGGCGACCAGCGTGTACTGCCCGTCCAGCAGGATCGCGCCGCTGTTGAACACCGCGTTCACGCCCAGGCGCTGCATCATATGCGGGTTGGCCTCCGGATCGGCGTCATAGATCCAGAAGGGCGGCACGTGCTCCGCCGTCAGCACGGGACGCGTCCAGCGCTCGTACACGCCGTTGTAAAAGGACTCGTCCACGGTATTCGGTGTCTCGACGAGGGCCTCGTACCGGGCCATCAGTTCGTCAAACGTACGCATGGCATGTCTCCTTTATCATTCCCGGCTCATGCTGTTCGCGCTCTGCTCGTTGTAGCAGCGCACGATGTCGCGCAGCAGCTCTGGGTGGTCGAAATCCCTGGAATAGACCAGGTTGATCTCACGCATCATGGTCAGGTTTTCGATGGGCAGGGCCACCATCTTTTTCTTGCCCAGCTCGTCCATGCACGCGCTGCGGGCCAGCACGGACACGCCGAAGCCGCGGCGGATCAGGTCCTTGATCGTCGCGATGTTATCGATCTCCAGCACCACGTTGAAATCGTTCAGGTGCAGGTTATGCGTCTCCAGCGCGGAAATGAACAGGCTGCGCGTGCCCGATTCCGGCGGGCGGAGGATCAGCTTTTCGCGCTTCAGCTCCTCGATGGTCACCATGGTGTGGCGGGCGAGCGGATGCTCCGGCGCCACCGCCAGGATCAGGCAGTCGGTGTCCAGCATCACCGAGCGGAAGCGCGGGTCGGAGACCGAGCCCTCCACGATCGCCATATCCAGCTCGTAATTCTTGAGCGCCTCGAACAGCTCGTTCACCGTGCCGGTGATCATTTTGATGCTCATGTGGTCCCGCAGGCTCACATAGCGCGCCAGCGTTTCGGCGATGAAGTTGCTTTCCGCCGTGTGCGTGATGCCGACGGTCAGGCTAGTCACCTGCGTGCGCTCGGTCGCCAGGGTCTCCATCAGGTTGTTGGTCAGCGCCTGCATGCGTTTGGCGTATTTGACGATGATCTCGCCCTCGCGGGTCACGCGCAGCGTGCCGCGCACCCGCTCGAAGATGCGTACGTGCAGCTCGTCCTCCAGCTGCCTGACATGCTGGCTGACCGCGGGCTGGGACAGGCTCAGCCGCTCGGCCGCGCGGGTAAAGCTGCCCGTTTCGCACACGGCCAGCACGGAAAGCAATCGTGTATCGATCATGTAGGGCGCTCCGCTCATCGAATCAGATTTCCTCTTTGGATTTTTCCAGCGCGGCGATGACCCGGTCGCACCACTGGTCGAATTCCGGGTCGGGGACCTGCAGCTCCGGATGCGACAATATATGACCGAGCGCGATCCGCGCGCCCTGGTCGAAGCGTACGTTGGTCCGCATGTCGGGCACGGCGCGCTTGAGCTTGCTGTTGTCGAAGACTACGGAGACGGACTTGTCGCCCAGCAGCGCGCCCTCGAAGTCGTAGCCGTAGGGCTTGCCCACCGCGGCCAGGTATTCCGCGGCCACGTGGTAGGCCTTCAGCGGCACGTTCAGCGCGTCCGCGATGGTCTGGTAGATCTGGTCCCAGGTCAGGGTCTCGTCTCCCGTGATGTGGAAGGCCTCGCCGATGGCGTGGCGGTTGCCCATGAGCCCGGTGTAGCCCACGGCGAAATCGGTGTTGAAGGTGACCGTCCACAGGGAGGAGCCGTCGCCCTGGATGATGACCGGCTTGCCGTCCAGCATGCGGCGGATCACCTGCCAGAAGCCGCGATTGCCGTGTACGCCCAGGGGGATGTTCCGCTCGTCATAGGTGTGGCTGGGCCGGATGATGGTGACCGGGAAGCCCTCCTCCCGGTATTTGCGCATCAGGAATTCCTCGCACGCGATCTTGTTGCGGGAGTACTCCCAGTACGGGTTCGCCAGGGTCGTGCCCTCGGTGATGATGTAGCCCGCCGCGGGCTTATGGTAGGCCGACGCGGAGCTGATATACATGTACTGCTTCGTTTTTCCCTTGAACAGCCGGTAATCCCGCTCGACCGCGTCCACGGTGAAGCCGATGAAGTCGCTGACCACGTCGAAGGTCATGCCCTCGAGCTTCTTTGCCACCGCTGCCTCGTCATGGATATCCGCGATGATGGTCCAGACGCCCGCCGGCACCGCTTCGGGGCGGTTCCCGCGGTTCAGCAGCCAGACCTCCCAGCCCAGCTCGTTGACCAGCCGCCGCACGATCGCGGTACTGATAGTGCCCGTTCCGCCGATAAACAGCGCTTTCATGTGTGAGACCATCCTTTCGTTATCAATGAGCCGTCAGCCCTTCTGACAGCTGGGGTAAGGTCTGTTCAGTCGTCTGATGAGGGTCCGGGATCTTCGGGGGGTTCCGGGGTTTTGCAGCCGTCGAAGATGTTATCACCCAAATTGATCACACTGTCCGGGATTTCTGGCGGTATGAGACTGCTGCATCTCGCAAAGGCTTCATGGTCCAGCGTGACTAAGCCGTCAGGCAGAGTGACATCCGTCAGATGGGTCAGGCCGTAGAAGGCGTGATCTCCTATGGTTTTCAGCGTGGATGGAAAATGTATCGTTGTCAGTATAAAGCCGTCGCTCTCATACTCAAAACGGCTGTAATATAATGCGTTGCTGCAAATTTCCGTGATGCCTTCGCCGAAGTCCAGCGTCTTTAAGGAGCGTTTGCTCTGATGTTCAAGAAAGACTGAACTCTCGGCCACCTGATACGGCAATTTGCCGGTATTTCCCGCAAGATAGTGAATTACTTTCACGTTGGGGCAGTTCTCAAAAACCTGCCAGCCAGTCTGAAATCCGACGCTCATAGTGACGTCTGTAAGTGCTTCACAGTTGATAAAAACCGGAACATGAACGTCCTCGAGGCCCGCGGGCAGAACGATCTTCGATAAAGAACTGCATCCGGAAAACGCGCCTGAGCCGATCTCGGTGACGGAGTTGGGAATTCGCACTTCCAGCAACTGTTCACAGCTGCCGAAGGCCTGAACGCCGATCTGCTCCAGACCAGAAGGAAAACGGATATGCTTAACGCCGGAATCGTAGAATGCGGCATCGCCGATTCGTCGGACTGGCACGCCATCCAGTTCATCAGGCAGTATGATGCTTTCTGTATCATCCGGGTACTTGGATTCAGTAATCACAGCCATCTGCCGTTCATCTTCAACAATGATATCCCATTCCAGCACCTCATGCCAGTCCTCCGGCTCCGCCCCGATCACGCGGTCGATCCGCTCGAAGGGGGCCCAGGAGGCGGCATAGCTGCCGGCGTGGACGATGAAGCGCACGCTCTCGTCAAAAGCGTCCGGGGCGATGTATTCCAGCGATTCGGGGAGCGTCGCCCGCTCCAGCCCGGTGCCGGCGAAGGCCTGGGATTCGATGCGTTCCACGCCCTCCGGGATCGTGATCTCCCGGGCGGTCAGCGCCTCGGCGGCGGCGCAGGTCATGACCGCGGGAAAGCGCTGCGGCTCTCCCCATGCGCACGACAGCGAGAGCGCTCCGATCAGGATCAGTGCGGCAATCCGTTTTTTTATCACCCAATCACCTCCAAACTGCCATCCTATCCCAGATTGATTATACAGGAAATCCCTCCCACCCGCAAGCGTTTCCAATAAAAAACCCACCGTGCGGTCGAAGCACGGCAGGCCCGGATCAGTATTTTCTTTTATATATTCAGCTCTCCAGCTCCCTGCACTTTTCCAGCAGGCTGATGACGGGCAGGTGCTGGGGGCAGGCAGACTCGCACTGGCCGCACTGGATACAGTCGCTGGCGCGGCCGCGCTCGCGCGTGGCGTTGGTGTATTCGCGCACCACGCGGAAATGCGCGCTGCCCTTCTGGCGGTTGTAGATGGTGAAGATTTCCGGGATCGGGATGTTCATCGGGCAGCCCTTCACGCAGTAGTGGCAGGACGTGCAGGGGATGGACCGGTCCGTGTCCAGCGCGGCCTGCGCCTCGCGGATCACCTGGCGCTCCTGCTCGTTCAGCGGACGGAACGCCTTCATATAGCTCAGGTTGTCCTCCATCTGGGCGATATTGCTCATGCCGCTGAGCACAGTGATGATATTGTCCATGCTCGCCACGAAGCGCACCGCCCAGCTGGCGTAGGAGAGTTCCTTGTTCGCGCGGTCGAACACTGCCTTCACCGCGGGGATGGGGTCGGCCAGCACGCCGCCCTTGACCGGCTCCATGACCACCACGGGCTTGCCGTGGGCCTTGCAGATCTCCCAGTTGCGGCGCGAGTTGACGCCCGGGTTCTCCATGTCCGCGTAGTTGATCTGCAGCTGCACGAAGTCGATCTCCGGGTGCGCGGTGAGCAGCTCCTCCAGCAGGTCGGGGTCGGCGTGGAAGGAAAAGCCGTAATGCCGGACCAGGCCCTTGGCCTTCTGCTCCGCCACGAAGTCCCAGATGTGGTATTCGTCATACTTTTTGTAATTGTTGCGCTGCAGGGCGTGCAGCAGATAGAAATCAAAGTAGCCCGCGCCGGTGCGCTCCAGGCTGGTATAGAACTGCTGCTTGGCGCTGGCCTCATCGTGGCACTGCTGCCAGGCGCACAGCTTGGTGCACAGGGTATAGGCCTCGCGGGGATAGCGGTCCGCCACGGCCGCCTTGAAGGCCGCCTCGCTGCTGCCGTTGTCATACACATAGGCGGTGTCGAAATAGGTGCCGCCCGCCGCGATGAACCGGTCCGACATCTCGCAGACCTGCGGGATGTCCATGGTCCCGTCCGGATTCTTCGGCAGCCGCATCAGGCCGAAGCCCAGCTTGAAAATATCCTTGCCCAGATAATCTTCCATCTTTTTCTCCTTCAGGATCATTCGTGCGTGAAAAGCATATATTCGGTCTCTGAGACCTGGAAGCGCAGCTGCCCGTCTCCGGTCAGCGTCAGCGGCTTTCCGTCATAGTACATCTGCCCGTCCGTCAGGGTCCAGCCCTTGCCGCCGTCCGGGATGATATATGTGAGCTCTCCGGTGCCGTCCGCGTTCAGGGTCAGGCGCATGTCGATCCCCTGCCGGACGGGGTCCAGGGTGGCCCTGCCGACGACCATCGCCGTGCCGCGCCACGTGCCGAGATAGGCGTTGGCTGCCATCGGCATGGGTTCGGGTGTCGCCGGAGCGGCTGTCGGCTGATTCGCCGGCGCGGTATCGCGCGTGAAGATGAAGTAGCTGACCTCCGCGTCGTTGTACTGCAGGGTGCCGTCCTCCCGCAGGTAGAGCGGGACGCCGTTATACCAGGCCTGCCCGTTCGCCACGGCCCAGCGGCCGCCGCCGTCCGGGAAGCCCACGGTCAGCTCGCCCGTTCCGTCGGCGTTCAGGGTCAGCGCCAGCGCGATCCCGGAAGATGCCGGGTCCACCGACGCGCTGCCCGCCATGATCGCGATGCCGCGCCACCGGCCGATGAACGCGTCCCGGTCGATCAACGGCGGCTCCGGCGTCGGGACCGCTGTCGGCTCCGGCGTAGGAAGGGGAGTGGGGACTGGCGTGGGTACGGCGGTCGGTTTCGGCGTCGGGACCTGCGTGGGGACTGGTGTAGGCGCGGGTGTGGGGACTGCCGTAGGCACCGCGGTGGGAACAGGCGTGGGTTCGGGCGTCCGCACGGGGCGGATCACCGGCGGCACCGTCGCGGGGAAAGAGGGGCCGACTGCAGGCGCTTCGGTCGGCGCGGCAGTAGGGACGGGGCTCGGGGCCGCCGTCACCGGGAAAATCGGCCAGAGCGGCCTGGGGGTTTCGGGCGCGGGCTCCGCGGTCGGCTCTGCCGTCGCGGCTGTCCGGATGCTTGGCGTCGCGGGGAAAACGGGCCTCGCGGGCTCCGCTGTGGGTTCAGGGGTCGGCGCGGCGGTCGGCACCGGCGTCGGTTCCGGCGTGGGCTCGGGGGTCGGGGTCGCCGCCGGGCGCGGCGTCTGCCTGGGCAGGGGCTGCACGGCGCGCCCCACCGGCGCCTCGATGCCCAGCGCGGCCAGCGCCGTCTGCGCCTGCGCGATGTCCGCGTCCGTCGCGTTCCAGCTCAGGAACACCTGCTCGATCTTCGCGTCTTCAAAGGCGTCTGCCGGCATTACCGGCACGGACGTCCCCGCGAAAGTCAGTGCGCCGATCTTCATGTCCGAGAAGGCCTCGCTGCCGACCTCTTTCAGCGACGCCGGAAGCGTGAACTCGGACATCGAAACGTAGGTAAAGGCGTCTCCGTCGATTTTGACGAGGCCCTCGGGCAGTATCACGGATTCGACGTAACTGCCCCTGAAGCACCCGTAGCCGATCTCCTTCACGGTATCCGGCAGGACCGCCTGATAAATGTTCAGGTTGCCCTCATTGAAGGCGTAATCGCCGATCCGGGTGACGGACACGCCGTCGATCTCCGGCGGTATGATTACGTTGACCGCAGCGCCGCTGTACAGCTTGATTTCTCCTTTCCCGGGATCGAAATCAAAGCACTCCGCCGGGGTATAATCCGGGATGACGGCGTTCCGTCCGCTGGGCTGAACATTCAGCCCTTCGGGCAGCGTACGCAGATACGCCTCCATCTGGTCGTCCGGTACATAGAGCACAAAATCCGAAGGCAGGCTCCTGAAGGAGCCATTTTTGAACACCGGCACGGGGCCCGTGAAGGTGACCGACTTCAGCGCCTTGTCGAAGGCAAAGCAGCTTTCGCCGACATAGCAGAGGTTCGCCGGCAGCGTGATTTCCGTCAGCAGAGGACAGCCGTTGAAGTTGCCGCCCGCGATGGCGCCCAGGCTGTCGGGCAGTACGACCTCCGTCAGCGCGGAGGTCTTGTACGTCGCCGAATCGCCGATCGACTGGATGCCCTCTTCAAAACGCAGCGAAGTCACGCTGCCGTTGTTCATGAACACCGCGCGCTGTACCGTCGTTACCGGCTTGCCGCCGATCTCGGCGGGCACCGTCACGTCGCCGCCGGGGCCGGTATACTTGGTGATCCGGTTGCGGCTGTCGACGGTATAGTCTTCGTCCGCCAGCGCGGCGCTGAAAGTGCTGCAAAAGCAGAGGACCAGGATGAGCAGCGGAAGCACTTTTTTCATGTTACATTCCTCCGTTTTCTTGGTAGCTTCTTCGGTAAAGCGAGCTCAGTGCGGCGAATGAACGAATGAAACAGTCCGGTTGGGTCGGTTCTGCTGTGCTTTGAAGGTTTCCGTGACGCTTGACGCAGGAATAAGGACAGTATATAATCAGCCTGAATCCAGAAAGGGGGGGTGCGGTTCCATGCGGGAAAAGCCGAAGCGGTATGTGGTCATCCTCCACGGCGTTATGGCTGTGCTGGGCCTGACCGCGCTGGTTCTGGGGATCCGGAGCGGCTATTTTTTAAAGTGGTCCGCAAAGAGTGTGCTGCAGATATTTACGTTCGGGGCCTGGCCCGTCATCTTTGCCGCGGATCTGAAAGAATACCTGGCGGGCAAACGCAAACAATAGAAGAAGGGCGGCCGTGATCTGACGCGGCCGCTCTTTATTTGGCCGCGCCGGGGAGGATCACACCTTCATACCCAGCTCCAGCATCAGCTCGTCCTCAAGCGCGCTGAAGCCCACCAGGGTCATGCCCTGCAGCTGCAGGAAGCGCACCGCCCCCGCGTTGATGCCGGAGACGTAGACCCGCAGGGAGATGGCCCCGGCGCTTTTCGCCATGGTGCGCGCGCGGGAGACCAGCAGGGAGCCGTAGCCCCGGCGGCGGTACTCGTCCTCCACCAGCAGGTTGGTGATGCGCGCCACCTGGCCGTCGTGCTCCATGGCCAGCTCCGCGTAGCCCACGCGCTCGCCGGCGTTGTCCAGCAGCGTCACCACCCGCGCGTCCGTCAGCCGGGGATCATAGATGCGCGTGATGTAGTCCACATGCCGCCGGGGCATGGGCACGGCGGTCAGCCGCACCTCAAAGCCCTGCTCCGCCTGCCGGAACTCGGGCACATAGCAGGCGGAGGTATCGAAGATATAGCGCAGCTCGCCCCCGGCGAACTCCGCCTTTGGCAGCTCCAGGAAGCGCATGGTCAGTCGAGGCTTTCCGGGTAGTCGCCCTTGTCGTGCAGGGCCTTGAGCGCCGCCTGAACCGTCTCCTTGTCCTCATGGTAGGTGATGCCGAACCAGACCGCGCTGGTCTCCAGCACCTCCACGGGCAGGCTGACCTCGTGCATCAGCTGGTCCACCAGCGCGGGCAGCACGTACTCCTTCTTGAGCGGGTTCCCCTCGGGACTGTTCAGGAAGTCCGCAAAGTGCGTCTCCGCCGTCTCGAAGAACCAGGGGGTGAAGCCCCAGAAGTTCATGGATACCAGGGCGTTCTCCTTCAGCGGGATCCCGGCGGGGTCGTTCTCAAAGTCCTTGATCACGCCGTCGGTATCGCGCTTGATCTTGTAGGTCTCGGTGACCTTCACCAGGTGGCCGCTCGCGTCCGTATCGCACACGCCGCGGGTCACGGTGCCGTTTTCGGAAATGGTGTTCTTCAGGTAGTACGCCACCATGGACGCCTTTTCGCGCTCGTTCTGCATGCGGTGCAGGCTGTCCGCCATGGCCTGGAAGGCGTCCTTGCCGTAGTAGTCGTCCGCGTTGATGACCGCGAAGGGCTCGTGGATCACGTCCTTCGCCACCAGCACGGCGTGCACGGTGCCGTAGGGCTTGGTGCGCTCCGCGGGGGCCTCGAAGTCGGCCGGCAGGCTGTCGTACTCCTGATAGGCGTAGTGGACCTCGACCTTTTTCGCGATCCTGTCGCCGATCATCTGGCGGAAGATCTCGTCCATGGACCTGCGGATGACGAAGACCACCTTGTCGAACCCGGCCTGCAGCGCGTCGTAGATGGAGTATTCCATCAGGATCTCGCCGTGCGGGCCGATGCGGTCGATCTGCTTGTTGCCGCCGTAGCGGGAGCCCAGTCCCGCCGCCATGATCAGAAGCGTCGTTTTCATATTCCATGTCCTCCCATGAGAGCTGTGATTTATATGCAAATCGCGGGAATACCGCGGTCGGCAGGCGTTTATTCGGTTTCGAGCACCTTCGCGCACTCCTTCAGCAGCCGGATGACGGGCAGCTGCTGGGGGCATGCGGCCTCGCACTGGCCGCAGGCCACGCAGTCCGTCGCCCTGCCGCGCTCCTTCGTCGCGTTCCGGTAGCGGCGGCGCGCGGTCCCGGTAGTGTCAAAGATCAGGTGCTCGTTCATCGCGCGGAAAATGTCCGGGATCGGGATCTTCATCGGGCAGCCGTCCACACAGTACCGGCAGGCGGTGCAGCCGATGCTCTCCACACTCACCAGCGCCTTGCGCGCCTGCTCGACGGTTTCCAGCTGCGCCTCCGTCAGGCGGGTGAAGCCGGTCATGGTCTGCAGGTTGTCGCGCATCTGTTCCACGCTGGACATGCCGGACAGCACGGTCAGGATGCCCTCCTGGGAGGCTGCGAAGCGCAGCGCCCAGCTGGCGGGGGAGACGTCCGGGTCGGCGGCGGTCAGGATGCTCCGCACGCGCTCGGGCGGGTTCGCCAGGGTGCCGCCCTTCACCGGCTCCATCACCACCACGGGCTTACCGTGGGCCCGCGCCACCTCGTAGCAGCGGCGGGAAGCCACCCGGCTGTCCTCCCAGTCCGCGTAGTTCAGCTGCAGCTGCACGAACTCCGCCTCCGGGTGCTCGGTGAGCAGCCTGTCCAGCAGGTCCGGCCCGGCGTGGAAGGAAAAGCCCCAGTGCCGCACCTTGCCCGCCGCCTTCATGCGGGCGGCGAAATCCCAGATGCGGTATTCATCGTACATGGGCAGGCTGCCCAGGCCGACGGCGTGCAGCAGATAAAAGTCGAAATAGCCGGCCTCCGTGCGCTCCAGGCTCGTCTGCAGCTGGCGTTCCGCGGCCTCGCGGTTTTCCGCGATCCGCGCGTTCAGCTTGGTGGCCAGCTGGAAACTGTCCCGCGGGTGCCTGCGCACCAGCGCGTCCCGCGCCGCCTGCTCGGACAGCCCGCCGTCGTATACATAAGCTGTGTCGAAATAGGTAAAGCCGTGTTCCAGGAACAGGTCGGTCATTTGCCTGATCTGTTCCAGGTCCATGGCGCCGTTTTCCAGCCTGGGCAGGCGCATCAGCCCGAAGCCCAGCTTTTTGATGCCCAGTTTTTCCAGCTCGTTCTGCAAGGTGGGTCCTCTCCCTTCGCGTGCCCGCCGGCCCGCGTTTTCCACGGAACCGCAAATATATCCATTTATATTGTACACGTTCCGTACTGGTTTTTCAAGGGGAATGTTGCCGCGTAGACGATCACGGCGCCGTTGACCGTTTCGGCAAATCCGTATATAATGTCGCCATGGCCCGGCTGCCCGGGTCATGACACTGAATGAATGCAAAAGGACGCTGACGATATGAAGAAATTGCTCGGTTTCATCCTGCTGGCGCTGCTCCTGAGCGGCGCGGCCATGGCGCAGGAGGCGGAGGATATCACCGCTCAGGCGACGGTCAAGGCCTCGTCCACGGACAGACGCTACAAGACCTTCGCGATGGACTGCGCCCTGGACCGCGATTACACGACCATGTGGAAGAGCAAGAAGGAGCGCCGCGCCAACCTGGAGATCACCTCCCCCGAGCCGGTGTACGGCATCTACCTGTGCAGCGGCATGGAAACGCTGGAGCCCTGGGTAGTGGAGGTGCCGGACGGCAAGGGCTGGACCGTCGCGGCCCGCGCCGACGGCGTTTACGGGCACGAATACCTGCCGCTGGACGGCCTGACGCATTTCCGCATCCGGGTGGAGACCACGGCGCAGAAGGTGTTCGCCATCACGGAGCTGTACCTGCTGGGGGAGGGCGACGTGCCGGACTGGGTGCAGCGCTGGCAGCCCCAGGCGGAGAAGGCCGACCTGATGATCCTGGTGGGCCATCCGGACGACGAGATGCTGTTCTTCGGCGGCATGATCCCCACCTACGCCGGCGAAAAGGGCATGAGCGTGGTGGTCTGCTACCTGACCTGCAATTATCCCGGCCGCCGCAGCGAGCTGCTGAACGGCCTGTGGTACTGCGGCGTGCGCAATTATCCCGACATCGGCAATTTCTGGGACAAGTATTCCCTGAAGCTCCGGACCCAGTACGATACCTGGGGCAAGGCCAATGTACTGAGCTACGTGACCAACCTCATCCGCCGCTACAAGCCCGAGGTCATCGCCACCCAGGACGTGAACGGCGAATACGGCCACGGCGCGCACCGCGTCTGCGCGGATGCCTGCCTGCAGTGCGTCACCCTCGCCGCCGACCCGACCAAGTACAAGCCCAGCGCCAGCGAATGGGGCGTATGGCAGCCGAAGAAGCTGTATATCCACATGTACAATAAGAACCAGGTCGAGTTCGACTGGGATATCCCGCTGGCCTCCCAGGGCGGCAAGACCGGCTTTGAGACGGCGGCCGAGGCGTATAAGCTGTATGTCTCCCAGCAGCAGCCCCAGTACCGGGTGGAGCCGCGGGACAGCGAAAAGAGCTGCTACGCCTTCGGCCTGGCCTATACCGCCGTCGGCCCCGACGTCGCGAAAAACGACCCCTTCGAGAACATCGACCCCGCGACCCTCACCAACTGGAAAGCGGACTGACCGGAGCAATTCCGTTCATCGGACAGAGGGTTTTGCTGATCGCCACATTATTTGCAAAAAAACACTTGCTTTTTCCCCGAATCTGAGATATAATATCTTTCGTTCCGTTGGACGGAACGAAATGCGCCCTTAGCTCAGCTGGATAGAGTGTTTGACTACGAATCAAAAGGCCGAGGGTTCGAATCCCCCAGGGCGCGCTTGAAAAAACCTCGTCAAATGACGAGGCTTTTTCAATGAAATTAATCCCTGGAGGAATTTGTGAAATGCCCTTCGGGGGTGAAATACGCCTTCGTCGTGTGAAATGCCTGCGGGCATGGAAAGGGATTTATTTCATTTCATTTTGCGTCTGGACGCAATATTTCATGTTTGCCGTAAGGCAAATATTTCACATTCCGCATAGCGGGATATTTCACTGATACCTTCATTGACGCAAAAGGTGATAAGCATGGCTGAATCGAAACTGAGGACATTAGCGGTTCAATTCGCTGTGGACGCCGTTCGCTTTTGTGAAACGTTAAAGGGGCATTATTCTCTTGTCAACCAGCTTGAACGTTCTTCTACTGGGTGCGGTATACACAGCAGCTGATCGCAAAAACCGGGAAAAATACTGATTGACAAGAATTTTCCCTTGTCGTATAATAAGGAACGGTCCGCGATGGGAGGGAAGCTATGGTACTGGATGTATCGCAGGCATTTTTGCAGCCGGGCGAGCGTATCGCTTTCCGACACGAGGAGCCGATTCCGCCTCAGCTGATATTCGGGGAGACGGTCACATTTCCTGAACCCGCCGTGATGGAGGGGGACTTTCTGTTGGAGGGAAGCACCCTGTACCTGACCGGGAGGCTGGATGTGACAGCCCGGGGGCGCTGCGCGTTCTGCCTGAGCGAGGTCAGCTATCCGGTCAGCAAAGACTTTTCCGAGGTCTTTCTGCACCTGGACCGCATGACGCGCCAGACACAGCAGGCGGCGGATGACGACGAGCAGATGACATTCGAGGGCAAGGAGATCGATCTGGCCCAGCTGGCGCTGACGCTGACTGTGCTGGAGCTGCCGATGCGCTTTGAGTGTGAAAGCTGCTCAGACCGGTCCGACGAAGAAGACGTCGGTGAAGAAACACGCGCTTGCCAGAAGGAAACGCCCATGGAGCATCCCTTTTCGGCATTGCAGCATTTGCTGACTAAGGATCAGGAGGTGTAAACATGGCAGTCCCAAAGGGAAAAGTATCGAAGGCTCGCGGCCGCAGCCGTCGTGCGAACTGGAAGCTCTCTCAGCCCGCTATCGTCGTGTGCAAGCAGTGCCACAAGTATCGTCTGGCGCATCGCGTATGCAAGCATTGCGGCTACTATGATGGCCGTCAGGTCATCGAGATCAGCGCTGAAGAAAAGAAAGCCTGATTATCCACACCCCGTTTGAGCGCGGAAGGAAGTAACGCGTCCCGATATCCCATTGACAGAAAGCGCCGTCCAGGCTGAAAGCGGCGCGGGACGGGCGCGCGAAGGGTCGTCCGCCGAGGGAACGATCGCAATATCGTTCGGTGCGCCCGTTATCGCGCTCAGAGGCGGCCGGTCTGTCCGGCTGCGAAAAAAGGTGGTACCACGGTCATCCGTCCTTCATTAATGAGGGACGGATGTTTTTTTAACAGATAGGAGGCGGATCATGAGCGGACAAAATATCGCCCTGCTGGCGGTACTGGCGCTGCTGGTCGCCGGGTGCTTCTCTTCCGGCGTGATCGCGAAGAAGATCCATCCGGACAGCGCGCAGAAACGCACGCAGCTCAGCCTGGCCATTAAAATGGTCACGGCGCTGATCGCGCTGGCATTATACATTGTCGTTTTTATGACCTGATTGAATCACAGATAGGAGAACGTATATGCCTGAACAGGAATTCACCATGGAAAAGACCTTTAACCCCCAGGCGATCGAGAAGGAGACCTACGAGCGCTGGGAGAAGAGCGGCGCGTTCATCGCGCACCGCGATCCCAACAAGAAGCCCTTCACCATCGTCATGCCGCCGCCCAACATCACCGGCCAGCTGCACATGGGCCACGCCATGGACGCTACCCTGCAGGACAGCCTGATCCGCTACCACCGCATGAAGGGCGACGCGGCGCTGTGGCTGCCCGGCACGGACCATGCCTCCATCGCGACGGAGGTCAAGATCGTGGACAAGCTGCGCAGCGAGGGCACCAGCAAGGAGCAGCTGGGCCGCGAGAAGTTCCTGGAGCGCGCCTGGGCCTGGAAGGAAGAGTACGGCGGACGCATCACCCGCCAGCTGCGCCGCATGGGCGCCTCCTGCGACTGGAGCCGCGAGCGCTTCACCATGGACGAGGGCTGCTCCCGCGCCGTGCGCGAGGTGTTCGTGCGCCTGTACGAGAAGGATCTGATCTACCGCGGCAACCGGCTCATCAACTGGTGCCCCTGCTGCGGCACGTCCCTCTCCGACGCCGAGGTGGAGTACGAGGCCAAGGACGGCCACTTCTGGCACCTGCTGTATCCGGTCAAGGAGACCGGCGAAAAGCTGGAGCTGGCCACCACCCGTCCGGAAACCATGCTGGGCGATACCGCCGTGGCCATCAACCCGGAGGATCCGCGCTACAAGCACCTGCACGGCTGCCACGTGATCCTGCCGCTCGTCAACAAGGAGATCCCCATCGTGCTGGACGAGCACGCGGACATGGAAAAGGGCACCGGCGTGGTGAAGATCACCCCCGCCCACGACCCCAACGACTTCGAGGTCGGGCAGCGCCACAGCCTGCCCATCGTGCGCGTGTTCACCTACGACGGCCATATGACCGGCGCGAAGGACAAGGCCGAGGTGGACGAGCTGTTCGCCAAGGGCTTGAACACCGTGAACGAGCCCCAGGTGCTGGACTGCGGCAAGTACGCCGGCATGACCACCATGGAGGCCCGCAAGGCCATCGTGGAGGACCTGAGCGCCCTCGGCCTGCTGGGCAGGATCGAGCCGCTGAACCATGAGGTGGGCACCTGCTACCGCTGCCACACCGTGGTGGAGCCCATGGTCTCCAAGCAGTGGTTCGTGAAGATGGCCCCGCTGGCCAAGCCTGCCATCGACTGCGTGAAGAACGGCGAGACCGTGTTCATGCCCGAGCGCTTCAGCAAGATCTACATGAACTGGATGGAGAACATCCGCGACTGGTGCATCTCCCGCCACCTGTGGTGGGGCCACCGCATTCCCGCCTGGTACTGCCCGGACTGCGGCGAGACCATCGTCAGCCGGGAGGACTCCACCGTCTGTCCGAAGTGCGGCTGCAAGGCCCTCACCCAGGACGAGGACGTGCTGGACACCTGGTTCTCCTCCGCGCTCTGGCCCTTCTCCACGCTGGGCTGGCCGGACCAGACCGAGGACCTCAAATACTTCTACCCCACCGACGTCATGGTGACGGGCTACGACATCATTTTCTTCTGGGTCGCGCGCATGATCTTCAGCGGCCTGGAGCACATGGGGGAGATCCCCTTCCGCAAGGTGGTCATCCACGGCCTGGTGCGCGACGCGCTGGGGCGCAAAATGTCCAAGTCCCTGGGCAACGGCGTGGATCCGCTGGAGATCATCGAAAAGTACGGCGCGGACGCGCTGCGCTTCTCCCTGTGCATGGGCATTTCCGCGGGCAACGACACCCGCTACTCCGATGAGAAGGTGGAGATGGCCCGCAACTTCGCGAACAAGGTGTGGAACGCCTCCCGCTTCGTGCTGATGAACATGGACAAGGCCGAGAGCCTGGAGGGCAAGCGCCTGACGCTGCCCGACCAGTGGATCCTGACCCGGTACGCCCTCGCCGTGCGCGAGGTGACCGACGCCATGGAGAACGCCGAGTACGGCCTCGCCACCCAGAAGCTGTATGACTTCATCTGGAGCGAGTTCTGCGACTGGTACATCGAGTTGGCCAAGTCCGGCCTGATGGGCGAGGACGCCGAACGCAAGGCCGCCACCCAGGCGGTGCTGCTGAAGGTGCTTTCCGGCCTGCTGCGCCTGCTGCATCCCTTCATGCCCTTCCTGACGGAGGAAATCTACGGCCGCCTGCCGGGCCTGGAGGGCGCCAGCTGCATGCTGGCCGACTGGCCCAAAGCGGAGGACTACGGCTTTGACGCCGAGGCAGCGCGGATGGAGGGCATCATGGACATGGTGCGCGTGATCCGCAACCAGCGCGCCGAGCTGAACGTGCAGGCCGGCCACCGCGCCCGCCTGATGGTGCGCCCCGCCGCCGGCTGGGCGGACGCGCTTGCCGGCGCGGAGCCCTACTTCCAGCGCCTGGCCAGCGTTTCCAACATGGAGCTGCTGGTCGAGGGCCAGACTCCCGAGGGCAAGCTGGTCAGCGGCGTGTGCGAGGCCGGCGAGCTGTACATCCCGCTGGGCGACCTGGTGGACCTTGAGCAGGAAAAGAAGCGCCTCGCCAAGGAAGAAAAGAACCTGGAGGGCGAGATCGCCCGCTCCGAAGGCAAGCTGAACAACCCCGGCTTCACCGGCAAGGCCCCCGCCGCCCTGGTGGAGACCGAGCGCGCCAAGCTGGAAAAGAACCGCCAGATGCTCGAGACGCTCAAGAAGCGCATCGCCGAGCTGGGCTGAGCCATGCCTGAAAACTATTACCATCAGCCCGTCCTGCTCAGGGAAGTCCTCGAATGCCTCGACCCTCAGCCGGGTCAGACCTTCGCGGACGGCACCCTGGGCGGCGGCGGACACGCCGAGGCGGTGCTCAAACGCCTTGGCGAGGGCGGACGGCTCTACGGCATCGACCGGGACCAGGCCGCCATCGAAGCCGCGGGAAAGCGCCTGAGCGCCTTCCCCGGCTTTTGCGCGCTCCGGGGCAACTTCCACGACGTGGACAGCCTGCTGCCCGAGGGGGTGCTGCTGGACGGCGGCCTCCTGGACCTGGGGGTGTCCTCCTACCAGCTGGACACGCCGGAGCGCGGGTTTTCCTACCATGAGGAGGCACCGCTGGACATGCGCATGGACCAGCGGCAGGAAATGACCGCCGCGGACTGGCTGAACCGGACGCCCGAGGCGGAGATCCGCCAGGCGCTGTACGATTACGGCGATGAGCGCTGGGCCGCGCGGATCGCGCAGAAGATCGTCGAGCGACGCGGGACCGCCCCGCTGGAAACGACCATGGACCTGGTGGCCTGCGTAGACGCGGCTATCCCCAAGGCCGTGCGCCGCAAGGACGACGGGCATCCCGCCCGCCGCACCTTCCAGGCCGTACGCATCGCGGTGAACGACGAGCTCGCTCCCCTCTCCCAGGCGCTGACGGATTGGGTCATGCGCCTGAAGCCCGGCGGCCGCCTGTGCGTGCTGACCTTCCACTCCATCGAGGACCGGCTGGTCAAAACCGCCTTCCGCCGGATGCAGAACCCCTGCGTCTGCCCGCCGAAGGCCCCCGTATGCACCTGCGGCCGCAAGTCCATCGCGAAGGTCCTCTACGGCGGCGCGGTCAAGCCCTCCGCTGAAGAGATCGCCGAAAACAGCCGCGCCCATTCCGCCCTGCTTCGAGCCGTGGAACGGCTGCCCTGAATACGCGGGAATTGCAATCCGGCGCCGCGTATGTTATACTAATCTCTGGTAAAACCGCTAAATCTTGCGCGCGTCTTTGACGCTTGCTCAGCGTCACCCACCCTCACCGTACCAACGGGTACGCTTTCGTGGCACAATCTTTTAGCATTTTTACCAGACATTAGTATTATGATAAAGTCTGTGATGACACAATGATTATTGAACCAGGAGGCATCCTGACGTGAAACAGCAAAAGCTCCTCACGGTCACCGTACCGTGCTATAACTCGCAGGCGTATATGCGCAAGGCACTGGACAGCCTGCTGACCGGCGGGGAAGCGTTGGACATCATCGTGATCGACGACGGCTCAAAGGACGATACCGGCAGGATCGCGGACGAGTACGCCGCCGCGCATCCCGACATCGTGCGCGTCGTGCACCAGGAGAACGGCGGCCACGGCGCGGGCATCAACCGCGGCATCGCGCTGGCGGAGGGTATCTGGTTCAAGGTGCTGGACTCGGACGACCGGGCCGATCCCGCCGCCCTGAAGGCGCTGCTGGACGATATGCGCCGCCTCGCGGACGATCCGGTGGATCTGGTGGTGCATGATTACGTGTACGACCGGCCGGAGCGCGAGGCCGTGCACCGCATCCGCTACCGCGGCGCTTTCCCGGAGCGAAAGCGCATCACCTGGGATGAGGCGAAGCGCATGAGCATCAGCACCCAGTTCATGATCCACGCGCTGTGCTACCGCACGCGGCTGCTCAGGAATATGGGGCTCGTCCTGCCGGAGCACTGCTTCTACGAGGACAACCTGTACATCTACCGTCCGCTTCCGCGGGTGAAAACGCTGTATTACTGCCCGGAGGCGGTCTACGGCTACTTTGTGGGCCGGTCGGACCAGTCCGCCAATCACCAGGTGCTGCTTAAGCATATCGACAACATCACCGATATCGCCGAGCAGATGACCTGCTCCTACACCTGGGCGCAGATGCAATCGTTCCCCAAAAAACTGCGCCGGTATATGCTCAACAACGCCTGCGGCAACCTGTGCACCGCCGGCGCGCAGCAGCATATGATCCACACCGGGCAGAGCAAAGCCCTGCATCACCGCATGGTACAGACCATTCGGAATTTCGATCCGGAGCTCTTCAGGGCGGTCCGGCATAATCTGCTCGGCTTCGCCGGGACCTCGGAGAATCCTGTGATCCAGAATATCCTGGTGTTCTTCTACCACACGGTCAGAAAGGTCATCGGGACGAACTGACGGTCAATCAGCACAAAAGGAGCTGTTGCACACCATGGCCCACCGTTCCCTCTGCTTTTGCGGCGCCAAAGCGGGAAAGTGAAAAAGTTTTGCAGTAATAAGCCCAAAATCCTGCGTGCGTGCGTGTAAGAACAAGGCGGAATGAGCCTACACGCACGTACGCAGGTTTTTGGCATGTTCTCCCGTTTTTTTCGTTTCTCCCGCATTCGGGGAAACGGGTTGGCGTTACGCCAACAGGGCGGGCGGGCCGGTGTCCCGCCCCTACGGATTGCGGTGTTTATTGTTTCCATTCCGACAAACATACTGTCGATTATCGGGTAAAGAACGTATCGACGGTTGAGCCGCAGGGGCGCCACACTGGGGCGCCCGCCCTTTGACGCGTAACCGTTGCATGGAACGTGCAGACGCACCTGACGGTTTGGCGTTTTTACCGGACGCTCGGACGCAAAAGAAGCGTCCGAACAGGTTGCGCTGTACGTTTATCCCGTTCTTCAGCATTCCACGTCAAAACGGAGCTTTTTTCCACATCCTCAGTGGTCAAAAGCTCCGTTTTTTGTTGCTGGGCTTATGCAACAGCCCCTTTTGATTGCGCTTCATTCCTGTCCGTCTTCCGCTTCGCCCGGACCCTTCCGCTCGGCTCCCGTCCTGGGCAGCACCGCGCGGCGGGCGGCCTGGCGCTTGTGCTCCTCGCTCATGGCGGCGTAGTGGCGGCGGGTGGTGTTCACGTCGGAATGTCCCAGCACGTCCGCCACCAGGTAGATATCTCCGGTCTCCTGGTACAGGTTGGTGCCGAAGGTGCTGCGCAGCTTGTGCGGGCTCAGGCGCTTCTTGAGCGGGGCGGCGACCATGGCGTACTTCTTGACCAGGTTTTCCACCGCGCGCTGGGTGATCCGGCGCTTCTGCAGGGACAGAAACAGCGCGTCCTCGTGCCCCGGCAGGGGCTCGATCTCGCCGCGCTCGGCCAGGTAGCGCTTCAGGGCGTCGCCGACCTGATCCGGGAAATACAGGATGGTCTGGTTGCCGCCCTTGCGCGTCACCTGGAAGGCGTTGTTTTCAAAGTCGATATCGCTCAGATTGATGCCCACCAGCTCGCTGACACGGATGCCCGTGCCCAGGAACATGAGCAGGATGGCTACGTCGCGGCGCGCCGTCCTGCGGTTCAGCGCCTGCTGGCGCGCGGTCAGGCCCTCGCCCGATTCCGCGCTGGCGAGCATCTTTTCCATTTCCTCGAAATCCAGGCGCAGGATGGGCTTTTCATGCAGCTTGGGCAGGCTCACCAGCGTCGTGATGTTCGCGGGGATGTGACCGTTCTTGAACAGGTATTCGAACAGGGATCGCAGGGAGCAGAGCTTGCGCATGATGCCCAGCTCATGGTTCTGCATCAGTGAGTCGTCCCGCGTGAAATACTGGCTCAGGTAATCCTGGAAGCCCTCGATATCCCGTGCGGTCAGGCTGCTGAGCTCGGCGTCGCCGATCAGCGGGATCTCCGCGTCGGCGAACCTCGGGTTTTCCTTCTGCAGGTAATCGAAAAAAAGCCGGTAGTCGTAGGCATAGGCCAGCCGGGTCAGGGTGCTGGTGGTATGGGCGATGGAGCGGAAAAAGTCCGTACATACCGCCGGCAGCTCCCGCTGCAGCTGGCGCAGCCGTTCGGTGCGGCGGATATCCTGCTGGGTCTTATAATCGGCCTTTGGCTGATAGGGCACACTTCCTCACTCCTTGCTCTGCCGGTTCTCCTCCCCGCCGCTTTTCGGCAGCGTGATCCGCGCCCACAGCACGCGGCGGTCGACGATTTCCTCGGTCTCGATGTTCATGCCGTAGGCGGTCACGGATACGTGGTCCCCGTCCTTCGGGATCGAGGTCAGGCGGCTGAAGACCAGGCCGCCCAGCGTATCGTACTCGTCGCTCTCCGGGATCCTGATATGCAGCGTCTCCGCCACGTCCTCGAGCCAGCAGGAGCCGGCCACGCGCCATACGTTCGGCGCGATCTGCTGGATGTCCGAGGGCCGCTCGCGGTCGTACTCGTCGTAGATGCTGCCGACGATCTCCTCCAGCAGGTCCTCCATGGTGATCAGGCCGGCGGTGCCGCCGTATTCGTCCACCACGATGGCCAGGTGCGTCTTGCGCTTGCGCATCTCCTGGAACAGCACGTCCGTGCGCACCGTTTCAGGCACGAAGTAGGCCGGGCGGATGATGTCCTTCAGCTTGCGCGCGTTGCCGCCCACCAAATTCAGCAGGATGTCGCGGGTCGTGGCGGTGCCCTTGATGTCGTCCAGGTTCTCCCCGTACACCGGGAAGCGGGAAAGCCCGCTTTCGCGGATGGTGCGCAGGATGTGCTGGTTGCTGTCCTCCAGCTGCAGGGCGACCATGGTCGTGCGGTGGGTCATGCAGTCCGCCGCGGTCATATTGTTGAATTCGAACACGTTTTCGATCATATCGTGCTCGTCGCCCTCGATGGTGCCCTTCTCCTCGCCGATGTCCACCATCATGCGGATCTCGTCCTCGGTCACGTTGGACTCGTCCGCCTTGGGATCGATGCCGAACAGACGCAGCACGCCGTTGACCGTGTGCGACAGCACGGAGATCACCGGCCTGAAGATGACGCTCATCGCGTGGACGGGGCCGCACACGAACCGCGCCACGCGGTCCGGAAATTTCATGGCGATGCGCTTGGGCACCAGCTCGCCCAGTACCAGGGTAAAGAACGACAGCACGATGGTGATCAGCACGACCGCCAGCGTATTCATGGTGGAGCGGGGCATGCCGGTATAGCCGACGTCCAGGATCAGCCAGTCCACCAGCAGGTCGGAAAAGTTATCCGCCGCGAAGGCGCTGCCCAGAAAGCCCGCCAGCGTGATGGCCACCTGGATGGTGGACAGGAAGCCCGAGGGCGAAAGCACCATCTTCAGCATGGTCTTCGCCTTCGCGTCGCCGTTCTCCGCCTGTTTGCGGAGCTTGCCTTCGTTCAGGGAAATCACCGCGATCTCCGCCGCGGCAAAAAAAGCGTTGATCAGGATCAGGATCAGCTGCAGCAAGAGCAGCAGCCCCACCGACTGCGATGTTCCGTCGGACACAGCGTCCAAATGATCGACCTCCTAAGAATCCTTGTATCGCCGGCAGATGCCGGCAGCTTCATATTATATGCGATAACAGGGCGTTTGACAAGAAGCCCGGTGTAAAACGTACGTGCCGGGGGCTGCGCGTCCGCCGCTCCGGCCTTGAAGCGGGCGTTTGTTTTTCCACTGTTTCCACAAAAGGCTGAAACAGACGATTGTGCTGATTTACCAGCTATTTTGAGCAAATTTACGAGGCGGCGCGCCGTGTTGACTTTTTCGTTTCCGGTGCTATAATAGGCGCGATTACACGAAAGGAGGCCGCAGGCATGAAGCGTCAGAACGTTTGTCTGGATCCCGCCCGCCGTTCGCGCGCCTCCCGGGTCGCGGCGGATTCTGTCGTTCTTTCCAGCGCAGCGCGATTTAACGCAGCCCTGCGCTTTTACTTTTTTGGCTTTTACCGCACGCCGACGCCCATCTGAGAGCACCGCGCCTGAATGCCTGAGCGTTCACTGAGACGGCCCTCCCGGATGGGAGGGCTGCCTTTTTGATAAAAATCATAATCAGGAGGAAATCACCATGAAGAAGCTGCTTGCCATTCTGCTCGTATCCGTTCTCTGCCTGAGCGCCTGCGCGATGGCTGAAGGCTACACCGTCGGCGTCTGCCAGCTGGTGCAGCACGTGGCGCTGGACGCCGCCACCCAGGGCTTCCAGGACGCCCTGAAGGCCAAGCTGGGCGACCAGGTGACCTTTGACGTGAAGAACGCCTCCGGCGATTCCAACACCTGCTCCACCATCGCCAACTCCTTCGTATCCAACGGCGTCAGCCTGATCATGGCCAACGCGACGCCTGCCCTGCAGGCCGCCGTGGCCGCCACCGGCGATATCCCGATCCTGGGCACCAGCGTCACCGACTACGCCACCGCCCTGGACCTGGACAACTGGACCGGCGCGACCGGCATGAACGTGTCCGGCACCTCCGACCTGGCTCCCCTGGACCAGCAGGCGGCCATGCTGCACGAGCTGTTCCCGGACGCCAGGAACGTCGGCCTGCTCTACTGCTCCGCCGAGCCGAACTCCAAGTACCAGATCGACGTGATCAAGGGCTATCTGGCTGACCTGGGCTATACCTGCACGGAATACACCTTCGCTGACTCCAACGACGTGGCCTCCGTCGCGCAGAACGCCTGCGACGGCAGCGACGTGCTCTACATCCCCACCGACAACACCGCCGCCTCCTGCACCGAAGCCATCCGCAACGTGGTCGAGCCCGCCAGGAAGCCCGTGATCGCCGGTGAAGAGGGCATCTGCGCCAGCTGCGGCGTGGCGACCCTGTCCATCAGCTACTACGACCTGGGCTACGCCACCGGCGAAATGGCCTACGAAGTGCTGGCCAATGGCGCGGACATCGCCACCATGGCCGTCCGCTTCGCTCCCAACGTGACCAAGGAATACAACGCCGAGCTCTGCGAGCTCCTGGGCGTCGAGATTCCGGAAGGATATGTGGCGATTCAATAAGTGAGGAGTGAGGAGGTAGGAGTGAGGAGTTGCGGAAGAAACTCCTCCGCTTTGCTCCGGAGTATTCTTCAACTGCTGCGTCGCTCCGCGCGATATTCCATAATATCACCTGTTGAAGGCATGCCGCAATGATCAGACAAACGCCATAGCGAAGCGGCGGCGTTTGCACCTGAACTCCTCACTCCTCATTCCTCACTTCTCACTCTTACTTCGTTTCCCGGAGGACCTTTCCATGAACTTCACCTCTCTCCTTAACGCGATGCCCGGCGCGGTGGCCCAGGGGCTGATCTGGGGCATCATGGCCATCGGCGTGTATATCACCTATAAGGTGCTCGACCTGGCCGACCTGACCGTGGACGGCAGCATGGCCACCGGCGGCGCCGTCTGCGTGATGCTGATGCTGAACGGCGTCAACGTGTGGCTGGCCCTGCTGTGCGCGGTCATCGCGGGCATGCTGGCCGGACTGCTGACCGGCGTGTTCCACACCGCCATGGGCATCCCGCCCATCCTGGCCGGCATCCTGACGCAGCTCTCGCTGTATTCCATCAACCTGGCCATCATGGGCTTCAAGGCCAACCAGGGCATCAGCGTCACCAAGTATCCGCTGATCGTCAGCCAGCGCAGCGTGCGCCAGCTGGCCTGGGGGAATCCCATTTACACGACGCTGATCGTGCTGGCGCTGCTGATCGCCGTGCTGTACTGGTTTTTCGGCACAGAGCTGGGCAGCTCGCTGCGGGCCACCGGCGCGAACGAGGCCATGTCCCGCGCCCAGGGCATCAACACCCGGATCGCCAAGATCCTGGGCCTGATGATCTCCAACGGCATCGTCGCGCTGTCCTCGGCCATGCTGGCACACTACCAGGGCTTTGTGGACGTGAACATGGGCCGCGGCGCCATCGTCATCGGCCTGGCCGCTGTCATCATCAGCGAGGTGCTGTTCTCCCGGCTGTTCAGGAATTTCGCGCTGAAGCTCATCGGCGTCGCGATCGGCGCGGTGATCTACTACATCGTCATCCAGGTCGTGCTGTGGCTGGGGCTGGACACCAACCTGCTGAAGCTGCTTTCCGCCGTCGTGGTCGCCGTTTTCCTGGCGATCCCCTACTGGAAGGCGAACTTGGCGGCGAACCGCGGCGGGAAGGGAGGCAGGGCCAATGCTTGACCTCGTTCAGATCCGGAAAACCTTCAACCCGAAGACCGTCAATGAAAAGGTCGCCCTGGACGGGCTGAACCTGCACATGGACGACGGCGATTTTGTGACCGTCATCGGCGGCAACGGCGCGGGCAAGTCCACCATGCTGAACGCCATCGCGGGCGTATGGCCCGTGGACAGCGGCTCCATCACGATTGACGGCACGGACGTCACCCGCCTCTCCGAGCACCGGCGCGCCGCCCTGCTGGGCCGCGTGTTCCAGGACCCGATGACCGGCACCGCCGCCACCATGCAGATCGAGGAGAACCTGGCCCTGGCCGCGCGCCGCGGCGAGCGCCGGACGCTGAAGCCCGGCATCACCCGGGAGGAGCGCCGCCTGTATCGGGATAAGCTGGCCGCGCTGGGCCTGGGCCTCGAGGACCGGATGACCGCCAAGGTCGGCCTGCTCTCCGGCGGCCAGCGCCAGGCGCTGACGCTGCTGATGGCGACCCTCAAGAAGCCGAAGCTGCTGCTGCTGGACGAGCATACCGCCGCCCTGGACCCGCGCACCGCCGCCAAGGTGCTGGAGCTGTCGGAGCAGATCGTCGCCGAAAACCACCTGATGACCCTGATGGTGACCCACAACATGCGCGACGCCATCCGCTACGGCAACCGCCTGATCATGATGCATGAGGGCCGGATCATCCTGGATATCGCCGGGGAAGAGAAAAAGCACCTCACCGTGGAGATGCTGATGGACGCCTTCGCCCGCACCAGCGGCGAGGCCTTCGCCAACGACAGGATCCTGCTGTCGTGAGGAGATGAAAACAGTTACCTGAATTTTTCCGCGGAATTCGAGCATACTTGATCGATCCAGCGGAGCAGGTCGCCGGGGTAGTCCGCCCGGCAGTGGGGCTGGTCCCATACCATGGCGTAATCCACGGGATAACCGGCGTTGGCCAGTTTGATCGCGAGGGTCATGGAAACGGTGAAGGACGTATCCGCGTCGCCGGCGCCGACCCGGACGCGGAAGTGCCGGGCTGGCGTGCCTTTGCGGTCCGTCCCGATATAGTTCATGGGATTGATCAGCCGGATGCGCTCGCTCAGCGCGGCGTCGCCGGATACGTCAAAGGCGCCGGCATATATGGCGGCCTCCTGGGGAAAAACGGCGCGAAGCGCTTCGATCGCGTCCCCGATCGCGGGATCGAAATGGATGAAATCCTGTTCGTCGCTGCCGAATACCTGGTTTTCCCCGCTGTCCATGGTCAGCTTGTCGAATGAGGTGCAGGGCTTCATCCGGCGGCGGTGGTGGAGCACATAGGCGTCCAGGCCGGACAGGACCGCGCGCTGACCGTCCCAGGCCAGCCAGGCCCGTTGGCGTAAAGACGGATATTGTTATTTTCCGATGAAGATAGGATTGAAGCCATTGGCCAGGCAAACATTGCCCGCCCTGTTGTCGTAACGCCATCCCGCCCTTCCGAATGCGGGAAAATCGAAAAAAACGGGAGAATATGCCAAAACTCTGCGTGCGTGCGTGTAAGGACAACCCGGAAATGAAAATCGTTCATCTCACACATGATCCATTCTCATTCCGCATCAGCGGTCCTTTAGCTTACACGCACGCACGCAGGTTTTTTGGTTCTCCCACATTTTTTCATTTCACGGAACATTACCGGACGCTCGGACGCGAAAAAAGCGTCCGCTCAGTTCAGCGCTGCACTTTTTTCGTTGCGGATCATCGGCCGATATGATACAATATCCGGGATACAATAGGTAATCAAGGCGGTATGGATAACCGGCAGAAGGGAAAACAAATCAGATCCCAGACTGAACAAGTATTTCTACATGAAGTACATGTATTAATCAGTCAAACGGTATTTATGAGGAC
>CACWHI010000039.1 GCA_902760595.1 uncultured Eubacteriales bacterium
CTCCACAATGGCAGGCTTATTGCTGGCATCATAGAAGAAGTGCAGCTTATCATTGCCCTGGATCAGGTGAACAATGTTCTTTCCGTGCAGGATGTAATCAGTAGTTGTTGTAGTTGTTCCGGAAGCAGTGGTCTCCGTAACATTCTTTTGAATTCGCAAGCCTTCGGCGTTGTAGCGGTATTCAATTTTCATATAACCATCTGCGCCTACAGTGCCTTTGCTCATTTCTTTCAACTGTCGGCCATTTTCCCACGTGTACCTCCAGATGCCGTCATCCGTCGGATTGCCGATATTGTCGTACTGAATTACAGTACCATTATAGGCAGTGAGCTGATCTTTCCAATCATTGTTGCCATAAGTATAATTGATTGTCACGCCACCTGCTGATGGAGTTCCTGTTGTATACGGGTAGTGTGTTTTGCTCAGGATGTTCCCGCCACAGTCATACTCATAGATCCCCAGGTACTTTGAGGTGAAGGACGCGCTGCGCAAGGGCATTTACCTGACTATGACCGATGTTCAGGGATTTCGTGCGCGGCGAGGCGCCGGGGGAGGAAAACCAGCGAACTGCAAAAAGAGAGATGCCGTGATGGCATCTCCCATTGTTGTCTGGTATTTACAGAAAATTACCGACGCTGCATGTTCGCGTAGCACTCGCTGCAGTACACCGGACGATCGTCCTTGGGCTCGAAGGGCACCTTGGTAGGCGCGCCGCACTGTGCGCAGATTGCATCGTACATCACGCGGGGACCGCCACGCTGTGTTTTCTTGGCGATGCGGCACTCACGGCAACGGGACGGCTCATTCTGGAAACCCTTTTCGGCGTAGAATTCCTGCTCACCGGCGGTGAACACAAACTCTTTACCGCAGTCACGGCACACCAGCGTCTTGTCCTGATACATGGTAAACTTGACCCCCTGAAATAAATAAATAGATTTTGGTGATAACCGGCTGACCTGGTCTTTGACCCCACACTCGCCGACAGGAGCTTTGCTCTGCGCTTCTGCGCCCTCACGCTGCTCTCTCGGGAAATCCCGGTCGGACTTACTTCTAAACCGCACCATGCTCATCGCCGCTTTGGGTGACTTACGTGGACCGTTTTGCCTGCGACTGGCTTCGGCTTGCAACCACAGACCCGATTGTCTAACCGAGTGCTATTATAGAACGATTTGCTTTTTTTCGCAAGGGTTTTCGCAAATTTTTTTTGAGGATTCACAGTTTTTTTACAGTTTTTTATTGTTGCGTGTACAAATATATGTTCAAACAATGAAGAAGGGCCGCGGCACATGATAGTGCAGCAGCCCTGTGCGGGGAAAGATCGTTTGGATCAGGCATTCACCGACGCCAGCAGGCGTGCCTTGTCCTGCACGCCGACGGTGCGGCCCTTCTCCTGCCCGTTCTCGAACAGGATGAAGCAGGGGATGCTGTTGATGCCGTAGCGGGCCGCGATATCCTCCGCATCGTCCACGTTCAGCTTGCCGACATACATTTTATCCGCGTTTTCTTCGGCGATCTCGGAAACGATGGGAGCCATCATCTTGCAGGGACCGCACCAGACTGCCCAAAAGTCCACCAGGACGGGCTTGTCGGCTTTGAGTACCTTCTCGTCGAAGTTCTCGCTGGTCAACGTGATCTCACTCATGGGGTCATCCTCCTTTATGATTCGTTGGTAGAATGGTGAACGGCCAGCAGCTTGGGCTGCCAGGCCTTTTGAGCGCCTAAGCGTTTGTCGAGCATGCGGGTGACCAGAATGCCGGCGCCCAGGCCGAGAAGGCCGGTCAGCGCTGCCCACAGGTCGCTTTTGAGCAATACCTGGCCGATCAGCAGGCCGATCATCAGCCCGATCAGCGGGATGATGTAGGCAATCAGCGAGACCTTGACGATCTTGGCGTCCGGCATTTCGACAGCTACGGTGTCGCCGATCTCCGCGCTGCCTTCGATCCGCACGGTTTCCTCGTGCGGCTTATGCCCCATGCACGCGCCGCACTGGGCGCACATCTCCGGGCGCTCAAAGCAGACCTCGATCGCCTTGCCGCTGATGCCCACGACTTTTCCGGTGCGTACCATAAGCGTTTCCTTTCAGAACGGGCTCAATAGCCCAGGGTGTGCAGCCACTCAACGGCCAGATCGGGCCAGCGGCTGACGCCGGCGGCTTCTTCGGCCAGGCCGAGGCCGTGGTGGCCGTGAGGCCAGATGTGCAGTGAAAACGGAACTGACCTGGCCGCCAGCGCGGCGGCCATGAACAGGCTGTTCTGCACCGGTACGGCGCCGTCGTCCGAGGTATGCCAGAGGAAAGCGGGCGGTGCGCCGGCGCTCACATGGCCTTCCACGGACCAGCGCGCTATCGCTTCCTGTGGAGCGGACGGGCCGAGCAGGCTGTTTCTGGTTCCCTGATGGGTATACTCGCCCAGCGTGATCACCGGGTAGCAGAGCACAGCCGCGTCCGGCCGCGGGTCAAGCGCGCTCAGGGCATCCTGGGCAGTCGGAGCCGGATCGACGTCCAGATAGGTGACGCTGGCGGCCAGGTGCCCGCCGGCAGAGAAGCCGAGGATCGCGACGTGGTCCGGCTGATAGCCGTATTCGGGCGCGAGATGCCTGAGCCACTGCACAGCCCGCATGGCGTCCCACTGGGGGACGGGCGCGCGGTAGGGGGCGACGCGGTAATCCAGCACGGCCGCCGCGATCCCGCCCCGGTTGAGGCGTTCCGCGATCGGCACGCCCTCGTGGGCGGCCTTGTGGTCATATCCGCCGCCAGGCAGGACCAGCACCATGCCGCGGGCATGCTCCGCCGGAAACAGCGTGACGGACGGCCTGGACTGTCCGATGGCTTCGTCAAAGCCCGGAACTGTATCCGGCCAGAGCGGGATCTGTCGGTTCATGTGGCTTCCTTTCACTGGGCGTCAGATGTTCATGAAGGAAACGTATTTCTCCTTCGGCGCGGAGGCGGGTTCCGCCTTCATCTCACGCAGGATCAGCGCGGTCTGCCCATCGGGGTCGGTCGCCTTTTCGCAGCGGGCCGTCAGCCGGATGAAAGCGCTGGGGCTGGGTGTGGTGGCGCCCTTGCAAATCCAGCCGGCCTTCTGGATGTCGTTGGCGCAGCAGGTCATGGCGTAACGGCCGAAGAAGTAGAAGCCCTTGGAAAGGCGCGAATGGGGGAAGGGCTGGCCGACCGCGCAGATGACCTTCTTATCGTACCGCTCCGGATGCTCCATGGAGTCCAGATAGAAGACGCCGAACTGATCCTCGCTGATCTCGATCACCGGCGCGTTAACGTCGTAGGGTAGGTCCTCGTCCGTCACGCCGTCCTCAGTCGTGCCGTCCGGGTTCTCGAACAGGATGGTAGCGCTGTTGTTCATCGCGCGCATCTGCTTGCGCCAGTAGCTCTTGCGGAAATCGGGCTGGCAGCGGTTGATCAGGATCAGGTCCGCTTCCTTCATCGGATCGGTCATGATGTTGCGCATGTTGGTCATGTAGTTTTCAAAGGTTCCCGCGTCCGCCAGGGTAATGACCTGTACCCACTCCCAGAGGGGCGGCATGCGCAGGCGGCTGATGAACTCGATGCCCCAGACCGAGTTGTACTCGATGATGACGCGCTCGGGCTGATACTTTTTGTTCAGCTCCTTGAGCTTCAGGCTGGTCAAGTCCGCTTGCTCGTCGAACATGGCGAGCACGGCGTTATGCTTTTTCAGGTATTCGGGCTCGTACTCGTTCTCGCCGTCCTCACAGCAGATGATCAGCGTCTTCTGGCCGGAGGAAAAGCCCTCGTCGGCCAGCATGGATTTGATCATTGTGGTCTTGCCGCTCTCCAGGAAGCCCGTGAGCATGTAGACCGGAATGAATTCCTGTTCACTCATACGTGGAACAACTCCCGCAAAGCTTTTTCATCGATCTGGGTGCCGATCACGCAGAAGCGGCCGGTATAGTCGGCCCCGCTGTCGCGGAAATCGCACTCGCCGGGCACGAAGTCGAACTGGAACCACTTGCCGTCCGCGTCCTGAAGGATGCCCTTGGCGCGGAGGATACGGCCGTATTCCTCTTCGTCGCTGAGCTGGTCCAGGATCTTCCGGATCTCGTCGCGGGTGTAGCGCTGCGCGGTTTCGACGCCGATATTCTGGAACACCTCGTCCGCGTCGTGCTCGCCCTCATGATGATGGTGGTGATGGTGATGCTCGTGGCCCTCATGATCGTGATGGGCGTGCTCGTCATGGTCATCGTCGTCATCGTGATGATGGTGGTGCTCGTGTTCTTCCTCGTCGTGGTCATCATGCTCATGATGATGCTCGTGCTCGTGTTCCTCGTGCTCGTCCTCATCATGGTCGCGATGGTGGTGATGATGCTCGTGCTCGTCTTCGTCCTCATCCTCAAGGGCATCGAACTGGATGGGCTTGCCATTCTCGATTACGTCCAGCATGAAATCGGGATCCATATCGTCCCAGGGAGTGGTGATGATGCGGGCGTCCGGATGGGTCTCGGCGATCAGGGCGCGGCTCTTTTCCACGCGCTCGGCGGAGAGCAGCTGGGTGCGGCTGAAGATCACGGTAGAGGCGCTCTTCACCTGGTCGATGAAGAATTCGCCGAAGTTTTTCAGGTACATGCGGCACTTGCCCGCGTCCACCACGGTCGCGCTGCCGCCGACCTCGATATCCGTGTGGCGCTGCTTGGCCTTCTCCACGGCGGAGAGGATCTCGGACAGCTTGCCCACGCCGGTGGGCTCGATCAGGATGCGCTCGGGATGGTAGGTGTCGATCAGCTGGTCGATGGCGGCCTGGAAGTCGCCGGCCAGGGTGCAGCAGATGCAGCCCGCGTTGAGCTCGGTCACCGTGATGCCGACGTCCTGCAGGAAGGCGCCGTCCACGCCGATCTCGCCGTATTCGTTTTCCAGAAGAACGACCTTCTCGTTGCGGAGACGGCCGGTCAGCAGTTTTTTGATGAGGGTTGTTTTACCGGCGCCCAGGAAGCCGGAGATCACATTGATTTTGACCATGGAACAGAGACTCCTTTGCATTACAATGATCCTGTACCTTCCGGTCCAGGAAACAAACACGTTATATCACGAAAGAAAAACAATTGCAAGTCCTGCCAAGAATTTGTCCATATTGTAAAACCCTGTCGGATGAGCTTGCATTTGTGAAAATCTTATGATATACTTGCATTGGTCAAAGTTGGTCAAACTTTTGACGGACCTTTGTACTCAAGCGTGGAAAGCAGGCGTTAATATGAGACTCAGCGATTCGATAGAAAGCTTTATCAAACAGATGATGGGAACGGCCGAGGAGGACGGGATCGAGCTCAGGCGCAATGAGCTGGCGGAGTACTTCCACTGCGCGCCGTCGCAGATCAACTACGTGCTTTCGACCCGGTTCACGCCCGATCACGGGTACATGATCGAGTCCCGGCGCGGCGGAGGCGGCTGCATCCGGATCATCCGGGTGGAGACCAGTCCCACCGACCACCTGGATTACCTGATCCGCGAACGGGTGGGCACCAGCCTGACCGAGCCGGAGGCGCGGCTGCTCCTGCGCCAGCTCACGGTCAGCAACGCGATCGAGCCGACGGACGCCGCCCTGATCGCTGCGGCGATTTCCCCGACCTCCCTGGCGGTCCCGATCCCGGAGGAGATGAAGAACGCCCTGCGCGCCAAGATCATGCGCAACATGCTGCTGACGGTCATCCGTCGGGTGCAGGCACAGCACAGAGGCACGACCGCCCTGATCATACAGGAAAGGAAATAAAGGAATGGCAATTTTCGGACGTTTTGATTACCGCGCCCAGAGCGCTGTCAATGTGGCCAGGCAGACCGCTCTGCGCTTCAAGCACCATTATATCGACTCGGACCACCTGCTGCTGGGCCTGCTGACGGTGGGCCGCAGCGCGGTGCCCGCGCTTCCGCCGCACGTGAATGTACGCTCAGTCACGGAAGCGCTGCTGCAGATCCTGGGCGAGGGGAAGGATATGCCCTCCAAGCTGGAGCTGAGCGAGCACCTGAAGCACATTATGGAGCAGGCGGTCATCAGCGCGGCCCGCAGCGGTCAGGCGCTGGTGACCTGCGCCCACCTGTGGAAGGCGCTGCTGGCGGAAAACGAGTCCAGCGCGATCAAGATCCTGACGGGCATGGGCTGTGATCCTGCCCAGCTGAGCGACGCGGTCGTGTTTGAAAGAGAACAGACCGCTACGGTACAGATCAACATGCAGCCCGCCGGCGCCAAGCCGCAGGAGGTCAAGGCCAAGGACGAGGAGGCCTTCCTCCAGTTCGGCCGCGATATGACTAAGGAGGCGCGGGACGGCAAGCTGGATCCCGTGGTGGGCCGCGACCGGGAGATCGACCGGATCATCCAGATCCTGTCCCGCCGCACGAAGAACAATCCTGTGCTGATCGGCGAGCCGGGCGTCGGCAAGAGCGCGGTCGCCGAGGGGCTGGCGCAGCTGATGGTCAGCGACCAGGCGCCCTCCGTGCTCAAGGACAAGCGGCTGATCGGGCTGGACGTATCCCAGATCATCGCGGGGAGCAAGTTCCGCGGCGACCTGGAGGAGCGCGTGCACGCCGTGATCGAGGATACGAAGAAGGCCGGCGACGTCATCCTGTTCGTGGACGAAATGCAGCAGCTGGTCGGCGCGGGCCGGTCGGACGGGCCTATCGACGTCTCAGGCATGCTGAAGCCCGCCCTGGCGCGGGGAGAGATTCAGATGATCGGCGCGACCACCCGGGAGGATTACCGGAAGTATGTGGAAAAGGACGCCGCGCTGTGCCGGCGCTTCCAGCCGATCACCGTGGAGGAGCCCGACGACGAGACGACCCTCGCGATCCTGAAGGGAATCCGCCACCTGTACGAGGAGCATCACCACCTGAGCATCACCGATGAGGCGCTGGAGGCGGCGGTCCGTCTGTCCCGGCGCTATATCCAGGACCGCTTTGAGCCGGATAAGGCCATCGACCTGATGGACGAAGCGGCCTCCCGCGTGCGCATGCGGGTGCCGACTCCGCCGGACCAGAGCACCCAGGAGGAGGAGCTGCGCCAGATCCGTGACGAGAAGGACGAGGCCATCGCCTGCCAGGATTATGAGCACGCCGCCCGCCTGAGGGACCAGGAGGCGCATATAGAAAACGCCATGAGCGAGGAGCGCGTGGCCTGGGAGGATAAAAAGCTCGAGGTGGCGGGCAAGGTGATCGCGGAGGACATTGCCAACGTGGTCGCCCTGTGGACGGGCATCCCGACCTCTCGCCTCACCGAGCGGGAAGCCGACCGCCTGATCAACCTGGAGAATGAACTCCATCAGCGCGTCATCGGCCAGGAGGAGGCAGTCAGCGCCGTCAGCCGGGCCGTGCGCCGCGCGCGCGCCGGACTGAAGCATCCGCGCCGGCCGATGGGCTCCTTCCTGTTCCTCGGGCCTACGGGCGTAGGCAAGACGGAGCTCTGCAAGGCACTGGCGGCTGCCCTGTTCGGGGATGAAACCGCCATGATCCGTCTGGATATGTCCGAATACATGGAAAAGCACACCGCGGCCCGGATGGTAGGCTCACCGCCCGGCTATGTGGGCTATGAGGACGGCGGCCAGCTGACCGAGGCGGTGCGCAGGAAGCCCTACAGCGTCGTGCTGTTCGATGAAATAGAAAAGGCGCACCCGGACGTCTTCAACGTGCTGCTGCAGATCCTGGAGGATGGCCGCCTGACCGATAACATGGGCCATGTGACCTCCTTTGCGAACACGGTCATCGTCATGACCTCCAACGCGGGCACCCAGGCCATCCGCTCCGGCGGCATCGGCTTCGGCGGGGGAGAGAGCCGCGCCTACGACTATCCGCAGATGCGGGAAAAGGTGCTGGCCGAGGTCCGGCACAGCTTCCGCCCCGAGTTCCTGAACCGTATCGATGAGACGGTGGTCTTCCATTCGCTGACGCGAGAGGATATTCTGAAGATCGCGTCCCTGCTGACCCGCGAGGTGGAAAACAGGATGCGCGAGCAGGGCGTGGACCTGACCTGCGGCGACGACGTCATCACCATGCTGGCGGAAGAAGGCTATGACGAGGCCTATGGCGCGCGCCCGCTGCGGCGCGTGATCCAGCGCAAGCTGGAGGATACGCTGAGCGAGTCCCTGCTGAAGGGAGAGATCCACATGGGGGACCATGTGACGGCTCATGTATCCACCGGCCACGAGATCCTGCTCACCACGTCCGAGCCGGCTTACCTGCCCGCGGGCGAAGGCGTGCTGATCGAATAAGGAGGGGACATGCGCAGAAACGTGACGCCGTATCGGCCCGCGCCGCCCTCCTGGGGCAGCCGGCTGATGCTGTATGGGGCGCTGGCGCTGATCGTGTCCAGCGGCTATACCCTGTGTGTCCAGTGGGATACCAGCCGGGTCTGGCTGACGGCCATCTTCAATTCGAATCGCGCCCGGGGGAGCTCCGCTTTCGAGCAGCTTTCCCTGATGATCAAGACGACGCCGGCGCTCCGGCTGCTGCTCTCGCAAATGCTGTTCCTGCTGGCGACGGTCATCATCGCGCCGATCGTGATGACCGCGAGGAGGCGTCCGGCGGCCTGCGCGGTCATGATCCCGGTATGTGGGCTCGGCCTGTGGGCGGGCTGCGTGCTGGACCTGTACAGCGTGGATCCGGAACGCTGGATCAGGCTGCTGTGCGGGGTCCCGCTGGGGCTCATCATCTTCGGCTGCATCCTGCAGCTGATCGATGCCGCGCGGCTGGCGCGGGGAAGCGCGCCCTATCAGCGTCCTGCCGCGCGCAAGGCGTACGGCCGTGTGGCCGCGCCGCCTGTCAAGCGCTCCGCGCCGGAACGCCGGCGCATGTTCCGTGACGCTCCCGGCGCGACCCGGATGCTGCCGGACGCGGCGCAGCCTGTGATCAGGCAGCCCGCGGCGCAGGAGCCCGCGCCGATGAAGCGCATGGAAAAGCCCGTGCCGGAACGCCAGGCGTCGCATATCGGACAGCCCGATGATGCGCCGGAGCAGAAGCCCCGCTACCAGTGGAAGACCATCAAGCGGAACGGGAATGATAACGGTGACGTGATCGGTCAGGATTGAGAATACTAAAGCAGGGATGCCGCACCGGCATCCCTGCTTCGCACCGGCATCCCTGCTTTACTCTTTCTCTATTCTTACTGCTTTGCCCTTGCGGCGGCCTTGGCGCGCTGCTCATGGGAGAGCTGGCGTTTGCGCATGCGCAGGGACTTGGGGGTGATCTCTAAGAGTTCGTCGTCGTCGATGAACTCCAGGCACTCCTCCAGGGTCAGCGGATGGACGCTGACCAGGCGCAGGCTGTCTTCCGAGGCGGAGGCGTTGCGCATGTTGGTGACGTGCTTCTGCTTGCATACGTTGACCACGATATCGCCCGGGCGGCTGTTCTGGCCGCAGATCATGCCCGCGTAGACGGGCGTCTGGGAGGTGATGAACAGCGTGCCGCGGTCCTGGGCGTAGAACAGGCCGTACTGGGTGGCCTCGCCGGTCTCGAAGCAGATCAGCGCGCCTACGTTGCGGTGGGGGATATCGCCCTTGTAGGGCTCGTAGTGGTCGAACACGGCGGACATGACGCCCTCGCCGCGGGTATCGGTCATGAACTCGCTGCGGTAGCCGAACAGGCCGCGGCTGGGGACCAGGAACTCGAGGCGCACGCGGTCCAGGCCGCTCATGTGCTCCAGCGTGCCGTGGCGGCGCCCCATCTTTTCGATGACCGCGCCGGCGTAGGCCTGGGGTACGTCCGCGACCATGCGCTCGATGGGCTCGCAGCGCTGGCCGTCGATGGTCTTGTACAGCACCTCGGGCTTGCTGACCTGGAACTCATAGCCCTCGCGGCGCATGGTCTCGATCAGGATGGACAGGTGCAGCTCGCCGCGTCCCCAGACGTCGAAGCAGTCCGGCGTCTCGCCGTCCTTCACGCGCAGGGAGACGTCCGTCTCCAGCTCACGGTACAGACGCGCGCGCAGGTGACGGGAGGTCACGTAGGCGCCCTCGCGGCCCGCGAAGGGGGAATCGTTGACCGAGAAGGTCATGGTCACGGTGGGCTCAGTGATGGCCACGAAGGGCAGCGGATCGGGATGCTCCGGATCGCACACGGTGTCGCCGATGGAGATGTCCTGCAGGCCGGTCAGGGCCACGATATCGCCCATGGAGACCTCCGGCGCGGGCACGCGCTTCAGGCCGTCGAACACGCTCAGCGCGGTCAGGCGCCAGGGCAGCGTGACCTGGTCGGGGTGGGAGGCGTTGGTGCGCACCACCATCATGCCGTCGGTCAGCCGGCCGCGGGAAATGCGGCCGATGCCGATGCGGCCTACGTAATCGTTGTAGTCGATCGTGGAAATGAGCACCTGGGCGGGGCCCTTGTCGTCGCCCTCGGGCGCGGGGATATACTTGAGGATGGTGTCGAACAGCGGCTTCAGGTCGGTGCCGGGCTTGCTCAGGTCATCGGTGGCCGTACCCTTGCGGGCGGACACGTACATGATCGGGCGGTCCAGGGTTTCCGGATCCGCGCCCAGGTCGTCCAGCAGGTCCACGATCTCATCCACCACCTCGTCGCAGCGGGCGTCGGGACGGTCGACCTTGTTGATGACCAGCAGCACCGGCAGCTTCAGCGCCAGCGCTTTGGAGAGCACGAAGCGCGTCTGGGGCATGGGGCCTTCAAAGCTGTCCACCAGCAGCAGCACGCCGTCCACCATCTTGAGGATGCGCTCCACCTCGCCGCCGAAATCGGCGTGACCGGGAGTGTCCACGATGTTGATCTTGGTGTTGCCGTAGTGTACGGCGGTGTTCTTGGCCAGGATGGTGATGCCGCGCTCGCGCTCCAGGTCATTGGAGTCCATGACGCGGTCGGCGATCTGCTGGTTGGTGCGCAGCACGTTGCCCTGCTTGAGCATCTGGTCTACCAGGGTGGTCTTGCCGTGGTCGACGTGGGCGATGATGGCGATGTTTCTGATATCTTCACGGATCAAGGGATTCATTCCTCCTTAAGCGGTTTCCCGAGGCGCGATCTCCGCCAGTTCAAGGTTCTTGTTCTTTTCGCCGGCCAGGCGGATGGACCAGTCATTTTCGAAGAACAGCACGCGGTTTTCGTGCCCGTCGTAACCGCGGGCGGTGGTGCTGGTCAGGTTCAGGCTGTCCACATCGGTATCGGGGCTGACGACCCAGCGCACATAGCGGTAGGGGAGACGGTCCATGACCAGGTCGACCCCGTATTCGGATTTCAGCCGGTAGCTGAGGACGTCGAACTGCAGCTCGCCGACGACGCCGACGATGAACTCCTCCAGGCCGGTCTCGTCCCGGCGGAAGGTCTGGATCGCGCCCTCCTCGGACAGCTGGGATATACCCTTCTGGAACTGCTTGCGCTTCATGCTGTCCAGCGGACGCACGCGCGCGAAACGCTCCGGGGCGAACACGGGGATCTTTTCAAAGCGCAGCTTGCGTCCGGCGCACAGCGTGTCGCCCAGCCGGTATATCCCGGGGTCGAACAGACCGATGATGTCGCCCGGATAGGCTTCCTCCACGCTTTCGCGCTCGTCGGCCATGAACTGCTGCGGCTGCTTGACCTGGATGTCCTTGCCCGTGCCGGAATGCCAGACGGTCATGGACTTGGTGAAGGTGCCGGACACCACGCGCAGGAAGGCCAGACGGTCGCGGTGCGCGGGGTTCATGTTGGCCTGGATCTTGAAGATGAAGCCCGAAAAATGCTCATCGGTCGGCTCTACCAGTCCCTGGTCGCTTTCGCGGGGGGAGGGGGAGAGCGTATACTTCAGGAAACGGTTCAGGAAGGGCTCCACGCCGAAATTTGTGACCGCGCTGCCGAAAAACATGGGGGTCAGCTCGCCCTTGCGGATCGCGTCCAGGTCAAAGGGATCGCCCGCCTCGTCCAGCAGCTCCAGCTCGTCCGTGAGCCGCTTGCGGTAGCGCTCGCTGAGCGCGCCCTCCAGCGCGGGATCGTCCAGCCCGATGACCGTCTTCTGCGCCTGGGTGCGGCCGTGGTCGGCGGAAAAATACAGCTCGACCGCCCGCTCGTCGCGGTGGCATACGCCCTGAAAGTCGCCGTCCACGCCGATGGGCCAGTTGACCGGGCAGGAGCGGATGCCCAGCACGCGCTCCAGCTCCTCCATGAGCTCGAAGGGGTCCTTGGCCGCGCGGTCCATCTTGTTGACGAAGGTGAATATGGGAATGCCGCGCATCCGGCAGACCTTGAACAGCTTGACGGTCTGCTCCTCAACGCCCTTGGCGGCGTCGATCAGCATGACCGCGCTGTCTGCGGCGACCAGCACGCGGTAGGTGTCTTCGGAAAAATCCTGGTGGCCGGGGGTGTCCAGAATGTTGATATGATAGCCGTTGTAGGAAAACTGCATGGCGCTGGACGTCACGGAGATGCCGCGCTGCTTCTCGATCTCCATCCAGTCCGACGTGGCGAAGCGCTCGGCGCGCCGCGCCTTGACGCTGCCCGCTTGGCGGATCGCGCCGCCGTACAGCAGCAGCTTTTCGGTCAGGGTGGTCTTACCGGCGTCGGGGTGGCTGATGATCGCGAACGTTCTCCGGCGTTCTACTTCTTGCTGCAGGTTTGACAAGGAATAACCTCCTAAGGGGGCGTTCTGTAACTGGAAATGCTGCCTGGCTACCGACAGGGAACCGGGCAGCAAGATATTTTATAGCAGATACAGTAAAATTGTCAATGATAATACTGACGAAATTCGCTGTAAATCATGGATCGTGCGCGATCAGGGATGAAGCACCGTGCCCATCATATCGCCGGCCAGCACCTTCAGGATGTTCTCGGGGTCGTCCAGCCCGAATACGCGTACCTGGGGCACCTTCTGCTCGGCGCACATGGTAAAGGCGGCGGTATCCATCACGCGCAGCTTCCGCGCTTCGGCTTCCTCATAGGAAATGTCCTTGATCAGGGTCGCGGTGGGGTCCTTGCGCGGGTCAGCGGTATAGACGCCGTCGATGTTCTTGGCCAGCAGGATGATGTCGGCCTTCGTTTCCACCGCGCGCAGCACCACGGCGGTGTCGGTGGTGAAGAAGGGATTCCCGGAGCCGCCCGCAAAGAAGACGATTTCACCCTGCTCCATATATTCGATGGCTCGGCCCGCGTGGAAGACCTCCGCCACGCGAGGCATCTCGATCGCGCTCATCACGCGTGCCTTCGCGCCGGCGCGGCGCACGGCGTCCGCCATGTACAGGCAGTTGATCACGGTGCCCAGCATGCCCATCTGGTCGGCGGTGACGGCGTCCATGTCCTGGCCCTGCCGTCCGCGCCAGATGTTGCCCGCGCCGATCACGACGCCTACCTGATTTCCGGCCTGTGCCGCCCGGACCAGGACCTTTGCCGCGGTCTCCGCCTGCCTGAAATCAAAGACCTGGCCGTCCCCGCCCAGGGCCTCGCCGCTCAGCTTGATAATGATGCGCTTGCTCATAGATGTATTTTCCCCCTGATGTCGGTTCAGAAAAATCCCCCGCTCGTCGGAGCGGGGGATGGCTTTGCGACGCTTAGTCCTTCTTGCCGGTCATTTCGGCGATCTCGTCAGCCAGGTTGCTTTCCTTCTTCTCGATGCCCTCGCCGCATTCGAAGCGGACGAAGCGGCGGATGGAGATCTTTTCGCCGGAGGCCAGGGTGCACTCGTTGACCAGGGTCGCCACGGTGATGTCGGGATTCTTCACGAAATCCTGCTCCATCAGGCAGACTTCCTTGTAGTACTTCGCGATGCGGCCTTCCACCATGCGCTCCACGATCTTCTCGGGCTTGCCCTCGTTCAGGGCCTGCGCGCGCAGGATCTCCTTTTCCTTTTCCAGCGCTTCAGCGGGCACTTCTTCCTTGGTCACGTACAGGGGGTTCGCAGCGGCGATCTGCAGCGCCACGTCGTGGCAGAGCTCCTTGAACTTGTCGGTCTTGGCCACGAAGTCGGTCTCGCAGTTGACTTCCACCAGGACGCCAATCTTGCCGCCCATGTGGATGTAGCTGTCCACCATGCCCTCGGAGGCGACGCGGCCGGCCTTCTTGGCGACGGCGGCGAGTCCCTTCTCGCGCAGGTACTCAACGGCCTTTTCCATATTGCCATCGCTGGCGACCAGGGCCTTTTTACAGTCCATCATGCCGGCCTGGGTGCGCTCGCGGAGTTCCTTAACCATTGCAGCGGTGATATCCATTGTGAGTGTCCTCCTATATCAATCGGTTGAAAATCACTTGTCGGCGGCTTCGTCGCTCTGCTCGCCCTGCTTGCCTTCCAGGATGGCGTCCGCCATCTTGCCGGCGATCAGCTTCACGGCGCGGATGGCGTCGTCGTTGCCGGGGATCACGTAATCGACTTCGTCAGGATCGCAGTTGGTGTCAACGATGGCCACGATCGGGATACCCAGGGTGCGGGCTTCGCACACGGCGATGTGCTCTTTGCGCGGGTCAACGATGAACAGTGCGTCGGGCAGCTTCTTCATCTTGCGGATACCGCCGAGGTTGGAGACGAGCTTTTCGCGCTCATGCTGCAGCTTCACGACTTCCTTCTTGGGCAGCACTTCGAACTGACCGGCCTCTTCCATCTTGTCGATCTCATTCAGGCGGTCGATACGGGTGCGGATGGTGCGGAAGTTGGTCAGCATGCCGCCCAGCCAGCGGTTGTTCACATAGAACATGTTGCAGCGCTCGGCTTCGGTCTGGATGCTCTCCTGGGCCTGCTTCTTGGTGCCGACGAACAGCATGGTCTTGCCTTCCATCGCCAGGTTGCGGACGAACATGTACGCTTCATCGATCTTCTTGACGGTCTTCTGCAGGTCGATGATGTAGATGCCGTTGCGCTCGGTGAAGATGTACTGTGCCATCTTCGGGTTCCAGCGGCGGGTCTGGTGGCCGAAGTGTACACCGGCCTCCAACAGGTGCTTCATGGAAATGACGCTCATTAGGGTTCTCCTCCTTGTTTTTTGCCTGGCGCAGGCGTCATCTCCGCCTTTCACCGCGCGTCATTCGACGCTTCGGCACAAGCAGCGGATCGGCCTGCGCGCATAGTCGAGTGATATTTTAGCATAGATTCCTGCAGGTTGCAAGTGTTTTTTTCGTTTCTCGAGATTTTATGCCGCTGCCGCTGTGTCTTCACGTTCAAAGCGTTTTGCGCACAGGGGAAAGAGAAACACGATGTAGAGGATCTGGAGGAAGCAGGAGAGGGTCGTGCCCACCGGGCCCGGGATCCACGATTTGAGGAGCGCGTTGAGGATCAGGCTGACGGCATAGAAGCCGAGCAGGCCGATCACGGCGCGGGACAGCTTCCGGGGCAGGGGAATATCTGTTGTAAAGCCGACATAGCGGCGTTCCAAGATCCAGCCGATCAGGAAGGCCGCGCAGTAGCCCACGCCCTTGAAGGTGTCGTTGGCCATCTTGGCGCCGTCCACGATCAGCTTCCCTTCGGCGTTATAGTCCGCCGGGTAGGATTTGAGCCCCGCGTAAAGGGCGATCGCGACGCCGAGCGCGAGGCCGATGCCGGCCACCAGCAGGTCCTTTTCGGGATGGACCGCCAGCCACTGCATCAGACGGGCCGTTCCCCACATCACAAGGATGCCCGCGCACGCGCCGACCAGGATGTCCTGCGGGGTATGTACGCCGAGGAAGATCCTGCTGAACGCGACCAGCGCCACGATGACACCCAGCGTGACGCGGAGCGCTTTGGGCAGGTCCTTCCGCACCGCGCCGCCGCCGAATACGGTGGCCGCGTTCATGGTATGCCCGCTGGGGAAGGAGTATCCCGTCGCGGTAGTGATGGCGTTGCCGTAGGGCAGGATGCGGGCGTCCCGGATCCAAGGGCGGTAGGCGCAGAACGTCACCTTCAGCGCGCCGTTGACCAGCCGGTTTCCGCTCCAGCCCATCATCAGATAGGTCCCCAGTTCCTTGCTGACGCTCCAGTAGATGAGCGCCATGATGACGATCGCGGAGTTCAGCTCACCCAGGAAGGTCATCTTGACGAAAAAGTCCGTCAGGAAGCTGCCGACGCCGTTCCGAAAATCCTGCAGAGCCAGAAGAATGCTGATATCCATGTGAGCACCTCGTTCTGTTTTACTGTTCAGCTGTTCTACAATTGACGGCCGAGCCGGCCGTCGCCAGCTATCATACCATATCCCCAAAAACAAAACAAGACCCGCGGAACGGACGAACGTACGCTGGACGCGCGGAAGAGAAAATGTGAAGGGCGAAGCTTCGTGATCCTCAGGGGCAGGGATTGACCCGCACGCGGCATCGGCCGAATGAAAAGAGAGGCCGCCGCGCTTCGCGGCAGCCCCTGTGGTCATGCGATATGTGTTTTCTGATGCAGGCGAGGTCGGCTCAGCGCCGTCCGCCTCTTCCGCCCTGGGAACCCCAGCCGCCCTGGTTGCCCCATCCGCCGCGGCCTCCGAAGCCGTTCATGCCGCCGCGGCCGCCCATCATCTGGGTGGGCAGGGAGTTCTGCACCTGGCCGTTGGCAATGATCGTGCCTCCGTTGTACGCGCCGTAGCCGTCGTAATCGAAGGTGCTGTTCCCGTTGACGCTGACGGTGCCGCCATTTACGGTCAGGTTGCCGTTGGAATCGATGCCGTCCGTATCGCCCGGGCCTACGCTCACGTTGACGTCGCCGCCGTTGAGCTCCAGGTTCACCTGGTAGGCGCTGGATTTCTGGGCCGCGTTGATGCCGTCGTCGGAGGCGGCGATGTTCAGGGTACCGCCGTTGATCTGGATATAGGTGCCCTCCAGACCCTCCTTGGCGCTGATATCCATCTCTCCGCCGTCGATCTGGAGCACGGAGGTGGCGTGGATGCCGTCGTCGCCCGCGCTGACAGCGAGGCTGCCGCCGCTGATGTAGATGTAGCCCGTGGAATCGTCGTCGCTGTTCTCAGCGTGCAGGCCGTCGGTGCCCGCCTTCAGGGTGAACGTGCCGCCGCACACGCGGATGGAGTCGTTCGCCTCGATGGCCTTGGTAGCCGCGGTGATCACGTAGGTCCCGCCGGTCACCTTAAGGTCGTCCTTGGAGACGACACCTGAGTCGGTGGAGCTGATGGTCAGCTTCGCGGTCCCGTTCAGGGTCAGGTCGTCCTTCGAGAAAATGACGCCGTCGGTGTGGGTGCTGCCGTCATAGCCGAATGTGCCGGTCACGCTCAGAGAGCTGTCCGCGCTGGTGGTGATGAACACCTTGTCGGCGGTCACGATATAAATGCAGGGAAAATCGCGGTTGGTGATGTTCAGACCGTCCAGCACCAGCTGCACCTTCGCGTCCTTGGCGGCCTCCACATACACGGTGGCGTCGGTCACCGTTCCGCTGAGCACGTAAACGCCAGCTTCGGTGATGTGGATATCGCTGCCGCTGGTGACGGTGATCGCGTTCGCGCCGCTCAGGTCCGCCGTCTGTTCCAGGTCGCGGCTGGTAAACAGGTCGGAGGTGCTGAAAACGGGGGTATAGGACGAAGCCGTGGCCGCCGCGGCCTGTGCCGGCGCCGCCGCGCCGAGGGTCAGCCAGGTCCCTATCGCGAGCATCAGCGCCAGGGCTGTCATCATCATGGTCGTTCTCTTCAAAGTCTGCCTCTTTTTCATGAGGTCCACCTTCCTTTCCTGAAGATGGGCCTATCTTAGCAGGCAAAACTAAAACGAACCTTAAGGCAAAACATTATTTTTTCTGTACCTTTTCAGAAACGCCCAGGCCCAGGGCCTCGATCTGCTTGCGGGCGTTGGCCTGGAACTGGCCCATGCGGTTGACGTACTTGCCCATGAACATCATGGAAACGGTGCCGCCGCCGTCGAGGTTGTAGGCGGTCTGGCAGCCCTTGGCCTGGAAGAGCTCCGCGAACTCCTCGACGGTGCAGCCGGTGCTGAAGCCGCGGCGCTTGCCCTCCATGACGATGCCGACGTAATGGCCGGGGGAGACCAGGCCGATGCCGCTGCGGGGATTGTCGCTCTGGCGGGCGCTGATCTTGACAGTCTGATCGGTGATCTCGCCGTCCTTTACCAGCACCGGGCCGAAGGAAAGGACGTCATAGGCCTTCTTTGCGACCAGCTCGTCGGCGGTGATGCCGTTGTAATCATAGGCTTCCATATTGCCGTCCGGGTACAGCGCCAGGATGTCGCGGTTCGGGATGGTCGACCAGAGCTTCTTGGCCGGATCGTTGTACAGCACCTCGCCCTGCCGCAGGATCAGACCCACTGGCATGACCTTCCGCTTCGCGTTGCGCAGCACGCGGTAATAGTACCAGTCGGCGTTCATGGAGAACACCAGGTGGTTCTCGTAGGCGATCTCGTCGATCTCAACGGTCTTCTTGCCCTTCGGGTTCTGGTCGTGGTAATACACGCGCAGGAACTCGTCCGAGCCGGGACGTACGAACAGGTCTGCCTCGAACCAGCGCCACGGGCGATTCCGGGTCACCTGGCGCTCCTTGCGCACGATCTCCACGCGGATGTCCTGGCTGGCGTACAGCCAGAGGCCGTAGTTCTCATCCTCATAGATGAATTCAGGCTCGCCCGCGGGCAGGAAGCCTTCATCGGTCAGCGCGGGGAAGATGGCGGCGTACTCCGTGGCGTAGCGGACGCAGGAATCAGCGGCTGGTTCAGCCGCGCCAGCTTCATTCTCCGCAGGCTCGCCGGCTTCCGCTTCATCAGCGGCGGCTGCTTTCCCGGGCGTTTCCTCTCCGGGTTCGGTTTCATCGGCGGCTTCTGTATCCGTTGCGTCGTTGGCGGCGGGCAGCGCCACGCGGAAGGGATCGGCCTGCGTGCCGGCGCCCTCCAGGTTCATGAATTTGCTCAGGTCCAGGGTGATGACGGGGCGCACGCCCACGTCCGAAACCTCGACGCTGATATAGCCCAGCTTGCCGTCGTCCTGCACCTTGCGCTGGGCGTAATCCTTGCTTTCGCTGCGGGTACGCAGCCAATAGGGGGAATACTGCTTCGCGCCCTGGTACACGAACAGGCCGTTGGCCTTGGCGTAGGCCGTGCTCTGGGCCTGGCGCAGCTTTTCGGCGGTGAAGCCGAGTTTTTTGTTTTTGACGTCCTGGGCGTCCAGCAGGCTGACGGTGCCGCCGTCCGCCATGGTGACGAGGGCGCCGCGCTCCGCCTCGGTGAAGGCGGTCTTCACAAAATCGCCGTTCAGCTCGTTGAAGAGCTCGGACGTGTCCCAGCCGCCGTACATCGACGTCGACTTGTTGATCGGATAGCAGTTCGGGTCCACCCGATGGGCGAACAGAATGTATTCGCTGACCATGTAGGCCTGTTTCCCGTCCGTGGAGAGCACGCGCCACAGGATGGGCCGGACTGTGCCGTCCTCGTCCGTGGGATACGCGCCGAACTCCATATACTGCCAGGTCTTCTGCTTGGCCTGATAGCCCTGCAGCTGATCGGGGAACGCCGCCAGCGCGGAGCCGCACAGGCAGCACAGGAGAATGAACACCAGAACCAGGGAGATCCTCTTCATGCGGTTACCTCTTTGATAGATCGTCTGAATTCCTTCGGTGTCACGCGAAGGAGCGGTATTTGACCACCGGCATCTTCGGCTTGAGCTCGTCGAAGATCCGCTGGGTGCACAGCAGCGTGCCCTCGCGGGTGAGCGAGCCCTGCGCCAGCACCATGCCCGTGCGCAGCATCTCGCCGTAGTCCATGTCCGAAAGCTTGCCGATGCACAGGCCGGCCACCAGCGAGTCGCCCGCGCCTTGCTTGCCGAGCACCTTGATGGGCACCCCCTCAGAATACCATATTCCCTTCTGATTGGCAAGGATCGCGCCCTGGGCGCCCAGAGACAGGCATACGTTCTTTACTCCCTGGTCCACCAGCGCCATGGCTTCGACACAGGCGGTATCCAGGTCGGGGATCGCGTGTCCCGTCAGCGTTTCCATTTCGAACCGGTTGGGCTTGATCATGTCCGGCCCGGCCTCGATGCCGAGGCGCAGCGGCTCGCCGGCGGCGTCCAGTACCGTCAGGACATGGGCCTCCTTGGCTTCGGTGATCATCTGCCGGTACACGTCGGCGGGGATCCCCGGCGGCACGCTGCCGCTCAGCACCAGGATGTCCGTGCTGCCCAGCAGGGAGCGGAAGCGCTGCATGAAGCGCTTGTAGGAGCTGAAATCGACGGCGGTGCCGGCTTCGTTGATCTCGGTCAGGTCGCCCGCTTCGTCGTCATAGATCTTCAGGTTTTCGCGCAGGCGCCCGTTGACGGGCACCATGATCCCTGTGACGCCGAGGGTGGTCAGCGAGTCGGTCAGGTAGGTGCCGCTGTCCATGGGATCGAGGCACAGGGCACGGGTATCCTGCCGGAAGCTGCGCAGCTGAACGCTCACGTTGATGCCCTTGCCGCCGATATCCGTGCGGCTGCGCTTCACGCGGTTGATCGTGCCCTTCCGGAACGAGCCTATATGAACGCTGCGGTCAATGCAGGGATTCATTGTCACAGTCGTGATCACGAAAAACACCCTTCTTTCTGTTGTTGTCGCCCCAGAGTGTACCAGAAAGACGAAAAAATGTCAAATACGGCGGAGATTACGGAGCTGGATACAGGATGCTTCTCAGCTGCAGGCGGATGGACTGCAGGTTTTTGTTGGCGCGGGTGGGGTGCACGCGGTTGGTGAGCAGCACACTGTAGTGGCCGGTGGCGGTGTCCACGCACAGACTGGTGCCTGTGAAGCCCGTGTGGCCGATCAGGTTGCCCGCGGGATCTTCGCGGTAGACCACCCAGGCAAGGCCGCGGTTCCACGTTTCGTCCGGCACATGCAGGCGGAAGGATTCCCGCAGCCAGGCGTCGGAGCAGATCCGGCTGCCGCGCCCCGGCAGCAGCTGGGCACAGTAACGCGCCAGGTCCGCGGCCGTGGAGAAAGCGCCAGCGTGGCCGGCGACGCCGAAGAGCTGCTGCGCGCGCTCGTCGTGCACAACGCCGCGGGTGACGACGCCGTCCACCTTTTCCGTCGACGCGCAATAGGTGTCCCTGGGCGGATTAAAGGTCGTGTGTGTCATGCCCAGCTCCTGCCAGATTTGCGCGGCGGCTCGGTCCAGAGGCATACCTGTCCCGGCGGAAGCGATCTCGCCCAGCAGAATGAAGCCCAAGTCGCTGTAATGCACGCCTTCGCCGACAGGATACCGCAGGGGGATCCGCATGATGCCGCGGACGCGCTCCTCACGAGTGGGTCCGAAGCCGTCCAGGTCCACGTCCTCCTCCAGTCCGGCCGTGTGGGTCAGCAACTGGAACAGGGTGATACGCTTCATTTCCTCCGGCACCGGCCAGCCGGGAAGCAGATCCGGCAGCGTCTCATCCAGACGGACGGCACCTTGCTCCAGCAGCCGCGCGATGCAAGGCCAGGTGGCCGTTACCTTGGTCAGGGAGGCCAGGTCGAACAAGGTATCTTCCGTCATCGGCAGTTCCTCAGGCTCCCACTGGGCGCAGCCGTAGGCTTTATGAAACAGGACCTCCTGCTCCTTCCCCGCTATGAACACCGCGCCGGGGATCAGCCGGTTCATGCATGCGGCGGCCAGGATACGGTCGACCTGTGAATAGTCTTTTTCCATCATGCCACAGCCCTCCTTGGGTTTTTCGATGCCGATATCATAAGGCAAAACAGTGATTTGTGCAATAAGAAAACAAAAAAACCTTGCGCTTTTATGGAAAACAGGGTATAATTCTTACGAAAAATGTACATTCGCTGGCAGAAAGGCGTTAAAAATGACTGGGATCGTCAACCGCAAGAGCAAGTGGCAGAGGTTCAAAAACTATCTGTACCAGAACTGGCAGCTGTACCTGCTGTTCCTGCCGGTCGTCGTTTA
>CACWHI010000040.1 GCA_902760595.1 uncultured Eubacteriales bacterium
TCTTTTTTGACGTTGCTTCTGCTCTTCTCTGTATCGTTTTCAAGATCCGCTCGCGCCTCCTTCGCCCTGCCCTTTCAGCGGGGCGCTCTCAACAGCGCTCGTGTATATTAACACCTCACTGCCGGAGATGTCAATCACAAATTTACAAAAATCGGAATCTTTTTGGATTTACCCAAAACCAATGGATGTCTCATTTCACTCGTTCGAGCTATATAGCGAACTTAATGCCGGAAAAGACATTTTATTGTTCGTGTTTAATCATCGTACTGAAGCCATCAGATCATGGGACAATCCTATAAAGAAAACAGGGCTGTATCACATCACTGTGAACAGCCCTCATCCGCTTCGCGTTCGCCAAGCACCCTCCCCCAAAGTCGGGAAAGGCCTTTGGCAGACGCCGATCCTTTACTGAGCGGCGATCTTGGCGTTAATGGCCTCGATCACCTGCTGGGCGGGGATGCCGTGCACCGCGCACGCGTCCTCAAGGGATTCCATCTGGGAAGCCGGGCAGCCCAGGCAGTGCATGCCGATCGAAAGCAGGATCTCGATGGCTTCAGGATGATTGTTGACGATTTCCCCGATCAGGGTCTGTCCGGTGACCGCGTTATCCATTGTATATTGTCCTCCAAATATCTTGTCCTCTGTAATCAGCGCTGATCCGCTTCTCCATCAAGGCGTTGAGATTATACTCCTATTATGCTATTTTGTCTATTACAAATTATTTGATCGATTTACTTAAAACCTACAAGCGTTTCATCCTTACTTCTTGTTCATTATAATTCAGTTATACTCTCTGCATAACGACTCGTTATCATCGTGATAATCTCTGCAAAATCAGTTGCTCCTTGATCTTCATATTGTTTTAGATTCTCATCACGTATTATAGAATATCCTGTTTCTCGTGTATTACTAAATTGCAATTCCTTTTGTTCACCATTCTTATCAGTGTATCGCAAAGTTGAAATAGTTTCAACATCAAGATTGTGTGGTACCAGTGAACCTGCTACGTTTTCCGCTAAACCAGCGACAAGTTTTTTGGCACCAAATATATCAAACGGCAAGGGCTTTTCTTCAGCGTTTTTTTCCAGAAAACTCTGTGCCCCTTTCAGAATACTATGAGTCTTGTCTCTTGTTTCTATTTGATTTGTAAAAGCAATAATACGTTGATACGGAAGAGTTACACTGACTGTTTTATAAGAAATAATAAGGGTTTCATTATCCGGATTAAGGCTAAGTACCACGTTTACGCCCATGGGAATCTGGCCTATTTGCTGCATGTTCATTCCATCAAATTGTGTCTTCTTTTCTTTTAGATAATCCTTTTCTCTTATTCTTTCTTCTTTTGACTTTTTCGTGCCGAACAATCCCATTTTGTCTCCCTCCACAGCATATGAGCCTTTATATACATAACTTATCCAAACATCTCCGCTGTCTTCCTCATCCGCTCCGCCACCTTCACGCCGAAGGGGCAGCGGGGCTCGCAGCCGCCGCAGGCGACGCATTCGTCGGCGTGATGCTCCAGGCCGCGATAATGCTCGCGCAGAGACGCGGGGATATCGGGCTGCATGGCGGCAAGGTCGTACAGCTTGTTGACCATAGCGATGTCGATATTCTTCGGGCACGGCCTGCAGTGCCCGCAGTAGGTGCACTCTCCCCCGGCAAAGGTGTGCGCGGGCGCGCCAGCCAGCGCGGCGGCATAGTTCTTCTGCTCCTGGTCGGCGGTCTCGTAGGCCAGCGCCGCGTCCACCTGCTCCTTAGTGTCGTAGCCGCAGAGGACGGAATCCACCGCCGGCTTGGTCAGGCAGTAGTGGATGCACTGCACCGGCGTCAGGGCGATGCCGAAGGGCGAGCGCTTGGGGTCAAACAGACGGCCGCCGGCGAAGGGCTTCATGCAGGTCATGCCCACGCCGTTGCGCTCGCACACGCGGTACATGTCCGCGCGGACCGGGTCGATGCCCGCCAGGTCCGCGTCGTACTTGTCCGTCGCGAAATACTGATCCAGGTCGTCGGTCGGCGGCATCAGGTCGAAGGCCGGATTCACGCTGAAGAGGATCATTTCCACAAACCCGCTCTCCGCCGCCTTTTTCGCGATGACCGGGTTGTGGGTGGACAGGCCGATATGCCGGATCTTTCCCTGGGCCTTCAGCTCCATCACATAATCCAGGTACGCCCCGGGGACGCCCGTCTCCCAGTCCTTTTCCAGGTCCACATAGTGGATCATGCCCAGGTCCACGTAATCCGTTTTCAGCCGGCGCAACAGGTCCTCAAAGGCGATGCGGCACTGGGCCACGTCCCGGGTGCGGGTATACTGCCCGTTCTGCCAGGTGGAGCCCACATGCCCCTGAACGATCCACTGATCGCGGCAGCCAGACATGCCCTGCCCGATGATGTCGCGCGACTTCGGGTCCGGCATCCAGCAGTCGATGATGTTGATGCCCCGCTCATGCGCGTACCGCACCAGCGCGACGGATTCGTTCTCCTCGTGCCGCTCCAGCCATTCCCCGCCGAAGCCGATCTCACTGACCATCAGGCCTGTTTTGCCAAGACGTCTGTACTGCATATCGGATCCTTTCTTTTCATTGATCGTGATTCACATATTTATAATAACGGGCTGATGTGGCGATGTCAAGCATAATCACTCTCTCCCGTTCCACACCACCTGTTCCCCGTCCGGCCGGAGGGTGACCATGGTCAGGCCGGTCCGCGCAGCCAGGAGAAGGGCCTGATCCGTGGGATAGGTCTTGGACGCGAGTACGGGCACGCCGGCACGGATGGCCTTGCGCAGCATGTCCACGGGCAGGCGGCCCGTGCAGTACAGCAGACACTCCTCCGGCGCCTCGCCGGCGAGCAGCGCCCAGCCGATGACCTTATCCAGGGCGTTGTGCCGCCCGATGTCCTCCCGGCAGCACAGCAGCCGATCGCGCCGCATCAGGCAGGCCGCGTGCACGGCATGGGTCTGGCCGTACAGCGGCTGATGGTCGCGCAGCCCGTCTGCGGCAAGGCGCAGCCAGGCCGGCTCCCACGCGACAGGCCGGACCGCGGGCAGTTCCGTATCTGAGGAGGCCAGGAGCGTGCGGTTGTCCGTGCAGCAGGTGCTGACCTCAGCCGTTTTCGCGCTCTCCAGGCGCTCCGCGGCCTCAGAGGTCAGCATCACCTTTGCCCGCAGCCCCTGCTCGCAGATATGGACGCCCAGGATGTCCGCGAGCCCGCGGATCATGCCCTCGGTGAACAGGCGGCCGACGACCAGCTCGTCCAGGTGCTCCGGCGTGCAGGTGAGACGCATGGCGGGCCGCTCATTGATGAATACGTCGATGCCGTGCTCCACCGCCACCGGGCATGGCAGCTTTCTGCCCCCGGAGGTCTCCTTCACGCAAGCCAGGCGGCTGGCCTTCGACTGGTCAATGATCCGCATACAAAGCCCCCTCTTTCTCCCGCGATCGGGCACAGTTTGTCGTCTTTTATATTTTACCACGGCACATGTCCGGCTGTACAGCCCGAATTCTGTGTTTCAGAACGAGTATCGTGAACGGCTGACGAGGCTGACCGACGAGGAGCTGGGGCGGCTGGTCCGCGCCCTGGCGGGATATCGCCTCACCGGCGACACGCCGGAGCTGGACGGCGTCCAGGACCCGGCCTTCGATTTCATCCGCCAGGACGTGGACCGCATCGGGGCGCAGTACCGCGCCAAGTGCGAGACCAACCGCCGTCACCGCCTGATATTAATCTCAGATTAAAGCAGCTCATCTTGCACCCGTCTTTTCCGCCCTGGCTGCGTCAGCCACCCTCACCGTACCTGGCTATGGGTACGCTTTCGGATGACTTCCTTGCCAGAACGAAGAATCCGGGCACAATCTTTCGCTGCCTTAACCTGAGATTAGTATGAGTCCGGAAAGGGACGGGGACGACACCGAAAAGGAACGGCCGTCCACGACCGTCCCAAAGATAATGATAAAGATAAAGCGTCCCGTGATGATGATCATCACGCGGGGACGGAGCATCCCGGAACCGGAGACGCACTGCTCCGCAAGGCGCGTACTGCGCTGAGCAGACTGACCGACACGTATGAGGCGGCGCTTCAGGACTTCCGGCAGCAGCTCAGTGACGAGCTGGTCAGCTGCGCCATCGACCGCACCGTCGCGAACGGCGTGAAGGGCTGGGGCTATACCGAGGCAATCCTTCAGGATTACCTTCAAAAGGACATCCGCACCGTGCCGCTGACAGCCGGTACAAGGCCGCCAGAGGCAGACAAAGCGGCTCCCAGCCGAGGCTGGTGCGCGCCCAGCAATACGGCAGGGCGAATACCGCGAGGAGGAAATGCAGACAATCCTCGGCGTGCACGATCTTTTTCAGGAAAGCCCCTTACGCGGGATAACCAGATGACGGAGAGAGATTCTTCGCTCGGCCCCTTAACGGGGAGGGGCCTGCTCAGAATGACAACAGGGGTGAATCATAAAGTCTCTGATGCGGCAGTGATTGTTACGCCTTGTCCGATAGCGGATTGCAGAAAACCATATCGCGCACGGAACCGCAACGTTAAAAAAGACTCCGCACGAAGCGGAGAAAATGCTGAAAAATAGTATCAGGAACGTTCACAAATACCCTTAAAGCCCCTGACATGTCATCCTGAACAGGGCGAGGGAAACGAGCCCGTCGTGAAGGATCTCCCCCGTATTCGTCTTCATATACCGCTTGCGTATACGCCAACACGGAGGAGATTCTTCGCTCGGCCCCTAAGCGGGGAGGGGCCGGCTCAGAATGACAACGGGGGGTAGAATTATAAGAAACATCTGCTGTGACAGCGTTTGTTGCGTTTTAGCCTCTTTAATGACAGTACAAGACCACTTCGCGCGCAGCGCCGCAACAATCAAAGAATACTCTGAGGCGGAGCCGAGGGGACGGAAGCGGCCGCGCCCAGTGGGCGATGAAGGCCGGTGAAGTCCCAGTGAACCACAGAGTATAGAGTGCGGCAGCGCTCTATACGACACTTCCGCCACTCATCACTCATCACTCCTCACTCCTCACTCCACTCTCCACACTCGCACAAAAATAGCCTTAATCCTTTACCCTTCAACCTCGCCGACATGCCCGACGCGCTTGACCCCGTCCACGCCGGTAATGCCGAGACCGGTCTGATCGTCGGGCAGGGTGATGTCCTTTTCATTGAATACCGAGCCGCCGTGAACCGGGTCGGAGGCGCAGAGCATGGGGCCGTCCAAGTCGATGCGGGTGATGACGCTCCGGGCGCAGGCCAGGTGGGCGGCGGCGTTGACAGCCACGCGGCCCTCCAGCATGCAGCCGATCATGCACTCGACCCCGTACATTTCCGCCAGGGTCGCGATCTTCAGGCCGTTGTAAATGCCGCCGCACTTCATCAGCTTGATGTTGATGAGGTCCGCCGCGCCAGTCTGCAGGATCTTCATGGCGTCCATGGGCGAGAAGACGGATTCGTCAGCCAGCACAGGCACACAGCTGCGCTCCGTCACGTATTTCATGCCCTCCAGGTCGTCGGCGGCCACGGGCTGCTCGACAAATTCGATATTCAGCCCGCGCTCCTGCATGCCGTTCAGGATGCGCACCGCCTCCTTGGGCTTCCAGGCCTGGTTGGCGTCGATGCGCAGGGTGATCCCCGACGGCACGGCGGCGCGGACGGCGGCCAGGCGTTCCACGTCCAGGGCCGGGTTCACGCCCACCTTCACCTTCAGGCAATCGAAGCCGCGATCTACGGCGATCTGCGCGTCCCGCGCCATTTCCTCCGGGCTGTTCACGCTGATGGTCAGGTCCGTGACCAGGTGATTCCGGGAGCCGCCCAGCAGCTGATACACTGGGACGCCGCGCAGCTTGCCGAACAGGTCCCACAGCGCTATGTCCAGGGCCGCCTTGGCGCTGGAATTGTGCACCACGCAGCCCTGGACCAGCGCCATCAGGTCATTGAAATCATCCACGCGCCGGCTGACGAGGGCGGGCGCCAGGTGATCCCGGATCGCGCCGACGATGGCGCCCGTCGTGTCGCCGGTGATCCTGCCAGTGGGCGGCGCCTCGCCGAAGCCGATATCGCCCGTGTCCGTGTAGACGCGGACGATGATATCCTCCACGCTGGCGACGGTGCGCAGCGCGGTCTTGAACGGCGTCCTGAGCGGGATGGAAACCTCGCCCCAGTCAATGCCTGTGATTTTCATGTCCGGATCCGCCTCCCGTCAAGCGATGTCAAAGCGGCCGTCCCCCGTCATGCGAAGGGGCAGCTCGTAGAAGGCCTTCAGGGCGTCGGCCATGTAGACGACGTCCTTCGTACCGGCCGTCTCGTAGGAGGAGTGCATGGCCAGCTGGGCCAGGCCGATATCCACCGTGTTCATGGATACGTGGCTGTTGGAGATGTTACCCAGCGTGCCGCCGCCCAGGATGTCCGAGCGGTTGGCGAAGTGCTGGCAGGGCACCCCCGCGCGGCGGCAGACCTCCGTGAACAGGGCGGAGGACACGCCGTCGGTGGTGTATTTCTGGTTCGCGCTGTGCTTGATGACCACGCCGCCGTTCATGTACACACGGTTCTGGGCGTCGTACAGCTCCGGGTGGTTCGGGTGCAGGGCGTGGGCGTTGTCGGCGGAAGCCATGAAGCCGGCCGCCATGGCCGCGTGTACCTCACCCGCGGTCATGCCCAGGGCCTCGCCAGCCCGCGACAGCACGTCCGACAGGAAGGTGGAGTCCGCGCCCTGCTTGGACGCGGAACCGACCTCCTCGTTATCGAACACGCTGTACACCGGCATCGCGTCGGTCTCCCCCGCCGCGTTCAGGAAGCCGGCCAGGGCCGTCCAGGCGCACTCGAGGTCGTCGATGCGGCCCGCGGAGAAGAATTCGCCCTCCGCGCCCCAGACGCTGCCCGGCACGCGGCTGTACAGGAAGAGGTCCGAGCCCAGGATATCCTCCTCCCAGGCGTCCGCCGCGGCAGAGATCTCCCGGAGCAGGCCGCCCTTCCCGGCTCCATCGCTGTATACGGGCAACATATCCACCTGCGGGTTGAACTTGTACCCGTCGTTGACCTGGCGGTTGAAATGGATGGGCACGTTGGGGATCAGCACCGCGTCGCGGCCCAGGTCCACCAGCTTCGTCCGCAGACCGTTCCCCTCGCGCACGATGACGCGGCCCGCCACCGACAGCGGCCGGTCCAGCCAGGTGGACAGGATCAGGCCGCCGTACTTTTCCACGTTCAGGCGCACGTAGTGCTCGCCCGCGTCCTCACCGAGCTCCTTGAGCTTCAGGGTGGGCGAATCGGTGTGGGCCGCCGCGATCCGGAAGGAGGCTACCTTTTCCGGCACCCGGAAGGCGATCAGCGCCGAACCGTTGCGCGTCACATATCTGCGGTCGCCGGGCTTCAGCCGCCAGGCCTCCGCCTCGCTGAGCGGCTCATACCCCGCTTCCTCCAGGACCCGTTCGATCCCGCTCACAGCGTGGAAGGCGGTGGGAGACCGGCGGACAAAATCCAAAAAGCCGGCTACATCTGCATGCATAATAAAACCCCCAATGATATTTAATATAAGTAGGAAGGAGGAAAGGGTGAAGGTTGAAGGTAGGAGGTAGGAAGTAGGAAGTAGGAAGTAAAGATACTTTCGCAGGCGGCGCTGCTGCCGGCTCTGCATGAGTTTATTTACTTCCTACTTCGTCCTTTCTACTTCCTAGTTTGTGCTATTTCCTTTACTCTCTTGCGTCTCTACTCGTCAATACACTACGAGATACCTTTCGATCTCCCAGTTGCTAACCCTCGTCCGGTAGGCGTCCCACTCGCGCTGCTTGCCCTCGATGTACTGCTGGGTCACGTGCTCGCCCATGGTGGCGGTCATCAGGGGGTCCGCCTTGAAGGCCTCCAGCGCCTCCTCCAGGGAGGCGGGCAGGTTCATGATGCCCTTTTCCACGCGCTGCTCGGGCGTCATCAGGTAGATGTTCTCCGTCGTTTCGGGCGGCGGGGTCAGGCCGCGCTCGATGCCGTCCAGGCCAGCGGCCAGGCAGGCCGCGATCTCCAGGTAGGGGTTGCAGGAGGGGTCCGGGCTGCGCAGCTCCACGCGCGTGCCGTTGCCGCGGGAGGAGGGGATGCGGATCAGCGCCGAGCGGTTGCCGGCGGACCAGGCCACGTAGCAGGGCGCCTCATAGCCCGGCACCAGGCGCTTGTAGCTGTTGACCAGCGGGTTGGTCAGGGCGCACATGCCCTGGATGTGGTCGAGCAGTCCCGCGATGAACTGGTAGCAGGTTCTGGAGAGCTTTCGCTCGCCGTCCGGATCGTAGAAGGCGTTCTTCCCGTCCTTGAACAGGCTCATATTGGTGTGCATGCCGCTGCCCGCCACGCCGAAGAGCGGCTTGGGCATGAAGGTGGCGTGCAGGCCGCTGCGCTGGGCCATGGACTTGACCGTCAGCTTGAAGGTCATGATGTTGTCCGCGGCGCGAAGGGCGTCGGCGTACTTGAAGTCGATCTCGTGCTGGCCCTGGGCGCACTCGTGGTGCGAGGCCTCGATTTCGAAGCCCATCTGCTCCAGCGCCAGACAGATCTCGCGGCGCGTGCTTTCGCCCCGGTCCAGCGGGCCTAAGTCGAAATAGCTGGCCTCGTCGCCGGTCTGGGTGGTGGGCTTGCCGTTTTCATCCAGCTGGAAGAGGAAGAACTCGCACTCCGGCCCGACGTTGAAGCTGTAGCCCATGTCCGCCGCGCGCTTGAGGACGCGCTTGAGGGTCCCGCGCGGGTCGCCCACGAAGGGCGTGCCGTCCGGGTTGTAGATATCACAGATCAGCCGTGCGATCTTGCCGTGGTCCCGGTGCCAGGGCAGGATGGTGAAGGTGTCCAGGTCGGGGTGCAGGTACTGGTCCGACTCATGGATGCGCACGAAGCCCTCGATGGAGCTGCCGTCCAGCGAGATCTCGTTGTTCACTGCACGCTCGATCTGGGAGGCGGTGATGGCCACGTTCTTGAGCTGGCCGAAGATGTCGGTGAACTGCAGGCGGATAAAGCTGATGCCCTCCTCCCGCACGCGGCGGATGATGTCTTCCTTGCTTTTCGGCATAATCGTTTTCCTTTCGTCCCACGAAGGGGCAGTCATCATTTGCTGTTCCAGTCCGTCTCCGCCGCGCGGTCTATGGTCAGAGAGGCGATGGCGACGAGGTCATTAAGTTTCTGCTGGGTGTAGCCGTTGGCGATCACCGTCACGGACAGGCCCTTGTCTGGCAGGTAAAAGACGTCGGAGCTCAGGCCGTCCTTTATGCCCTGGTGACCGTACCAGGTGTTGCCGTGGCTGTCCTCAAAGCGCCGGATGCCCAGGCCGTACTCAGATACGCACGTGACGGAGGAGCCGGGGAAAAAGCGCTGGTCCGCCTGCATCAGCCGCACGGTGCCGGGGTTCAGCACCCGCGCGCCGTTGAGCCGCCCCTCCTCGCAGAGCATCGCGCCGATGCGGTCCAGGCCCCGCGCGCTGGCATAAAGGCCGCCCACGGAATACTGCAGGTGCGCCATGGGGTCGCAGGTGTCCTCATAATTGCTGCGCACCAGCATACGGGACGGGGACAGGATGTTGGTGCCCGACTTGGACATCTGGTTGCTGATGTCGGAGGGATCCGGCAGCAGCGTCGGGTCGTAGGCCGCGTTCATGCCCAGCGGATCGAACACGTTTTCGCGCATGAAGGTGTTCAGGCTCTGGCCGGATACGGCCTCGATCAGCGCGCCGAACAGGCTGCCGTTGATGTTGGAATAGTGGTAGCGCGTCCCGGGCCGCGCGTATCTCAGGAACAGGTGCTCGGTGTTCCGCTGGGACACATAATCCCAGTCGATGCCGGTGTGCTGGCTCTGGATGACGCCGCTGGTGTGGCTGAGGATCTGCCGCACCGTGATCGGATCGTTCTTAAACGCGGAATTGACCACCCGGAACGGCAGCAGGTCGCTGATCGGATCGTCCAGCGCGAATGCCCCGCGCTCATACAGCTTCATGACGCCCACCGCGGTGACCATTTTCGTCACCGACGCGACGCGGAAGCAGGTATCCAGCGTCACCGGCTCCATCCGCGAGGCGCTCTTGGAGCCGTAGGCGTAGGTGAACACCGGCTCCCCATAGCGCGAGACGACCACCGCCCCGCCCACGATATCCCGGCTGCGGAAGGCGTGTTCCATCCACTCCGCCGTCAGGTCCTCCGCCCGGGCGAGCCCGGGCAGCAGCATCGCCGCCGCCAGCAGAAGCGCGACCAGCCGCTTCCCCGGCGCTGTTTTTACGAAATTGACACTCATTTCATCCAGCCTGGCCTGACCAGTTCAAAGCCCTCCTCCCGGCAGACGCGCTCCTGGCGCTCAAAATCGTACATCAAAGTATCCTTCCTGTGGCTGTCACTGCTCAGCACGAAGCGCGCGCCGTGATCGCGCAGGTAGCGGCAGATTTCCGGGGCGGGATAGGGCACGCCGCGGTAGCCGCGGGCCATGGCCCCGGTGTTGATCTCGAAGGGCAGTCCCGTTTCGAGCAGCGCGTCCGCCGCCCGCCGCCAGGCCGTGACGTAGCGCGGATCGTCCTCATCAAAGAGGCGCTCCCGCTCATTCAGCTTGGCGATCAGGTCAAAATGCCCGATCAGCTGACAATGCGTGCGCTCCGCGACCAGGGCCGCCAGGCGGTAGTATTCCTCCGCGGCGCTCAGCAGATCCCCGCCCAGCAGCAGGGCCGCGCGGTCCAGCGGCTCGCGCTTCCAGTCCACCGTCAGGTATTCCCCCGCGGCGTACAGGTAATGCACCGAGCCGATCACATAGTCGTAGCCGTCCGTGGGCTCCTGTGAAAAGAGGTCCTGCTCGATGCCGCAATGAATCTCCATCCGCCCGGCATACTCCTCCCGCAGGCGGCGGCAGGCCGCGCGGTATTCAGCGGCGCGCTCCCGCTTCATGCAGGCGTCTGTATCGTAGGGCGCGTAGCCGTGGTCGGAGAAACCCAGCGCCGTCATGCCGCGGGCATACGCCTCCGCGGCCACCGCCTCCAGGCTGTCGGCGCCGTCGGAAAAGTCCGAATGGACATGGAAATCCGCGGTGATCATGTCATTTTTTCCTGCTTTACCTTGTGGTCGATCACGTGGCGGGAGGCCAGCTCCCGGTGCACGTCCTCGAGCGTGATGCCCATTTCGGTCATCAGCACCATCACATGGTAAGCCAGGTCGGCGATCTCGTACACGGTCTCGCGCTTGTCCTCGGCCTTGCCGGCGATGATCACCTCCGTGGATTCCTCGCCCACCTTTTTCAGGATCTTGTCCAGGCCCTTCTGGAACAGGTAGGTGGTGTAGGAGCCCTCGGGCAGCGTCTCCTTGCGCCCCTTCAGCAGGGCCATCAGGCCCTCCAGCGAGAACTCCTGCAGCTCATCGCTCTGCCAGACAGGGTCGTTGAAGCAGGAGTCCGTGCCCAGGTGGCAGGCGGGTCCGTCCTTTTCCACCATCACCACCAGCGCGTCGCGGTCGCAGTCCGCGGTGATGGACACCACGTGCTGGTAGTTCCCGCTGGTCTCGCCCTTGAGCCACAGCTCCTGCCGGGAGCGGCTCCAGAAGCAGGTGAGCCCCTTCTCCATGGTGATTTGCAGGCTCTCCCGGTTCATGTACGCCAGCGTCAGCACCTTTTTGCTGACCGCGTCCACCACGACAGCCGGGATCAGGCCGCTGGCGTCGAATTTCAGGTCGTCGATGTTCAGCATAACACACCTCGTTTATTTAGTGAGGAGTGAGGAGAGATGAGTGAGGAGTTCAGGTGCGATCTCTTCGGCTCTGCCTCAGAGATCGGTCGATCAATGCGGCGCTTCGCGCGATATTGATTGAAACTGCGCTCCGCGCAGTTTCGACCGCCACTCCTCACTCATCACTCCTCACTTCTCATTTCGTGATCCTCACGGGGATCCCTTCCTCCGCCAGTTCCCGCTTCAACTCCGCGATCTTCACCTCGCCGAAGTGGAAGATGGAGGCGGCCAGGCCGGCGTCGACGCGGGGAAGGGTCTTGAACAGGGTGACAAAGTCCTGGATGCAGCCCGCGCCGCCGGAGGCGATGACGGGCACGTTCACGCGCTCGGACACGGCCTTCAGCATTTCCAGGTCGAAGCCGCGCTTCACGCCGTCGGTGTCGATGGAATTGAGCACGATCTCGCCCGCGCCGTTCTCCACGCCGCGCACGATCCAGTCGATGGCCTCCAGGCCCGTATCCTCGCGTCCGCCGCGGGCGAAGACGCGGTACTCGCCGTTCACGCGCTTCACGTCCGCGGAGAGCACCACGCACTGGCTGCCGTAGCGCCGCGCGGCCTCGCCGATCAGCGCCGGGTTGCGGATCGCGCCGGAGTTCACCGACACCTTGTCTGCCCCGCACTTGAGCACGCGGTCGAAGTCGTCCAGACTGTTGATGCCGCCGCCCACCGTCAGCGGGATGAAGATGGTGGACGCGACCTCACGCAGGATGTCCGTAAACAGCTGCCGGCCCTCGGCGGAGGCGGTGATGTCGTAGAACACCAGCTCGTCCGCCCCGGCCTCGGAGTAGTAAGCCCCCAGCTCCACCGGGGACGACACGTCCCGGAGGCCGCCGAAGTTGACGCCCTTCACCACGCGGCCGTCGCGCACGTCCAGGCAGGGGATGATGCGTTTGGCGATCATACGGCCGCCTCGATGGCGATGCGCAGGGAGAGCCGGCCCTCGTAGTAGGCCTTGCCCACGATAGCGCCGTACAGGCCCAGCCGGCGCAGCGCCAGCACGTCGTCCACGCCGCTCACGCCGCCGGAAGCGATGATGTGCACGCTCAGCTCCTCGCTCAGGCGCTGGTACAGCTCGCTGTTCGCGCCCTCCAGCATGCCGTCGCGCGAGATATCCGTGCTGATGATGGTCTTGACGCCCAGCTCCTCCATCCTGCGGCAGAAGGCGAAGGCCTCCAGCCCGGAGTCCGCGGTCCAGCCTCGGATGGCCACCTTGCCGTCGCGGATGTCCACGCCCACGGCGATGCGGTCCTGGTAGCGGCGCACGGCCCGCTCCACAAAGGCGGGGTCCGTCACCGCCGCAGTGCCGATGATCACGCGGTCCACCCGCGCGTCCTCGAGATAGCGGCTCACGATGTCCATGCTCCGGATGCCGCCGCCGACCTGCATCTTCAGGTCGGTGCCCTCCTTCATCTTCGCGATCAGCTTCAGGTTGGGCGTCTGCCCGTCGCGCGCGCCCTGCAGATCCACCACGTGCACTGCCTGCGCGCCCTCCTGCTTAAAGACGGTCAGGAGCCGCGCAGGGTTCTCCTCGTAGACCTTCATTTGCGCGTAATCGCCCTTCTGCAGACGCACCGCCTTGCCCTCGTACAGATCGATCGCTGGTATGATCAGCATAATGGTCCCTCCGTTTCTGCAAACGCTTTCAATATACTCAAGCCCACCCGGCCGCTTTTTTCCGGATGGAACTGGCAGCCGACCACGTTGCCGCGGCCCACGGCCGCCGTGACCGGCGCGGAATACTCCGTCAAGGCCAGGGTATCCGCCTCACAGCGGGTGCCCTGGAAGGAATGCACGAAATACACGGCGTCCCCGTTCCGCACGTCCCTGAACAGGGCCGAGGGCCGCGTGAGCGTCAGCGGGTTCCACCCGATATGCGGGATCTTGAGGGCCGGATCCACCGTTTCCGACAGCGCGCGCACCTCGCCGGGGATCAGTCCCAGGCCCTCGTGCTCTCCGAATTCAAAGCTCTTCGTCAGCAGCAGCTGCATGCCCAGGCAGATGCCCAGCACGGGCTTGCCGCGCTTCGCCTCCGCAATCAGCGCCTCGCCCAGTCCCGTTTCGCGCAGCTTTTGCGCCGCATCCCCGAAGGCCCCGACCCCCGGCAGGATCAGCCGGTCCGCGCTGCGCAGCGCGCCGGGGTCGCCGGTCACCAGCACCTCCTGCCCGATGTGCCGGAGGCTGCTGGCCAGGGAAAAGAGGTTCCCCACCCCGTAATCAATGACTGCGATCATAATATTCCCTTCGTCGACGGGATCTGGTCCGCGAAGTCCGGGTCCAGGCTCACGGCCGCGCGCAGCGCTCGGGCGAGGGCCTTGAAGGCGCCCTCGATGATGTGGTGGCTGTTCTCGCCGGCCAGCTCGACCAGGTGGAGGGTGCAGCCCGCCTCCCGGGCGAAGGCGACCATAAATTCCTGTACCAGCTCGGTATCGAAGGCGCCCACCTTCTGCGTGGGGATAGGCAGCTTCCCGTAATACGCGCCCCGGCCGGACAGGTCCACCGCCGCCTGGATCAGCGCCTCGTCCATGGGCAGGCAGATATCGCCGTAGCGGCGGATGCCGCGCTTGTCGCCCAGGGCCTGGCGGAAGGCCGTGCCCAGGGCGATGCCGATATCCTCCACGGAATGGTGGTCGTCCACCTGGGTGTCGCCGGCGCAGGTGAGCTTCAGGTCGAAGCCCCCGTGCCGCGCGAACAGGGTCAGCATATGGTCCAGAAAGCCCACGCCGCTGGCGATCTCCGCCCGGCCCCGGCCGTCAACGACCAGCTTCAGCGCGATGTCCGTTTCCGCCGTGCGGCGGGCGATCTCCGCTTCACGCATGCTCATGTCCTCCTCCGTCCGATTCTGCTTACAGCGAGCCCATGATGTCCCGGATGGCCGCGAGCAGGCAGTCGATCTGCTCCTTCGTGCCCACCGTGATCCGATTATACTGCCGGATGCGGCTTCCGTCAAAGTGGCGCACCAGCACGCCGCGGTCGCGCAGCATCTGGTACAGCGCACCGCCGTTCAGCCGCAGGTGCCGCGCGAACACGAAGTTCGCCAGCGAATCCGTGCAGGAAAAGCCCAGGGCCTTCAGCTGCTCCGTCAGGTACGCGCGGTTTTCCATGATGGTGCGGCAGCGCGCCCGCACCGTATCCTCGCAGCGCAGCATGCCGATGCCCAGCGCCTGGGTGAACGAGTTCACGTTGTAGGGGTTCAGGGAATAGCGCACCGTCTGCAGGTCGCGGATCAGCTCCGGGCAGCCGATGCAGAAGCCCAGCCGCGCCCCCGCCAGGGACCTGGACTTGGAAAAGGTCTGGATGACCAGGATATTTTTATACCGCTGGGTCAGCGGCACGCAGGACTCGCCGCCGAAATCCACATAGGCCTCGTCCACCACGATCACGCTGTCCGGGCTGCGCCGGGCCAGGTCCGCGATCCGCTCCGGCGGCAGGAAGATGCCCGTCGGCGCGTTGGGATTCGCCAGGAAAATGACGGCCTTCTGCCCCGCGTAGCGGTCCAGGCTGATGGTCAGGTCGTCCTCCAGCGGGATCTCGCGGAAGGGGATGCGGTTGATGTTCGCGTAGACGCGGTAAAAGCCGTAGGTGATATCCGGAAAGAGCGCGGGCCGGGCGTCGCTGCCGAAGGCCACGAAGGCGAAATCCAGCGCCTCGTCGGAGCCGCTGGTCGCCATCACGCAGTCCGGCGTCACCTGATACCGCTCCGCCAGGGCCTGCCGCAGCTCCACCGCCTCGGGGTCCGAGTACAGCTCATAGCTGCGGGCGTGCTCCGCTGCGTAGCTGAGGGCCTCCGCGCAGGGCGGGAAGGGCGACTCGTTGGTGTTCAGCTTCACGTACTGGCGGTCCCGCGGCTGCTCCCCGGGCGTGTAGGGCTTCAGGGAGGCGAAGCGCTCGCTGAAATACTTGCTCATAGGTCAGTCCTCGGTGCGGATCACCGCGCTGCGGGCATGGGCCGTCAGGCCCTCCTGGCGGGCAAACAGCGCCACGTCCTCAGCCACGTCCGCCAGCGCGTCCCGGGTAAAGCAGGTGAACTGCATTTTCTTCACGAAGTCGTCCACGGACAGCGGGCTGGCGAAGCGCGCCGTGCCGCTGGTGGGCAGGGTATGGTTGGGCCCGGCCAGGTAATCGCCCAGGGCCTCGGGGCAGTTGCGGCCCATGAACACGGAGCCCGCGTGCCGCACCTCGTTGAGCCAGTCGAAGGGGTTCTCCACGCACAGCTCCAGGTGCTCCGGTGCGATCTCGTTGGCCACCTCGATGGCCTTTTTCAGGTCGTCGGTCACGATGATCTTGCCGTTTTTGTCGATGGACGCGCGGGCGATCTCCTCGCGCTCCAGCAGGGGCAGCTGGCGCTCCAGCTCGGCGCGCACGGCCTCGGCCAGGGCCAGGCTGTCGGTGACCAGCACCGCGCTGGCCAGCTTATCGTGCTCGGCCTGGGAGAGCAGGTCCGCCGCCACATAGCGCGGCTCGGAGGCCGCGTCCGCCACCACCAGGATCTCGCTGGGCCCGGCGATCATGTCGATGGACACCTGGCCGTAGACCTGCTTCTTCGCCTCGGCCACGAACACGTTGCCGGGGCCGACGATCTTATCCACCCGCGGCACCGACTCCGTGCCGTAGGCCAGGGCGGCGATGGCCTGCGCCCCGCCCACCTTGAAAATGCGGTCGATGCCCGCCACGTGCGCGGCGCAGAGGATGGCGGGATTCACCTTCCCGTCCCGGCCCGGCGGCGTCACCATGACCACCTCGGGCACGCCCGCGATGCGCGCGGGGATCGCGTCCATAAGCACCGTGGAGGGATAGGCCGCCGTGCCTCCGGGCACGTACAGGCCCGCGCGGTCCACCGGGATCACCCGCTGCCCCATGGTCACCCCCGCCTTCGGGGTCAGGATGAAGCTCTCGCGCTTCTGCGCCTGGTGGAACAGGCGGATGTTCTCCGCCGCGCGGGAAAGCACCCGCAGGAACTCGGGGTCCGCCCCGTCGAGGGCCTCCCGCGTCTCCTCCTGGCTTACCAGCAGGCTGTCCAGCTTCGCGCCGTCGAAGCGCTCGGTATACCTGAGCAGGGCGGCGTCGCCGTTCTGCCGGACGTCGGCGATGATGTCCCGCACGGTCGCGGAGACGTCCGTTTCCGGCACCGCCCGCGCGAAGATCTCCGCGGGCGCGACCTCGCCCATTTTCATGATCCTGATCATGCTTTATCCTCCTCCAGCGCCGCCATGAGCGCGGTGATCCGATCCCGCTTGAAGGCGTAGGCCGCCTTGTTGGCGATCAGGCGCGCGCTCAGCTGCGCCACGGTATCGATGACCTCCAGGTGGTTTTCCCGGAGGGTCGTGCCGGTCTCCACGATGTCCACGATGACGTCCGACAGCCTGAGCAGCGGCGCGATCTCGATGGAGCCGTTCAGGTGGATGATCTCGATGTCCCGGCCCAGCTTGGTGTAATAATCCTTCGCGATGCGCGAGAACTTGGTGGCCACCCGCAGTGTGCGCTCCGGGTCCAGCCAGGCGCCCGCCGGCGCGGCCACGGCCATGCGGCAGCGGCCCGTCTTCAGGTCCAGCAGCTCGTACACGTCCGGGCGGTACTCCATCAGGATGTCCTTGCCCGCCACGCCGATGTCCGCCGCGCCCTGCTCCACGTAGATGGACACGTCCGAGGGCTTGGCCCAGAAATAGCGGACCCGCAGCTCCGCGTTTTCAAAGATGAGCTGCCGCGTGTCGGCCAGGATGTCCGGGCAGGGATAGCCGGCGCGGGCGAAGCGGTCGTAGACCTTTTCCCCCAGCCTGCCCTTGGGCAGGGCGACCGTCAGCCATTCAGACACGCTCCTTCACCCCGCTTTCCGTCAGGTACAGCGTTTTCCCAAAGCGCTGGCGCTCCGGCGCGGCCTTCTGGGCGCACACGGTCAGCCCCTCGGCGCTCAGGCCCTTCACCGCCTCCAGCACGGCGGCGGGCGAAGCGCCTTCCGGATAGATCAGCAGCACGTCCGCGTCCAGCCGGTCCGAGGCCTCCTGCATGCGCTCCAGCGCGTCCAGGTAGACCGCGAAGCCGATGGCGCCGCCCCTGCGGCCCAGCTTGCGCACCAGCGGGTCGTACTGCCCGCCGGCGATCACCCGCTCAGGCACGCCGTCCACGTAGCCGCGGAACACCAGGCCGTTGTAATAGCCCAGGTCGTTGACGGTGGAGACGTCCACCGACAGCATACCATAAACAGGCGTATCCCGTAAAGCGTCTGTCACGCGGCGCAGCGCCGCCGTCTCCTCCGCGCAGGGCAGGCGGCCCAGCGCCTCCAGCGCCGCCTCCAGGCCCGAGGGGATGCCAATCAGCCCGCACAGCGCGTCGGCCTGCTCCCGCGCGCAGCCGTTTTCCTCGCACAGCGCCGCCAGCTCATGGGCCGAGCGCGCGGCGATGGCCGCCACGGCTCGCTGCTCCGCCTGGCCCGTCAGCCCCGCCCGGGCGATCAGCTTCCGCACCAGGCCCATGTGGGACAGGTGCAGCACCGCCCGGGGCGAGATGCGCCTCAAGCTTTCCGCCGCCAGCAGCAGTACCTCAGACAGGCAGTACTCGTCCACCGCGCCGATGCACTCGACCCCGGTCTGCATGATCTCCCGGAAGCCCTGGCCCTGCCGCGCGGGGCGGTACACGTTCTCCTGGTAATAGACCTTCTGCGCCGTGCCCGGCTCGTCCCGGCCGGAGCGCACGATGGACAGGGTCACGTCCGGCTTGAGCGCCAGCAGCGCGCCATCCGTATCCGAAAAGGCGATCACCTGCTCGGAGGACAGGAAATCCTTGTTCCCCGCGTACAGGTCGTAGCTTTCAAACTTTCTCATCTTATACGGCGTATAGCCGTATTCACCGTACAGCGAGCGCAGCGAGAACAGGATGCGCTCCTCCGGCTTGAGGATCCGGTCGGAAAGGTTCATGCGTCCTCCTCCTCCGCGGCCAGGGGCAGGCGCTCCGTGACTGTCTGGTAGCCCCCCGCGCCGTACATCAGGCAGCGATTCACCCGGCTGATGGTCGCGGAGCTGACGCCGGTCCGGTCCGCCACCTCCTGGTACTTGGTGCCGTTCTTCAGCAGATAAGCGATCTCCAGCCGCTGGGACATATCCTGCAGCTCCTTGACGGTGCACAGGTCCTCAAACAGCTGGTACGCCTCGTCCCGGGTCCGCAGGCAAAGCACCGCGTCCATCAGTCTGTCGGTCACCTGCGTTCGCTTCAACGCCATCTCCTCGCCTCCTCACGCCCCGGCAGCCTCACGCGCCAGGGAAATAACGAATCACATTTTAGCACATTAGCGCGCTAAAGTAAAGCGCGTTTTTGATCGCGTTTCTCAGCCGATTGTATTCGTACAGCACATTTTTCCGCGAAACACAGTTTTTTTGTGTCCGGTCGCCGGCACATTTCCCTTTTTCGTGATAGAATAGGCGTATTCTGACGTATGGGTGGGATCGCCATGGAAACGCTGAGCCAATGCCTGAGTGCCTGGATGGAGGCGGAAGACCTGACCGTAGCCCGGCTGACGGAGCGCCTGGGCTTCAAGAGCAAGACCTCCGTGTTCCGCCTGCTCCACGGGCAGAGCAGCTACCGCGCCTGCGCGCAGCTCTGCCGGCTGCTGGCGCCCGGGCTGGACGCCGCCTGGCGGGAGCGCTTTGACCGCGCCCTGCGCGTGGAAAAGGCGGGGACGCGCCGCTACGCCATGTTCCAGGCGCTGGACCGCTGCTTCTTTCCGGAAAAAAGCGGCGTCTCCCCCGCTCAGGAGGCCGCGCCCGGCCTGCCCGCGCAGGATGGCGACGTCACCCTGCTCGGGGACCCCGGCGAATCCGTGTCCCGGCTGATCGGCAGCCTGCTGGCGCGCCCACAGGAAACGCGGATCGGGCATTACGTCACCCTTTCGGAGCTGCTCACACGGCCCGCGCTGCTGGAAGGCGCCATCTCGCGCCTGACGGACCAGCGATACCGCGTGACGCTGCTGCCCGAGGCGGAGGAGCGCGCTGCCGCGCTGCCCTGGGGTCTTGCCCTCTGGACGTCCGCCGACGAGGCGAGAATCGCGCTGGCGGGCGCCGCCCGTCCCGCCTGGCATCCCGTGGACGCGGAGGCCGCGCGGGAGGTGCGGGAGGCGCTGCGCAGCGCGGAGCAGACCCCGCTGTACCGCTTCGATACCCTGGAGGCCGGCAGCGACTATATCAGCTTCACCGAAGCGGCCTTCCAGATGGAATACAACCGCCGGGCCGTGATCCTGAAGCCCACGCCGGGCATGCAGATGCTGCCGGCGGACGTGGTGGAAAGCACCTTCCGCGATTTCCTGTCCGACAATCTCGACGCCGTGGTCTCCTCGCGGGAAACGCTGATCTATACCTTTGAAAAGCGGGTGAAGAACTTTTACCAGCGCAGGCAGGAAACCGTGCTGCTCCTGTCCGCCGACGCCATGACGCAGTTCGCCCGCACCGGCGTGATGCCCGACCAGTTTTACGCCTTCCGGCCTTATACCAGGGGCGAACGGCTCCGCGTCCTGCAGGCGCTGTCCGCCCTGGCGGAAAAGAAGGAGGTGACGCTGCGCCTTTTCCCTGGCCCCGGCAGTCCGTATTCCTTCGAGGCCTATGAGGGCCAGGGCGCGCTGGTCTACCCCAGCGACACCTGCTACAACACGCGAAGGCAGCGCTACCGGGAGCTGTTCCTGCCGGGTCCGGAAGCCTTCTTGCTCTTTTCCGCCTACGCCGCCGAGCTCTGCCAGCGCCTCCCACAGCCGGATACGCGGGCCTTCTTCGCCCAGCTGATCCGGGAGGAAGAGCGGTAGGAGCTAGGAAGTAGGAGGGAGGAAGTAGGAAGTAGGAAGTAGGAAGTAGGAAGTGCCGCAGAACAACAAAAGTCAGCCGCCTGATCACATAGCCAAAATATTCCCGCGAAACACAAAATATCTGTGTTCGATTTTGTGGAATTTTCGGGGTCAGTCTGTTACAGTTTCTATGGATATCCCTATCAAGAAAAAAGGAGATATGAATATGAAGAAACTGCTTCTGATCCTCGTCGCGCTGCTTTTGGCGGTGATCGCGGTCACGGCCCTGGCGGATTCCGCCACCGATCCCGGCGCAGGCAAGCCCACCGTCCCGATGCCCGGCAATACTTCCTTTGATGATCCGTCGATCCTGGTGCCGGGGACGTTTTACCGGGGAGAAAAAGACAAAGCCTATCAGATGGCCTTTACGCCTCCTGTGACGGGCACTTACACTGTATATGGCAAGACGGATGGAGAATATGGCCTGCAGATTGAGATTTTGGACGATTATAAGAATAACATCGGATGGGTATTTGATAACAACAATGTTCGCGTGCCAAAAGAATGGAATGTGGACTTGGAGGCCGGGAAAACCTATCATTTTTCCGGAGTATTTAGGGGCGGAATATGGGCCAGGAACGGGGAAGGCACTTTTACATTTGCCTTGTATCCCACAGATTTTTCCACGGGAACCATCGGAATGCCTGCTATGACCGCCTTTGAGAATCCATGCAAAATCAAAACAAATACCATATACCAAGGCGTCAAAGAAACCAACTATCAGCTTCAGTTTATACCTGAAGTCAGTGGCAGTTATCTGGTATATGCGGAAACAGATAATACCTCAGATTTGAGTTTTACAATTATTGACCAGAATAAGCAGAATATCGGATGGTATTTTAACAACGGCGGAAAAATGGGGCCTGTCTATCATGCAGTTGAATTGAAAGCCGGGGAGAAGTACGTACCTTCTCCTTCTCTATATCACCTATTGATGATAATGAGACCGAGCGGGTCATGTCCGCTATGGTCAACTTTGAAAACCCTGCCACGATCAAAACAGACGTCATATACCACGGTGTCAAAGAAGTCAACTATCAGCTTCAGTTCATTCCTAAAGTCACCGGCAGTTATCTGGTATATGCGGAAACAGATAATACCTCAGATTTGAGTTTTACAATAATTGACCAGAATAAGCAGAATATCGGATGGTATTTTAACAACGGCGGAAAAATGGGGCCTGTCTATCATGCAGTTGAATTGAAAGCCGGGGAGAAGTACCAACGGTACCTTCTCTTTTTCTATATCCCATATTGACGATAATGCGACCGAGCAGGTGATGCCCGCTATGGTCGATATCAAAAATTCTGCGCATCTGAAAGAGAATATCAAGTATAATGGTTCAGGCAGCATAGCCTATAAGCAGCTTTTTGTTCCAGACAAGGACGGTATCTACACAGTCACGATATCAAATAATGATAAAACTGAGGTAAATATCAAAGCCATCGACCAATACCGGCAGGATGTCGGCTGGTCAATGAATAATGGCGGCGCGATTGGAAATCGAGTGAAGAATATCGCACTTAAAGCCGGGACTGAGTACTACTTTATTGGAACAAGAAGCTCCGAGAATTGGAGTAACGGAGCATTTACCTTCTCCATTGCCCCGGCTGCCGGGGATACCGCCAACCTGCTCCCGGCCATGTGGCAGTATACCAATCCTGCCACAGTCGCAGCTGGCATCCTGTATCGTGGTGACGCGGGAGATGCATACGAACTGGTATTCACTCCTGCTGATACGGGCTTGTACACTGTATATGCCAAAACAGAAGAGTCAAAAGATTTTTCCATCAAAGTACTCAATGAATATAAAGAGACCATCGGTTGGAAATTATATAATGGCGGTAAACAGACGCCTGCCATCAGCAGCATGGAACTGGAAGCCGGCAGAGAGTATCATTTTACTGGAGATCTGAGCAACGCTGTATGGAGCAAAGCCGCCTTTGAATTCGCCATCTGCTCTCCCTCAAAGCACGCGGGCAGCCTGAGCGATTTCCAGACCGTTCAGGAGCCCACCTGCACGGAAGCCGGTTTCTCCGCCCAGCTGTGCAGCCTGTGCCAGCAGCCGGTCAACCGGCAGGAGATCGCCGCCAAGGGTCACACCGCCGGTGAGCCGGTGGTCCACCAGCAGCCCACCTGCGTGGAAAACGGCGTGAAGGTCACCCAGTGCACCGTATGCGGCGAAGAGCTGAACCGCGAGGAGATCCCGGCCACGGGCCATACCCCCGGCGAGCCGATCGTCTACCAGAAGGCCACCTGCCTGGTGCCCGGCCTGAAGATCACCCAGTGCGCCGTGTGCGGCGCGGAGGTCGAGCGCGAGGAGATCCCCACCACGGGCCATCAGCCCGGCGCGTGGACGGAACTGAAGCCCGCCACCTGTACAGCGGCCGGCCAGCGTGTGCAGCGCTGCACCGTGTGCGGCGAGGAGCTGGCGAAGGAGGAGATCCCCGCCACCGGCCATACCCCCGGCGCGTGGGTGGACCTTAAGTCCGCCACCTGCACGGCCGACGGCCAGCGTGTGCAGCGCTGCGCCACCTGCGGTGAGACCCTGAAGACCGAAACGGTGCCTGCCTTCGGCCACAGCCCCATGGACTGGCAGGTCACCCGCGAGGCTGCCTGCCTGCAGAGCGGCCTCAGGGAAAAGAAGTGCTCCGTCTGCGGCGTCAGCCTTGAGCAGGAGGAGATCCCCGCCCTGGGCCACAGCTACACCGAATGGGAGACCACCATCGAGCCCACCAAGGATGCCGAGGGCGAGCGCACCCGCCACTGCGTCCATTGCGGCGAGACCCAGCAGGAGCCCGTCGAAAAGCTCGGCCGGTTCCTGGGCATCTTCTGAGCTCAACAGAGGCAGGGCGGCCGCACAGCATCGCGCGGCCGCCCTGTTTTTCGTTTACGTTCACGATTCTTTCATCGTCAATTCTGAGATTAGTATTAGTCGTAAATATCCTGTCCGCCTTACTTTTCCGCCGTCCCCAGCGCCTCCAGCAGGGTGTCGGCGTTTTTGCGCATGGCACGCTCGTAATCGTCCGCGCTGCCGTCGCCGTCGGTGATGGGACTCAGCTCGTAAACGGGCTGCTTCGTTTCGCTGGCGATGACCTGGAGCGCGTCAGAGGACACGCCGGGCTCGGAGAACAGGGGACAGACCGCGCAGGCGCGGACCAGCTCCACAGTCTCGGCGATCATGCGCGGGGAGGGTGCTTCATCCGGCTCCACGGTGACGGAGGCCACGACGCGCAGGCCGAATTCCTCCGCGAAGTAGGGATAGGCCTCGTGGAAGGTCACGATGTCGCGGCAGGGCAGGCCGCCGAGCTGGGCCGCCAGTTCATCGTGCAGGGCTGTCAGCCGGTCCGCGTAGGCGGCGGCGTTAGCCCTGATCCGCTCCGCGTGCTCCGGCAGGAGGGCGGCCAGGCCCTCGCCCATGTTCAGCGCCATCTGCCGGGCGTTCAGCGCGTTCAGCCAGATGTGCGGGTTGGGGCCGTGCTCCTCCTCGATCAGGGCGATGCCGGCGGAGCAGTCCACCAGCGGCAGTGCGCTCATTTCCTTCCGCAGCAGGGGCAGGAACTGGTCCTCCATGCCCGCGCCGTTGATGACCAGGCATTTCGCGCCGTCCAGCGCGCGCAGGTCCCCCGGCAGCAGCTGGAAGTCGTGCAGGCAGCCCGTCCCGGCGGGCGCGAGGGTCTGCAGCGTCACGTCCGGCACGTCCTTCAGCACGTTTTCGGCGAAGACGCGGATGGGATAAAAGGAGCACACGACTGTCGCCGGCTCCGCCAGGACGGGGCAGGACAGCGTCAGTACCAGGCACAGCGCCAGCAGCAGTGGAATAAAAGCGGATCGTTTCATGGATAATCCTTTCGGTGATATGTCAGTCAGTATTGCTCCACCGATTAATTCGTGAAGCTGGATTCGGTAGTATAAGGAGTGGGAGACAAGGAACGGAAGCGCAGGCGTACCCGTAGGTACGGCAAGCTTTCGTGACGCAGTATACCACCCCTTATACTGCCGAAGATGATTCAGGAATTAGTCGGTGGAGCAATAATCGCCAGCAGGGCCAGCTCCTGCAGGGCGCGCTCCGCCTCCGGCACATCCGTATGCTCGCTCAGGAAGCTGAAAAACACGGGGCGCTCCGCGAAGATGATGCCCACGTCATGGGTGATGCCGTCGTCCTCGCCGGTCTTGTGGGCGCAGTCGATGTCCAGGCTGTGCAGGTAAAAGGGCATTTTCCCGTTCAGGCGCTGATCCATCAGGAGCTGCAGCATCTCGCGCGAGGCGGCGGGGCTGATCAGCTCCTCCCGGTGTATCATCAGCAGCAGGCGTTCCGTGTCCGCGGCGCAGACGGTGTTCTGGATGCCCTGCCGCGCCAGCTCCGGCTGGAACAGCTTCCGGCGCAGGCGGGTCCCCACCATGCCCAGGCGGTCGATGGTCGCGTTGATGCTGTCCGCGCCCAGGCGGTCGATCAGCAGGTTGGTGGCCGTGTTGTCGCTGAGGATGATCATCAGCGTCACCAGGTCGCCCCAGGGCAGGGTCAGCGGCGAATGCAGATAGGTGAGCGCCCCGCAGGAGGGCAGATGGTCCTCCTCCCGCACGGTCACGGTCTCCGCGAAGTCGAATTCCCCCGCCTCGCGCTGGCGGAAGGCCTCCGCCATCACGAACAGCTTGATCACGGACGCGGCCTGCAGCGGCAGCTCCGGGTTGAGCGTCAGCCGATCCCCCGTCTGCGGATCGAAGGCGGAAAAGCCGATATCGCCCTTCAGCCCGCTCAGCAGCGCCCGCATCTTTTCCTTTTGCATGAAAACCTCCTGTCAGACGCCGGTGGAGCCGAAGCCGCCGGTGCGCTTATCGATGGCGTCGTCGTCCACCGTGATGCCGAAGGGCACGAACACGCCCTGGCAAATGGCGGTGCCGGCCTCAAAAGCGCGCGGCGCGCCGTCGCCGGTCAGCTCCAGGCGCAGCTTGACCATGATATGGCCCTCGTTGTCCGCGCCGTAATAATCGCTGTCAATATTGCCCACGGTATTGGCCAGCCGCGTATACAGCCGGAAGCCCAGCCCGCTGCGGGGCATCAGCATCAGCCACCACCCCGGCGCGATCCACGCCCGGAGCCCCGTGGGGATCACGATGTCCTCCCCCGGCCGCAGCGTGAACGCGAACGGCGTCCGGATATCGTACCCGCTGGACCCCGCCGTGGCCCGGCGCGGCAGCGCGATCCCCTCATAGGCAGCCGTCACGGCCGCTTCATCCCGATCCGGCAGCGCCTTGCCCGCCGCCTCCCGGAACTGCGCCAAAGAAACCCTCTCAAACCGCGCGACGCGCGGGATTTCGCTCATCAATGCCGACCTCCCTGACAGTGCAAACGCTTTCCCCTGCGGGGATACCATCATAGCAAATCCCGCGGGAAAAAACAATAAGAAAAACAGGCTTCCCCGCGCATGGCAGGAAAGCCCGTTGCATACTTTGTTGAATCATGAACAGCAGAATAGCTTCCAAATACCCCGTTACATATAACTGCTTATTCCCCGGCCCTTTCAATGATCACCTGGCCGCACCCGGCGAATGCGTTCTGTTCACCCGGGATGGTTCCAGGGTGAAAACCTCCAATACGACGGCGAGCCGTATCTGAGGCTGACCACACCGCTCACCGTCGTGACCATCAGCCAGCCTATTATGCAATGGAAGTTTTCCCTGATCATCGAGGAATTGACCGGCCGGCCCTTCAAGCTGGAGCGGGTCGATGATTACATATTTGAGACCGATGTCGGCTACAGCCATTACTGGGTCAACGCCGACGCCCTGTGGGCCGCCGAAAGCGGCAACGCCTGGCGGTTGGACGGTCAGCGGCGCGTATCCGACACGCGGGGCATCGGCTACATCGTGACCGGCCGCGACCAGTGGGGCCGGAAAATGTCGTTCAGGGCCTATCTGGACTTTACTGAAGCGAAATAAGGCTGCTTTACAGCCTGAAGCACTTTTCAATATCCTCCCACCGGCCAAGGGCCAGGATGGTCTGTCCCTGCTGCAGGCAGGTGTCGCCGTTGACGGCGGTGCTGGGCTTGCCCGCCTCCCGGAGCGCCAGCAGGTTCACATCATACTTGCGGCGGATGTCCAGGTCGCGCACGGTCATCCCGTCCCACTCGGCGGGCACGGACATGTCGTAGATGCCGTACTCGCTGTCCAGGGCGATATAGTCCAGCACGTGGTCGGTGGTGTGCCTGAGGGCGGTCAGCTCGGCCAGCTGCTTTTCGGGATAGACCACCTCGTCCGCGCCGTTGCGCAGCAGGAACTGGCGCTGCACCTCCATGGACGCGCGGGACACGACCTTTTTCGCGCCGAGCTCCTTCAGGTAAGCCGTGACCACCAGCGAGCTCTGGAAGTCGTCCCCGATGGCGACGAAGCACACGTCAAAAGCAGGCACACCCAGCGTTTCCAGAAAGGTCTTGCTGGCGGCGTCGCCGATCTGCGCGTCCGTGACCATGGGCAGCACCTTGTTGACGCGCTCCTCGTCCTTATCGACAGCCATCACCTCGTGCCCCATCTCATTGAGCTTTTCGGCAATGTGCCGGCCGAAGCGGCCCAGGCCGATCAAAAGAACCGATTTCATAGTTGCTTCTCCTTTTTATCCTACAGTGAGTTTTTCCAGCGGGAAGGCGCCGTGCGGAGTCGGACGGACGTTCTGCGCCGCGTAGATCAGGGTCAGGCCGCCCACGCGGCCCAGGAACATCAGCAGCATCAGAATGATGTGGGAGGCCAGGCTCAGCTGCGGCGTGATTCCGAGGGTCAGGCCCACGGTGCCGATGGCGGAGGCGGTCTCGAACAGGCAGGTCAGCAGGGGCTGGTGATCGATACGGCTGATGGCCAGGGCGCTTATCAGGAACAGGGTCAGGTACATCACCAGGATGGCCACCGCGCTGCGCACCGTATCGTCGCTGACGCGCCGGCCCAGCACGGCGCTGCTTTCCCTGCGCCGGTAGACCGCCCAGGCGCTGATCAGCAGCACGGCCAGGGTGGTCGTTTTCATGCCGCCCGCCGTAGAGCCGGGCGAGCCGCCTGTCAGCATGCACAGGATCATGATCACCTTGCCGCCGTCGCTCATGGCGTCCAGGTCTACCGTGTTGAAGCCGGCGGTGCGCAGCGTGACGGACTGGAACAGAGCCGGCAGCGCGCGCCGGCCTGGCGTGAGCTCCCCCATTTCAAAGAAGAAAAACCAGAGCGCGGGCAGCACGATCAGCAGGGCGGACGTCAGCAGCACCAGCCTGCTCTGCAGGCGGTACTGCCGGATCCGGAGGCCGTGCTCCCTGATATCGTTCCAGACCAGGAACCCGATACCGCCCACCGTGATGAGCAGCATCGGCACCAGGTTCAGCAGGATGTTCTGAGAATAATGGGTCAGCGAGGAAAAGGGCTGCCGGACGCCCATCAGGTCAAAGCCGGCGTTGCAGAAGGCGGAGATGGAGTGGAACACCGCGTACCACAGGCCCTTTCCCCAGCCGAAATCCGGCACCAGGGCGGGCAGCATCAGCAGCACGCCGATGCCCTCGATGGCGAAGGAGGTGCCGACGATAAAGCGCGTGAGGCGGACGATGCCGCCGACCTGCGGCGCGGAGATCGCCTCCTGCATGACGCTGCGCTCCATCAGACCGATCCTCTTGCCGGAGATGAACGAGAGGGACAGCGCCGCCGTGACCACGCCGAGGCCGCCGATCTGGATCAGCAGCAGGATGACTGCCTGGCCGAAGGGCGTCCAGCAAGTGGCGGTATCGCGAACGATCAGGCCGGTCACGCACACGGCGGACGTGGCGGTGAACAGGCAGTCGCGGAAGCTGACGCTGCCCTCCGCCCGGCTGGAGAACGGCAGCATCAGGAGCAGCGCGCCCGCCAGGATCAAAAAGAGGAAGCCGGAGGCGATCACCTGAAAGGTGGTCAGCCGGAATCGTTTGGTCATACTCACAGTCTGCCTCCTGTGTAACGAGGGTAAATCACGGCCGGCGCGGCCCGGGCGTCAGCCTTCCCGCCGCGCCGACGGCCCTAATCATATCAAAACACAGGGAAAAACACAATGGCAAATCCTGCCCCTCAGTGTCCACCGTATGAGCGGCCCGATCATTCATTTGCATAAAATCCGTTTTTTTGCCAAAATGGACATGAAATTGGATCAGGCGGCAGGAAAAACAGTAACGGCGTAGAATAGTACAAATAGAGGCGGCAGTATACACGTTCCGCCGCCGGAGAGGAGTTAGCGATATGAAAACCAACATCACTGCCAAGAACATGGTCGTGACCCCCGGCATCACCAACCGCATCACCAAAAAAACCGCGACGATGGAAAAGTACCTGAAGCCGGATACCGAAATGAACGTCCGGCTGCGCCGGGAGGCGGATCGCAGGATCTGTGAAATAACCGTACCACTGGAAGGCGGCGTGACGCTGCGCGCGGAGTCCGCCAACCAGGATAACCTGTTCATGAGCATCGACAGCGCCCTGGCCAAGATCGAGCGCCAGATCCGCCGTCACCGCACCAAGCTGGAAAAGAAAATGCGCGAAGGCGCTTACGTGGCAGAGCCGGAATTCATCGAGGAGCCGCAGGTATACGGCGAGGGCGAGCGCCAGGTGGTCCGCCACAAGACCTTCCCCGTCCGCCCCATGTCCGTGGAGGACGCGGCGCTGCAGATGGAGCTCCTGGGCCACAGCTTCTTCGTGTTCGTCAATATCGAGACCGACCGCACCAACGTGCTGTATCTGCGTAAAGACGGCAACCTCGGCCTGTTGGAGCCGGAAGCGTAAGCTGCCGGCGCGCAATGCAGGAATGCTCTCATTCCCAGCACCTTCCCCCGGGACCGGGGGAAGCTTTTTTATTCGATCCAATTCTCAACCAGGGTCATCATCCGCCGGGCGATGGGGGCCAGGCCGTCGGTGCTCAGGGCGCCGTCGTAGCCGTTGACGATCATTACGAAGGTCATGCCGGTCTGGGGCTGCCAGAAGATATCGGCGGTGATGCCGTTGAAGCGGCCCTGGTGGCCGTACCAGGTATATTTGCCCGTGGGAGAGACGTGGGCTACGAAGAGGCCGTAATCCCCCGGGACGCGCACGGAGGAGCCCTCTATCTTTGACTGGTCCGCCCGCATCAGGCGCTCCGTATCCTCGTACAGCAGTCGGCGCTCGCCGATGATGCCGCCGTTGACCATCAGGCTGGCCAGGCGGTGCAGGCCGTCAGCGTTGATGTACAGCTTGCCGATGGTCCGGTCGGTATGCTCCCGCGGGTCACAGGTGTCATCGTAGTCCTTCAGGGTCTCCAGTTCGCGCTTCGCGGTGGAGAGGATGCCGCCGTCCTCGTACATGATGTCCGCCATGTCCGAGGTATCGCCGAGCAGGCCGGGGTTATAGGCCGCGTCGATGCCCAGCGGATCGAACAGGATGGCCTTCATGCAGCTGTTGACGCTGAGCCCGCTCAGTGCCTCGATCATGGCCCCGGCCAGACCGCCGTTGAGGTTGGCATACTGGTATCTGCCGCCGGGCTCCACGGACTTATCGAAATAATTGTTGTTCAACTGCAGGTTTTCCCAGTCCGGATGGTAGCGCATGCCCTGCTTGATGGAGGAGGTGTGGGAGAGCAGCTGCCGCGCGGTGACCGGCGAATCCGGAAAGGCGGGATTGACGACCTTCATCGGCAGGTAATCCGACAGCGGCGCGTCCAGGTCGAACAGCCCGACCTCCCACAGGCGCATGAGCCCGATAGCGGTCACCAGCTTGGTGACGGACGCCACCCGGAACTGCGTTTTCAGCGTGACCGGCTCCTTCGAGCGGCCGCGCACACCGTAGCAGGCCCGCACCAGCGGCGCGCCGTTTTTGCCCACGATCAGCACGCCCGTTTTGACCTTGGCCACCTTGAAGACTTGGACCGCCTCCTCCTCGCGCTCCGGATCCTCCGTGTACTCGGACAGATACCCGTCCTCCAGCGGAAATTCAAAGTCGGATAGATCCGCGATCAGCCGCTCCCGCAGCGCCGCCCGCTCGTCCCCCGCACTTTCCGCGCGGCAGATCGGCTGGGCGAGCAGGACGAGGAGCAAGGTTCCCGCCAGCAGGGCCTTCCAGGGATCGAATAACGTTCTCACAGCGCTTCCTCCATCGTATATCAGCCGATGTCCTTCCGTCCGCCGGTCCCGGCATTCATCGGCCATATTTTGTTCCACGTCCAGTCCCGAAACGCTGGATCATACCTTCTGCCAGCAGCGCGTTCAGCAGTCGCAGCGTTCTGTCTTTGCTCCACCCGAGTGTCTTCGCCAATTCACTGCTGGGCAGTCTGACACCCCTGCGGAGGATTTCCAGAACACTTTGAGCGTCGGAGGATAGCTCCATCGCCCGGTCTGTACGGGGCAGCACCACGCGGATCGCGTTATCCGTGATGTCAAATGACGGCTTGGTTCCCTGATCTTCATAGGCATCCTGTATCCTTCTGATCCCGGTGCCGAACATTTCAATATAATGCAGCCGGAAGAAAATACCGGCGATAGTCGGGTTGCGCAAGCTGGAGATATAGCCGTTCAGATACTCCTCCCGGGTTATTCCCCTGGGCAGGCCGCCTGGGGACATGATTTCCACCCGGTCTTCAAACATCAGGATCCGGATGTGGGAGCTGACGTCCCAGGTCCTGTGCACTAACGCGTTGGCCAAAGCCTCCCGGAAAGCAGTCTCCGGGATGGTTTCAACATTCACGCGCTGGATCCCGATGATCTTCTCATACTGGTAATATCGACGGAACATCGCGACCGCGCTGTCGTACTGTTTCAGTATGGAGACCCCGGCAGATGTCTCCCGGTCCAGCATTTCGCTGATCGAATCACCGAAACGCACCATATCGATTCCACAGAATGAATTGCGATCTGAAAACAGCGCCGCGGCGATCGTGTACTGGTTATGATGGTCGATCAGTCCAAAGGTCCTCAGGACATCCCGGGTAACCTCCTCGATTCCCAGTACCTGTTTCAGCGTCATGCCCAGATACTCAAACTGGAGATTGGTTTCCCGGCACGGAAGACTCTCATAGTATAGGTTTTCTCCCTCCAGCGTCAGCCGTTTCAGTTCGATCTGGTCCGTTTCCACCGTGGCTGTGTCGCTTCTGCGGTAAGCCTTCCCCTTGTAAAGATACGGTTTATATCTGCCTTCGAAAACGGTCAAAGCGATGACACCGGTGCGTCTGTTGATGTCGATCGAGTAGTCAGGCTTGGGATGTATGCTGTCATTGATCCGGTTTTCAAGGTCTAAACCGGCCCTGTCCGGGTTAGCCATTCCTACTGTTTTTCCCTCATCATTCACTCCAAAAAGAATCGTTCCCCTGCCGAAATTCGCAAAAGCGCTGACCGTCTTCAGGAAGCTGGCTGAGATGTCTTCTTTGAACTCGAGCGAACGCGTCTCCTTCATGGCAGATCCTCCCTTTCCTGGGAGAATCATAGCATAACTGCAACACAAATGCAACGCAAATTTTTGCGTTGCATTTTTCGTCGGGTTTTCAGACGTGAATTCCCGATTCCGTTGCGGTGGTTATGCGAATCATTCCGGCATCGCCATTTTCCGGCAAGCAAAAAAGGGGCTTGCAAGAGAGACTGCCCCAATCATGGATCGGTCAGCCAGGACAGATCTTCGGCGGATTCAGGATACTTATAGGTGATGCCGTTTTCTATAGCGTATGCTTCTGCGTAGCTTCCCTGATTGACAACCAATGTGACAGTTGCTGCATCAAAGGCATTGTTCCCGATGCTTGTTACTGTGCTTGGTATTATTATTGTTATGTTCTTGAAGCCACTAAAGCAACTGTCTCCTATGGCAGCTACCCCTTCTTTGAGGTCTATTGTGAATGCTTTTGCTTCGGTTAGCTTTACATTCTCAAAAGCGCTATTGCCGATTCTGTACACGCTTCCGGGTATAGTTATCCCTTCAGCGTTCGGGGTTATAGCACTCATCGGCTGGATGGGGATGGCATTATCTATAGTCTGGCCCCTAAAACAATTATCACCTATCTCCTTCAAGCCTTCCTCAATCGTAATCTTAATCCAATGACTACCCTTTGATTTTTTGAAACCTGGTGTGATTTCAAAAGCGCTTGGTCCCAATGACTGTACACCTTTTTTGATTGTTATACTAAGCGACGATTCAGCGTCAGAAAACGCGTAATCACCAACACTTAAGACGTTTCCGGGGATAACTATAGTAATACTGCTGGCCAATGGGTTAAAAGCATAGAATGCATGACTTGGTATAATGCTGAGCGAATGAAATAGTGTTGTTAAGTCTTCTTCTTGTAAAACACAATCGGTATTTGCAAAAGCATACTCACCTAATGCAGTAATGTGCTTTGAAAACTGACAGCGCTGATAAATATAATAATCCACTGCACCATTAAATGCGTAAGCACCAATTGTGTTAACTGTCTCGGGCATTTTTAGAATTACAGACTTATTCTCAAATACATACGCAGCAATAGAACGGATACCATCGGGAATTGTAAGTTCAGCAGAAGTGGTATCAGCTGTTGCGATTAATTCACGTTTTTGCTTGTTATACAGATTGCCATCGATCGTAGCGTACTTCTCGTGTCCTGAGAAAACATTAATATTAATACGTTCTGATTGGGGTTTTACCAGTAATGCGCCAACACCAATTGACTGTGTTTTCAAGGGAATATTGATCGCAGTTACGGGTGCGTTATGGAATGCAAAGTCTTCTATACTCGTGATTGTGTTCGGAAGTGTTACGAGAACATCATCATACTTATTTCTTAAAAATATATTTTCTGACTCATTCACTTCAAAGGCTCTCTCGCCTATAATATCCACTTCATACCCATCGATCATAGATGGGATGTAAATGTCTCCTTGACTCGCTTCCCAATTAAAGTCAACGATGCGTAAAGTGCCGTTTCCCTTAAACTCATAGGTGTATAAGCCGCTGGTACGAGTATTACTCGCGGCAAAAGCTGAGATTGATGATAGCATGATCATGCAAGTGATTAATGCAACAATTCTTTTCATTTTCACTCCTCCGAATGTATTACGCTTGTTGTGGGTTGTCAAAACTACGTACAGTGTTTATGAATGTCTCCATATCCGCAAACAATTCCTGGCCACGCATTGTCAATTCGTTGATAGCAGCGGTATTGATATGATGGGTCATTTCATCACGCACTTTCTTTGCTGATTTTTGTCCACGCTTTTCTTGGCTTCCAAACAATCTTTGAAGTAGAGCATTATCAAATGTATATCCGGCAAAACGCAAAGCAGAGGGCACCTGGCTCATTGTTATTTTTAGTTGTTCCATCCTTTTTGCTTTTACGCCATGTAGTGTTTTTTGCTGTTCAAGTAATACGGTTTTATAAATGGCTTCGCAAATGCTGAATGTGTTCTTGAATTTTTCAACGACCTCCATTGTGGCTTTATCTGCATAGACTTTTTCGAGACACAAACATTCTTGTTTAGCCTTGTTACGCAGCTGCAGCTTTTCTTCGCTTGTCAGGCTTTTACTCATCTATATCCTCCTTCCCAAAAGAAAAAGTGCTAAATCAGCGAATTCTGATCTTTAACACAATTTTACACATTAATTGTGATAATGTTAAGAAGAATTCTGATGATTAACATTTATCTGGATGGTTCGGTATGAAAATCTATGACTTTGATGGCAGGAAGAACATATGCGGCGAACGTCTGCATGAAGCACGCTGCAAGCTACGTATTACACAGTCCGAACTCGCAGCGCGTCTTCAGTGCGAAGGAATCACGATAGAAAGGGACAGCATCAGCAGAATTGAAATCGGAACCCGCTTCGTAACCGATTATGAGCTGATGACGCTATCCAAAGTATTAGGCGTAACAGTAGACTGGCTGCTGTCCAATGAATAATTACTGTGAAATGAATTCTATTAGAAGAGCTGTTACGGAACCTTCCGAAACAGCTTTTTCTATAGAAGCAATATAGGGGTTTATTGTGCTAAGTCTTCCGCGATCATCTGCGCGCATCGGATCCCGTCGACCGCGGCGGACATGATGCCGCCGGCGCAGCCCGCGCCTTCCCCCGCCAGCCAGAGGCCGGGCAGGGAGGACATACGCCGCTCGTCCCGCTCATAGCGGATGGGGCAGGAGGATCGGGTTTCGACGCCCGTCAGCACCGCATCCGGGTTATCGAAGCCCTTGAGCCGCTGGCCGAAGATGCGCAGGCCGGCCTTCAGGTCCCCGGTGAAGGGTTCGGGCAGCAGGCCGTTCAGGTCGGTGAGAGTGACACCCGGCAAATAGGTCGGTCGGACCGTGCCAAATCCTGCGGAAGGCACGCCGCGCAGGAAGTCGCCCAGGCGCTGGGCCGGCGCGGAATAATCCTCCCCGCCCAGCAGGAAGGCCTTCCGCTCCAGCTGACGCTGCAGGTCGAAGCCCGCCAGCAGGCCGGGGCCGGGAAAATCGTCCGTGCGCACGTCCACCAGCACGGCGCTGTTGGCGTTCTCGCCGTCGCGGCGGAAAGGGCTCATGCCGTTCACGCAGACGCCGCCCCGCTCGCTGGCCGCGGGGGCGACCACGCCGCCGGGGCACATGCAGAAGGTGTATACGCCGCGCCCGTCCTGCAGATGCGCGCTGAGCTTGTATTCCGCCGCAGGCAGCTTCGGATGCCCCGCGAAGCGGCCGTACTGCGCCTCGTTGATCATCCGCTGGCTGTGCTCGATCCGGAAGCCCACGCTGAAGGGCTTCCGTTCGGCACGGACGCCGGCCGCGAGCAGCAGCTCGTGCGTATCCCGGGCGCTGTGGCCGATGGCCAGCAGCGCCTGATCGGCAGGGATCACGCGCTCTCCCCCGCGGTCCGTCAGGCGTACCCCGCGCAGGCGGCCCCGCTCGACGACGAGCCCGGTCAGCCGGGTGCGGAAGAGCACCTGCCCGCCCAGGGAGGCGATCTCCTCGCCGATGGCCTTCACGGTGGCCGGCAGGCGGTCGGTACCGATGTGCGGGTGCGCCAGGCGCAGGATGTCCTCCGGCGCGCCGTGGGCGGCCAGCTCATACAGCACCGTCCGGCAGAGAGCGTCCTTGATGCCGGTGGTCAGCTTGCCGTCGGAAAACGCGCCGGCCCCGCCTTCGCCGTACTGGATATTGCTTTCCTCATCCAGCTCGCGCCGTTCGGTAAAGGTCCGCACGCGCTCCGCGCGCTCGTCCACGCCGTCTCCCCGCTCCACGATCACGGGCTTCAGTCCCGCCCGGGCGAGGTACAGCCCCGCGAACAGGCCGGCGGGGCCGAGGCCGACGAGGACCGGCGGGTTGGGCCGGGCCTTGGCTTCTGGCGGCGTGAGCGGCGCGTCCGGCGCCACAGGCGTGGCGGCGCCCAGCTTCAGGCGGCCGAGCAGGACGGCCTCGCTGCCCCTGAGGGCGACGTCGGCCGATACGACAAAGTGGACGTCCCGCTTGTCACGGGCGTCCACCGAGATTTTAGCGAGCCGGCAGGAGGCGAGTTCCTCCTGCCGGACTTTCAGGGCCTTTTCCGCCTGGCGGCGGAGCTCCCGCTCCTCACCGTCCAGGCTGAGGCGAAGATTGTTGATCCTCAGCATCTCAATTAAACTGCAGGTTGCTGCCCTTCACGAAGGCGCGCACCATCTGGCCGTAGCTGGGAGACATGTATTCGATCATGGCGTAGCGCTTTTTGCTGCTCGCCCAGCCCATGAAGGTGACCGCGGTACCGGCGGGCAGGCTCTCCAGCTTTTTCATGTTGCTGACAGGGTCCATGGTGACGTCCACCTTGGCCTTCGTCCTGGCGGGCACCCAGCCGTAGACCACGGGCCGCACGTTCTTGGCGGCGGAGGGCAGTGTGTAACCGGTGATATAGCCGATGTGGTAGTCGCCGCTGGACGTGCCGTAGCCGATCAGCAGCCAGTCGCCGTCCGTGCCGTAGATGCGGATCTTGCCGCCGCCCACGTTGGCGTTCTTGGCGCGGTAATAGTCATAGCCGGGGCCCTGGTAGACGTCGCAGTGTGCGCTCCAGCTGTATTCATGGTAGGAGAAGGTGGTATTGCGGTTGCCGGAGGGCGGCTCGGTGGGATCAATGGGCGCCGGTGCCGGTGTAATGGGCTCCACCACGGGCACCAGGTAGAAGATGACCGGATTCGGGTCCGCGACGCCGTCCGCGCTGACGGTCACCGTCACGCGGTCGCTGCCGTCCAGGATGTAGCCATCCGGGTACAGGTTCGGGTCGGACTGGATCGTAGTGGAACTGCCGGACTCGAGCATCACCACCGTGCTGAACAGCACCTCGCTGCCGTAGCGGTACTGCACGGGCACGGGCACCGGGTAACCGGGCTCCGGCTGCGGGGCCGGGGTGATGGGTTCGGGGGTGATGGGCTGGACCGGCTCCAGATTGAAGGTGATCCAGGGCGGATTTGCGTTGCCGCTGGCGTCCACGCGCACGTTCACGTAGCTGTCACCGATCAGGGTATAGTTGGGCTCATACACGCTGGGGTTCGCGTATACGGTGGTGGTGGCGTTGGCCTGGCACAGCTCCCGGTAGGAGGCCACGAGGTTGCTGCCGCTCATGTAGCGGACCGAGACGGGCACCTCGGACACGGGCACCGGCGTGACCGGCGCTTCCGTCGTCTTCGGCACCAGGTAGAAGACCACCACGGAGGGGCTCGCCGCGCCAGCCACCGTCACCGTCACCCGGACGGAGGCGTCGCTGGCCAGCTCGTACCGGCTGCTGTAGACGGAGGAATCCGCCTTCACCACGGCGGTGGTGCCGTTCTGGATGGAGACCGTACTGTTCGCGATGATCTGAGTGCCGTACTGGTAGCGTACGGGCACGCTGACCTGGAAGGACGGCACCTTGGTGGGTGTCGCGGTGGCCCTGGGCACCACGTAGAAGGTGACCACGGAGGGGCTGGCGACGCCGGCGGCGGACACGATGACGCGAGTGCTGGTAGCGCCGCTGATCACGTAATTGCTCCCGTACACGGACTGGTCCGCGTACACATAGGAGGTCGTGCCGGTCTGGAGGTAGACGGTCTGGCTGCCGACCAGGCGGTTGCCGTACAGATACCGCACCTGCAGCGAGATCTGCCGCGGCGCGGGCGTCGGCGTGACAGGCCTGTTCAGCCGGTAGGTGACGCCGGAGGGCGAGGCCTGACCGTTGCGCACGGTCACGTATACGCTGCCCGCGCTGGCGAGGGTATAGCCCGGGAAGCGGGAAAGGTCCGCGTACACATACTGGGAGCTGGTCATGGAGACGCTGGTATTATAGAGGATGACGTTCGTAGCGGCGTCCACATAGGTGATGGGCACGGTCACGCCGACGACGGGCGTCGCGGTCGGCTGGTAGGGCTGGTAGCGGAAGGAGACGGTGCCCGGGTTCGCGCGGCCGTTGGACACGGTCACGCTGGCGTAGGCGTTGCCGATCAGCGTATACCCGGCGGGCACCAGGTTGGCCTGCGGGTAAATGGTGCCAGAGCCGAACAGGGTCACGTTCTGGGAGGCGAAGGTCCTTCCGGTGCTGTTATTGATGTAGTAGACCGGCACGATCACGCCGGTAGCGGGCGCGGGCGTCGCGGTTGGCTGGCTGCGGTTCAGGCGGAACAGCACCGGGTTCGGGGAGGCCGTGTTCCCACTCAGGGTCACATAGACCACCGAGGAGCCGGACAGGGTGTAGCCCGCCGGGATCCTGGCGGTATCGGCCGCCACCGCGCCGGACTGGTACAAAGTCCGCGTTTCCCGCGCGATGATCAGGTTCGTGGAATCGAGATAGTAGACAGGCACGCTGACGCCGATATTGGGCGTCGCCGTGCTCCCGCGCTGGTAATAGAAGGTGACGGAGGCGGGAGAGGCGATGCCGTTGGCGACGCGGATGGCCACGTAGCTGTTGGACACCAGCCGGTAGGTCGCGGGCACCATGCTGGCGTCCGCGTATACGTTGGTATCCGCGTAGCACTGCACGGTGGTCTGGCGGATCAGGGTGCCGGTGCTGGCGTCGATATAGCGGACCGCCACCACCGCGGGCGCGATCGGGGTCGGCGTCACCGGCGCGATGGTCGGGATCAGCGTAGCCATGCGCGCCCAGACCACATCCGGGCTTTCGAACATGATCTGCTGGGTGTTCCGGCCGGCGATGCCGTCTACCTTCAGGCCGTTGGCGCGCTGGAAATTCTCTACCGCGGTCTTGGTCTGGGCGCCGTAGCTGCCGTCCACGTTGCCCGTCAGGTAGCCCAGCTCCTTGAGCCGGTTCTGCAAGGCCCGTACAGAGGTGCCCTTGTCGCCGACGTACAGCGTGTTATAGCGGGTCGCCCTGGCCGTCGGAGCCACGGTCGGCACGGCGGTCGGCGCCTGCGTCACATAAGGGGTGGGCGTCGGCAGCGCGCTGGCCGGCATGGGCGTGACGCTGGGAGAAGCGCCCGTGGCGGTATTCACCAGCATCATCATGTAGAGCAAAACGGTTCTGACCAGATCCATATAGTACTCTCCCTTCTCAAGGGCGCTGCGGAGTCACAGCGGCCATTCGGTGGTCATTACACATATATAGACGCGGGAAAACCCCATTTTCCTGCAGATCCGCGAAAAAAGTTTTAAACGTCGATGAATTTCCGGAATTCGGTCAGGATCCCGTACCCGTCCGGGTAGTGCGCGGCGAACTGCGGCACCGCGTGGCTGGGGAAGGAGTTGCCCTCGATAAACTTCGGCCCGTCCGGCGTGATGGCCACGTCCCAGGCCACATACCGCATCTGCGGCACCTTGCGCATCGCGCTCAGGCACAGCGCCTTGACCTCCTCCCAGTACGGGATCTGGAAGCCGATGATCGGCGTGCCGGTCATCGGGTGCTTCTCAAACACGTTCCCGGCCTTGTCGGCGGCCACGGTCTTCAGCGTGCCGGTCTCCAGGTCGACCCGCGCGGCCATGCCGCCCTGGTCCACGTTGTCCATCACCTTGCCGTTGCCGATGCGCAGGAAGGCGTAGACGATGCCTTCCTGTTTATCCCCCAGCAGGGTGGCGACGCGCACGGTATTGACGGAGGTCGGGCACATTTTCGCCATGTCGGGATGCTGGACGAGCAGCTCCTCCAGCACGGCGTCGCCCATGCCGCGGATGCGCGCGTAGAAGCCGGGCAGGTCGTTTTCCCACGCGCCGCGCTCGAACTTCTCGATGCCGACGCCCGAGGAGCCCTCCAGCGGCTTGAACAGCACGGCGGGCAGATCGCTCAGGAAATCCGCCAGCTGCTCCTCAGTGAGCTTTTCGTCGCTGCGCAGCCACTTGCGCCCGATCTCGCCCGCGAACAGCGTGTTGAACTCGGTCTTATCGTCGAAAAAGTGCCAGTAGGCCTTGTCGTTCATCCGCCGCACGATGCCGTTGGAAATGCCCCGGGTGATCACCGAACGCTTCTGGTCGTCATTCAGCCGGTACATCTCGGCGATCATGTAATCCATGTAGCCCGCGTTGTACTTGATACCGCAGCGCAGCATGTCGGCCAGCAGCGCGACGCGGCCCTTGCCGGAGCGCTTCTGGATGACCGCGGTCATTTTCCACATTTTGTGCCAGTCCATGCGGACCAGCCGCTTGAAAAAGAAGGAAAGCCTGCTCATAAATGCCTCACACGTTGAACCGGAACAGCGTCACGTCGCCGTCCTGCATCACGTAGTCCTTGCCCTCGCTGCGCACCAGGCCCTTTTCCTTGCAGGCGGCCATGCTGCCCAGCTCTTTGAGCGTCTCGAAGGGCACGATCTCCGCGCGGATGAAGCCGCGCTCGAAATCTGTGTGGATCTTGCCGGCGGCCTGCGGCGCCTTGGTCCCACGGGTGATCGTCCAGGCGCGGCACTCGTCCTCGCCCGCCGTCAGGAAGGAGATAAGGCCCAGCAGCCGGTAGCAGGCCTGCACCATGCGGTCCAGACCGCTCTGCGGGATGCCCAGCTCCGCCAGGAATTCGGCCTTCTCGTCCTCCGGCATCTGGGCGACCTCCTCCTCGATCTGGGCGGAGATTACCAGCACCTCCGCGCCCTCTGCCGAAGCCGCTTTGCGCACCGCCTGCACATAGGGCAGCTCGTTCTCATCCAGCCCCAGCTGATCCTCCGCGATGTTCGCGGCGTAGATCACCGGTTTCATGGTCAGCAGGAAGTAATCACGGATCACCGCGGCCTCGCCCTCGGTGAACGCGAAGGTCCGGGCCGGGCGGCCGCTTTCCAGGTGCGCGTACAGCCTGCGGGCTAGGTCGGCCTCCTCAGCATATTTCTTGTCGCCGGTCTTGACCAGCTTCTCCGCCTTGTCGCCGCGCTTCTTCACGGTCTCCAAGTCGGCGAAGATCAGCTCCAGGCTGATGGTCTCCATGTCCCGGGCCGGATCGACCGCGCCGTCCACATGGATGATGTTCTCGTCGTCAAAGCAGCGCACCACGTGTACGATGGCGTCGCACTCGCGGATGTGGGAGAGGAATTTGTTGCCCAGTCCCTCGCCGTGGCTCGCGCCCTTGACCAGGCCCGCGATGTCCACAAACTCCACCGTGGCGGGCGTCACCTTTTTGGGGTGGTACATGTCCGCCAGCGTTTGCAGGCGGTCATCCGGCACGCTGACGATGCCGGCGTTGGGCTCGATCGTGCAGAAGGGGTAGTTGGCGGCCTGTGCCCCCGCGTTAGTAATGGCGTTGAACAGGGTGCTTTTGCCGACGTTCGGCAGACCGACGATGCCTAATTTCATTCTATCACACATCTCCTCATGTTAATCCCCCGCGCTGTTTTTGCACAGGGCAGAAAAAAGCCTGACGCAACGGCGCTATTATAGCAGATGGGCCAGGTTTTCACAAGTCTGTCAGGAAAAAACGGTCCCGCGCGGCGTCCCCCTCACCGGTGCACCCGGATCTCAGGCAGCACAGCGTCGATATCCACAAACCCCACCCGGTCGTCCATCCGGTCGATATATACCGGCACCTGGTCGGACTGCAGCAGATCGCTGAGGTCCGTATACAGGTACCTGCTGTGGTAGACATGCACAATCCCCGTGTCGGGATCGGTATAATGGCACTCGACGACGGCGGGGCACCTGCCATTCATATTCACATTGCGCTGCTCATGGACGCCGGTGATCCTGGCCATCACATAATGGCCGTTCTCATAGGCGCGGCGCATCCGCGTCCGGCGGCGGATATCGCTCAGCAGCAGCCCGAGCCCAACCGCAAAAAAGATCGCACCCATCCCGCCGAAGACGCTCAGAAAGATCATCGGATCCTCCGGCTTGCTTCCGACCCTGAAGCGCCAGAAAAGCAGCCCCATCGCCAGGAATAAGAATCCCAGCGGCGCAAAAATCATCCCGACGATCCCTTTGACGGTCCAGCCGTATTTCCTGCGTTCACCCATCGTCCTTCCCCCACGCTCCCGATTTCTTCGCATTTCTTCGCATTTCTTCGCGGCGTATGCTCGTATCATTCAGCCAGTGCTCATTCCCCCGCTTTGCCGCGCCAGTCCCGCCCGGTCAGGAGCCCACCGCGCAACCGGAACCCACGATCCGGCCGGCTCCCCATGCAGAAAAGCAGTCGTGTCACAGACGATCCGACTATAGCATATCATACGCCCTTTGGCAATGGACCGACAAATACATATTCCTAAATTCCATCTCCTGCCCCATTCAGGCTTCTGCGACGCATTACCAGAAATCCAAGAATTTTCTTATTGACAATCCGTGCGCGATATGCTATATTATCTCTTGTAGCCGAAACGCGTACAGCATTTCAGCTCCGGCGGTCACATGGCTCAGTTGGTAGTACCTACTGGTACCTTTGTAAGAAAGCTCATGGTCGCATGGCTCAGTTGGTAGAACCCACTGGTCAAGTTATCAAACTGCCGGTTCATGAGTATCTCAAGTGACCGGCCCACTGGTAGACAAGACCGACATGCGCAGCATCGATGGGGTCACAGGTTCGAGTCCTGTTGCGACCACCACAAACCCTTGAAAACACTACGTTTTCGAGGGTTTTTCATTTCCTCCGGAAGCTGATATGTTCATTTTGGAGAGTCCAAAATGAGCGGAATCCATCATGCCGTTCACATCGAAAAACAGATGATTTCCGAACGATGTATTCTTCTCCCCTGCCCGGAGGGGTGTTCAAAATCCGGGGTGTTCACCGTCCTGCATAACAAAGCGCCTGCCTCTTGAGATATACGCGTCGGTGTGGCTCAAGTGACAGGCACTTTGTGTCGAGGTGAACGAAGTGATAGAAATCGGTGTGGCTTAAGGGCCGGAAATCGTGTATAACAATGGGGTGGCGTCGAGAAAGCCACCACAATTTTTTTATTGCTTAATGGAGCAAAACTTGCTCTCCGTGCATCTTTATAGTGTATCCGGATACAAAAGCAAGGAGGTCGCCGATGGAATACAGTAAGGAACAGGCTTTTGTTGATACGGTGCAAGCAAAGTCTCACCAGTTGTACCGTATTGCAATGAGTCTTCTTCATTCATCTCAGGATGCAGAGGATGCTGTTTCTGATGCGATTGAAGCCACTTGGAAAAACCTGTGGCGTATTCGAAACGAAGCAGTTATTCCATCTTATCTGATACGATGCACGATCAATGCCGCAAAAATGGAGTTAAGGCAAAGACGACGCACAGAACCGATTGAACCATATCAGGAATTCCTGATCGCCCCGGAAAATGGAGACAGTATTGCCGATTATTTTGCAGGGATAAAAGAAAAGGATCAGTTGCTTCTGATTTTGAAGTATCAGGAAGATCTGCCGGAAGCGGAAATTGCATCAATACTCCGCATACCAAGAGGAACTGTTTCATCACGGCTTTCCAGGTTGCTGAAGCGACTCCGCGCAGATGTTTTAAAGGAGGAATAATACTATGACCGAACAAAAGCTGAGAGCAATGATGCAACGCAGTGCGGAGGAGCCTTCAGAAGGATTTGATGAGCGCATTGCTTTCCAACTGATGAATCTAACCAGAAAGGAAGAACCCCGAATGAAGAGATCAGCAAGTATAATTGTTGTTTTTGCGTTAGTACTGGCGTTAGGAATGAGCACCGCACTGGCAGCGTTCAATGATGATGCGAACCAGCTCCTGTATCAGTTCTGGCCACAGGCAGCGATGGCTTTACGCCCGGTCAATCTGATCAGCGAGAGCCAGGGCATCCGGATGGAAGTGCATCCGGATGGAAGTGGTTTCCGCAACACTAAACGGTTCAGAAACATTGGTTACGCTAACCATGCAGGATCTTGAAGGCGACAGGGTTGATGAGACCATGGATTTGTTTGACAGCGCAATTTTGCAGCTGCCCTATGACGGATCGGGAACCTGCATGCAAACCGGCTATGATCCGGAAACAAAAACCGCTTCTTTCGCTGTGCATATGGAATTTGACATGGATGAACGGCCTGCGGAAAGTGATAAAGTTTCCTTCCGTGTCAGTAGATTTATTTCCAACAAGAAAACGCAGACGGTCGATCTGACAACTCTGATTCCGGATGGGATCAATGCAGCAGAATCCATGCCGGTTCCTACTATCCGGGGATGGAGCGGATCTCCCGCATCTGACAGACATGATGCCGCCAAAGAAAAAACCCGCAGGATGATGGTGCTGAACACAAATAACAGTCTGGAAATACCAGTTATCGATGGCGTCACACTGACAGGGATCGGGATTGTTGACGGATCCTTACATATACAGATCCGGTATGCAGATATTCTTCACACTGATAATCATGGCTTCCTTACGTTATCCGATAAAAGCGGAAATTCCTATGAGGAAGGTTTAAGAAAGCAGGAAGTCGGCAGTGTCTCCTGGTTTGGTGAAAACCATGACAGCTGGGAAGAGTATATCTTTGACGAGTATCCGGAGGATCTCACTCAGATCGTTCTTCAGGGCGAATTTACGACAGCGGATCCTGCGGTGGAAGGCGACTGGTATGTGACATTCCCTCTTTCGCTTATTCAGGCTCAGGGAAACTAATAACGTAAAAACTCCCACGAGGGCTCACCCCGTGGGAGTTCGTTTTTTTCCGGCGCTTATGCCGCAACTCGCATATACTGCTCGACGCTGATGCGGAACTTGATCTCGACCTCATAGTCATGGTTGATTTCGATCCGCTCCACCAGCCGGGCAATGATCATGTGCTTTGTTTCCGCGTTGGCTTCGTCGAAG
>CACWHI010000041.1 GCA_902760595.1 uncultured Eubacteriales bacterium
CCCAGTGGGCGATGAAGGCAGGAGAAGGCCCAGTGAGCCACAGAGCATAGAGCGCGGCAGCGTTCTATGCGACAATGGCGAACTGAGAGTTACTGACACGGGATGCAGCTACAAACGCATAAATCATCTTGCGTCAGCGGAATCTACCTTGCAGCTTTGCCGCCCGGGAGGACCATAGGTCCGACAGGCAAAGCTGTCGGGGGGTACCGTAGGGGGGTGCTTGCACCCACCTGCGGTCACTGTTCACTTTGTGAACAGTGACGGTCATGCCTCTTTCGGTATCGCCCTCTGGGTCACGCTCTGCAACTGGCCGTCCAGGCTGAAGCGGACCTCCGTATACATATTGTTGATGCCGAACAGGTTGTCATACAGCACGCTGATGCTGTCCTCCGCGATGTCGATGGAGGTCGGCCAGTAGATGCTGCTGTTTTCGCAGCTGGTCCGCCAGAGCAGCTTGCCGTCGGCGGAAATGTGCATCAGCACGTCGCTGAACGCGACATAGAAGGAACCGTCCACATAGTCCTCAGTGTGGATGATGGTATCATTGATCTCCAGGCCCAGCTCATCAGGCAGGAACCAGCGCAGCTGCAGCACGGGGCCGAAGCTGTAGGCATAGAAGCCCAAGCCCTTGATGTACCAGATGAGCAGCGCGTCATCCGTCCTGCCCGCCGTGAAAGCGTCCAGCTGCCGCACGTCCGAGACCTCCTCAAGGCTCTGCCCGTACAGCCGCCAGAGCGGGGTGTTGTTCAGGTCGTAGCACACAGCCAGCATTTCCTCATACTGGTTGGCGATGCGCTGGACCACGATGGTGTAGCCCGCGTAGGTCCTGCTCATCACCGTCTGGCCCGTCTGCAGGAAGGTCTGCATATCCGGCAGCATGGGCAGCTTGTCGAAGGTCTCGACGTCCGTATCCGTTTCCGGCGTAGTCGGATCGTCCGTGGCGGGCGGCTCGTTGTGCTCCGGATCGGCCAGGTACTGGCTCTGGATATAGCCGTACAGGCCCTTGTAGGAGCAGTATATGAAGCTGTCGGACACCTGCACGCAGTTGTCCACCTGGGTGCCCAGCGGCACCTTGGCCAGCCTGGCGGCGGAGGCGGACGCCTTCTCGCGCAGGGAAACCCAGTCCGTGCAGTTGACCACGATCATGGAGATGCCGTTCACCTCGGTGTCCGCGGCCGGCTTGACCTTGGTATCCTGCTTGGAGGCGTTGTAGTTCGCCTTCTTGAGGTAGGAGTTCGAGATCCAGCCCGTGTAGGTCTTTTTGCCGCTCTTATACTCGCAGTAGGTGTAATTGCCGCCGTTGCGCACACAGCAGGTGACGATGGTGCCGACCGGCACCTTGACGATCCGCTTAGAGCCGCTGTCCGGCGATTCCCACATGGAGGTCCACTCCTCCACGTTGACCACCATCTGGTTGCCGGGAAAGCTTTCGTACAGCGTGAACTCCGTCTCCCTCAGGTACTTGTTGGCGATATACCCGACCTTGCCGTTGAACTCGCACTCGATAAAGCCGTCATAGGAGCCCTTGCAGTTGGTCACCAGCTCGCCCAGGCGCACCTTTTCCAGGCGCTTGGAGGAGGTATCCGGCGACTCGCGCAGGGACACCCATTCGCTGCAGTTGGTCACGCACATGACCGTGGACAGCCCCGCGCCCATGGCGGGCAGCATGGCCAGCGCCAGGCTCAGGCAGATCAGGATGCTGATCAGTCTCTTCATTTTTGTTTGCCTCCTTTGTTCTCACAGCTCGTCCGCGTCGTATACCGCTGAAAATCATCATTATCGTGACAAATGGCACCGCGCCGTTCTTGTATGAGCCTATTCTATCACGTAGGAGGGGCTCTGTCAAACAAGGAATGACGGCGGGTCCGCAATAACAGACGTATCAGGCGCGCGGAAAGTTCCCACGCCGAATTGTTTTTTCGCCGTACTTGCGGGGAGCGCTGTGGGTATGATATAATGTTTGGATGTGGGAGTATGCTCATCAGGCTCCCGCAAAACAGGCGAACAAGGAGGCGGCGGCATGCTGAGCATGACGGGCTACGGACAGGCCAGGCGTGAGGCGGACGGACGGATCATGACGGCGGAGGTGCGCTGTGTCAACCACCGTTTTCTGGACCTCGGGCTGAGGCTGCCGCGGACGCTGAACGCCCTGGAGGGGCTGACCCGCCAGCTGGCCGGAGAAATGCTGACCCGCGGGCACGCGGACATCACCGTCACCTACCTGAATACCCGGGAGGACGCCGTCACCGTTCAGCTGGACGAGGGGCTGGCCAAGGCTTACCAGGAGGCCGTGTACCGGCTGCGGGACACGCTGGGCCTGCTGGGCGAATGCCCGCCCGTCGCCTATTACGCCTCGCTGCCCGGGGTGCTGCGCGAGCAGCCCGCCGACGAGGACATGGACGCGCTGACCGCCCTGCTGACGGACGCGCTGACCGACGCCTTCCGCCAGGTCAGCGAAGCGCGGGCGCGGGAGGGCGAGCGCCTCAGGGCCGACCTGAAGGCGCACCTGGACCTGCTGAGCGGGCTCGTCCGTCAGCTGACCGCGCTGGCAGAGGACCTGCCGGCCGGCTATCAGGCGCGGCTGACCGAGCGGCTGGCCAGGCTGGACGCATCGGCGGACCCGCAGCGCCTGGCGCAGGAGGTGGCGATCTTCGCGGACCGCTGCGCCATTGACGAGGAGCTCTCCCGCCTGACCGCGCACATCGCGGAGATGAACCGCCTGCTGGACGCGCCCGGCGCACTGGGCAAGCAGATCGACTTCCTGCTGCAGGAGATGAACCGCGAGGCCAACACCACCGCCAGCAAGTCCGTTTCCCTGGAGGTCACCCAGCTGGCCGTGCAGTGCAAGAACGAGATCGAGAAGCTGCGCGAGCAGGCGCAGAATATTCTCTGAGATCAGGAGGAAGGAAGCCATGAAGGAACACCTGACCGGCATGCTGCTGGTCATATCCGGCCCCTCCGGCGTGGGAAAGGGCACCCTGGTCAAGTGGCTGATGAGCCGCGACCCGAGCATCGTCTTTTCCGTGAGCGCCACCACCCGCGCGCCGCGCGAGGGCGAGGTGAACCACCGGGACTATCACTTCGTGACCGAGGAGGAGTACGACCGGCTGCTGGCCGAGGACGCCTTCCTTGAGCACGCGACGGTGCACGCGCACCGCTACGGCACGCTGAAGAGCGAGGTGGAGGAGCGCATCGCCAAGGGACAGAACGTACTTTTGGACATCGACGTCCAGGGCGCGCTGCAGGTGATGGAAAAGGCCCCGGACGCCGTGAGCGTGTTCATCCTTCCCCCCAGCTTCGAGGAGCTGGAGCGCCGCCTGCGCGGCCGCCAGACGGAGACCGAGGCCGATATCGAGCGTCGCCTCGCCAACGCCCGCGCTGAGGTCAAGCTCCTCCCCCGCTACACCTACGCCATCGTCAACAACGACCTCGACCGCGCCTGCCAGACCCTGGAGCACATCGTGCTGGCGGAGAAGCAAAGGACGACGAGGTATCTGGCTGCGCTGACAGAGGACGAGTGATAAGCGAGGAGTGAGGAGTTATGAGTGAGGAGTGGCGGTAGAAATGCCGCTTTGCGGCATTTCATTGACGGCAAAGCCGGTATCGAAGTAGAGACTGCTGTTTCTGCCTGAGAATTGTGTCATTCTGCGAAAAATCAAAAAACTCTGAGCCGACGGCGAAGAGTTTTCTCCTGAACTCCTCACTCATCACTCCTCACTAAACCAAATTCCCATCTTTTAGAAACCTAACATTGGAGGTAAACACTATGGCCATCAACAAACCCGCGATCGACAACATCTGCACGAAGGTCGACAGCCGCTACACCCTGGTGGTGGAATCCGCCAAGCGCGCGCGCCAGCTGATCGACGGCGCCCTGCCCATGATCGACCGCAAGGACCGCAAGCCCCTGTCCTGCGCCGTGGAGGAGATCGACCGCGGCCTGCTGATCTACCACCGCAACCTGGAGGACGAGGAAGCCTGATGAGCGAGAAAGCGCGCAGGTGTGTCGTCCTGGGCGTCACCGGCGGCATTGCCTGCTATAAGAGCTGCGAGCTCGTATCCCGCCTGAGCAAGGCGGGCGTCGACGTATACGTCATCATGACGGAGAACGCGGCGAAGCTGGTGCAGCCGATCACCTTCCAGACGCTCAGCAAGCACCCCGTCGCGCTGGACACCTTCCAGCCCGTCAACGCCTTCGAGGTGGAGCACATCGCCCTCGCCCAGCGCGCCGACCTGTTCGTGATCGCGCCGGCCACGGCCAACATCCTGGCCAAGCTGGCCCACGGCATCGCGGACGACATGCTCTCCACCACCGCGCTGGCCACCAAAGCGCCGATGCTGGTGGCCCCGGCCATGAACACCGGCATGTGGGAAAACCCCGCCACCCAGGCGAACGTCCGCATCCTCAGGGAGCGCGGCGTGACGCTGTGCGGCCCGGCGGGCGGCCTGCTGGCCTGCGGCGATACCGGCATCGGGCGCATGTCCGAGCCTGCCGAGATCGCGGACATGGCGCTCGCCATGCTGAACGGGCAGGACGAAATGCGCGGACTCAGGGTACTGGTCACCGCCGGTCCGACCCGCGAGCCCATCGACCCGGTGCGCTTCATCACCAACCGCTCCAGCGGCAAAATGGGCTACGCCCTGGCCGGGGCGGCGCGGGAGATGGGCGCGGAGGTGACGCTGGTCAGCGGCCCGGTCAGCCTGACGCCGCCCGCGGGCGTGCGCGTGCTGCCCGTGGAGACCACGGAAGACCTGCTGGCCGCGATGACGGCGGAGGCCCCGGCCCACGACATCATCATCCAGGCCGCCGCGCCGGCGGACTACCGGCCCACGGAGGTCGCGGACCAGAAGATCAAGAAGCAGGGCGGCGAGCCGCTGACCCTGGTGATGACCGAGACCCCCGACGTGGCCAGGGCCGTCGGCCAGCACCGCCGGGACGACCAGTTCATCGCCGGCTTTGCCGCCGAAACGGAGAAGGTCACCGAGCACGCCCTGGAAAAGCTCGGCCGCAAGCGCCTGGACATGATCATCGCCAACGATGTGACGAAGCCCGGCGCCGGCTTTGACGTGGACACCAACATCATCACCGTCATCACCCGCGCAGGCATGAAGGAATACCCGATGATGAGCAAGAAGGACGCGGCGAAGGCCATCCTGGAGGAGATCCTGGCCGCCCGGAACGGCGGAGGCGACGCTTGTACGCGCAGGTGATCGTGGACATCGCGGTCAGCGAGGTGGACCGGCTGTTCACCTACCGCGTGCCCGCGGGGATGTCCGTCAGCCCCGGCTGGCGCGTGCGCGTGCCCTTCGGCCCGGCCCGCAAGGAGGGCTGGGTACTGGGCCTCAGCGACACCGCCGACCTGCCGGACGAGCGCATCCGCGATATCGAGGCGCGGCTCGAGGACTATCCCGCCCTGCCGCCCGCGCTGATCGCGCTCGCCAAGCACATCGCCGCGCGGTACGGCTGTCCGATGAGCGCCGCGCTGCGGCTGATGATCCCCGCCGAGATGCGCCGCGAGCGCGTGAAGGTCAAAACGGAAACTGTCGCCGTGGCCGCCGTGCCTCCCGAGGCGCTGGCCGCCTACCGCGACGGCCTCTCGAAGCGCCTGCTCCGCAAGCGCATGGCGCTGACCCTGCTGATGGACGGCGAGCCGCACTCCCTGGCCGAGCTGCGCGACCTGGTCCGCGAGCCGAGGGAAGTCGTGGACGCGCTGCAGAGCGAAGGCATGGTCCGCGTTTACGAGCGCGAGACGCTGCGCGCGCCGCATCCCCTGCCCCAGGCCGGAACGACCGCGCCCGAGCCCACGGAGGACCAGCGCGACGCCATGGAGGAGCTGGATCAGGCCTTTGCCCGGCTCCGGCGCGCGGGACAGCCCGGCGCGCAGCCGCTGCGCCCCTCCGACCGGCGCTTCCTGCTCTACGGCGTCACCGGCTCGGGCAAGACGGAGGTCTATATGCACGCCGCCGAGGCCTGCCTGAGCGCGGGACGCGGCGTGATCCTGCTGGTGCCGGAGATCGCCCTGACCGGGCAGATGGTGGACTGGTTCCGCGCCCGCTTCGGCGACGAGACCGCCATCCTGCATTCCCGCCTGAGCGCCGGCGAGCGCTACGACGAGTGGCGGCGCATCCGCCGCGGCGACGCGCGGCTGGTGATCGGCGCGCGCTCCGCCGTCTTCGCGCCGGTGGAAAACCTGGGCGCGATCCTGATCGACGAGGAGCACGAGCCCAGCTACCTGAACGAGCATTCCCCCCAGTACGACGCGCGGGACATCGCCGCGTGGCGCGCCGACGCGGAGAACGCCCTGTGCGTGATGGGCAGCGCCACCCCGAGCATCTACGCCTTCGCCATGGCGCGGCGCGGGGACTACACCCTGCTGGAGCTGCGCACCCGGGCCAACGGCCTGCCGCTGCCCGACATCAGCGTGGTGGACATGCGCCAGGAGCTGCGCATGGGCAACCGCGACATTTTCTCCGCGGCCCTGCGGGACCGCCTGGTGGAGACGGTGGAAAGCGGCCAGCAGGCCATCCTGTTCCTGAACCGGCGCGGCTACGCGCCTGGGCTGACCTGCCGCGCCTGCGGCCTGACCGTGCGATGCAGCGCGTGCGACGTGGCCATGACCTATCACCGGTCGGATGACACCCTGCGCTGCCATTACTGCGGACAGATCCAGCCCGCGCCGCGCGTCTGCCCTGAGTGCGGCTCCCAGAGCATCCGCCCTGTGGGCATCGGCACCGAGCGCGTGGAGGAGGAGGTGCGCCGCCTGCTGCCCCGGGCGCGTACCATCCGCATGGACCTGGACACCACGCGGGGCAAGGACGCGCACTATGAGCTGATCAACGCCTTCCGCTCCCGCCAGGCGCAGGTGCTCATCGGCACGCAGATGATCGCCAAGGGGCTTGATTTCCCCAACGTGACCCTGGTCGGGGCCGTGCTGGCGGACCTGTCCCTGAACCTGCCGGATTACCGCAGCGCGGAGCGCACCTTCCAGCTGCTGGTGCAGGTGGCCGGCCGCGCGGGCCGCGCGGGGCTGCCCGGGCACGTGATCATCCAGACCTACAAGCCGGAGCATTACGCGCTGCGCGCCGCCGCCACCCAGGACTACCGCCTCTACTTCGAGGACGAGTTCCAGCGCCGGCGCGCCGGCCTCTACCCGCCCTTCACCATCCTGGCGCGGTTCCTGATCGAGGGCAGGGACCAGCAGCAGACCATGAGCGTGGCGAACGACCTGAAGGCGCGCACCGAAGCGCTGGTGAAGGCCTCCGGCCACACCCGCCGGCTGCTGACCATCCGCGCGGACCACGCGCCGATCCAGTTCATCGACGGGCAGTACCGCGCGCACACCTTCATGAAATGGCTGGCGCACCCGGACAGCGAAGCGCTGCTGGCGCAGCTCCAGCCCCTGACCGCAGAAGCGCCGAAGGGCTGCAGGGTGACATTGGAGATCAACCCGGCGACGCTGGCATAAGCATACAAGACTGAACCATATCGGAGGAATCAAAGGATCCATGGAAAGAACAATTGTCAAGGTGGGCGACGAGGCCCTGCGCAAAGTCTGCAAGCCCATGCAGAAGTTTGACCTGCGGCTGTGGCTGCTGCTCAGGGATATGGCCGACACCATGTACAAGGCCGACGGCGTCGGGCTGGCCGCGCCGCAGGTGGGCATCCTGCGCCGGGTGGTGGTCATCGACGTGGGCGACGGCCTCGTCGAGCTGGTGAATCCCGAGATCATCGCCAGCGAGGGCGAGCAGGGCGGCAGCGAGGGCTGTCTGTCCATCCCCGGCAAGCGCGGTTATGTAGTACGTCCCGAGCGCGTGACCGTGAAGGCGCAGGACCGGAAGGGCAAGCCCTTCGAGCTGAAGGCCGAAGGCCTGTTCGCCCGCGCCATCTGCCATGAGCTGGACCATCTGGACGGAAAGCTCTACATCGACATCATGGATCACGAGATCACCGACGATGAGAACGAGGAAGAGGAGCAGGCCTGATGCGCGTGGTATTCATGGGCACCCCGGACTTCGCGGTGCCGTCCCTGCAGACGCTGTATGACATGGGGCAGGACGTCGTCGGCGTCTTCTGCCAGCCCGACCGGCCCAAAGGGCGCGGGAACAAGGTGGAGTTCTGCCCCGTCAAGCAGCTGGCGCTCGCCCACGGCACGCCGGTATTCCAGCCCCAGCGCATCCGGAAGGACGGCGCGGAGGACCTGGCGGCGCTGAAGCCCGACCTGTGCGTGACCGCCGCCTTCGGGCAGATCCTGTCCCAGGAGAACCTGGACGTGCCGAAGCTCGGCACCGTGAACGTGCACGCCTCGCTGCTGCCGAAATACCGTGGGAGCGCGCCCATCAACTGGGCCATCATCCACGGCGAGACTGAGACTGGCGTCACCACCATGATGACCGACAAGGGCATGGACACCGGCGACATCCTGCTGCAGCGCAGCGTGCCCATCCCGCCCGACGCCACCGCCGGCGACATGACCGATGCGCTGAAGGGGATCGGGGCAGAGCTGCTGAAGGAGACGCTGGCCCTGATCGAACAGGGGAAGTGCCCGCGCGCGCCCCAGGATCATGAGCACGCGACCTACGACCCGATGCTCAGCAAGGAGCTGGGCGCGCTCGACCTGACCTGGGACGCGCAGCGCCTGAACTGCCTCATCCGCGGCGTCAACCCCTGGCCCGGCGCGTACATCACCCTGCCGGACGGGCAGAACATGAAGGTCTGGGCTGCGAAGCCGCTTTCCGGCGTCACCGAAGGCCAGCCCGGCGACTTCCTCAAGGCCGACAGCAAAGACGGCCTGATCATCCGCACCGGCAGCGATACCGCGCTGGAAGTTTTGCTGATGCAGATGCCCGGCGGGAAGAGAATGGCGCCCAGGGACTATCTGAGGGGGCATAAGCTGCTATAATGTAAAAATATGAGTTAAGAATTAGTAATTAGCAAGTGTCGTGTAGGTAGAAAGTGTTTACGTTATGTGATTGCTTAGTTCCTCAGTCAGCCAATTAACACGTAAATGGAGGTATTGAATCATTGAAGATAAAAGTTTCAGTTCTCCTATGCATGGTTCTTTTTCTTCTTTGCTCATTTTCTATGGCTGAAGAAAGTGAGCGTATATCCACCAACGGTGACTATTCTTTTGTTTTACTCGCGAATGATACAGTAGAAATCACCAAGTATAATGGCAACGTAACTAATCTGATTATCCCTGATGTGTTGGATGGTTTCACAGTCTCACGTATCGGAAACGAGGCGTTTTATTATTGTACTGATCTAAAAACTGTCAATATACCAAATAGTGTTACCAGTATCGGAGCTGATGCATTTTCACTATGTGTGAATTTGCGTTCCGTTATAATACCAGACAGTGTCACAAGCATCGGAAATTCTGCATTCGATCGATGTGAGAACATAGAAACAGTTATGATTCCCACTAGCGTAACCAGCATCGGAGACGGGGCATTTTCTGGCTGTTATAGTCTGACAAACATCACAATACCAGATAGTGTTCGGCTAATAGGTTCAAATCCCTTCTCTTTGTGTGAGAAACTAACCACAATTAAAGTATCTCCTGATCATCCATACCTAGCAACAATTAACGGAGTTTTGTTTGATAAAACAGACAGAAGTTTGGTGTGTTATCCTTGTGCTTTTAGCGAAACCAGTTATAAGATTCCCGATGGAATTCAGATTATCGGGAATAATGCCTTTGTTTCATGTGATAAATTAAGTTCAATAACTATTCCAAACAGCGTAATTAGTATTGAAGAATTTGCTTTCTCTGGGTGTGATAACCTGGTCTCCATCAATATTCCCGATAGTGTCACCAACATCGAGGATTATGCTTTCTCATATTGTTCTAAACTAACCTCTATTACCCTCCCCGAAAGCATCACAAATATCGGAGGAAGTGTCTTCGCCAATTGCGATAGCTTATCTTCATTAGTTATTCCAAACAGTGTTAATAGCATTGGAGACTGGGCTTTCAACTTTTGTCGGTCGCTTAGAAATGTATCAATACCAGATAGTGTTACCCATATTGGCGATGGAGCATTCTCTTCTTGCTATAGCTTAACTACAATAACGGTTCCAAATAGCGTCTGCAAAATCGGAGCCAATCCTTTCGTGGGTTGTAATAATCTGCTTACTATCTCAGTATCTCCGGACCACCCCTATCTTATGTGTATAGATGGTGTCCTAATCAGCACCCCGGACAGCCGGTTAGTATGCTACCCTGCCGCTTCCACTAATATAAACTATACTATTCCTGACGCAATTCAAGTTATTGGAGATTACGCTTTCAGTAGTAATTATAATCTTAGTAGTATAATTATCCCAAACAGCGTAACAAAAATTGGCAATAATGCTTTTCAAAGTTGTTTTAAACTAACAACCGTAACGTTACCAGATAGTATTAATACCATCGGTGACATGGCCTTCGACTCTTGTTCGAATATGACCTCAATTGTAATTCCCAACAGCGTTGCCAGCATCGGACGCTTTGTATTCGCAAGTTGTAACAAATTAACCTCTATCGTTGTCGAACATGACTCCTATGCACGACAGTACTGCATCGACAACAACCTCCCTTACACATATTCCGATGCAAACGATTGGCTCAAATGAGAGTTACCTAATAACTTGAGCCGTAGTTATTGTCTTTCGCTGAATTCCCATAAAAGGAGATTTTATGCCTGACAACACTTCTAACCGCAATCATCCTCCGCGCGGTGGCAAGCCTTTCGGCGACAGGAGCCGCGGCAGCCGGCCCGGCAATGACCGCCCCCATGGTGCACGGTCCTTCGGCGACAAGAGTCACAGCGAACACCCCCGCAGCGACCGTCCGCAGGGCGAAAGGCCGTTTGGCGACAAGCCCCGCGGCGACCGGCCCCAGGGCAGCCGTTCCTTTGGGGATCGTCCCCGCAATGACCGGCCCCGGTCCGACCGTCCCGCGCCGTCCCGGCGTCCGGACGCGGTGTCTCCCGCCCGCGTGGCGGCGTTCAAGGCCATTCAGGACGTGCTGAACAACGAGGCCTATACCGCCATGGCGGTGGATCGGCAGTTGTCCCAGACGAACATGACCGGCCTGGACCGCGCCCTGTGCACGGCCCTGACCTACGGCACGCTGGAGAACCTGCTGGCCATCGACCACATCCTGTCCTTCTACATGGAGGACCTTTCCACGGTGGAGCCCCGGGTCAAGTGCATCCTGCGCATGGCCGTGTGCCAGAAGCGGTACATGGACAAGATCCCGGATAACGCCATCGCGGACGAGGCCGTGCGCCTGACCCGCTCCATCGGCCTCGAGGACCTGACCGGCTTCGTGAACGGTGTGGTGCGGTCCTTCCTGCGCGGCGACAAGGAGGTCACCTGGCCCGAGGACGCCCTCGAGCGCCTGGCCCTCACCAGCTCCATGCCGCTGTGGCTGGCACGGAAGCTGGCGGAGCACTACGGCGAGGACACGGCGAAGGCGCTGCTCACCTACCGGCCGGCGCGCCGGGGCATGGTGCTCAGGCCGAACATGACCCGCTATACCGACGAGCAGTTCAGGCAGCTGCTGGAAAAGAAGGTCTGGGAGGTCACGCCCGGCCGGGTGCCCCACGCCTGGTACGCCGAGGGCGTGATGCAGCTTTCCCGCGACCGGGATTACCAGTCCGGCGCGTTCAGCGTCCAGGGCGAGGCCAGCATGGTCTGCGCCGCGCTGACGGGCGTCCGTTCCGGCATGCAGGTGCTGGACTGCTGCGCCGCGCCCGGCGGCAAGACCGCCTATATGGCGGAGATGATGCAGGGCACGGGCCGCGTGTACGCGCTGGACGTGCATCCGCACCGCGTGGCGCTGCTGGAAGCCGCCGTGCGCCGCCTGCAGCTGGATAACGTGCGCCCGCAGCTGTACGACGCCACCCGCTTCAAGGAGGACTGGACCGAACGCTTCGACGCGGTGCTGCTGGACGCGCCGTGCACCGGCCTGGGCGAGTGGCACCAGAAGCCCGACATCCGCTACGGCATCACGGAAGAGAGCCTGGAAAGCCTGCGGGAGACCCAGAATGCCCTGCTGGAGAACTGCGCGAAATACGTGAAGCGCGGCGGGACGCTGGTATATGCCACCTGCTCCATCCTGCCCGAGGAAAACGAGCTGCAGCTGCACGCCTTCCTGGAGCGGCACCCCGAGTACACGCTGGAGCCGTTGCCTGAGGAGATCGCCGCGCTGTATCCGAACGCGAGACAGGCCTGTGGCCTGCAGCTGCTGCCCGGTCCGGACGGGGACGAGGGCTTCTTTATGGCGAAGCTCCGCCGGCAGGACTGAGCCATGGACATGCTGTGGGGAATGCTCCCCGAGGAGCTGAAGGCGCTGATGCAGTCCTGGGGCGAGCCCGCCTTCCGCGGAAAGCAGCTGTTCAGGGACCTGCAGAAGGGGCTGGATTTCGAACAGATGACCGTGCTGTCAAAGCCCCTGCGGGAGCGGCTGAAGGCGGAAATGCCCGCCGCGCCCGCGACGGTGCTCGAAGAGCGCGCCTCGCGGGAGGACGGGACGGTGAAGCTGCTGTACGAGCTGGCCGACCGCAACTGCGTGGAGGGCGTGCTGATGCGCTACCACTACGGGGTGACGCTGTGCGTGTCCACCCAGGTGGGCTGCGCCATGGGCTGCCTGTTCTGCGCCAGCACACTGGACGGCTGTGTGCGCAGCCTGACCGCCGCGGAAATGGTGGGCCAGGTGCTGTGTGCCAACCGCCTGCTGGCCGCCACCGGCGAGCGTGTGAGCCGCCTGGTGCTGATGGGCAGCGGCGAGCCGATGAACAACTACGAGAACGTGCTGCGCTTCATCCGCGTGGTGACGCACCCGGAGGGGCTGAACCTGAGCGCCCGGCGCATCTCCTTAAGCACCTGCGGCCTGCCCGACGGCATCCGGCGCCTGGCGAAGGAGGGGCTGGAGCTGACGCTGTCTTTGTCCCTGCACGCGCCGGACGACGAGACGCGCAAACGCATCATGCCGGTCGCGCGGCGCTACAGCATTGCGGAAACGCTGGACGCCTGCCGCGCCTACTACGAGGCGACCGGCCGGCGCTTCATCCTGGAATACGCCCTGATCGACGGCGTGAACGCCAGCGCCGAGGACGCGCAGAAGCTTTCCCGCCTGCTGAAGGGCTATAACTGCCACGTCAACCTGATCGCGCTGAACACCGTCAAAGAACGGAACCTGTACGGCGCCAGCGAACGCCAGATCGCGCGGTTTATCGACATCCTGACCGCCAACGGCATCTCCGCCACCCGCCGCCGCACCATGGGCGACGACATCGACGGCGCCTGCGGCCAGCTGCGCAAGAGATTTCTGGAGGAAAACGGCCAATGAAATGGGTATCCCGCACGCACGTGGGGAACGTGCGTCCGACCAACCAGGACACAGTGATCATCGGCCCGAGCCTGTACGGCGTGGCCGACGGCATGGGCGGTCACCTGGCCGGCGATATCGCCAGCCGGATGACGGGCGACCTGCTGACGGCCGCCCTGAACGGGCTGGAGCCCAGGACGGACACCCTGGCCCAGGCCATCGGCGATATCAACGCCCAGGTGTACGCCCGGCAAGCGTCGGACGAGACCCTCCGCGGCATGGGCACGACCCTGACGGCGCTGTGGGAGAGCGAAAGCGGCGTATTCCTGGCGCACATCGGCGACAGCCGGGCCTACCTGCTGCGGGGCGGCGAGTTCCGTCAGGTCACCCAGGACCACTCCGTCGTCGCCGAGATGATGCGCGAGGGCCTGCTGACCGAAAAGGAAGCGGCATCCCACCCCTACCGGCACATGATCACCCGGGCCGTCGGCACAGACCCCCAGGTGGACGCGGATATCCAGACCCTTGACAAGCTGCCCGGCGACCGGTGGCTGATCTGCTCGGACGGCCTGAGCGGCTGCGTCTCCCGCGAGGAGATGGCGGACGCCCTCGCGCACCTCAGCCTGCAGGAGGCGGCGGACCGCCTGCTGCGCCTGGCGCTGACCCACGGCGGGCAGGACAACATCTCCCTCGTCATCACGGAGGTGCCCGCGTGATCGGACTGGTGCTGGACAACCGATACAAGCTGACCGACTTCATCGGCGCGGGCGGCATGGCGCTGGTGTACAAGGCGCTGGACCAGCGCACGCACCACGCCGTAGCCATCAAGATCCTGAAGCCGGAATACAAAAACGACGAGGAATTCCTGCGCCGCTTCGAGCGCGAGGCCCAGGCGGCCAGCAAGGTGAGCCACCATAACATCGTGAACCTGCTGGACGTCGGCGCGCAGGACAATTACCGTTACCTGGTGCTGGAATACGTGGAGGGCCGCACTCTGAAGGAGATCATCGACGAAAAGGGCGCGCTGCCGCCCACCACGTCGGTGCAGATCGCCATCCGCCTGCTCTCCGCGCTGCAGCACATGCACAAGAACGGCATCATCCACCGCGATATCAAGCCCCAGAACATCCTGATCCACGCGGACGGGCACGTGAAGGTGTCCGACTTCGGCATCGCGCGGCTGGCTGGCAGCGGCACCATCAGCAAAACGGACATGGTGATGGGCTCGGTGCACTATTTCTCGCCGGAGCAGGCCCAGGGCCAGGAGGTCACCGAGGCCAGCGACATCTACTCCGCCGGCGTCGTGCTGTACGAGATGCTGACCGGCACCGTGCCCTTCGACGGGGACACGCCGGTCGCCATCGCCATGCAGCACATAAAGGTGCCGCCACGGGCCGTGAACATCATCAATCCCGCCGTATCCCCCGCCATCAACGCCGTGGTGCAGAAGGCCATGGCCAAGGATCCCCGCGCCCGCTACCAGCAGGCGGAGGACATGGCCCGGGACCTGCAGAAGGCCCTGGCCGATCCCGGCACACGCGAGCCCGAGGTGGTCATCGACCCACCGCAGCCGCAGGAGAAGCCGCGCAGGCGCGTCATCCGCCCGCTGGAAAAGTTCGACTGGCACCAGGCCGTCCGGCCCGTGCTGATGGGCGTCGTGGCGCTGGCGCTGACCGGCGTCCTGGCCCTGCTGGCGCTGCGCATGTACAACAGCATCGTCAACTCCGCCACCGCGCCCTACGTGATCGACGAGACGGAGACCAACGCCCTCAGGCTCATCGCGCGGGCGGGACTGACCGCCGAGGTCTCCCGCGTCAGCGACGCCGAGCGGCCCGTGGGCACGGTGATCCAGCAGGCGCCCGAATTTGGCACCACCATGCGCCAGGGCAGCAAGCTGCTGATCACCGTCAGCACCGGCCCGCAGCAGCAGGAGGTGCCCAGCCTGTACGGCATGAGCGTCACCAAGGCCAGCGCGGAGCTGGAGCGCTGCGGCTTTACCCTGCTCGCCCTGTCCCGGCGCGAGGTCTCCGAAAAGCCCTGGGACACGGTGCTCACCCAGAGCCCCGAGGCGGGCGAACTGCTGAGCGCCGGCGGCATCGTGCAGGTCATCCTCTCCGGCGGCAGCGTCACCATCCCCAACCTGGTGGGCATGAACCGGGCGGAGGCCCTGTCGCTGGCGGAAAGCATCGGTCTCCGGGTCACGGAGGTGCTGGAAGAGCCGGTGGAGGACGCCTCCAAGGACCAGCAGGTGGCCGCGCAGTTCTTTACGGACTCCGACAACCAGCCCGCGCAGCCCGGCGACAAGGTGATCAGCGGCACCATGGGCCGCATCGCCGTCTACGTGCTGACCCCGCCCGCGTCGGAGGGCCAATGAGCATGGAAGGATGGCTGATCCGCGGCCAAGGCGGCGTCTACACCGCCGAGGACGAAAACGGCGCGCAGTACGTGCTGCGGGCCAAGAACCGCTTCCGCCGCCAGCATATCTCGCCGCTGGTGGGCGACCGCATCCTGTTCACCCCCGGGACCGTCAGCGACGAGCACGGGTGGATCGACGAGATCCTGCCCCGCGAGAGCGTCTTCGTGCGCCCCGCCGTCGCCAATGTGACCATGATGGCCATCGTCGTGGCGCCCGAGCCTTCGCCGGACCTGCTGCTGGTGGACCGGCTGCTGGTGCAGTGCCGGCGGCAGGGGATCCGGGCAGCGCTGGTGGTCAACAAGTGCGACCTTGATGACGCGCTGGCCCCGGCGCTGGCGCGCTCCTACAAAGGAGCCGAGGTGCCGGTGCACGCCATCAGCGCCGCGAACGGCGACGGGCTCGAGGCCCTGGAGCGGCGCCTGGACGGCGAGACCGTCAGCCTGAGCGGCCAGTCGGGTGTGGGCAAAAGCACGCTGACCAACAGCCTGCTGCACGTGTCCGCCGAAACCGGCGAGATCAGCCGGCGCATTCAGCGCGGGCGGAACACCACCCGGCACGTGGAGCTGTTCCGCGCGCCACGTTTCTGCCTGATGGATACCCCCGGCTTCAGCCTGATCACCCTGTCAGAGGAGCAGCTGGAGCCGATCCTGCTGCAGGACTTCTATCCCGAATTCGAGGGGCTGAGGGACGGCTGCCGCTTCACGCCCTGCTGGCACCAGGGCGAGCCCGGGTGCCGTGTGCGCGAGGCCGTGAAGGCCGGAGAGATCGACCCGGAGCGCTATGCCCGCTATGTGGCCCTGCTGCGGGAGCTTGACGAAGCATGGAGGAACCGATATGCCTGAATCCGTTCGACTGGCGCCGTCCATCCTGGCGGCCGATCCGCTGCGTCTGATCGGGGACGTCGAGACCGCCGTGCGCTGCGGCGCGGACGAGCTGCACGTGGACATTATGGACGGGCACTTCGTACCCAACATCACCTACGGCCCCGCACTGGTCAGGGCCCTGCGCCGCGCCTTTCCCGCGCTCTGGCTGGACGTGCACCTGATGGTCAGCGAGCCCGCGCGCTGGATCCGCCCCTTTGCCGAAGCGGGCGCATCCGCCCTGACCGCGCACGTCGAAGCCCTGCGCTCGCCGGACATCCTGTCCGACATCGCCGGCCTGGGCGTCCGCCCCGGCATATCGCTGAAGCCCGCGACGCCCGTGGCGGCGCTCGACAAATACCTGCCTCAAGCGGAATACGTGCTGGTGATGACCGTGGAGCCGGGCTTCGGCGGCCAGAAGCTGATGTCCGACTGCGCGGACAAGGTCCGGCAGCTGAGGGAGCGCGGCTACCGCGGACGCATCGGCTGCGACGGCGGCGTGACCCCGGAAAACGCGCCGGCACTCGCGGCGCTCGGCGCGGACACGCTGATCATGGGCACGGCCTTCTTCCGCGCGGAGGATCCGCGGAAAACGGCGGACGCGGTGCACGCCCTATGACGCGGAACATGAAGCACAGCGCGAGGGGAGCCGCCCCCGCGCTCAAGCACAGCCTCGGGCAGAATTTCATCCTCGATCCCGCGCTGCAGAGTGAGCTGGCGGAGCTGACCGGGCTCGGGCCGGAGGACGAGGTATTGGAGATCGGCGCGGGCTCCGGCATGATGACCCAGGCGCTGGCCGCCCGGGTCAGGCACGTGACCGCCGTGGAGGTGGACCGGGAGATGATCCCCTACCTCAAGGCCGCCACCCTGTCCCTCCCCAATGTGGAGGTCGTGCGCGCGGACATCCTGCGCTTCGACTGGCAGGCCTTCGCGGACGCCCGCGGTCCCTTTCACATCGCCGCCAACCTGCCCTACCACGTCACCACGGCGCTGCTGACCGGCCTCACCCGGCTCAGCCTGCCCATCCGCTCCATGCACCTGATGCTGCAGAAGGAAAGCGCGGAAAAGCTCTGCGCAGGGCCCGGCGAGCCCGGCTACGGCCCGCTGACGCTGATCCTCGGCTGGACGTACGAGCCGGAGATCCGCAAGTACCTGCCCCGGGAGGTCTTTACCCCGCCGCCCAACGTGGACAGCGCGTTCATCTCCCTCACCCGCCGGGCCGCGCCGCCCGCCGCCGTCCGGGACGAGAAGAAGCTCTTTGAGGTCATCCAGGCGGGCTTCGCCCTGCGGCGCAAGACCCTGCTCAACAACCTGATGAACCGCTACCGCCTGGACCGCGGACAGGCCCTCGCCTGGCTGGACGCCGCCGGCATCCCCGCCAACGCCCGCGCCGAGCAGGTGGATATCGTCTCCTTCGCCGCCCTCGCCGACGCCCTGCCCGGGATCCCTTCAGACCCGCAGGAAACTTTTGCGTAACAATTTGTTAAAATTTCTGAAACACTTTATTCCTGGCGAAAAATAGGTTATAATGGACGGTGGGAACTCCCGTTTCCCGCCACAATGTTCTCCCCCGTGCGCGCCTGTACGGCCCGGCCGTGCCGCGGCGCGCGTTCCAGGTATAGAAGGTGAACCATGCAAAGCCTGCTAAGCAACGTGGAGATGTTCTTCTGGAACATCACGCACCAGCCGAATTTGGCGGATGTCATCGACATCCTGATCATGGCGACATTGCTGTATCAGCTGGTCATGCTGACCAAACAGACCCGGGCCATCCAGGTGCTCAAGGGTCTGGCCGTCATGCTGCTCATCAGCTACGTGAGCGAGCTGCTGGGCCTGACCAGCCTGAACTGGCTGATGCGCTCCGTGCTCAACAACGGCGCGCTCCTGCTGTTCATCCTGTTCCAGCCGGAGCTGCGCAAGGCGCTGGAGCAGCTGGGCCGCGGCGCGGGCTTTGAGCACAATTCCGCCTCGCAGAGCGAGAACCAGCGCATCATTTCCGAGATCACCCAGTGCTGCCTGCGGCTGAGCAAGCGCCGCGTCGGCGCACTGATCGTGTTCGAGCAGAAAACGGGCCTGAAGGACGTGATCGAGACAGGCACCGGCCTGGACGCCACGATCTCCGCCCCCCTCCTGGAGAATATCTTTGAGCCGAACACTCCCCTGCACGACGGCGCGGTGATCATCCGCGGCCAGCGCATCGTCGCCGCCGCCTGCGTGCTGACCCTGAGCGAATCCAACGCGCTGAGCCGCGACCTGGGCACCCGCCACCGCGCGGCCCTGGGCATCAGCGAGGCCTCCGACGCGGTGACGCTGATCGTGTCTGAGGAAACGGGCATCGTATCCCTGACCCGCAACGGCGTCATGACCCGGCGCCTGGACGCGGAGGGGATCACCAAAGCCCTGAGCGAGCTGTACCATGAGGAGCCCTCCCACGGCCTCAAGCGCTGGACGCGCCGGCTCCTGCGGAAAGGAGGTTCGCCGAATGTCGAATCCTGAAAAGACTGAGCAGACTGCCAAAGAGCGCCGGCAGGGCGAACTGTTCCGCCGCTTGCTGGCGGGCATCACGCATAACTGGGGCTGGAAGCTGGGCTGCCTCGTCGCCGCCATCTTCCTGTGGGGCGGCCTGATCATGCAGGACGGCAACCTGGTGCGCAGCAAGGTGTTCAACGACGTCACCATCAGCGTCCTCAACGAGGATACGCTGCTGCGCAACGGCTATATCGTCGTCTCCGGGCTGGACAGCGAGGCCCTTTCTGGCGTCCGGATGCGCGTGGACGTACCGCAGCGCATCTATGACACCGTCCAGGCCTCCAACTTCAACGTGCGCGTGGACCTGGGCCGCATCCGCGGCACCGGCAGGCAGACCTTGCAGGTGCTGACCACCAATTCCAGCACCTACGGCACGGTGACCGACCTCTCCGTCACTACGGTCGACGTCGAGGTGGAGCCCTACGTGACCCGCAGCCGGATTCCCGTGCGCGTCGCCACGACCGGCAGGCTGCAGGACGGCCTGTATGCTGCCGCCGCCACGGCCGACCCGATCTACGTGGCCATTGCCGGGCCCAAGTCCAAGGTGGATAACGTGGCCCGCTGCGTCGTGCCCTACGACCTGTCCGAGCTGCCCTACTTCGTGGGCACCGAGCGCACCGCCCTGCCCTTCCGCCTGGAGGACCGGCAGGAAAACGAGATCCCCCAGGACCGCATCACCGTTTCCCCGCTGAATACCGGCATCCGGATCGACACCATTACCGTGGAGCAGACCTTCTACGCGGTCAGCAGCCTGCCGGTGGACATCCTTTCGCTGTTTACCGGCGCGCCGGCGGAAGGCTATAAGATCGCGAGCATCGACGTGGATCCCTCACAGGTGCGCGTGGCCTTCAGCGAGCACACGGATACCGAGGCGGTCGAGAGCCTGCACGCCGCCACCCCGGCGGACATCACCGGGCTTTCCGCCACCCGCTCCTTCACCGTGTCTCTGCTCCGCCCCACGGACGCCAAGTACATCGGCGTCACGGCGGTCACGCTGACCGTGGAGATCGAGCCGGAAGCCTCCCCGGAGGAAGCGGCGAATGATGCGGCGGCGGAAGCGGAGAACGGCGTATGAACGCCTTCGCGAAATACCTGTTCCAGGGCCTCTTTTCCTGGGTGCAGGAGGCCGTCCGGCAGCTGAGCGATCCCTCCCTGATCGACGGCTGGCTGGCCCGCAACTGGCTGACGGCCCTGATCCCGATCCTGCTGCTGGGCACCCTGACGGACTATATCGTCTGGCTGCTGCGCTGGCGGCCCGACCTGAGCTGGCGCGCCTCCCTGGACCGCTCCAGATCCCTGCTGAACCGGGAAAACCGGCAGCTCAGGCGATTCAGGAAGGGCTTCAAGGACGAGAACGCCGATATCGGCGCCATCGCCCGTCCGCTGACGGAAACGGCGGACGAGGCCGCGGCTGAAAACGCCGCGTCCCTGCAGCCGGAGGACGACGTCCTCTACGACCTCCAGTTCGCCCAGCCGGCGGCTGAGCCCCAGCCCGCCGGCCGCCACCGCCGCAGCGACCGCTACCGCAAGCCGCTGCGCCGCACGCGCGAGGCCCC
>CACWHI010000042.1 GCA_902760595.1 uncultured Eubacteriales bacterium
GCCCGCCGCGCCCAGTGGGCGATGAAGGCGGGTGGAGCCGCAATGAGGCACAGAGCGCGTAGCGCGACAATGCCGAATTGAGGAGTAGGGGGGCGCAAGACCCCCATGCGGTGACTGTTCAGTCGTAGACTGAACAGTCACAAATGCTGAGGTATATAACAGAAAACCCTTTGCGGTATCAGTATGATCAGGCCCCCACGGAGGGCGGGATGCCGTACCTCCGGGGGGCCTGTATATTATCATTGCCTTACTTCGGCTGTCAAGGCGGTGGCGGTCAGGTTTTACAAATCAGTCACAGTTTACTGCGCCCGAAGCGGATCAGCTCCAGGATCATCCGCCCGTTGTGGTAGGGGCACTTCCAGGGCTCCACGATGGGGCGGTCCGCGCCGGGGGTGCCGTCCTCGCGCGTGTACCAGTACCATTCGGAGCCGGGACGGCGGTCGACGAGAACGCCGCGGATGTAGCGCCACTGGGCGCGTACCGCGTCGAGATAGCGGGCCTCCCCGGTCTTTTCCCACGCGTTCAGGAAGCCCATCAGGGCCTCGGCCTGCACCCACCAGATGCGGGACTGGTCGATCACGCCGTTTTCGGATTCGTTGGCGAAGCCGTGATCGCTCATGGCCTGCTCATAGGTATTTGCCGCCATCGCCAGCAGCTTCGGCCGGACGCGCGCGGTGAGGGCGGGCTCGTCCAGCAGCTCCAGCGTGCGGTCCATCAGCCAGGAGGTCTCGATGTCGTGGCCGAAGCTGGTCAGGTCGATCAGCGAACGGTAGTCATGGTCGAAGAAGACCTCCTGGCGCCGGCGCTCCGGGTTGTAGATATGCCTTTCCCAGATGTCCAGGATCCCGAGCAGCTTGGCGCGCACGTCGGGATCCCGGTCGGCCCGGTACAGGCCCGTATAGCCCTCGAGCACGTGCAGCAGGGTGTTCATGGTGCGCGTGGCCATCACGCCGTTTTCGCTGAGCTTTTCATTGCTCACTGGCTTGAAATCCGCGCTGAACGCCTCCAGGTAGCCGCCCGCGTCGCGGCAGCGGCGCTCGATGAGCTCAAAGATCGCCTTCGCGCGGGAAAGCGCGTCGGGATCGCCCGTGGCGCGCCAGCAGGCCGAGAGGGCATAGATCGCGAAGGCCTGGTTATAGGTGTGCTTGGTGCTGTCCGCCACGGAGCCGTCCGCGTTCAGCGCCCAGTACACGCCGCCGTGCGCGTCGTCCGTCATGCGGCAGAGCATGTCATAGGCCTGGGCGATGTACGGGCGGAGGGTCTCGTCCCGCAGGGTCATATAGCATTCCGAAAAGAACCACAGGATGCGGCTGTTCAGGATGCAGCCCTTCACTGCCTCCGGATGCCGGGTCAGGTCGTAATCCACCCGGCCGACAAAGCCCCCGTGAACGTCGTCCTTTAGGCCCATCCAGAAGGGCAGGATGTGGGCGGTGAGCTCGTTCGCGGCGGAGGAGATGAGTGATTTCATAATTACCTCGGAAGAGAAGAGATGAGTGAGGAGTGATGAGTGAGGAGTGAGGAGTTCAGGTAGAAACGCCTGTCGGCGTTTCGTTTGATGGCAATGCCTGGTCTTTTCATTTTTCCGAATGCTTCTGCCAATCACTGAAATCAGCGCCGGTCTTCAGCTGTGCAATCAAAAAATCGCGTAAGCGATTTTCTCCGCAACTCATCACTCCTCACTCCTCACTCCTCACTCCTCACTCATCACTCCTCACTCTTTCCCGCACTCCGCGTTGATCTCGTCCTCGCACGCCTTGTAGGCTTCGAGGGTGTCGGAGAGCAGCTGGTCCAGCTCGATGCCCAGCATGTCCGCGCCCTGCTGGATCACCTCGCGGGAGCAGCCGGCGGCGAAGCGCTTGTCCTTGAATTTCTTTTTCAGGGACTTCACGTCCATGTCCTGGGCGGACCGGGAGGGGCGCATCAGCACCGCCGCGCCGATCAGGCCGGTCAGCTCGTCCACGGCGAAGAGCGTCTTTTCCATATCGCTTTCCGGTTTGATGTCCACGCAGAGGCCATAGCCGTGGCTGCACACCGCGCGGATGAAGTCCTCCGGCGCGCCGATCTCGCGGAGCATGGCCGGCGCTTCGAGACAGTGCCGGTCCGGGTATTTTTCAAAGTCCACGTCGTGCAGCAGGCCGACCATGCCCCACAGCTCGGGGTCCTGGCCGTTCTTCAGCGCGAACTGCCGCATCACGGCCTCCACCGTCAGCCCGTGGCGGACGTGAAAGGGCTCGGTGTTGTACTTCTTGAGCAGGGAAAGAGCCTGATCGCGGGTGAATGGGAGCATTAAAAACCCATCCTTTCAATCTTTATTTCTCGGTTATCGAGTGTTCGGCGAGTGTGGCAGAACCTGAATCGATCTCTGAGGTGATCCTGTTCAAATAATTGATGTTCGATTCGGAATAAAAGGGATCAATGGACAACTCGAAGGGAATCCGCTTTTCCCGTCTTATTTTCTTTGCGAAAATATTAAAGGCGGTCGTCATGCTCAAGCCCAGCTCTTTGCAGACTTCTTCCATGCCTTTTTTGTCCTCTTCATCCATCCGAAAATTGACTAAAACCTGTGACATCATTCTCACCTCCGTATGGTTATATTATCATGATGTCTAAGATTTATAAAGATATATTATTTATATTGTCTTTATACATTGAATGATGTGTAATTATGCTGAAATGATTCTTGCGCCGAAGGGCGTCAGGGAGAGCCGGGCGATCTTGAAGAACTGGCGGCCGAAGGGGATCCCGATGATGGTGACGCACCAGAGCAGGCCGGTGAGCAGGTTGCCGAGGGCCATGGGAATGCCGAAGAAAATGATCCAGAAGATATTGGCCAGGGTCGAAACGGCGCCGCCGCCGTACACGACCTCCTTCCCGAACGGGAAAAAGGACAGGGACGCGAATTTGAAGCACTGCTTGCCGTAGGGGATCCCGATGACGGTGAGGCACCAGAGAAAGCCGGAAATCAGCCAGGCCAGGCCGCTCAGAAAGCCCCCAAAAACGAACCACAGGAAATTGCCTAAGCTGCGCATAAACGTTTTCCTTCTTTATTCGCCGAACACGGCAAAGCTTTGCGGCGCGAGACGCCGGGCATCGGCCGCTTCGGGCCGGACGCCGACGGCGAACAGGCAGCTCTGGCTGGCCAGCCTTCCGGCGATGTCCTTGGGCAGCCGGATCTCCTTCCCGGAGGGGTTCACGCACAGGTACAGGCCTCCGCGGCGGTAGACCAGGGCGCGGGGCTCGCCGGGGATCTCCAGGGGCTCGAAATCCGCGTCAGGCGCGAGGTCGGGCTGGCTGTGCCGGAAGCGGACGATGGCGCGGACCGTCTCGAGCAGGGAGTCGGGATCGCCTTCCTGGGCTTCCACCGTCGGGGCGTCGGGGGAGGGATCGACGGGCAGATAGAGCCGCTCGGGCGCGGCCTGGGAAAAGCCGAGGTTTTTCCCGCCGGACCACTGCATGGGCGTGCGCGTGCCGGTGCGGGTGTAGCCGCCCTCCTTGGTGGGCAGGGCCGCCTGGTAGCGCATGCCGATCTCGTCGCCGTAATAGATGAAGGGCACGCCGGGCAGCGTCAGCAGGAAGGCGTAGGCCAGCTTCGCCTCGTCCGGGGTCAGGGCCGGGCAGGCGCGGGGCGTGTCGTGGTTGCAGGTGATCAGGGCCACGTAGCCTTTGCCCTTGCAGGCCTCGTAGCGCGGCATGAAATCACTCAGGAAACGGCGGATGTCGCCCTGTCCGTCCCGGCGGAAGAAACTGCTTTTCCCGTCGCGCAGGAGGGTGTGGTAGCCGTTGTCCCACTGGTCGAGATAGAAATCCATATGGAAGCCGCCGTTCGCGACGGCTGCCTGCTGGTGCGACCATTCCGCCACCAGCGCGGCGTCGGGATACTCCCGGTCCAACATCGCGCGGATATCGCGCCAGACGGCGCAGGTGCCGGTGCCCTGCTCGTCGTCGCCCTTGACCAGCGAGCCGGCCATGTCCACGCGGAAGCCGTCCGCGCCGTGGCTGAGCCAGAAGCGCATGACGTCCTTCATCGCCTCGCGCGTGGCGAGGGCCTCCGGGCTGTCCATCGCGCTCTGCCAGGGCTCCGTCGGGCGCAGCCAGCCGTAGTTCAGCGCGGGCTGGCACTTGAAGAAGTTGAGCATGTAGGTGCCGTTGCGCGGGTATTCCCCGCCCACGTAGGGCCGGCCGGGTATGCCCTTGAACCAGTCGTCCGTCCAGATGTAGCGGCCGGAAAACTCGTTGGACTCCGCCTCGCCGCTCTTCAGGAACCAGGGATGCTCCTCGGAGGTGTGGCCGGGCACCAGGTCCAGCAGGACCCGGATCCCCTGGCGGTGCGCCTCCTCAAACAGGCGGTACAGGTCCTCGTTCGTGCCGTAGCGCGGCGCGGCGCGCTTGTAGTCGCGCACGTCGTAGCCCGCGTCCCTGAAGGGCGAATCGAAGCAGGGGTTGATCCACAGCGCGTTGCAGCCCAGGGAGCGGATATAGGGCAGCTTTTCCGTGATCCCGGCGAAGTCGCCGATACCGTCGCCGTTCGCGTCATAATAGGATTGGGGATAGATTTCATAAAAGACCGCGTCCCGCAGCCAGGCGGGAGAAACAGACCTTTTCCGGACGTCGCTCATAGGCGCAGCTCCTTTCTTTTCCTGCGCTTATTGTAAGGGATTCAATGTGGAATTACAAGAAGAAATTGTGCCTTGGGGACTTTGGATTTGCCGGACGGGCTTTCCGTGCGTATTTAACAGAAATTTAATAATTATACGGTAAGGATGAACGAAACGGGCTGATTTTCTGACCGTACAGCGCATATAAAGGCTAAATATTACAATAAATTAACAAATATGTAACATATTTGCAATAATCCGTGTGAAAACGCTGTGAACATCCATACGAAGCAGGCGGGACGGCCTGTTTCGCACAGAATGCGGAAAACGGCGGCATTCCCCGCGAACAGGGGCACTTGCGCGGCGGATTTGAACCGGCTATACTGTAACTGTCCGGCGGGGGGCGCGCGATCCCCGGGACGGAACGGCAACGAATGTACGGATCAAGCATAAAGGAGGACAGATCGATGAAACTGAACAAAACGATGATCGTGGTGATCGGCATCCTGCTGATCGGCGCGCTGATCTACGGCACCTGCACGGCCCAGGTCCCTACGGGCTATACCGGCATCCTGACCACCTTCGGCCGGGTCGAGAGCTACACCCTGGACGCGGGGTTCCATTTCAAGTCCCCCTTCCAGCAGGTGGTGCTGATGGACAACCGTGAACAGAAGACCGTCTTCAAGACCCAGTCCTTCTCCAGCGATATCCAGCAGGTGGATATCGACGGCTCCATCAACTATTCCATCAATACTGCGACGGCCATGAACCTGTACCGCCAGGTGGGCACCTCCTACTTCAACACCCTGGTCATGCCCAGGCTGCTGGAAAACACGAAGGCGGTGTTCTCCAAGTACACGGCGGAAAACCTGGTGGCCGCGCGCGAGAACCTCTCCAAGACCATCCGCGACCAGCTGGCCTCCGAAATGGAGCGCTACGGCATCAATATCATCTCGGTCAGCATTGAGAACATCGACTTCACCGACAGCTTCACCGACGCGGTCGAGCAGAAGCAGGTCGCGGCGCAGAAGAAGCTGCAGGCGGAGATCGAGCAGGAGCAGAAGACCATGGAGACCCAGCAGCAGGCCGAGCGGCAGCGCATCACCGCGGAGGCCGAGGCGGCCGTGAAGAAGATCGACGCGGACGCCGCCGCCTACGCGACGAAGGTGAAGGCGGAGGCCGAGGCGGAAGCGAACCAGAAGATCGCCGCCTCCCTGACCGAAAGCCTGATCAAGTGGCAGCAGGCCAACGCCTGGGACGGCAAGCTGCCCACCTATATGGCCGGCGAGGGCAGCACCAGCCTGCCGATCCTGGACCTTAAGTAACAAACAAATAGCCAGTGCCCCGCCGGCAACGTCCGGCGGGGCACTGGCTGTATTAGGGTGAGATGACTATTCCGCAAAGGAAACTATTCAGTCGTGCAGTAAAGTGAGACAAGTCCCGGTCCTTTCCGGCACGGAATCCCGGAGTCCGCCGATTCATTCGGCGGATGGCGGAGCCACCCGTAGGGCGATGGGATGGGAGTGCCGGAAAGGACATACCGAGGGGAGTACAGAGGGGGAACACCCTCTGTTCGAATCCGCAGCGGCGGCATGTACGCCGCGAGGACGATTCTGCGTCAGCAGAATCTCTTCCTTGCGGTGTTTCCGCCTGGGAGTCCCGCAGGGACGACAGGAAACACCGTTGGGGGCGGCGGAGCCCGCCGCGCCCAGTGGGCGATGAAGGCGGGTGGAGCCGCAATGAGGCACAGAGCGCGTAGCGCGACAACCACGACTGAACAGTCACCCGCAAAGATCATTTCAATGAACTTTTTGATCTGCCTGTCCCAGAAGGCCCATTCGTGGCCGACGTCCGGCTCCTCGTAATGGGTGACGGGCCAGCCGTACTTTTCCAGCGCGGGCACGAAGGCCTGGTGCTGGTGCCAGAGGAAATCCGCCGTGCCGCAGCTCACGTACAGGGCGGGCTTTTTCGGGGCGGAGGCGTTGACTTTCATCAGGTGGAACAGGTCCACCTCGCTGCCGGGAGCCTTGCTCAGGTCTCCCAGCACGCTCTGCCAGCGGGCCCTGCGGGTCTCCGTCGCATTGTTCAGCTCACTCATGGCGTCCACAGCGCCGGAAAAGCTGGCTGCGGCAGCAAAGCGCTCCGGATAGGTCAGCGCCAGGCGCATCGCACCGTACCCGCCCATGCTCAGACCGGCCACATAGGTGTCCCCGGGTCGGTCGCTCAGGCGCAGGAAGCGCTGCATGATCCGGGGCAGCTCGTCGCTCACATAGTCCCAGTAGCGTTCGCCATACACCTCATTGATGTAGAAGCTGTGGTTGACCGCGGGCATGATGACCGCCAGGTTATGCGACGCCGCGTAGCGCTCCACAGAGGTCCGGCGCATCCAGATGGTGTGGTCGTCGCTGTACCCGTGCAGCAGGTAAAGCACCTTGGGCAGGTCGCCGCCCTCCGACGCCGTCACGCCGATGCCCTGTCGGGTTTCCGGCAGGATGACGTTGACGGTGGAGGCGACGTTCAGTACGTCGGAAAAGAAATGGATCTCCAGAAATGCCATGGCTGCGTCTCCTTTTTTTCGTGATCAGTGCTGAAAGTGCGGCGCTTCGCTCTCCTCGGTCCATTGGGCGGGATCGACCGTCCTGACCCAGCGGATCTGGGCGAAGGGCACGTGGCAGTAGCCGCCGGGGTTTTTATCCAGATATTTCTGGTGATAGGTCTCCGCGTCGAAGAACTGGGCGAGGGGCTCGCACTCCACCGCCACAGGCTGCCCGCGCCGGGCCTGGAGCCGGGCGAGCGACGCGCGGATCACCGGCTCGTCTGCGGCGTTCGTGTAGTAAACGCCCGTGCGGTACTGGTGCCCGATATCGCCGCCCTGCCGGTCCACGCTGGTGGGATCAATGGACAGGTAGAACAGGCTCAGCAGCGTTTCCAGCTTCAGCTGTTCGTCGTCAAAAATGACGCGGATCGTCTCCGCGTGGCCGGTGTGCTCATGCTTGACCTGCTCGTAGCTGGGGCGCTCCGTATGGCCGTTGGCGTAGCCGACGCTGGTTTCCAGGACGCCCCGGATATTGCCGAGGTATTTTTCCGCCCCCCAGAAGCAGCCGCCGGCCAGGTAGATCTCGTGACGCATGGGTGTCCTCCCTCAGATAATGCCTTTACAGGTGATTATATCCCAAAGCGGTTCTGATAGCAAGTATTTGGCGCGGATAAAGAAAGAGGCTGCCGCGCATCGCAGCGCAGCAGCCCCGTTGGAATCCAGCTTTTCTTACTTTTCAAGCGCCTTGTACGCCCAGGCAGCCAGGGCGGCGCCGACGAGGGGGCCGACGATGAACACCCACAGGGCGGCCAGCGGCGCGGCGTTGCCGGAAATGGCGGCGACCAGCGCGGGGCCGAAGGAGCGGGCGGGGTTCACCGAGGTACCGGTCAGGCCGATGCCCAGGATGTGCACCACCACCAGCGTGAGACCGATCACCAGGCCGCCGAAGGAGCCGTGGTTCGCCTTTTTGCTGGTCACGCCCAGGATCGCGAGCACGAAGATGAAGGTCAGCACGATCTCCACCACCAGGCCCGCGACGGCGCTGCCGTTGACGCCCGCCAGCCCGTTGGCGCCGAAGCCGCCGGTCATGTCCTTCACATTGCCCAGATTGAAAATGAGGGCCAGGACGCCGCTGCCTGCCAGCGCACCGACGCACTGGGATACCACGTAGCCGATGAAATCCTTGCCGCTCATGCCGCCGGTCAGCAGCACGCCCAGGGACACCGCGGGGTTGATATGGCAGCCGGAAATGTTGCCGACGGAGTAGGCCATGGCCACGATCGTGAGGCCGAAGGCCAGGGCAGTCAGCAGATAGCCGCTGCCGCTCGCCGCGTCGCAGCCCACCAGCATGGCGGTGCCGCAGCCCAGGATCACCAGGGTGGCGGTGCCGATGCATTCCGCAATATACTTCTTCATTGGAAAACTCCTCCTTTTTGCTGTTGTATCAGCAAAAATGTGATGCCCGGGGCTTTTGCCCCGGAGGCGGTATTATAATTGCTTTTGCCCGGCGCGTCAAGCCTCCCGCTCTGCGGCCCGCCAAACCCGCAGGATGTTGGCCCGCGCGGCGGATAGCGGCGATCCGGGCGGCTTTAATAACGAACCTTTTTTGAAAAACAGCAGGCATTATTCGTAATTATACGCGAACGAAAAAATATATCGTTTGATAATTGACACAGTATTTAGAATCTGCTATGATAATGGCGCTTCCCGGCAGGGGAAGCGACCGGAATAGCGCTTCGCCCGTGGGTGAGGCGTTATATATTTCATAGCTGTGGCATAACGATTCACCGTGTCAGAAAGGAGGCTGCGTATGCGGAAACGATGGGCGCTCGTCCTCTGCGCGCCGGGCATCGTTTTTTTGATTCTCTGCTGTGCGTGGCCTGTATTGCGGATCGTGCTCCAGACGGTGTATGACGATACGGGCGCGGTCAGCTTCGCCGGTTACGCGGCGCTGTTCCGCAAGAGCTTCTTCACGAACTCGCTCACGCGCACGCTGCGCCTGGCGGCGATCACCACGGCGGTCTGCGCGGTGGTGGGCGTGCCGGTTTCCTATTATATTTCACGCATGTCGGAAAAGCGTAAGAGCCTCGCGATCTCCCTGGCGACCTTTCCGCTGCTGACCTCGGCCATCGTGCGCTCCATCTGCTGGATCGTGCTGCTGGGCAAGAAGGGCGTCATCAACAACCTGCTGGTGGGCATCGGCCTGATCGACAGGCCCCTGAGCATCCTCTATACCGAAACCTCCATGCTGATCGGCTATATCCAGCTGTTCATGCCGCTGATGCTTTTAAGCCTGGTGGGCGTGATGGAATCCATCGACGACGAGCTGCTGCAGGCGGCCCAGACCCTGGGCTGCCCGCCGGTGCTGGCGTTCATCAAGGTGGTGGTGCCGCTGAGCGTGTCCGGCCTGATCACGGGCGGGATGCTGGTGTTCACCGGCACCATGACGGCCTACGCCACGCCGAGCCTGCTGGGCGGCACCAAGACCAAGGTGCTGTCCACCCTGATCGACCAGTACGCGAACATCAATTCCGACTGGGTCAGCGCCTCGCTGGTGGCGGTGGTCATGATCTTCTTCACGGTGCTGATCAACGTGCTGTTCACGCAGATCGCCGGCAGGCTGAACAGGAGGCAGAGCGCATGAAAAAGAGCCGTCTCCTGCTGGTCATCACCATCCTGACCTATATCTTCCTGGTCGGGCCCATGCTGATCATGGTGGGCACGTCCTTTTCCTCGACGGCGGCCGTCTCCTTCCCGCCCACGGGCTTCTCGCTGCAGTGGTACGAGAAGGCGCTGACCCTGCCGAGCTTTCAGCGCGGCTTCGTGACATCGCTCAGCGTTTCCCTGATCGGCACGACGCTGGCGATGCTGCTGGGCATCCCGGCGGCGTACGCCCTCAACAAGTACCGCTTCCGGGGCAAGGCGCTGGTCAACGGGTTCTTCCTCTCCCCGACGCTGATCCCCTCGCTGGTGCTGGGCTTCGCGCTGCTGCGCTCCTTCATCCCGCGCATCGGCGGGTCGGTGTACCTGGGCCTGGCGGTGGGCTACACACTGATCGCGATCCCCTACATCATCCGCACCACGGGCTCCGCCCTGAGCAATTTTGATTTCTCCATCGAGGAGGCGGCGCGCTCCCTGGGTACGCCCGCGATCCCGGCCTTCTTCCTGACGGTGATCCCGAACATCCGCTCGGGCCTGATCTCCGCCTTCATATTAGCGTTTATCAATTCCTTCAACGACGTATCCATCGGCGTATTCATCTCCAGCCCGGGCACCATGACGCTGCCGACGGCCATGCAGAGCCTGATCATCGGCCGCCTGGACCCGACTATCGCGGCGGCCTCGGTGCTATTGATGCTGATGACCATCCTGCTGATGACGCTGTCCGAAAAGCTGCTGGGCATCAAGCTGAAGCGGTGACCGTGAAAGGAACGAAGCTATGGCGATCTTAGAGCTCAAAAACGTATCCGCGGGCTATGGCAGGAATACCATCCTGAAGGATTTCTGCATCAGCATCGAAGAGGGAAAGCTCGTGTCCCTGCTGGGCTCCTCCGGCTGCGGCAAAACGACCACGCTGCGCACCATGGCGGGCTTCATCGACGTGAGCCAGGGGCAGTTCTTCTTCGATGGGCAGGATTATACCCATCGGCCGATCCACAAGCGCGGCTTCGGCTACGTGTTCCAGAGCTACGCGCTGTTCCCGCACCTGAACGTGTTTGAAAACGTGGCCTTTGGCCTCAAGCGCCAGCATGTGGGCAAGGCGGAGATCCAGACCCGCGTGACGGAAATGCTGTCCCGGGTCGGTCTCGCCGGGTTCGCCGACCGCCTGCCCGCCGATATGTCCGGCGGACAGCGGCAGCGCGTGGCGCTGGCCAGGGCGCTGGTGCTCAAACCCCGCGTGCTGCTGATGGACGAGCCGCTCAGCAACCTGGACGCGCGCCTGCGCGTCGAGATGCGCGTGGAGATCCGACGCCTGCAGCAGGAAATGGGCATCACCGCCGTCTATGTGACCCACGACCAGGAGGAATGCTTCTCCATCTCCGACCAGGTCGCCATCATGAACAACGGCAGGATCGAGCAGATGGATACCCCGGTGCATATCTACAGCCACCCGGTCAACGAGTTCACCGCCCGCTTCGTGGGCTTTGAAAACTTCGTGCCGCTCACGCGGGAGAACGGGCGTTACGCATCCGCCTCCGGCACGGTGTTCGAGGCAGAGGGCACGGCGCCGAAGCTTAAGGCGGCGTGCCGGCCGGACGACCTGCAGCTGGTTCCGGGGCATGAGGGCGGCGTCATGTGCCTGCGCGGCAGGATCGTGGTCGCCACCTTCCTGGGCAAGCAGATGCAGTACCTGGTCAACACCAAAGAGGGAGATTACCTGGTCAACACCGCCGCGGACACGCTGTACGCCCCCAACGACCCGGTGACCATCTTCTTCCCGGCAGAAAAAACCATCTATACGACAGATGAGGCCTGATGATCGCGTCGCCAGACGTTATCATAAATCAATCAATTGGAGGAATCTCTCATGAAAAAGCTTGCCGCTCTGCTGCTGGCCCTGGCGATGGTCCTGCCCATGACCGCCGCCCTGGCGCAGGAAGAAGTGCCGACCCTGACCATCTCCACCTGGTCCGCCAACATCGACACCATCACCGCCAACGTGTTCGCGCCCTTCGAAGAGGCGAACAACTGCAAGATCGTGCTGGACCTGGGCAACAACGCCCCGCGTCTGGCGAAGGTCACCGAGAATCCCGAAAACTATGACATCGTCTATTTCTCCGACCTGTATGTGCAGAAGTGCATCGAGGCGGACCTGTTCATGCCCATCGACAAGAGCCGCATCGAGGGCCTCGAGGACCTCTATCCCTTCTGCCAGGATCCGTCCAACGGCTATGGCCCCGGCTACACCGTGACCGGCTTCGGCATCCTGTATGATCCCAAGGCCGTCAGCGAGCCCCTGACCAGCTGGGCGCAGCTGTGGAACCCCGAGGTGGCCTCCCAGCTGGTGATCCCGGACATCAGCATGACCTCCGGCCCCTACATGATCGAGGTCGCCGGCAAGGTGGCCGGTGTGGATCCCGCTGAAAACGAAGATCCCGCGTTCGCCAAGATCAAGGAGCTCATCGGCATGGGCGCCGGCTTCTATCAGAGCTCTGGCGATCTCGCCGCCAAGTTTGAGCAGGGCGAGGTCTCCGTGGCCGTGTGCCAGGACTTCAACGCCAGCACCATCCGCGGCGCGGTGGAGGGCCTCGAGTATGTGATCGTTCCCGCCGAGGGCACCTTCCTGGGCATCAATTCCGTCAACATCGTGAAGGGCAGCAAGAACGTGGACCTGGCTTACAAGTTCATTTCCTGGCTGATCAGCTACGACGTGCAGTACAAGGACGCTATCGACAAGGTGGAAGCGCCCGCCAACACCAAGGTCGTGCTGACCCCCGAACAGGCCGAGGGCATCTGCTACGGCGAGACCGTCGCCCTGTCCGGCGCTCCCAACTGGGCGCTGTACAACGAGCGCAACGCCGCCTGGATCGAGCGCTACAACGAGGAGATCTATCAATAATGAAACGGACGCTGATCCGGAACGCGCGCGTCTACAACACCTGGCTCCGGCGGTTCCTGCCGGGCTGGGTGCTTCTGGAGGGCGAGCGCGTCCGTTACGCCTTCTGTGAGGGCGCGGAGCCGGACACGGCGGATGAAACCATTGACGCGAAGGGATGCTATTGCATCCCTTCGCTGATTGATATTCACCTGCATGTGGAAAGCTCCATGATCACGCCGGGTACCTTTTCCCGGGAGCTCCTGCGCCACGGGGTCACCACCTGTATCGCGGAGCCGCACGAGATCGCCAACGTGTTCGGGCTGGAGGGCGTCAAGGCCTTTATCCGCGCCGGCAGGGAAGCGGAAATGGATATCCTGTGGGGCATTCCCTCGTCCGTTCCCTGCACGGAGTTCGAGACCACGGGCGGGCGGATCGAGCTGGACGACGCGCTGGAGCTGCTGCGGGAGCCTTCGGTCCACTGCCTGGGCGAGGTGATGAACGCGCACAGCCTGCTCAATGAGCCCGCGGGCAAGACCCGCGCCTGGCTGGACGCGCTGCGCCGCGGCAGGCCGGACGTGGTCCGGGAGGGGCACATCGCCTATTACAGGGACCGGGAGCTCTGCGATATCGTGTACTACGGCGTGGACTCCGACCACACCATGACAGGGGTCGAGTGGGCCAAAGAGCGCATGAAAATGGGCGTCTTCGGGGAGCTGCAGGACAAATCCCTGATCCCGGAAACGGTAGAATGGCTCGAAAAAGAGGACATCTGGGACCACTTCAGCCTGGTGACGGACGACACCATGCCCGACCTGCTCTGCCGCCGGGGACACCTGGACTACCTGCTGCGCAAGGCGGTCGGCCTGGGCATGAAGCCGGAGCGCGCCATCCGCGCCGTCACATGGAACCCCGCCCAGCGCATGCGCCTGCATGACCGCGGCATGATCGGGCCCGGGATGCTGGCGGATCTGCTGCTGGTGGATAATCTGACGGATTTCCATGTGCTGCGCGTGTGGAAGAACGGCCGGACCGTATACCGGGACGGGGATGAACGGAGCGTCGCGGCGGAGGGGAAACGGTTTCCCGCCCATTTCTATCGCTCTGTCAGGCTGGATCCCCTCAGTGAGAAGGATTTTGCCATTGCCGTGGAAAAGCCGGACGGCACGCACAGCGCGCGCGTGATGGTGCCGGACGCGGCCTCGGGCCGGGTGCTGGAGGGCTTCCGCGACGTGCGGGTGAAGGACGGACTGGTGGACCTGCAGGGCAGCGGCTGCGCCCTGATCGCCGTGTTCGACCGCTATACCGGTTCGGGACGGCGGATGGTGGGCCTGGCGGACCGGAAGGATTTCCTGAAGAAGGGCGCGGTGGCCTGCACCTACGCCCACGACCACCACAACCTGCTGGTGGCCGGATGTTCCGCTGCGGACTGCGCCGCGGCGGCCAACTGGGTCATCGGGCACCAGGGCGGCTACTGCGCCGTGCTGGACGGCCGGGTCGTCGCTTCCATGGCGCTGGAGGTCGGCGGTATCGTGACGGAGCGCTCGCTGACCGAACTGGCGGAGGACGCCGAGCGTGTCACTGCCGCCCTGAAGGAATTCGGCTATCGTTTCGCGAATCCTATCATGTCCTTCAGCGTTCTCGGCCTGACGGTCTCTCCCGCCCTGCGTATCACGGACCGGGGGTATGTGGACGTCAGGAACGGGAAGCTGCTGGGTGTTTTCGACAACTGAGAGCTTCTGAAGGAGGGGTGTTATGATCAAGACGATGGAAATCCCGTTCGGGCGGCAGAAGCAGTTGCTGCATCTTGACGAGAGCCGGATCGCGGCGGTGCTGCGGCCTGCCGGGGAGGAAGGCAGCGGCGCGGACCAGGCCGCTATCGTCCGAGAGGCGCTCGGCGCGCCGATCGGCTCGCCGCGGCTCATGGAGCTGGCGCGGGGCGCACGGCGCGTCCTGGTCATCACCAGCGACCACACGCGCCCGGTACCCAGCCGCATCACTATGCCCCCGCTGCTGGAGGAGATCCGCCGCGGCCGGCCGGACGCGGAGATCACCATCCTGATCGCCACCGGCATGCACCGCCCCACTACCCGGGAGGAGCTGATCGCGAAGCTGGGCGCGGAGATCGTGGAGGCTGAGCATATCGTGGTGCATAACGCCTACGACGCGGCCGCCATGGCGCACTTCGGCACGCTTCCCTCCGGCGGCGAGCTGTGGCTGAACGCCCTGCTGCGCGAGACCGACCTGGTGGTGGCGGAGGGCTTTATCGAGCCGCACTTCTTCGCCGGCTTCTCCGGCGGCCGCAAGAGCATCCTGCCCGGCATCGCGGCGGAAAAAACGGTGCGCTATAACCACAACGCGGGCTTCATCGCCAGTCCCTACGCCCGGGCGGGCAGCCTGGAGCAGAACCCGATCCATCGCGACATGCTGTACGCGGCGGAGCGGGCGGGCCTGCGCTTTATCCTGAACGTGCTGATCGACGGCGAGAAGCGCGTCGTCGGCGCGGTGGCCGGAGACCCCCGGCAGGCGCACGAGGCGGGCTGCGCCATGTGCGGCCGGCGCGTGAGCGTGCGGCCGGTCGTGGCGGATATCGCCGTCACCTCCAACGGCGGCTACCCTCTGGACCAGAATGTGTACCAGTCCGTCAAGGGCATGACCGCGGCGGAGGCCTGTGTGCGGCCCGGCGGCGTCATCATCATGAACGCGGCCCTGGGCGACGGGCACGGCGGCGAGGACTTTTACCGCTGGTTCGCTGACCGCAGCGGGCCTGAAGCCGTGATGCGCGATATCGAAAGCATCCCGGCGGAGGCCACGCGCTTTGACCAGTGGGAGGCGCAGATCCTGGCGCGCATCCTGCTGAAGGCGCGCTGTATCTTCGTCACCGGCCCGGAAAACCGCGCCTTGATCGAGGCCATGCATATGACCTGGGCCCCCGATGCCGACACGGCGCTGGCCATGGCCGGGGAGCTTGTGGGTCCGGACAGCCGGGTCACCGTCATCCCCGACGGGGTGGGCGTGATCGTAAAGGAACCGTGACGAACGGAGCCGGAATCCGCGGCGCTTCGCCGTAAGGCCGTACAAACCGAAAACAGGAGATCGAGTGCAACATAAAAACGCCGCCCAACCCGGGCGGCGTTTATGTTGTTCTCCGTGTTATTTGACGTATTCAGCGGCAAGATTGAGACAGGACAGATTCACGTCGCCGTCATTCTCCTGCTCCAGGACGATGATAGTGTCGCCGGTGATCCAGGCCAGCGTGTTGGCGCTGAGGCTGCCTTCGTCATCCAGCGCGTACAGGGCATTGCCCAGGGACGCGGGATCAGGCTTGGCGCCTTCGCCGAATTCGGCGGTCAGCTTTTCCTGCAGCTTCCCGAAGATCGCGGCGTCGTCATCGAACTGCGCCTGCGCGCCGATCAGCTTGTTGTTCATGAAGTAGTAGTGCAGTTCGGCCTCGCTTCCCATGAGGTCGTAATCCTCATACTCGAGCTCGTCAAAGCTGAGGCCGGCGATGTGCTCCACATCGCGCTCAAACTTCGCGCTGCCATGGGCTTTGATGACCTCGTCCTGGCTCATGCCGAAGGTGACGCCGGGAGTAAGGTAGAGGGGCTGGGCTTCTGTGGCGGGAGCCGCTTCGGCCAGAACGGCGGCGGAGCAGCAGAGCAGGCACAGGGCGGTCAGGATTGCGAACAGTTTTTTCATTTTGGTTTTTCTCCTCGTTGCTCTGTCTGATTAAGATCGTTTCTTACAGCGCTTACTTCTGCTCATGCTGCAGAGAAGCTACCATGATCCGGATCAGGTTGGTGTAGGGATCCTGGTTGGCAGGGGTGAAGGAGAACAGCAGAGTGCTGTTCTGGTCGGTGTTGATGGCGATGCAGGTGCTCAGCACGCCGTTGTTCACCAGGTTGAAGTTGGTGCAGAGGATACCGTTGATCTTGAGCTGGGTCACGTTCTGGGCCTGCTGGCCGACACCGGCCATGAAGGTGTCGAGGGACATCGGAGCGATCTGGCCGTTCACGGCCGCTTTTCCATCCTCGGCTGTCAGCAGCAGGAAGTTGCCCTTCTGGGCGGCTTCCGCGGAGATCTCGTTGTCCTTGAACTCAGCGGGCACGAAGATCTGCAGATCAGTGCTGTTGATGTGGGCAAGCTCGCCATTGACCTTGGAAGCCTGCTCGGTATAGTCGCTCCAGTTGATCTCCTTGGGAGCGGCGACCTCGGCAAATACGGCGACGGCGGACAGCATCAGGCACAGGGACAGGATGGCGGCGAACAATTTCTTCATTTTGGTTTCCTCCACTTTCTTTTCTTTCTCGTTTCCGGCTTTTGCCGGTTATGTAGGGCGGGCTCGGCGCGTCTCTCCGGCGCTCTCCCGCTTCAGAATGATCCAGCGGCCGGTGTTTTCCGGGCCGCACATCTATTCATACGTTTGCCGGTCGGGGGATGGCAGCTTTTCGAAAAAGAGTTTTGAAAAAAGTGAAAAGCGAAAAGCGCGGTTAATCCCGGATTGTCAGCGCGCCGGACAGAAAACGGCAATCCGCGATGGCGGCCGGGCACAAGAAATGCTGGTTTTTTCGTGGATTTTATGGTATTCTGTGACTGCGGAAGCATCAGCTGACAGAGGACAGGAGAAAATAATATGAAGAAATGCTATGCGAAGCTTCTCGCCGTTCTGACGGCGGTACTGATGACGCTGGCGGGCGCGGCGCTGGCGCAGGAGGGCGGCGTGCTGCGGATCGAAAACGGGCAGCTGCAGCCGATCCTGAAATACAGCGATCCCACCGCGATGGACTATTCGAATGAGGACAGCGATATCCTGCGCTTCTGCGTGTACGTGGAAACGGATTATGACACGGACAGCGACGGCAGGCCGGACCTGGTGAAGGTCTTCGCGCAGGTGCCCCGCCCCGCGGCGGAGGGCAAGTACAAGGCGGCCGCGATCTATGACCCGACGCCATACCTGGCCGGCACCTGCAACCAGAACGAAAACAGGGAAACGGAGCTGTTCGAGGAAACGCCCTTCGACTATCAGAAGCTGTTCGAGAAGGGCGAAAAGCGGGTGCCCACGGCCGAGGTGACGATGCTGGCATTTGCCAAAAACGCCGAGCCCGCGGACTGGAATTACGCGACGCCCGCCTCGTCCAGCGGCTATTACAATATCGGGGAGTATGATTATTTCCTGCTCAGGGGCTACGCCATCATTGAGGCTTGCGGCATCGGCACCTATGGCTCGGAGGGCTTCGAGCTCTGCGGCATGATCCCTGAGTGCGACAGCCACAAGGCGGTGGTCGAGTGGCTGGCCGGCGACCGGGTGGCCTATACCGATAAGACGGGCACCACCGCGATCAAGGCGGACTGGTGCAACGGCAGCGTGGCGATGACCGGCGCGTCCTACGGCGGAACGATGCTCTATGAGGTGGCGACCACGGGCGTCAAGGGCCTGAAGACCATCGTGCCCGTCGCGGGCGTGGCGAGCTGGTACGAGTATACGAATTCCCAGGGCATCCCGATCATCTACGAGGTCATGTACGCGCACAGCCTGGCGTCGTACAACTGCGGCGGCTCGTATACCGACGACACGTGGACAGAGCTCAAGCCCGGGTACGGCTCCTGGCTGTGGCAGATCGCGCACGACCAGGAGGCGACCAACGGCGATTTCGCCCCGGTCTGGGATATGCTCGAATACGGGAAGAATTACGCGAATATCCAGTGCTCCGCGCTGATCGTGCAGGGCCTCAACGACTTCAACGTGACCACCAAGCACGCCGACCTGATGGCCCAGGCCTTTGAAAAGGCCGGCCAGACCTGCAAGATGCTGTTCCACCAGGACGGCCACAACAGCGTGGAACCGCGCATGATCAATAACGAGCTCTGGTATGAGACGCTGAACAAGTGGTACGCGCACTATCTCTACGGTGTGGACAACGGCATCGAGAATATGCCCGCCGTGACCGTGCAGAGCAACGTGGACGGCTCCTTCCGCACCTTTGAGAAATGGCGTGACTTCGATCTGCAGACCTTCAAGGCCAACGGCATCGACATGGGCGATACGGCGTGGATAGATTCCACCTCCATCGCGACCAAGGCCGCCTTCCTGAGGGAGGGCTTTGACGCTGAACCGATCCCGCAGTCGGACTACTATATCTCCCTGACGGGCGAGCAGGCCGCCAAGTACGTGATCGACCTGCCGGAGAACACCACCATCTACGGCGTGCCGGAGATCCACGTGCGGCTCTGCGCCGATAACCCGATCGCGGACGGGCAGATGATCACCGCGGTGCTGGTGGACACCATGGAGGATCCGGAAAAGAGCTTCGACGCCTTTGTGACCGATCCGGCAAACAACAGCCTGGTCCCCTTCGAGACGGATGGTACCTTCAGCGTTGATGGCGGGGAGTACACCATGGATATCCAGAAGCTGGTGCAGCAGCCGGCCAGGAACGTGACCTTCACCTATGGCTGGACCGACCTCAGGAACCCCGATTGCGGCTATGACACGAGCGAATACACGCTGCAGGAGGAGGGGCTGGATCCGGACGAGTATTACGACTATACCTTCTACCTGCTGCCCACCGTCTATACCGTGGCCCCGGGCCACAAGCTGACCATGGTCCTGACCACGTGGGACCCCTACCGCGCCTTCCTGGACGACGATTTCAAGCTGGATATGACCATCAAGCCGGAATACTCCAACTACACCTACGGCATGACCGTGGACAACGCCTCCATCGAGGTGAAACTGCCCGTGGCCAAGTGATACCGGATCAAGGAAACGGAGGCCGATGATGAAACACGCGTTGTCGCTGCTCCTGGCCCTGCTGCTCTGCACAGGGGGCCTGAGCGCTGTAAGGGGTGAAAACACCATGCAGATGAAGATCAATGATACGCCCGTCGACGTCGCCTGGGAGGAGAACGCCTCCGTGCAGGCGCTCAGGGAGCTGGCCGCGGAAGGCCTGACGGTCCGCATGTCCATGTACGGCGGGTTTGAGCAGGTCGGCGCCATCGGCCAGAGCCTGCCGCGCGAGGACCGGCAGACCGTGACCGCCCCGGGCGACATCGTGCTGTATTCCGGCGACCAGATCGTCGTGTTTTACGGCAGCAATTCCTGGGCCTACACCCGGCTGGGCCATATTACCGACAGGAGCCCGGAGCAGATGCGCGAGCTGCTGGGAAACGGCGATGTCACCATCACGCTGAGCATGGGAGAGTGAAAGATGAGAAACGTGGACAGAAAGCCGGTCCTTCCGATCCTGCTCCTGCTGCTCGCGCTTATCACGCCCGCGAGGGCCGGGGAGCCATCCCCGGCTCCCGCGGGCGTGTTTGATTTCGCGGCGCGCACGGTCCGGCTGAACAGCGGACATGATATGCCCGTCCTCGGGCTGGGCACCTGGACGCTTTCCAACGACCAGGCGGAGACCAGCGTGTACGCCGCGCTGAAGTCCGGGATGCGGCTCATCGACACCGCGCGGTACTATCAGTGCGAGAAGGGCGTGGGTCGGGGCCTCAGGCGGGCGATCGCCGACGGCATCGTCACCCGGGAGGAGGTCTTCATCACCAGCAAGGTCATGCCCAGCGATTATGACCGCGCCCTGCAGGGCATCCATGAGTCGCTCTCGGATCTGGGGGTGGATTACGTGGACCTGATGCTGATCCACCAGCCCGGCTGGAACGACGAGGCGGTCTACCGCGCCCTGGAGCAGGCGGTCGCGGAGGGCACGGTCCGCTCCATCGGCATCTCCAACTATTACACCCGGGCGCAGCTGGACGAGGTGCTGTCCTACGCGAATATCGTCCCGGCGGTGATCCAGAACGAGAATCACCTGTACTACCAGAACACGGACCTGCAGGAGTACGCGCGGCAATACGGCATCGTCATCGAGGCCTGGTATCCCTTCGGGGGCCGCGGGCACACCGCGGAGCATTTCGGCGATCCCGTGATCGCCGCCATCGCGGAGCGGCACGGGAAAACGCCCGCCCAGGTCATCCTGCGCTGGCAGCTGCAGTCCGGCGTCATCGCCATCCCCGGCTCCTCAAACCCCGCCCATATCGCCGAAAACGCAGATATCTTCGATTTTGAGCTGACGGAGGAGGAAATGGCACGTATCCATGCGCTGGACCGGCAGGAAAGGTACGAAAGCTGGTAATAGATGAAAAAGGGGCTGTTGCACACGTACATGAACGCCCTCATCCGTCACGCCTTCGGCGTGACACGCACCTGGGCCTGCCGGCCCGCTCTTCAACGGAATCGATCCACTGGACCGATCCCTGATCGTTCAGAGCCCCCCGAGATCGGGGGAAGGTGCTGAGCAAATGCGAAGCGGATTAGGACTGTGTACAGAACATGTGCAACAGCCTCTTTTTTTGATGGGAAGTTATTGATCCTTCAGCACGGCGCTGCGGAAGGTCCAGACGAGCAGCAGGTAGCAGACGGTCTTGGGCAGCATCAGCATGCCCAGCATCGGCACCAGGCTCGCGCCGACCGCGACAGGCAGGTAGAACAGGAAGGAAAGGGTCACGTACAGCCACACGAAGCGGAAGAGCGGGTCTTCCTTCCGGGTGCCGTAGTACAGCGCCGCGATCAGGCCGCCCAGGACGGTGAAGGGAATGTTGCGCAGGATGCCCCACGTCACGCTGCCCTCGTTGGTCAGCCAGCCGTTCTGCGGGAACAGGCAGATGATCACGCGGAGCGCCGTCAGCACCCAGACGAAGCAGGTGAGCTGCTTATTTTCCGTCTTATGGTAATGCCCGATCCAGATATAGTACATCAGCACATAGAACAGCGTCATCGTGATGGACGTGACCAGCTTGCCGATGCCCAGGGCGGCGGTAAAATCTGCGGCGACGAAATAATTCAGCACGCGCGGCACCAGATGGAAGGCGTCGCCGAAGCCGAGGATCAGGGCGGAGGCGCCCATCAGCCGCTCCGTCCGGTTCCTGGCCTTTTTCAGGATCTGGCAGCCCCACAGGATCACCAGCACCAGATACAGGATATCGAAGGTCGATTCGCCGTATTTCATGGGCTTCATACTCCTTTGCGGATTGCTGCGCGGCGGCTGCTGTGCCGCCGGCAAGCCTTAAATTCGCTGCGGAAGGTGGATTTCCTGCCTGATGGAGGAAGCAAATTGTCAGGATGGGCCTGACGGGCTGTTTTCCGGTCAAAAGAGCCCCTTGCTTGACAAACCCCGCCGCGCCCCTTACAATACATATGGTTGCGTCCGGGATGATTGTACGCGGACAGTCGGGACGCAGCGGTCCGGATATGGAATTCTTTCTGACGGAAGGACGTACAGATCACTGTTATGACGCAAAAACAGCGCAGCCTGATCGGCGGCATTTCCCTGCTGGGCATCGCGGGCATCATCTGCAAGGTCGTGGGGGTGCTGTACCGCATCCCGCTGGCCGGCAGCATCGGCCCGGCGGGCATGGGCATCTACCAGCAGGTATATCCCTCTTATAATCTGATGCTGACCATCGCCTCCGCGGGTATCCCGGTGGCGATTTCGCGTACCGTCGCCTCCTGCCTGGCGCGGAACGACGCGCGCAACGCGCGGCGGGTCTTCCGCGCGTCGGCGGTCATGCTGACGATCCTGGGCCTGATCATGTTTCTGATCATGCTCCTTTTCAGCCGGCAGTTTGCCGCCGCGGCGGGCACGCCGGAATCCTACCTGAGCTTCATGAGCATCGCGCCGAGCCTGTTCCTGGTCTGCGCCATGAGCGCGTTCCGCGGCGAGATGCAGGGCCGGCGGCGCATGGCCCCGACCGCCGTTTCCCAGCTGATCGAGCAGGTGGGCAAGGTGTTCATCGCCCTGCCGCTGGCTTCCTATATGTACGGCACGGGCACGTCCTTCATGGACAGCTGCGCCCGCGGCGCGGCCGGCGCCCTGATCGGCACCTCCTGCGCGGAGGCGTGCGCGCTCCTGTTCATGATCGCCACTCACTGCCTCTCCGGCAGGGAGCTGAACGCCGTCGTCCAGGACGAGACGATCCCCGCGGAGTCCTATAAGAGCATCTGCCGCAATATCATCGTCATCGCGATCCCCATCAGCATCGGTGCGTGCATCGTGCCCTTCGCCAATACCATCGACAGCTACATGCTGGTCAACATCATGAAGGGCTATATGCCCGACAGCGACGCGCTGATCCGCTACGGCGTGTATTCCGGCCTGGTGCTGCCGCTGATCAACGTGCCGACCGCCCTGGCCATGGCCATGAGCATCAACCTGGTGCCCACCATCGCTACCGGCGTCGCCGTCAACGACCGCTCGCACGTCCAGCGCGAAAGCGCCACCGGCCTGCGCTTCGCGTCCCTGATCGGCCTGCCCTGCTCCGTCGGCATGAGCATGCTGGCCGAGCCCATCCTGTCGGTACTGTACCTGGGCTCCGGGCGCTACACGCCGGAGCAGATCCACCTGGGCGGCGAGCTGCTGACCTACTCCGCGCTGACCATCATCCTGTTCACGCAGGTACAGGCCACCAGCGGCATCCTGCAGGGCCTGCGCAAGCAGCGCATCCCCATGTATACCCTGCTGGTGGGCGTGGCGATGAAGATCGCCCTCAATTATACCCTGGTGCGGATCCCGAACTTCGATATCCACGGCGCGCCGCTGGCCTCGCTGCTGTGCTACACGGTCAGCATGGTGCCGAACCTGTATTATGTGAGCAAGTACAGCGGCCTCCGGCTCTCCGCCGGCGAGCTGCTGCTGCGCCCCGGCCTGGCGACTGCCGTCATGGCGCTGGCCGTCTGGGGAATGAAGCGCCTGCTGGGCTTTGAGCGGCTCTGCCGCTCCCTGCCCATGGTGCTGCTGGTCATCGCGCTGGCCGCCGCCGTTTACCTGGTGGCCGCCGCGCTCACCCATGCCATCCACCGGGAGGATGTCCCGGCAAGAATCAGGAAAATATTCAGGATCCCGTGATCAGGAGGTCGCCCTATGGCTGAGATCATCGTACAGGACAAGCTGTTTCACCTTCGCAACGCGCGGATGAGCTACATCTTCCGCCTGACGGGCGACGGACTGCCCGCGCACGTGTACTGGGGAGCGCGGCTGGAAAGCCTGATGAGCCCTCTGGACCGGCTGTATTTCGAGAGCCGCGAGGAGGACTACCGCCACAATACCATGGAGCTGGAAAAGCTGCCCCAGGAGTACCCCACCTACGGCCACGGCGACCTGCGCCGCGGCGCGCTGGAGCTGACCGCGGCCGACGGCGGCACGGCGGTGGACCTCGTGTATCAGAAGCACCAGGTCTATGATAAAAAGCCGCCCCTGGAGGGCCTGCCCGCTACCTTCGACCAGGCGGGCGACAGCAGGACCCTGGCGATCGAGTACGCGGATCAGCTGCTGGGCCTCAAGGTGGTGCTGCTGTATACCGTGTTTGACGACTGCGATATCATCGCCCGCAGCGCGCGGATCGTGAACGGCGGCAGCCAGGCGGTCAGCCTGGAGCGGATCATGAGCGCCAGCGTGGACCTGTACGACGCGGATTGGGAGCTGATCACCCTCTCCGGCGCGTGGGCGCGGGAGCGGATGATCGACCGACGGCCCCTGGCCCCCGGCTTCCAGGGCGCGGACAGCGCGCGCGGCGACAGCAGCGCGCAGAATAGCCCCTTTATGGCCCTGGTGCGGAAGGATACGAACGAGTTCGCGGGGGAGGCCCTGGGCTTTGCCCTGATGTACAGCGGCAACCATACGGAAATGGTGCAGGTCTGCCTCAACGGGATGGCCCGCTGCCAGATCGGCCTGAATGACGCGCACTTCCGCTGGCTGCTGAAGCCCGGCGAGGCCTTCGTCGCGCCGGAGGCGCTGCTGGCCTGGTCGGATGCCGGCCTGAACGGCATGAGCGCCCAGTACCATCAGCTGGTGCGCGCGCACGTGGTCCGGGGCAGGTACGCCCACGCTCAGCGGCCCTTCCTGCTCAACAACTGGGAGGCGACCACCTTCAATTTCGACGAGGAAAAGATCCTCAATATCGCCCGCCGTGGCAAAGAGGCGGGCCTGGAAATGTTCGTGCTGGACGACGGCTGGTTCGGCCACAGGGACGACGACCATTCCTCCCTTGGGGACTGGCAGGTGAACCTGCGCAAGCTGCCGCACGGCATGAACGGCCTGGCGGACCGCATCCACGCCCTGGGGCTGAAATTCGGCCTCTGGTTCGAGCCGGAGATGGTTTCGCCGGATTCGGATCTTTACCGCGCGCATCCGGACTGGTGCCTGCACCAGCCGAACCGCGCGCGCACTGAGCAGCGCTGGCAGCTGACCCTGGATATGAGCCGCGCCGACGTGTGCGAATATGTGGAAAACGCGGTCGCCTCCATCCTGGAAAGCGCCGCGATCGACTATGTGAAGTGGGATATGAACCGCGACATGTCGCCCGTTGGCTCCGCCATGCTGCCGCCGGAGCGCCAGGCGGAAACGGCGCACCGCTACATGCTGGGCCTGTACGGAGTGCTGGAGCGGCTGACCCGCCGCTTCCCGGACGTGCTGTTTGAAAGCTGCGCCTCCGGCGGCAACCGCTTCGACCTGGGCATGATGTATTATATGCCCCAGGCCTGGTGCTCGGATAATACGGACGCGGGCACCCGGACGCTGATCCAGTACGGCACCTCTCTGGTCTTCCCGCAGTCCACGGTCGGCGCGCACGTAAGCCATGCCCCGAACTGGCAGGTCGGCCGCATGAGCCCGCTCAGGACCCGCGTGAACGTGGCCATGTGGGGCACCTTCGGCTATGAGATGGACCTGGCCGAGCTGGACGACAGGCAGTTCGCCGAAACCAGGGCGGACATCGAATATGTGAAGGCGCACCGCGACCTGCTGCTGTACGGGAATGGCATCCGCCTGCTGAGCCCCTTCGGGCATGATACCGCCGCCTGGATGGTGGTCGCGCCGGACCGCGCGGAGGCGATCGTGACCGCCGTGCGCCTGAGCGCCCGGGCGAACGCCCGCCGCCAGCGGCTGCGCCTGGCGGGGCTGGAGCCCGGCCGGACCTACCGTGTGGAGGAACTGGACGCTGACCTGACGGGGCAGGAGCTCATGCGCTTCGGCCTTCCGCTGGGCTTCGAGCGGGGCGATTATGCGTCGCTCAGATTTACGCTCATTTCTCATAAATGAACTTTTTTCCTGTGTTAGCAGGAAATTTGAACTTCTTGTCGAAATAAATGTTACGGCAGCGGATCCTGATGTATGACGGAAGGCTGTCGCGGGCCATTATATAAGCGGTTCCGATGCGACGGCGCCGTAATACGGAAAAAGGATGTCAATATATGGATCATACCGATAACCGGCCTCGGCTATCTGACCTGGCGCAGGAGGAGATCCTTCGTCAGATCCGATCCGGAGCGCTTCCCGTCGGCAGCCGCCTGCCCAGCGAACCTGAGCTGGCTCAGCAGATGGGCATCAGCCGCGGCATCCTGCGCGAGGCGCTGAACGCGCTGCAGACGCGCGGCTACATCACGCGCACGCCCAGGGGCGGCTCGCATATCGCCCGTCCGGAGGCTTCCGCCCTGAGCGAAAACCTCATGAAGGGGCTGATGAACGCCTCGCTGAGCGAGCTGATCAACTACCGCGAAGCCCTTGAAAGCTACGCCGCCCAGGCGGTGATCCTGAGCGCGTCGGACGCCGATATCGCGCGGCTGCGCGAGCTGGCCCACTATGAAAGCTGGCACGCCGTGTTCGACAGCAGGGATTTCCATTATCGGCTGGCGGAGCTATCCGAGCAGCGGCTCATTTCCCAGTATGTGGATTTTTACTTCGAGCGCGTCCAGACCATGACGCCGCCGACGGTGCCGAAACGACGCCCCCGGTTCATGTCCCAGGATCTGGAACGCATCCTGACCGCGATGGAGAAGCGCAACGAGCGTACGCTGCGCACCGCGATCCAGCGGCACTTCAGGCACATCAGAAGGTTCTACAGCATCAAGTGACGATACAGAAATAAAGGGACTGTTCGCATGTAATATGCGACAGCCCCTTTTGTTCGCGTACACTGTTATTTTGTAAATTTCAGCGTAACTATTCAGTCATACAGTAGAGTGAGACGAGGCCCGGTCCGTTCCGGCACGGAATCCCGGAGTCCGCCGATTCATTCGGCGGATGGCGAAGCCAC
>CACWHI010000043.1 GCA_902760595.1 uncultured Eubacteriales bacterium
TACGTTCGGCGAGATCATGATGCGGCTGAACCCTCCGGGATATCTGCGCTTTTTGCAGACAGACACCTTTGAGGCGACCTACGCGGGCGGCGAGGCCAATGTAGCCGTGTCGCTGGCGAATTACGGCAATGACGCGGCGTTCGTCTCCAAGGTGCCGGAGCATGAGATCGGGCAGAACGCGGTGAACGCGCTCCGGCGCTACGGGGTGGATACGTCCATGCTGCTGCGCGGCGGCCCCCGGCTGGGCGTATACTACTGTGAAAAAGGCGCGTCCCAGCGCGGCAGCAAGGTCATCTACGACCGTGCCGGTTCCTCCATCGCGCTGGCAAAACGGGAAGAATTTGACTGGGACGCGATCTTCGCGGACGCGGACTGGTTCCACTTCACCGGCATCACGCCCGCGCTGGGCGGGGAACTGCCCGAGATCTGCCTGGACGCGTGCAAGGCGGCCAGGGCGAAGGGCATTACCGTGTCCTGCGACCTCAACTACCGCGGCAAGCTGTGGACGCGCGAAAAGGCTGGCGAGGTCATGAGCCAGCTGATGCCCTATGTGGACGTGTGCATCGCCAATGAGGAGGACGCGAAGGACGTGTTCAGCATCGCGGCGGAGAACACCGATATCGAGGCCGGAAAGCTGGACCAGAAGGGGTATATCTCCGTCGCCCGCCAGCTGACGGAACGTTTTCATTTCAAGGCGGTGGCCATCACCCTGCGCGGCAGCATCTCCGCGTCGGAAAACAACTGGAGCGGCATGCTGTACAAGGACGGCCAGGCGCATTTTGCCAGGAATTACCTGATCAAACTGGTAGACCGCGTAGGCGGCGGCGACAGCTTCGGCGGCGGACTGATCCACGCCATGCGCAAATGGCCGGATGATCTCCAGCAGCAGATCGAATTCGCGGTCGCGGCCAGCTGCCTGAAGCAGGCGACGGAGTTCGACTTCAACCTCGCCTCCGAGAAGGAAGTGCTGGCGCTGGCTGGCGGCAACGCCTCAGGACGGGTGCAAAGGTAATCTGCCCACAGATGCCGACGCCGCTGAGCTTATGGAAGCTCAGCGGCGTCAGTCGTTATACCGTCATATTGGATTCTGACCGTACGCCCGCCCAGGCACAGCGTGCAGTCAAGCCTTCTGAAAACGCCATCCGCCACGTTCACGCGATAACCGGACGGCGAGGCAGCGTCCTCCCTCAGGCCCACAAAATACCGGCTCAACAGGTAGATGGGGCTTGCGGCCCAGGCATGGCAGAGGCTCTTGCCATAGGGATCTCCATACATGGCATACTGCCGTTCCAACGGCAGTTCAGGATCGTACTCCTCCCAGAAGGTCACGGCGCCCAGCTTCAGCATACCGCCCCAGTACGCCTTGATCTCCCCCAGCACCTCGCGCAAATAGCCCAGACGGCACAGCGCGTCCAGCTCAAAGAACCGGAAATACGGCGTGGTGATCCTGGGCACCTCCGGATTGAACAGCACCTGTTGGGCGATCCGCTTCTGGCGATCTCCGGAGACCAGCTCAAATACGATTGCCAGGATGTTGGCGTGGCGGGTCACATGACGCCGCCCGGAGGTGAAGGAGTCTATGTAGGCTCCTTTTTCTTCATCCCAGAAGCGCCGCTCGATCGCGCTCAGCAGCCGGTCACGCTGCTCCCGGTAATAAGCCGCCTGCTCCGGCGGCGCCAGCCGCGCCATGACGCCCAGCGCCGCCGCCAGGTACACCTGCTCGGCGCACAGCGGCCCGTCCCGGTCAAAGTCCGCCCAGTCCACGAACACCCAGTCGCGCTCCCGGCCTACCAGGAAGCCCTCGTCATCCCGCTGGCTCAGCAGCAGCGCCATCAGGCTCTCCATCTTCGGCCACATCCAGCGCAGGTAATCCCGGTCACCGTATGCCTCGCAATGCTCAGCGACGCCCAGAAGCCAGAGGAGCGAGTAATCCACGATCGTATTGATGTGCGTGGTGACCGGATCGTTCCCGCGCAGGGCAGTCAGCGTACGCTGCTCGATCTCCCGATCCCCGGTCAGGTACTGGTTGACGAACAGGGACTGATAGGCGTCCCCGCTCCAGATCCACTTGTCCCGTTTGACCCCGTCGAGGAAAAAGACATCGCAGCACAGGGAAAAGGTATGCGCCGCCACCTCGAAGATGCGGTTCAGCTCCTCGTCCTCGCAGCGGAACCACGCGCGGACGGGTACGTCGACATACTGGTGGAACGCGCGGACGGCTACCTCGTCCGGGTTGAGACCGGGCACATACGCGTACCGGACCGCCTGGCGCGGACACCGCAGCGTCCGCGGATCCGGACGGCAGAAATAATAGCACAGCGCTGTATCCAACGCCTCGGCGCGTGATTCCCCCAGATATACGGTCGGCAGGTCCGCGCCTTCCCGCAGCGGACGGACCTCCAGCTGGGCCGTCAGCTCCGTTGCGAAGGCAACCAGCGTTCCTCCGTTCACCTCTTCCGTCCCGACCGGTTCATATTCTCTTTCCAGCATCGGCCAGGTATCCACCCGCTGCTCAGGATGTGTAAAATACCGGTTGCTTGCAGCCGGGACAGGGGGCTGGCAATAGTCGTCCACCGTCCATCCGGTGTCTGAACAGATTATCTCGCCGTCTACATACACCGCTGGCACGCAGCCGATGCACGCGGCATGCACCGTCACGGAAACACGCCCTTCGCATGCGATCGTCCGGTTCAGCGGGTACTTGTCCCCGTTCACCTGCACATAGCCCAGCAGGCCGGGAGCTCCATAGACCGTAAACGTGGTACGGCACGGAAGCTCGTATTCGCGGCGGTAGACCACGCGCTGCCGGAAGCCCTCGCTCTTCCAGAAGGCCGGCCAGGCGCAGCCGCGCTCCACCCGGGAGAAATTCTGCTTCATCCCGTGAAACAGCTCCAGGTCGCCGGGATACCAGATCCATCTCGCGTCTGACTGGCTCATGCTTTTGCCTCCTCACAGGCGATCTCGACGGAAGCGGTTCGCTCTCCGTCCGTTGCTGTCACGCACACCCTCCCGGGCTGCCCGGCTCGCACGACCGCCTGTGCCTCGCCGAAGTAGGTGTCCACGGAGGGCTGGGCATAGTTGCCGTTAAAAAAGGTACAGCCGTTGGCGGTGCCGATGACCTCGGCATTCTCCGCGCGGACGGTGATCCTGTGGCGCTTAAGGGGCTTGAGCTCGCCGTCGTCATCCGTATAACGAAGGCGCAGATACACCATCTCTCCCGGACCGCAGACAGCCTTTTCAGGCTCAACACGAAGCAGGGTCGCTTCGCCCGCGCTGCGGAGGCAGTCCGTTCCGGTCACGTTTCCGGCCGCATCCAGCGCCTCGGCTTTCAGCTCGCCCGGTTCATAGGGGACACTGAACAGCACACGGCAGCCGCCCGGCACCCGCTTCGTCGCGATGCTCCTGCCATTCAGGCTCAGGCGGATCTGCTTCGCGGTGGAATATGCCTCGACCTGGGCCATCTTTCCTTCGCTGCCCGGGTAGCTCCAGCTGCGGATCGCCCGGGTCAGCTGCCAGCCGGTCAGGGTAGGCCGCTGCGTCTCGCCGGGCGGGATCACCGCCAGCCTGGGCGAAGTCTCCAGGTCGAAGACGACCCGGGTGTAGTCCGCTTCCGGCGTCAGCTTGCCGGTCACGTCGATCCGGCAGGTGCCCCCGCGGATACGGTCCGCCTCGTTATCCGTGCGGTAGCTGCCGTATTCGGGGCTGTCGCCGCCGCACTCTCCGATATAGTCCCAGCCGGCCCAGACAAAATCGCCGATGATTTGCGGATGCTTCTTCGCCAGCTGCAAGAAGGGCCGCGCGTCCCCGATCAGCGTTTCCGAGCCCAGGATCAACCGATCAGGATATTTGCGACAGTCCTTGCGGTAGCGCCAGTTTCCGTAATTGTAGCCGGCAATGTCCATGGCCGCGAATACGTCCCTGGTTTTCCAGTCGCAGGGCGGCAGCCACGCGCCGAATTTCATAAAGCCCGTCCCCAGCCTGGCCGCCATATTATTGAAAAACTCCGAGCCGACGGATTTCTTCTTTTTTTCCGGCTGCGCTGCCTGCTGTTTGGCGTTTTTTTCGGCCTCCTTCGCCTGCTTCTGCGCTTTTTCGTCGCTGTATACGCCAAAGCCCATGCTGCTGAGGAAGTTGAAGAAGATATTGATGCCGCAGGTGACCGGACGCGTCGGATCGATCGTGTGAAGGTACTCCGTAAAGTCCCGCTGGAGCCGGATTCCCTTGGGCTGGGCGCTCTCCGCCACCTCGTTGCCCGTGGAATACATGATGACCGAGGGATGGTTGTAGTCCTTCCTGACCAGGCTGGTCAGGTCATCCCGCCAGTGTTCCAGGACATGGGAGGCATAGTCATGCTCCGTCTTGTGCATATACCAGCAGTCCACATACTCGTCCATCATCAGCATGCCGAGCCGGTCGCACGCCTCCAGCAGGTAACGGGAGGCAGGATTATGGGCGGAGCGCACCGCGTTATATCCGGCGGCCCGCAGGATACGCACGCGGCGTTCCTCCGCCTCCGGATAGGTGCAGGCACCCAGGACGCCGTTGTCGTGATGGATACAGGCGCCGCGCAGCACCGTCCGCGTGCCGTTGATCGACAGGCCCTTCCGCGCGTCCCATTCCAGCGTACGGATACCGAAGGCCGTTTCCGCCGTGTCCCCGGCAAAAGAGACCCGCATGGTATACAGCTTCGGATGCTCCGGGCTCCACAGCTCCGCGCCGTCCAGTGTCAGCGCTGCCTCCGCGCACCCGTCCGCCGCGGCCGTTTCGCAGGCAGCCAGGCAGGCGTCGCCGTCGAACACGCCGATGCTCACCGTCCCGCCCCCCTGAACACGGATCTCCGCCCGCACCCGGCTGGGCGAAAGCGAGACTGTCGTCACCCGGATGCCGTCCATCAGGACATGCCGGTCCGGACCATGCCACAGCCATACGGGGCGGTATATGCCGGTCCCTGAGTACCAGCGCGAGTTCGGCTGATCCGAGTTATGGGCGATCACTGTGATACGGTTTTCGCCTTCCCAGTCCAGCAGGCCGTCCAGATCGATATTGAAATCGGTATACCCGTAAGGCGGAGCGGAGACCGCATGACCGTTGACCGTGATCTCCGGGTCATGGTACACGCCCTCAAACTGCAGCTCCAGATGCTGACCGCGCAGCTCCCCGGGAACCGTGAAGGACTTTTCGTAGCGGTAATCCAGGCCCTCGAACCAGCCGATGTTGCCCCCGCCCAGGCTGGACGGCAGGCGCCTTTCCGTGCGCATCGCGTCGTGCGGCAGGGTCACAGGAACGGCCGGTTCCGATCCGCTCAGCGGGGCGCACGTCCATCCGTCATTGAAACTCAGCTTCCGCATTGGCTTCCATCTCCTTTGGCTTATAGGGCTGGTTCATCGCGTTTTTCAGGTCATTGATCAGCTGTTCCGTGCGCAGCTTTGCGCCGTGCGTGCTCAGATGGCTGTCGATCAGCCAGAAATACCGGCCCGGCATCAGGCTGTCCTCCATGCGCGTGATCACCGGCACCGCCAGGCGTTCCCGGAGAAAGGCGTCGAGTGCGGCCCGCGCGTCAGGGGTGCTTTTTTCCGTCAGGGAGGCACTGTTGCGGGGCGTATAGCTGAAATACACGATCACGCCTTTTTCCAGGAAGGGCGCCAGCGCTTCGTTCAGGCACCCGACCGTTTCAGCGGAAAAGCTGTCCAGCGTATAATCGGCGATGTTGTGCCGGAGGCGGGCATCGGAATCCCCGTCCGGACGCGGCAGGATAAAGTCCCCGTACCTGTTGTAGGTACTGAAGGGGTAGTAATTCCCGTCGTCATCATAATTCGAGGGGCTCAGCTCATACCCGCCCCGGGGCATTCGCTTTCTGACGCGCTGGTACTCGCCGAAGCTGTCGAATACGCCCTCAAAGCGCCGCAGGTCCAGGCTGAGCAGCGCGTCGTAGTTCGCCTCCATCATCGCCCAGAAGCCGGCGTCCAGCCGATCGCTCACACAGAACTGCTCCCGCACAGCGTCGAATTCCGGCGCGTACAGCAGCACATCTCCCTCGTCCAGCAGCGGCAGGATCAGGCATAGCTGCGGCAGTGCGCCGGTATAGGCGTAAACGCCCATATTGACCGGCGAGAGTTCAGGGAAGGCGGCTGCCAGCATTCCGGAGTCATAGCCATAGCGCCCGGAGGAGCCGGAGGAAAGCACCAGCTTGCGCTTTCCCAGGAGTTCCCGCAGCGCGTCGAGCTTATCCTGAAAGGTCGCGAAATAGCTGCCGCTGTATACCGGGCTCACCGCCGCATGGACGATCAGCGTCCCGACCATGCACTCCTCAAAGCACGCGTCGCTGACCGTTTCGAGACTGTCGTACAGGACCAGCCTGCCGATGTCGCAGCCGCTGAACGCGCCTTCTGACACGGTTCGCAGCGAGGGCGGCAGGATCAGGCAGCTGAGGCGCGTCCCCGTGAACGCGTCCTGTCCGATGCTCCGGACCGGTCGTCCGTCACAGACCTCCGGGATCACGCAGGTGTCCCCCGCGCCGTGATATCCCGTCACCTCCGCCCGGTCCGCCGTCACCAGCCAGTCAAAGTCGCCGGCCTCGTTCCAGGGCGACCACTGGGCGTAGAGCGTGCCGCAGCGCTCCGCGTCAAACCTGCCGCCCAGCCCCACAGCTATGCCTGTCCCATCCGGCTCGGTATTCCAGCCGGTCAGCGTGTATCCGTCACGATAAAACCAGACGGTCCCCTGCAGACTGTTTTCCCGTCGGTGCGCATAGGTGATCTCACGCGTGAGCGACTCCGCAGACTGACCTCGGAGCGTTCCTCCGTTCGCGTGATAGGTGATCCTCATGGCTTTACGCACGGCCATTCCGGGGGCTGGCGTCACTTCGGGAGGCTGCGTCACGGCCGCCGCGCCCTCATTCACGGATAACGGACGCAGGCGCGTGGCGTGGACCGACCAGAAGTAATTGGTGCAGTACCGGCTGTAGCTGTCCGCGGGGACCAGCACCACCGCGTCCGTGCCCTCCAGCAGCCCCCTGCCCACCGTGCAGGCGGACGGGTCCTCCTGATCGAGGATCACCTGTCTGAGCGACGGACAGCCGCTGAACGCGCCGTCCTCGACAGAGCGAAGATTCTCCTGAATCGTCAGCGTTTCCAGCCTGCTTTCGCCGGACAGCGCCCCGACTTTCAGGCTCAGCACCGGGATACCGTCCACCCGCGCGGGAACGGTCAGGCTGGCGCGGAGCCTCCCCGCGTCTGTCAGGCCGGTGACCGAAGCCTCGCCGTTTTTCGCCTCATACCGGAAGCACACCGCGTCAGCGTCGTTCCACTGCGCGTCCTGTATGCTTTCCGCCTCCGGCATATCGGGCGCGGGGATGCTTACCGGCGAGGCGTCTCCCCGGGCCGTCTTCAGGTCCTCCGCCAGCAGGATCGTATTCATCACCGCCCCGTCGCCGTTCAGATGGAAATTGGTATCAAAAAACCATCTGGGAGCCATCAGCGCCCGTTCCAGGGAACCGATGACCTCGCAGCTCAGCCGCTCACGAATCCCGCTTTCAGCGGATGCCGCACGCGCTCTCTCCCCGGCAGCGAGGGCCGCTTCATTCATCGGGCAGAAGCGGAAAAAGACCTGTACGCCCTTGCGGCGGCAGCGCTCGGTGAAGCTGTTCACCCGCTCCGTGAACTCCTCCGTCATCACAGCCGGATCAAGCGTCAGCGGCGTGTTTGCATCCCATCCTCCCGGCATCCGATTGGCCGGACGCAGATCCGGCCGCAGATCGCCGTATCCATTGAAGGACGCGCGGGCATAGATCTCCTCTCCGTCCGGCGCGCTGCCGTTCAGCCAGAAGCCCGCCTTCTGGGCCGCGTAACGCGGGAAAGCGGCCAGCATAGAGTCGTACCGCGAGGGATCCAGGCGCGTGAGCAGCGCCGGATCGCCTTCTGCGGCCTGCCACATCGTTTCCGCGTCAAACCAGTCGGAGAGCGTCTGCCCGCTGAATTCGGGCATAAAGATCACGATGTCGCCCTGCCTCAGGTCAGGCAGCGCCAGCTCCAGCATGACGGCCGTCCCAAGCCCGGCATAAAGGCCGAAATTGACCGCGCTGCAGCCGGGAAACTCCCGCTCCAGCAGCGATGAATCGACATCGAACGCCGCCCCGCTGCCGCCGATGAGCACGATCCTCGGAGAAGCGGAATCACGAAGCAGCGCGGCCTTATCCGTGAGCGCCGCGTGATACACCCGGCTGTACTGCGCGGGCAGCGCGAAGGCCGAAAGGGTCAGCGCGACCGGCAGCGCCAGCAGAAGCGCCGCCACGCATGCATTGCGCCAACCCTTTCTCACGTCCGTTGCCTCCCGGTCAGAACTGAAAATAAATGAACGCGCTGCTCCCCTGCGCCGCTGCCCGCAGCAGCCAGGCCAGCAGCGTACACACAGTCAGGTAAAACAGCGTCATCCTGCCCACAGGCCGATTCCGGGACAGCCGATCCAGCAGGGGCAGCTGGCACAGCGCCGCCGCCAGACACGCCGCCTCGGCCCAATCATACCCGAGCTGGGCCATCCCATCGCGCAGCCGCCAGGGCTGGAACAGCCGACCGAACAGGAACGCCGCCTGACCCAAGCTCTCCGCCCGGAAGAGCAGCCAGGACAGAAGCACCAGCGCCGCGGTCAGCAGCCACTGGACGACGCCCGCGGCGTCATTCGCTGTACGTTCCCGGCGACGCAGCATGATTTCCATGACGCACAGCAGTCCGTGAAGGAATCCCCACAGGACGAACGTCCAGTCCGCGCCGTGCCACAGGCCGCTCAGCAGGAAGACCGCCATCACCGCGATGATCTGCCTGCCCGTCCCGCGCCGGTTCCCGCCCAGCGGGATATATACGTAATCCGTGAACCATGCGGTCAGGGACATATGCCAGCGCCGCCAGAAGCCGCGCACCGTGCGGGCCAGGTACGGGCGGTCGAAGTTCCGCCTGAGGCGGATGCCCAGCAGGTACGCGCTGCCCTGGGCGATCTCGGAATACCCGGCAAAGTCGCAGTAGATCTGGAAGGAGAACAGGACCAGCGCCAGCAGCACCGCGCTTCCATCCGGCATTCCCGACGCGAAGACCCGATTCACCGCGGGCGCCGCCAGATCAGCGATCACGAGCTTCCGGAAATAGCCGCTGAGCAACAGCCTGATTCCGGCGCGCACGTCTCCGCGCGAGGCGGGAGCAGCGGAGATCAGCTGCGGAAGGAGAGCGTTCGTACGCTCGATCGGTCCTGCGACCAGCTGCGGAAAAAACGCGATGTACAGCGCGTAATGCCCGAAGTGGCGTACGGGCTCGATCCGGCCGCGGTACACATCGAACACATAGGACATCGCCTGGAAGGTATAGAAGGAGCAGCCCACCGGGAGCAGGATATCAAGCGGCTCCCAGGCGCCTCCGGCGATGCTCGCGAGCGCGCCCGCCAAGAAGTTGAAGTACTTGAACCAGACGAGCAGACCAATACAGCCCGCCGCCGCGACAGCCCGACACAGCCTGCGCCGCTTCTGATCCGTACAGCGGCCGATCAGCAGCCCGCAGGCATAGGTCAGCGCGATGACGCCCAGGATGACCAGCGTCAGCGGCGCGGACCAGCAGGCGTAGAAGAACAGGCTGCCTGCCAGCAGCAGCGCCCAGCGCCAGCGGCGCGGGCACAGCCGGTGCAGCAGCGCGATCAGGCCGAGGAAAAGAGCATACTGCGGTGTATCGAAGCTCATGCTTTGCCTCGGAGATGTCCTGCCCCGCTGATCGAAAGCAGCAGCAGGCCGGGCAGAAGCATCTCCTGCCAGGGCCGCCTGAGCAGCAGCATGCCGGCCAGAAACAGGATAAACCCTGCCCCGCCCAGCCAGGATATAAGGTCAGAGCGTTTCCAGACGCCGACCGCCGTCAGTATCAGCGACAGCGCCGCCGCAGCCGCCGTCAGCAGCTCCTGCACAGTCACGCTTCCCCCTTTCATGATGATGCCTGCGGGAGGCAGTCCCTCCCGCAGGCAAAGAGTATCAATGGATCACTTGGCTTCCTTCTTGCGCAGGCCGCAGAACGCCGCCACGATGGCAACGACCAGGGCCACGCCCATGACCACCATGCTGGCGATCGCGCCGGTGCCGGAGGCCATGTTCGCGGGCGTCTGGACTTCCTTGATGACGTCCGCGTTGGAGAAGTAGATGAAGCCCAGTCCCTCCACGCGGGAGGCGATCAGGTTGATCAGGCTCAGCGCCACCAGGACGGGGGAGCCGATCTGCATAAGGCCGGAGGCCAGGTCCGCGCAGGTCGCGGCGGAGCCCTTGAGGTTCATCTGCTTGATGGCCACCGCGCCTGCCAGCAGCACAGCCGCCACGATCATCCACAGGGTGAGGTTATTGACGGCCCTGCCCTTGAAGTAGCCATCGCTGCCGATGTTGACGGAATACACGATCAGCGACGCGATCATCAGGATCACCGCGCAGCAGGCGATCCACGCGCCGACGGACATTTTCTTCAGCATAATCAGGCCTCCTTCTTCTTTTTGAGTACGGTGGTCGCGATAAACGCCAGGCCGCAGCAGATAGTCAGGATCAGGCTGACCGTCCTGATGATGCTGATGGCGTTATCATACCAGGTCGCCACCTTACGGGTGGACACATTCAGCACGGCGCTGTTGGCGAAGGTGTAGAGCTGATACTTGAGGTTCTCGCGCGCCTGCTTGACCAGCGCGCCGTCGTTCTTGACGCTGTTGACCGAGATATAGGCCCAGGTCTTGTCGACGCCGCCCTCGCCCTCGTTGATGTGGTTATCGTTCTGGGCGAAGTCCGCTACCTGCGTGATGCCGGCCATGACCATGGATTCCGCGTTGAAGTAGTACTTGTTGTTCATCATGTCGGTGGAGATCAGGCCGGTGTAGCCCCACTCGTCGCGCAGGATCTTCTGCAGCATGCCCACATGATGCGCGGCGTTGGTCGCGCCGATACGGTTGAAGGCGATCATGACCGCCATGCCGTCCGCGTCGCTCAGGCCGCCCTGGAAGCCGCGCAGGTCCGTCTCACGGAATTTCTGCTCGGTCATGTAGGCGGAGACGCCGCCGCGGTTATGCTCCTGGTCGTTGAAACCCATATGCTTCGGACCGTTCATGATGCCCTTCTCCGCGCAGCCCTGCAGGATGCCGTAGGCGATGCGGTTGGTGAGCATCGGATCCTCGGAGATGTACTCATAGTTGCGGCCGTTGTAGGGCGTACGGCGCTGGGTCAGGCCGGTGCCCCACAGGTCGTAGCGCTGCAGCCACAGGCCGCTGTTGCCCTCGATCAGTCCCCACTCATACGCCAGATCCGGGTTGAAGGAGGAGGCGATCAGCGTCTGGGAATGCACGTTGAAGCGATAGGTCTTGCCGGTCTTTTCATCGTTATAGGCCGCGGTGAAGCCGCTGACGCCCTCGTTCTGGATGACCTTCGGGTTGTCCACGTGGGTCAGCACATCGGAGCTGGAGCCGCCGTGGATGACCGCGCCGACCGCCTCGTCGATGGTGATCTGGGAAACCAGGTTATCCCAGTATTCGTCGTTCACGTTCGCCAGCTGTTCGTCCTGGATGCTCGCGGCGTTGAAGCGCAGGCCGCGGTCCGTGCCCTCGTTGGCGGGATCATTGGTCTGAATGGTATAGGTCTGGCCGCGGAGCTCAGCGATCCACTCGTCCTTCTTCGGGCTGTCAGCCAGCTTGATGGCAACCTTGCTGTAGTCGATCGGATAGGTGGCGTCCCAATCCTGACGGGAGAGGTAGGTCACGGTATTGGTGCCGGTCCAGTAGTTCAGGTCGGCGTCGTCGGCCACATTGGTCACCTCGTGGCCGTTGGCGGTCGCGAAGGTGGTCTTGTCGAAGGCCGCGAGATTCCAGGCCACGACAGCGCCGGTCTTGTCGGTATCCATGCCGTCGGCCACGGTCTTGCCCAGGTGCGCCAGGAAGTTGTTGGCCGCCGCGTGGGAGCCGGGAGCGGCGGTGAAGAGGTAATCGCCCTCGTCCAGGATCCAGGTCTTGGCGTTCTTATAGTCATAGGAAGCCAGGTACTTGGAGGGGACAGTCAGCTTCATGGTCTCGGTGCCGCCGGCCTTGACCTGGGCCTTGCCGGAGGTCAGGAAGTTCACGGCGGACTTTTCGACCAGGTTGGTCCGGTCATACTCGGTATAGGGCTGCTGCACGTACAGCTGGGCCAGGAAATAGCCGTCCTTGTCGCTCAGGTTCCTGATCTCGATCTCGGCGGTGACATTGCCGTTCTCGCTCAGATCCACCTGCACGTTCTTCAGGGTCTGCTCATACTCCAGGTAAGACAGGCCATGGCCGAAGGAATACAGCACTTCCTTGTTGTAATCCCAGGTGTCGCCCTGCGTCGCGCCCTTGGCGGAGGCGGCGTTGAACTGGGGATTCATCACGGAGTCGAAGTAACGGGTCTCAAAGTACTTGTAGCCCACGTAGATGCCTTCGGCCTCGACGATGTAGTGACCGCCGTTATAGGTGCTGGATCCGCCGAAGGAGCTGGCCTTGGTATTGGCAATGGTCTCGCCTGGATAGCGGGAGTCCGTGCCCTCCGTGCCGACGATCTCATAATCGGCATAGTAATCGCCGCCGAAGTTGACGACCGCGGGGATGGAGGCGTTGTCAGCCACGTAGGTGTCCGGCAGCGCGCCGGTGGCGTTGACCTTGCCGGTCAGCACGTTGACGATGCCGATGGGCTGGTAATCGTTGATGACGCCGATATAGGCGATGCCGTCGACCTCATGCGCGCCGCCCTTGGCGATCTCCTTGAGCACCATGTTGTTGCCGGAGTTGATCAGCACCAGCACCTGGCCGCAGGTCTCCTTCGCCACGTCGATGACAGCCAGTTCGTCGTCAGACAGGGCCAGCGGGTCCTTGCCGGTGGCTTCGCCGGCATAGTTCGTGGCGGAGCCGGGCGCATAGGTGTTGCCCTCGCCTGCGCCGCGTGCGAAGGTCACGATGGCAACAGCGTTTTCCTTGTCAATGCTGCTCTTCCAGTCCGCGGGAGCGCCTTTCTCCTCAAACATCGTCGGAGGCACTTCCACCACCTGGTAGGAGGTCATATCGCCGGGGGCCGCCACGTAGATGTTGTCATAGGCGACGGTATCCACGAGCTCGCCGGTCCACATATTGGGTACCTGCTCGATATGCTTGTTCAGGATGCCGGTCATATAGAAGCCCTTGACGGTCTCATTGACCTTCATGCCCGCGTCCTCGAGCGCCTGCAGCAGGTCGACCGCGTCCGCGTTGCCCGCACGGAGATCGCCGCTGGTGTAGGGATACGGCGCGTAGGAGGCGAGGCCGAACAGCACGACCTGCTTGTCCGCGTTCAGCGGGAGCACGCCGTTGTCGTTCTTCATGACGACGGTGCCCTCCTCACCCTCGCGGATCGCCAGCGCCTTGGCCGCCGCCATCATGTCCTCGATGGTCGCGTAATCCTTCTTGAAACGCGCGGCGCTTTCGTCCGTGATCGTTTCATAGCTGCTGGTTCCCAGTACGTTATCCAGCGCGGAGCGGTAGGACTCCACGACGCCAGTGCCGACGGTGGACAGCACCAGCAGGCAGGCCATCAGCGCGGCCATGCCCCGGAAGAAACCGGACAGTTTACCCATGTTACATACTTCCTTTCTTTGGTAGTCGTTCATGTATGTTCACCCGATGGACGGGGAAACAATGAATAGAATGTAAAGAGTGGAGAGTGAAGTGTGAAGTTGATGATGAAATGCCGCGAGCGGCATTTCACTGTTTCAAACGCCGTAGCGAAGCGGAGGAGTTTGTTCCATAACTCCACGCTTCACTCTGTTATCATGCCAGCTCAAAAGAATTGAAATCAAAGGTGCCACCTTTGCCCTCGACGCTGAAATACAGGGCTTCATGATCACCGAGGCCTTCAGGAAGGGCACCGGTGAAGGTCTTTTCCTGCAGCGCGGTCTCCACGGGGATGCGGCAGATGGGTTCGCCGTTTTCCTCAGTGCGCACGGTCACCGCGCAGCCGTTGCCGTAGCCCTGCAGCTTCAGAGAGATGCGCTTCGTTTCCCGCAGGTCAAAATACTTGAAGCCGACCGTGCAGCCGGTGCAGAAGTTGGAGATATACTGGTCAGGGCCGTCCTCCCGGTCGCCTCCGCGCTGGGTCAGGAAGGGATCGGCGCCCTTTGGATGCTTGATCATGGACAGAAAGCGCGTGCCGTTCCTGCCATAGACGTTGCAGGCAATGTAGGAGGGATAGGTCCCCTTTCCCTTGAGCGGCCCGCCGTTCAGGCCGCAGGAGGTCATTTCCGCCTGACAGAACCTGCCGTCCTCGAAGCGGATCTCCTCCGCGCAGGCCTGGCGTGAGGACTGCTTGCGGTTGGAATGGCGGTGATAGAACACATAATACTTCCCGTTGATCTCGATCAGGCTGCCATGTGTATTGCCGGTGCACATGCGCGCGTGCTTCACGTCCGGGACCCCGGGCAGGCCGATATCGCCGCAGCTCACCAGCACGCCGCCATACTCAAATCCGCCGTCTGGCCGGTCGCTGACCGCGTAGCAGAGGTTGTGGCTGTTCAGCGAGCTGTAAATAAAGTAGTATTTTCCGTTGAACTTGCGCAGGGAGCTGGCCTCGCCGAAGGGCTGCTGCTCATAGGGCGTCCCCTTCGCTTCCTCGCCCGTCAGTACGCCGATGTAGCGCAGCTCGTCGCCGGAGATCACGGTCAGCATGTCCTTGGGATCAAGTTCGAAGAACATCGGACCGTGTTTGGTCGGCGCAGAGCCGTCCAGCAGGATCGGATTGCCGCCGAAGGCAAAGCCCGTGTACAGGTACAGCCTGCCGTCCTCGTCCATCAGGCAACCGGGGTCGAACTGGAAGGGCTCATTCCGTTTGCCGATGGGCGTGCCGTCCTGATACTTGACGTAGCCGTAGAATTCATACTTTCCCGCAGGCTCGTCGCACACAGCCACGGAGATCATCTTGGTGCCGCCCATGAAATAGTACAGGTAATACCGGCCGTCCGGGCCCACCACCATATCCGGCGCGGCCAGGCCGTTGGTCAGCCGGAGCTTCGGCGCCGCCGGGTCCTGTTCGCGTTTGAAGATGCAGCCGTGATAGGTCCAGTTGCCCAGGTCGTCCACCGGCGCGGACCAGCACACATAATCCCCCAGGCAGAAATTCAGGCCGTTGAAGGTATCATGGGAGCCATAGATATACACCCGTCCGTCGACGATATGCGGCTCCGCGTCCGGCACGTACTCCCAGCTGGGGAGGTAGGGATTGAACGCCTGTCTGGTTTTCATGGGGATCTCCTCCTTGAACTGTCAGCTATGCAAAAGAAAACGATGGATGATATAGGCCGGGGTGCAGCTCCAGGCATGGCAGAAGCTGTTGACGATGATCCCGCCATAGGGCGAGGACAGGGGATGCTCGGGATCCCAGCATTCCCAGAAGGTGTCCGCGCCGGCAGCCAGCATGCCGCCCCAGTACCCGCGCAGATGCGCCTCCGCCTTTTCACGGGATCCCGCCTTCAGCAGCGCCATCACATAGTAGTGGTGCATATAAGGAGAGCCCATGCGCAGCTGATCGCCCGATTCCTTCATGGCCGCTTCAAGGGCCGCTTCGGCTGCCTTTCCGGTCACCGCGCCGGCCAGCGTCAGCCAGACCTGGGAATGCACGGAGACCTGGCCGCCGGACACAAAGCAGCCTTTTTCGTCCGACCAGAACTGCCGCACCGCCGCCTGTCTGAGCTCGACCGCCAGCTCCCGATAACGGGCCTGGCGCTCCTGGTTTCCGGCACGCCGGCACAGGGAAGCGGCATCCTCCAACGCGCAGATCAGCACACCCTGCAGAGCAGCCTGACGGTCCAGCCCGTCACACCAGTCGATAAACCCCAGCTCGCCACAGGACGGAGCCAGCACCCTCTCAGGCGTCAGATAATTCGTGAGCACATAGTCTGCCTGTTCGAGGACCGGCTCCAGAAGATCAGCGAGCGCTTCCTGATCCCCGGTCTCCTCCAGGTATTCATTGAGCGCAGGAAGCGCCATCAGCGCGTAATCCAGCAGGTAGGTATCATCCGCAGCTGGATGGCCGTCGGTAAATACGTTGGCGCTCATGCGTCCGTCCGGGAAGCGCGTCCCCGCGAAAAGGTAAAGGCAGCGCTTGACCAGCGCATAATTCTTGAAAGAAACATAGGAGGTCAGCGCCTGCAGTCTCAGGTCTCCCAGCCAAAGCCGGCGGTCGCGCTTCGGCCCGTCCTCCAGCACCTGCTGGCTGCAGTCCGCCAGAGTCCGGAGGCTTGCCGCATAAATGCGCCTCAGCGTATCATCCTGGAGTTCCGGCACCTTGACAGCGCTCCAGTCTGCTGCGCTCTCCGCCGTGCAGGAAGCTTCCTTCAGAAGCAGCTGATACTTGGGAGAGGTGTCCAGTACCGTCAGACGCACGTAACGGAAAGCGTACCGCCTGGGCAGCGTCAGCCGGGACGGCAGCTCGTCCACATGAAGCTGCTCCCGCTGGATCCAGCTGCGTGAAAGCCAGCCGGAGTATTCCTCCGGCCGTTCATCCAGTTCCTGCGCGATCTCAGCCAGATCGACCTGAACAAACGCGGGCGCGTCCTGGTGCGAACCGGTCTGATCGAGCGTCAGCGTCAGCCTGCCGACCAGATGCCGGCCAAAGTCGAGGAAAACCTGATCGCCGCGCCTGAGAGGGCGTTCAGAAAGCGCTTCAAATGAAATAGGCTCCTGATTGATCCCGCAGGACACCGGATTCGGCTGGGAGGTATAGACCAGCCGCGGCTTCAGGGCCTCTGCCTTTGCCAGCAGCCTGTCGTCATTTTTCGGCTTGAAGCCGGGGATGATTGAAATCAGCTCCATCTGGTCTCCTCTTCTCCCAATTGCCTTCAAACGGCGTCTCAAAATTTACATTAATATTATAATAAAAAACGCGGGAAACGCATTATCTATTTTTGTCCAGTTGAATTGATTCTTTTTGACATTTCCTTCACACGGATGTATCTTCAGGTACCACATACGCCATCCCATTGAAGTCAGTCAAATTTTGTCATATGAATTGACACAATTTGCATGTATTTGTTATACTGTTTATATTCCAGCTTTCCGGGAGGCCCGCCCATGAATGAACAGCAGCTGCTCAGCCAATTGCGTACCCTGAACGAAAGCGAGCTTTTCTATCGCGTATATCGCCTGGCAAAGTCCTCCCCCTCCAGCTTTCAGGACTGGCTGAAGCAGCTGGACCCCGAAAAGGTGCGCAGCAACGCGCTCCTGATCCCGGAATGGCCGGAGACCATCACGCCCGAATACCTGGAGGAATCCTTTTTTTCACCCGATAAGCGGGTCGGCATCCACGTGTCCAAGCACAACTGCTACACGCCGCCCGTGCCGCATTACCATAACTTTTTTGAAATGTTTTATGTGCTGGAGGGCAGCTGCGTCCACGAGGTCGGCGCACAGCGCTCCCTCCTTCACACCGGCGACCTGTGCCTGATCCAGCCCCAGGTGACGCATGCCCTCGACGTCAGCGACGAGAGCGTGGTGATCGACGTCCTGATCCGGCGCTCTACCTTCCGGCATTACTTTTACAGTATCCTGCAGGGCGACAACCTGCTGGCCAGCTTTTTCCTGAGCACGCTGTACAGCCGGAAGGGCATCGATTACCTGATCTTCCACACGGAGAATGACAGAACGCTCCGGCAAGCCCTCATTGAGCTGTGCGCTGAATTTTTCCAGCAGGAGGCCTACTATTCCGTCCTGATCAACGCGTTGGTGACGCGCGTCTTCGTTCAGCTGCTGCGGCGCCATACGGGCAACTGCGAGCTCCCGGACGACCAGCTGCAGGATACGCAGACGGCCATCCATATCGCCCGGTATCTTCAGATGAATCCCGCGTCGGCGAGCCTGAACGAGCTGGCGGCGGAATTTCATTATTCGCCCGAGTATACCTCACGCCTGGTCAAGCGCGTGACGGGGCAGCCGTTCATCCGGCTCCTGACAGCCGTCCGCATCGAAAACACGGAGCGCCTGCTCAGGGACACGACCCTTCCCATCGCCGATATCGCCGCCGCGGTCGGTTATGAAAGCTGCGAGCATTTCATCCGCACCTTCCGGAAGCATACGGGCACCACGCCCAGCGCGTTCCGCCGCGGCCGGAGAGAAGACTGATCGGATCACAAAGGGGCTGTCGCACAGCAATATGCAACAGCCCCGTTTTGCACAGACTATTCGGTTGGAATCCGACATACATCCCGCTTTACAGCGGGCATACATTCTCAGGCCGGCCGTCCAGATAGGCGAGCGTGTTCCTGAACGCGATATGCGCGCGGCGGATCATGGACTCGTCCGACAGGAAAGCGACATGCGGCGTCAGCAGCGTGTTTTTTGCGTGAAGCAGCGGGTAATCCGCGGGGATAGGCGGCTCCATATCGTAAACATCAATGGCCGCGCCGGCCAGGGTGCCATCGTTCAGGGCATCGGCCAGCGCCGCATTATCCACGATCGGCCCGCGCGCGCAATTGATGAAGATCGCGTGAGGCCGCATGGAATAGATCAGCTTCCGACTGATCAGGCCGCGGGTAGAGGCGTTATTGGGCGTATGCAGCGTGACGATATCGCTTTCCGCCATCAGCCGTTCCAGGCTGACATATTGGATCCCGAGGCTTTCCGCCGCGGGACTTGGGCTGATATCATAAGCGATCACGCGGGCGCCGAACGCCAGGAAAAGCCTGGCCACGATCATGCCGATGCGGCCTGTACCGATCACGCCGACCGTGCGGCCGCTGATTTCCCTGCCTCTCAGGCCGGCGGAGGTCCCGCCCGTCCTGACAGCATGATCGCCTTCCGCCGTCTTTCTGAGGAGCGAAACAGTCATCCCGATCACCAGCTCCGCCACGGTCTGGTTGGAATAATTGGCCGCGTTGCAAACAGTCACGCCCCTCGCCTTGCAGGCGTCCAGGCCCACGTGGTCAATCCCCGTGAAGGCCACATTCAGCAGCTTCAATTGGTCCGCGGCTTCCACGACCTCCGCGGGGTAGGGGTTATTGGCGATCATGACCACCTCGCAGCCCGCGCTGCGGCGTTTGAGCTCCCCGATATCCGTGGTTTTATCCGGGTAATAGACAAATTCATGCCCGCGCCCGATGATCGGCGCCGAAAGCTCCCGGATCAGGTCTTCGCTGACGCCCAGCGGCTCCAGAAGACTGATTTTCAAAACAGATCCTCCTTCCCGTATGAAAACAGCCGCAGGACGGACCTGCGGCTGTATGGTTTACATTGTAGAGGATTATTCCTCAGTGCGGGTAACGGAGCCGGCGCCAACGGTGTGGCCGCCTTCGCGGATAGCGAAGCGCAGACCCTTTTCGATGGCGATCGGGGT
>CACWHI010000044.1 GCA_902760595.1 uncultured Eubacteriales bacterium
GAGGCACAGAGCGCGTAGCGCGACAATGCCGAATTGAGGAGTAGGGGGGTCGCAAGACCCCCATGCGGTGACTGTTCAGTCTACGACTGAACAGTCACGTTATACTTTATTTGAAGGGACTGGTGAATGATATGCTTGCCCACGTGAACGGGATCGACATTTATTATGAAAAGACCGGCGCGGGCCGGCCGCTCTTGATGGTGCACGGGAACGGAGAGGACCACACGATCTTCGACGAGGCCGTGGCGGTGCTGAAGGACCGCTTCACCTGCTACTGTGTGGACAGCCGGGGCCACGGGCAGAGCGGCGCCGCGGACGAGCTGCACTACAGCGACATGGCGGACGACATGATCGGCCTGATGGAGCAGCTCGACCTGCGGGACGTGCTGTTTTACGGCTTCAGCGACGGCGGCGTCGTGGGCCTGCTGGCCGCGTCCAGGTGCGGCCGCGTCACGGGCCTGATCGTCAGCGGGGCGAACGTATCGCCCAAGGGCATCTGCCTGAGGCTGCGGCTGGAGATCCGCCTCATGTACCTGTTCAGGCGCGATCCCAGGCTCCGGCTGATGCTGCGGGAGCCGGACATCAGTGACGACACGCTCCGCCGCATCACTGTTCCCACCCTGGTGCTGGCCGGCGACAGGGACCTGATCACGGAGCGCGAGACCCGGCACATTGCCGGCACTATCCCGGGCGCGGAGCTCAGGATCCTGGAGGGCGAGGGCCACGAGACCTATATCATCCACCGGACGAGGATCGCGGAGCTGATCCTGGAATACGCGAAGAAAACGGAGAGCAGGAGGTAAACCGCCATGCGTTCTTTCGTCGCTGTCATTCTTGCCATGACGCTGCTGGTATGCGCCGCCGCCGCGGAGGGCCCGTCCTTTCCCGGCATGATCGAGCTGAAAACGGAAACGCCGGAGAGCCCCGCCGGGAGCGACGACGCCCTGATCCGCTCGGCGCTCAGTGCCCTGCGCTCGCACATGCGGAATGAGTATACGCCCGCCAAGGGTTTTCAAACCGGCATATACACTGTGGATATTCGTTCCACGCGACTGATCCGCATCAAAGCCGACCTGCCGGAGCGCGAGGCCAAGTACTTCAGCAACATCGCCTGCGTTATTGAGTTTCTCATGTATGATGATTATTATTCGTTGTCGGGCGGCGGACACAGAGCCGGCTACCACGACATATCGATGATGAACAATTGCTGCACGGTCAGCCGCGCGGGCGTGGTCTCGGCGGTCTCCCTTTCCCCGATACGGACGTACGTATCCAGGACCTATGAAACCGACTACTCCACCTTTATCGAGGAGGTCGTGGACTACGGCGCCCAGTACAACCAGGTGTTCTCGTTTATCGTGCCGTAAAGGAGGGCTCATATGCTGGACAGCAGGATCATCCGCAGGGGGGAAGCGTTTTTGCTGGAGATCGGCGGCGAGTGCCTGCCGATGTACGGCTACCTGACCTACCAGCCTGAAAAGGGCGAATACGAAGCGTTCAAGCAGCTCGGGCTGCGCCTGTTTTTCTGCACGGTGTACGCCGGCGACCGCGGGATCAACCAGCTGAGCGGCGTCCGGCCCTTCCGCGAGGGCTTCTGGAAGGGGTACGGGCAGTACGACTTTTCCCAGGCCGACGCCGACCTCCGCCGGATCGCGGGGACCAGCCGCCCGGGCGAAATCTATCTGATCCTCCGCCTGATGGTGGAGGTCCCGGCCTGGTGGGACGAAGCGAACCCGGGCGAGCTGAGCCGTGACGCCCACGGCACGCCGCTGCACCAGTCCTTCCATTCGGAAAAATGGCTGGCGGACGTGGAGCGCATGCTGTTCGACCTCCAGGCCTGGCTGGAGGAAAGCGGCTGGGACCGGTACGTGGCGGGCTGGCACATGGCGGCGGGGAACACGGAGGAATTCCTGATGCCCAGCCACCGCTCCGGCCAGCTGACGGACTATTCCGCTCCCGCGCAGGCGTCCTTCCGCGCCTGGGCGAAGGAAAAATACCGGGGCGACCTGGCCCAGCTGAACCGGGCGTGGGGCCACGCGTTCACGTCCTTTGACGAGGTCGCCGTGCCCTCGCCGGCGAAACGGAAATTCGCCCTGCACGGCGACGTGCGCGACGAGGCGCTGGAGCGGGAGGCCATCGACTATTACGCCTTCCGGAACGAGGGCGTGGCGCGGGCCGCGGTGCGCCTGTGCGCGGCGGCCAAGCGGGCCACCCGGCGCCGCCAGGTCATCGGCGCGTTCTACGGCTACCTGACCGGCGACCCCGAAAGCGGCCAGCACGCCTCGCGCATCGTGTTTGAGAGCGGGGACGTGGATTTCATCGCCAGTCCCTTCAGCTATACCGACAACCGCGGCGTCGGCATCGACTGGCAGCTCCAGGGCTCGGCGGATTCCGCCGCCCTGCACGGCAAGCCCTGGTTCGCCGAGGCGGATGTCCGCACCTGCCTCTCTCGGCCGCTGAGCCAGTGCATGAAGCGGGCCGACCCGTACGTCAGCCGCGCCTATGACGGCCCCGTCTGGTGGGGCCCGGACACCGTGGAGGGGTCGCTCGGCCAGATGCTCAAGGCTTTTTCGCGGGTGCTGACCAATAACAACGCGGTCTGGTGGTTCGATATGTGGGGCGGCTGGTATGCGGAGCCCCGCCTGATGGATTTTCAGAAAAAGGCCTGTGCCCTGTACAGGGACCATATGCTGGCCGGCGGCAGCGCCAGCGCGGCGGAGGTCGCCCTGTTCATGGACGACGCCTGCTTTGCCCGCGTCACGCCCGAGAGCAGCCTGAGCGCGGAGTACAGCCACCTGCTGTTCAAAACCATGGGCTTCGTCGGCGCGCCGTACCGCCTGTATATGATCGAAGACCTGCCGCTGGTGGATCCCGCCGCCTTCCGCATGGCGGTCTTCGCCGGCGTGTGCGAATGGACGCCGGAGCGCCTGGACGCGCTGCGCGCCTGGAAGGGCGCGGACCGGGTGCTGGCCTTCTGGGGTCCCTGGGCGGACGCCGCCGCGTGCGGGGTGACGCCCTTAACGCTTCCCGGCACGGAGGACCTGGTACGCCGCCGCGCGGCGGGCGCGGAGCAGGCGCAGAACAGCGATTCGCTGTATTTCAGCGACAAGGCGGAGCGGCAGACCGCGCCCGAGGCCCTGACGCCCGTGCTGCGCTGGCGGGCGGAGCCCGGCGACGTGATCCTGGACAGGGACGAGCTGGGCGCGCAGGCCCTCCTGCGCCGGATGGCGGACTACTCGGTCTACGCCGACGCCGCCGTCTTCCCGGCGGAGGACCGGATCCGCGCGCTGCTGGACGCCGCGGGCGGCCAGCTGTACACCTGCGACGGGGACGTCGCCTATGCCAGCGGCACGCACATCGCCGTCCACGCCGCGTCCGACGGCGTCAAGCGCGTCCACGTCCCCGGCAAGGGCCGCCTGGTCAACGCCCTGACCGGCGAGCCCCTCCCCGGCAACGAAAGCTTCGCCGACGTGCGCATGAAGCGGGGCGAAACCCTGCTGCTGCGCGTCGAAGGGCAGTGAGCAGGCCTGACGGTAGATTCCGATATATCATGAAATCCGGGTGACGACAGTATGGACTTACAGCAATTGCGTTTTTTAGTGACCATCAGCAAGACGCTGAATTTCTCGAAGGCGGCTGAAGAGCTGTACATCTCCCAGCCCACGCTTTCTCACCAGATCCGCAGGCTGGAGGACGAGCTGGGCGTCAGGCTGCTGGAGCGCTCCACCCGGAATGTGGAGCTGACGCCGGTGGGCCGGGAGTGCGTGAATATCGCGCAGCAGATCGTGGAGCTCTCCGATCGGATCATGGAGATCGCGCAGGATGAGAGCCGACGCTTCGCCAAGCGCCTGAACATCGGCGTGCTGGCGGTGTACCCCCAGCTCAATATCAGCTCCGTCATCACGGAGTTCCAGGCGCTGCACCTGAACGAGACCGTCAACATCCATTTTGATTGGAGCATCGCCCTGATGGACCGCCTACTCCGCAAAAAAACAGACGTGATCATCTCCAACATCGATATCGACAGGCTGGAGCCGGCGGTCAGGGAGCAGCTGGAGATCCATCCGTTCATCCGGGACTACCTGTACCTGGTCGTGAAGGACACCAACCCGCTCGCTGAGCAGGAGACGGTGCCGCTGGAGGAGGTGCTGTCCCAGCGGCTGTTCATGCCCGGCCGGGCCAGCAGCGCCAACCAGTTTTTTGTGAAGGCGGTCACGACCGCCGGATTCCGGATGCCGGATTTCGTCGAGTGCCAGAGCATCATGAACGCCTTCAATTTCGTGATGGCCGGCAGCGGCGCGTGCGTGCTGAGCAGGCACGTCGCCGAGTCATACCTTAAGGAGGGCATGAAGCTGGTTCGTATCGTGCCGGAGATCAACACCTATACCGCCATCATCACCCGCAAGGAGCTGCTGGACAGGCCGCTCGTCAGGGGCTTCATCCAGTTTTTCCTTCAGCGCCAGAACGAATAGACAGTGAACATACGGGGCAATTGTTCCCGGATGTTCTATTTATTTAGAATATAAATAAATCTATAATAAATTGGTATTTCACATTCAAAAAGAAGTCTGCTACAATGTGATTGTCATCAGGGAGGGGTCTCCCGAAGCAACGTCAAATGGCAGGATTGCCAAACACTACCGCGTGAGCAGAAGAAAGGAAGGAATCTCATGAAGAAGCTGACCGCGATCGTTCTGTCCCTGGTCCTGTGCCTGAGCGCCGTTTCCGCGTTCGCCGCGACCAAGTACATCACCATCGGCACCGCCGGTACCTCCGGCGCGCTGTATCCCATGGGCATCGCCATGGCCCAGACCATCACCGACCATGTGGAAGGCATGTCCGCCACCGGCGAAGCTACCGCCGCCTCCATCCAGAATCTGCGCGACCTGCATGAGGGCAACAGCGAGCTGGGCATCAGCCAGTCCGAGGTCGCCTACTACGCCTACAACGGCCAGATGGATTACGAAGGCAACGCCTTCACCGACATCCGCGCCCTGTACTCCACCATCTACAACTACCTGCAGATCTTTGTGGCCGCGGACAGCCCCATCAACAGCATCGCGGACCTGAAGGGCAAGACCGTCAGCATGGGCTCTGCCGGCTCCGGCGGTGAAATGGCCGCCCGCGCCCTGCTGAGCGCCTATGGCCTCGATTATACCACGGTGAACGCCCAGTTCATGGGCGAGAGCGACGGCGCCTCCGCCCTGAAGGATGGCAAGATCGACGCCATGATCGCCACCCATCCGCTGGCCTCCGCCGCCCTGACCGAGCTGACCACCTCCATGAACGTGAAGATGATCAGCATCCCCGAAGGCGACAAATTCTATGAAGTGTACCCGCTGTACACCCCCTATGTGGTTCCGGTCGGCACCTACAACGGCGTGGACGTCGAGGTCACCATCCCCCGCAGCCGCATCATCATGTGCACCTCTACCGAGTCCGGCCTGACCGACGATGATATCTACAACATCGTGAAGGCCGTGTGGGAGAACCGCGACGAGTGGGCCGGCTCCGCCAAGTCCGTCGAAAAGCAGGCCGTCATAGAGCACGTGCTCGAAGAGATCGCCATCCCGCTGCATCCCGGCGCCATCCGCTACTTCGAGGAGATCGGCATCAAGGTTCCTGAGAACCTGAAGTAATCAGTCACTACCGGACTGCCGGAAAGCGTCCGCAACCAACACCCGAACACTTTCCGGCAGTATTTTTGTACCCAAAAACGGCTGTAAGGAGGCCTTACAATGCAAGCAAACGCGGCTAATCCGCAGAAAAGCGGCGCGGCGAAGGTCATCGGCAGGGTCCTGGCGGTCCTGTGCGTGCTGGTTTCGCTGTTCCACATCTTCGTGGCCGTCGATTCCTCCATTTCCGTGGTGCAGCAGCGCGTCATCCACGTGATGGCGATCCTGCTGGTGTACTTCCTGACCAACATGGATAAGCTGGCAGGCAAGTCCAAGTGGCGCACCCTCGTCAACGGCGTGTTCTTCATCCTGGCCGTTGTGCTGGCGGTGTACTTTATTAAAGGCAATACCCTGTCCGCCCTGTCCCAGCGCGGCGTGCGCGGCATCAGCCAGACGGATATGGTCTTCGGCATCATCCTGATCGTCACCATCCTGTACGTCGGCTGGCGCTCAGTCGGCCCGGCGCTGACCATCCTGTCCCTGATCTTCCTGGCGTATGCCTACTTTGGCCGCTCCATGCCGGATATCATCGCGCACAAGGGCTACTCGGTCAAAAAGATCACCGACTACGTGGCGTGGACCAGCGAGTCCATCTTCGGCAGCTGCATCGGCGCCAGCGCCTCCTTCGTGGCCCTGTACATCATCTTCGGCGAGCTGCTCAACTCCTTCGGCGCGGGCCAGTTCTTCATCGACATCGCCTACGCCCTGACCGGACGCATGAAGGGCGGCCCGGCGGAGGCGAGCGTCGTGTCCTCCGCGCTGATGGGCTCCATCAACGGCTCCGCGGTGGCCAACGTGGTCACCACCGGCACCTTCACCATCCCGCTGATGAAGAAGGTCGGCTACTCGCCTGAATTCGCCGGCGCAGTCGAGGCCGTGGCTTCCACCGGCGGCCAGATCCTGCCGCCCGTCATGGGCGCCGCTGCCTTCGTCATGGCGGACCTGACCGGCATCCCGTATTCCACCATCATCATCGCCGCCATCGTCCCCGGCCTGCTGTACTACCTGAGCCTGGGCATCGCGGTCTACCTGCAGGCCTGCAAGAAGGGCCTGGACAGTGAAGAAGCCAGCCGCCTGCCCGTCGTGAAGGAAGTGCTGAAAAAGGGCTGGTACCACGCGATCCCGATCGTGGTGCTGATCGTGGCGCTGCTCGGCTTCGGCCTGAGCCCCAACACCTCCGCCATCTACGCCATGGCCTGTCTGCTGGTCATCGGCCTGATCAATACCCTGCGCAAGGAAAAGCGCCTGCCCATTAAGGAGATCGGGGAAGCGCTGGTCTCCGCGGCGAAGACCACGGTGCCTGTCGCCATCGCCTGCGCCTGCGCCGGCGTCGTTATCGGCATCGTCAGCATGACTGGCATCGGCGTCAAGTTCACCACCATCGTCTTCCGCGTTTCCGGCGGCAACCTGTTTGCCATGCTGCTGATGATCATGCTGGCCTGCATCATCATGGGCATGGGCCTGCCCTCCACGGCGGCCTACATCATCGCAGCCTCCATCGGCGCGCCGGCGCTGATCCAGGCGGGCATCCCGCTCATCGCCGCGCACCTGTTCGTGTTCTACTTTGCGATCATGAGCTTCATCACCCCGCCCGTCGCCATGTCGGCCTACGCTGCCTCCGGCATCGCCAAGAGCAGCGCCGGCAAGACCGGATTGCTCGCCTTCATGCTGGGCCTCGCGGGCTTCGTGATCCCCTTCTTCTATGCCTACCGCCCGGCGCTGCTGCTGGTCGGCGCGCCTGCCGGCGAGGCGATCTGGTGCGTGATCGTAGCCACCATCGCGACCGTCAACATGTCCGTGGCCGTCATCGGCTACCTGAAAAAGAACCTGAACCCGGTCTTCCGCATCGCGCTCGGCGCGGCCGCCCTGCTGCTGGTGCTGCCCCTGACCTGGGGCGATATCGCCGGCCTGGCTATCAGCGCCGCCGTCTATGCCTACTGCTTCTTTGGAAACAAAAAACTTGCGTGACATAAACAGGAGGTAACACCATGTATTATTTCGTTCATCCCACCACGGCTCTCGAGGGTGTCGTCAACGTTCCCGGCTCCAAATCCCAGACCGCGCGCGGCCTGATCCTGGGCACCCTTGCGAAGGGCACAACCCGCGTACAGCATCCCATGCTGAACTGTGATAACTATGATATCGCCGAATGCTGCCGCCTGCTGGGGGCTGATGTGGATACGACCAACGACGAGGAGTGGGTCATCACCTCTCCCGGCCTGGAAGGCCTGCACATCCCCGCCAACGTGCTGAACGTGGGCAATTCCGGCACCGGCTTCTATTTCATCACCACCCTGGCCGGCATGCTGAACGGCAAAAGTGTCGTGACCGGCGACTACCAGATCTGCTACCGCCCCATCGCGCCGCTGCTGAACGCCATGCGGGAAATGGGCGCGAAGTGCACCTCCACGCGGGATAACGAGCTGGCGCCCCTGATGATCGAGGGCCCGCTGCAGGGCGGCCATACCGTGCACCTGGGCGGCAAAAACGTGCAGTGGGGCATCGGCCTGATGGTCTGCTGCCCGGCCCTGGACGGGGATACCACCATCGTCTATGACACTCCGCTCGGCGAGCGTCCCTATGCCAACCTGACCATGGACTGGATGAAGGCCGCCGGCCTCACCCTGATCAACAACAACTATGAGAGCTTCGTGATCCCCGGCAACCAGAAGTACCATCCCTTCACCAAGAAGACCGCCGCGGACTGGTGCTCCGCCAGCTATCCCATGGTCGCCGCCGCCATCATGAAGGAACAGAAGACCATCCGCCTGGACGGCCTGGACATCAACGACTTCATGGGCGAGCGCCATTATGTGGACTGGATCAACGAGATGGGCGGCAAGGTGACCGTGGTGGACGAAGGCCGCGACGGCGTGTTCGTCGAGGGCGGCCACGAGCTGCACGGCATCGAGATCGACTGCGGCGATACCCCCGACGCGGTGCCCGCGCTGTCTGTGCTGGGCGCGTACTGCACATCCGGCAAAATGCGGCTGTACAATATCGCCGCCTGCCGCATGAAGGAGACCGACCGCGCCAAGAGCATCGCCTGCGAGCTGCGCAAGATGGGCGCCAGGATCGAAGAGGGCGAAGACGACATGATCATTTATCCCTCCAAGCTGCACGGCGCGTCGCTGGACGGGCATCACGACCACCGCATCGTCATGGCGACCGCCTGCGCCGCGCTGGGCGCCGAGGGCGACAGCTTCATCTGCGACGCGGAGAGCGTCAACGTCTCCTTCCCGCGCTTCTTCGAGGAAATGCGGAACATCAAAGCCACGATCGAGCGGCTGTCTGACAATTAATGGTTTAAAGGGCTGTTGCGCAAGGGTGCGCAACAGCCCTTTTTTGATTTGGGGATTAGTATTATTCTTCCCCGGCCTCCCCGGGGTCGTCGAGGGCGGAGCGGAGGAGGTAGCGGGTCTCGGTCTGGCCGTCCTTTTCGGTGGTGAGGCGAAGGAAGTCGTCCTGCTGGAGCGCCATCCGCACGGTCAGGCCGTCGGCAGCGCAGGTGAACACGCCGTTTTCAAAGGTCAGGTCGGCCAGGATGTAGCCGAAGGGGCCGCCCTTGAGGATGGCTTTTGCTCCCTCGATGTAGACGAGGGTATTGTCGCCGGTCCGGTCGGCGGGGAGGGCGGCGCCGTCTTGCAGGGTATAGGCGGCCTTCCACAGGCCGGAAAAGAGGTCGGCGGGGGCATCAGGCAGCGGATCGGCGGGAGCGTAGGTCCAGGGTTTTTCCCGGGTAAAGAAGCCCTCACTTTCGCCCAGCATCAGGGTGCCTTCGCCCCAAGTGGCCAGGTCGGGCTCCGCCGCGCCGTCCATGTACAGGAAGCCGTCGTCCAGCTTCCACGCGCCGGTTTTGTCCTCCTGCAGGGGGACGGCCAGGCGGTAAGTGCCGTCGGCGTTCAGGCTCAGCTCCGCCGCCGCGCCGGCCAGATCCATGTACCACAGGCCGGTGACGTCCGCTTCCGCCAGGGTCAGGCCCGCGGCGCACATGAGGGCCAGCGCCAGGAACAGGGCGATATATTTTCTCATGGTGATTCTCCTTTACAATGTCATGTTGATCGTTTCTGTCATCCTGAGGCCGAAGGCCGAAGGATCTCGTCGCTTTCAGATTCTTCGGCTCCGTTCCGCTCTCGCTCCACTCCGCTCAGGATGACAGGCGGTGGTTGTCGCCGCCTCCCGCCTGTCATTCTGAGCCGCAGACGAAGAATCCTTTGGTATGCCAACCCTTATTCAACGCTTTTTGGCAGATGTGTAAGTATTATTGTTTGCGTCTGTAATCTCCAGATAGAATTCCAGGTATTCTCCCTGCACATAGGTTTCGCCCGTAATCATATTCTCATAATACACTTCGTAGTTTCTGCCGCCAGTCACCAAGCAAGAGTGTTCCAGATTATCTGAAACTGTAGTATATTTAACCATATAGCTTGTACGATTTGGATTTAGACGTGGTCCCCCTAGGATGCGATCTGCAAAAATCTTCACTGTATACGGTGCCTTGCCGCCTGTTATGATATAAGCTATTTCCGTAAATTCACTTTTTCCTGCATACCCGCCAACATAGGTTATTTCACCGTGCAATGATATGGATACTATTGCTTCATTACTGATCACCTGTTCCCCGGTTCGGGTATCGGTGACGATGCAGCGCACAGCGGTGCCGCTGGTGTAAGTTCCCGTGCGCGTTTGGCCCGTCCAGCGATTGACCCATTGCCCGTTCTTCAGGGATTTATCCTGCCATTGGTAGCTCAAATCCTGACTGCCGTCCCAGGTCACCGCCAGACAGGTGAAGGACGCAGATACACCAGTGGGATTGTTTTCGTTATATTCACCCACTACATTCTGCGGCTGATGAATGATGATGGGCGGAAGCGGCTCAGTGCCGGTATAATTGACCCGTACAGACTGATTGGCGATACGTCCCTGGGCGTCATACGCTGTGCATTTATACAATCCCGGGGCATGGGCAGTGTAGGAAGCATCCGTCCCTTCCGCTACTATCGAATCGCTAACGACGTATCCGTTCCGCTCTCCCTCGAACCACCATATATACCTGACTGCCGGGGCATTTGTCACTGCCGTCAGCGTCACGTTATCCTCAGGGGTGGTCAACTCGCCGGACACATCGATATGATCGATCTGGAACTGGAAATCCGTCACGACAGCCACATCGGAATCCGCCCAGCGGCCCGTGGCGTCTTCGATGTGGATATAGTATTCGCCGGATTTCCATCCACTGAAACCATACGACGGACCGGATTCGCCCCAAATGGTTTGTACGCCGTTTTCGTATAAATAATACTTGAAAGGCTCCTCGCCTTCCTCCATGACTACGTTGATTTCCACTGGCGTTTCGCCGTCTTCGGATAGCATCCCGCCCTGGGGCTCCTGGGCGATCTTCAATTGCGGATAGATCACTGTCACCGTGCAGGAGGCACTGTCGTCCATCGCGTCAGTGGCCAGGAAGGTGTACACCACTTCCTTGCTGCCGTCGCCCAGGATGGGAGCGGTGAATTCCCCTTCCGCCGTCTGCTGGGTGGGGATCTCCACGCCGTCCCGCAGCCAGACGCCGGTGTAAGGTCCGATGCCGCCGTAGGCCTCGGCCCACAGCTCGTAGTCCTGGCCGTCCAGCAGCTCCACCACGGGGGCGTCGGTCTTGGTCTCAAAGGGGTCGGCATCGTACACGATGGCGGCCTGGGAGGTGACGGTATTGCCGGCGGCGTCCTCCACCACGCAATGATATTCGTCCGGTATCGGCTGGTTATACTCACCTCCCCGGGGAACCTCAAATACCGAGCCGTAGCCCACGGTGTTCCCTTCGCTGTCAAACCAGGTGTAATAATAGGTATCTGGGGCATCGGTAAAGCGCGTGCCGCCCGAGGCCTTACAGGTGAGGATCACGGGGTCCATTTCGCAAGTAGCGGTGTTTTCCGGTTGCTGGGAAATGTACAGGTTCCAGTCTACCAGCACCTTGTCGCTGTCTACATGGTTACCCGCATTGTCATACACCGTGCAGTAAAAAAAGCGATAGCCTTCGGTTACTTCCAGCGTGTTTTCGCCGCTGTTTTTGACTTCCTTCCATACAGCTTTCAACCAGCCGGTCGCAGTCAGCTTTTTCCACTGGTAGGTGTAGGGCTGCACGCCCCCCTCCGCCTCTACGGACAGGGTGAGGGAGCCGCCGTCACGATCTATGAAACCGGGCGCGGGCTGAACGGTGATATGCAGGGGGTCCAGCTCGCCGGGCTCCAGGCCGTCCTCCTCAATGCCGCCGTTCCTGAGGGAAATGGGCAGCGACTTTGCGGGGATCTCCTCGGTTTTCGTTGCACCGCAGCGGGTGCAGGTGAAGGTCCTCTCCCCGGGGTTCAGGTAGCCCGGCTCCTTCGTAACGACGCCCTCGCCCCAGTCATGGCCCAGGGCGTCCACGGGCCGGGTCTCCGTGCGGCCGCAGGCGGAGCAGGTATGGGTGCGTACGCCCTCCGCCTCGCAGGTGGGCTCTGTAGTCACCTCCCACGCGCCGTAGGCGTGGCCCTTGGTGGGCAGGTCCTCCGACTTCGTCTGCCCGCACTCGCAGCGGTACCAGGCCTTGCCGTGGGTGGTGCAGGTGGATTCCGTGCGCCGGATCTCCTTCCAGCTGTGGGTGTGGCCGATGAGCGTGCCCGCCCCGGCCGTCGTCGCCAGCAGACAGAGCGCCGCCGCCAGCGCCAGGATGGTCAACAGGTTGCGTTTCATGGTGCGTTTCCTCCTTTGGTGGTTGGGGACGATGGGGGGTGAAACGGTGTGGTTTTACGGTCGATAAGCCAGCGGATAAACCGCAGGGGGCCGGCCAACCGGCGCCTTCTAAATCACAGACGCTGAAAATCCTGAAAAGTTCCGTCTGATAGCCAAAGTCATTGAAGAAACATCCGTCCTCATCATTATAACAGAAACAGGACCGGTTTGTCATCAGACAAATGGATCATTTTTGGAGAAAATGGCTGTTTTTTGAACAAAAAATGGGTATCCAGGATGACGCGGGGGGTAGGGGGCGGGTGTTGGTTGCGGGCGTCTGCGGATGGATAACGGAAGTGCGCAAACGCTCATTCGCAGACAGAAAAAACGATTTATCTGACAAAGGAAAGAAACAACAAGCATGTCATCTGAGCCGATCCTCAGTTCGCCATTGTCGCATAGAACGCTGCCGCAATAGGTATCGCGCGCGCACCGTTGTATCGCGCGCGCACCGCGGGCGCAAGCGCCTCACGCACCGCGCACGAGATGCGAGGACAAGCGTCTCGCGCACCGCGCACGAGATGGCCGGTGTCCCGCCCCTACATGTGGCGTTTATTGTTTCCGTTCCGATGAATTCCGTCTGTTTTTTTGCATTATCATCGTACAAATTTCGTTGATTCAACAAGGATAACCTCGTAGGGGCGGCACACCGGGCCGCCCGCCCCGTGGCGCGTAAACGTTGTATGGAATGTGCCGGATGCGTGCTGACCCGCCCTGTGGCGCGTAATGTTTCCGTGAAGATCAAAAAAATGTGGGAGAAAAACCCAAAAACCTGCGTGCGTGTAAACATGACCGAATTCCGGATGGTCCTTACACGCACGCAGAGTTTTAGCATCTCCTTCCGTTTTTTTCGATTTTCCTGTATTCGGGGAGGCGGGATGATGTTACGCCAAAGGGCGGCCCAGGTGTCCCTCCCCTGCGAGGCGTCTCTCTGTATTTTTTATGTACTTGACAGGTTGATTCGATGCATAGTAGAATGGCGCCAGCATCCCCATTTTACACATTAGGAGGAGTTTTATGCTCGGAATCAACATGAATGACGTCATCACGACGATCGGCCTGCTGAAAAATCAGCTGATCATCATTGGCGTCTGCCTGGTGCTGGCCATCATCGTGACCATCGCCGCGGTCAAGATCAAGAAGCCCACGCGCGGTCTGGTGCGCGGCACGGCCTGGGTGGCGTTCCTGCTGGCCCTGGTGCTGATCGTCAACCAGATCCTCACCGGCCCCATGTACAGCATGGTCAGCATGGTGTTCAAAAAGGGCGGGGACATCAGCGCCGAAAGCATCACCAACGCGAGCCAGCTCTGCGAGGATATCGCGGACGAGGGCTTCGTGCTGCTGAAGAACGACGGCATCCTGCCGCTCAGCGCGGACGCGAAGGTCAACACCTTCGGCTGGTCCTCCACCAACCCCGTATACGGCGGCACCGGCTCCGGCTCCCTGTCCGGCCTCTATGAGACCGTCAGCCTGCTGAAGGGCCTGGAGAACGCCGGCATCAAGTACAACACGGACCTGACGAAGTTCTATACCGACTGGCGCGCCGCGCGCCCGACTATCGGCATGTTCGGCCAGGACTGGACTGTTCCGGAACCCGCGATCGCCGATTATGACGCCGGCAAGATCTTCGAAAACGCGAAGAGCTTCTCCGACACCGCGATTATCGTGGTGGCGCGCTCCGGCGGCGAAGGCGCGGACCTGCCCAAGTCCCTGGATCCCGCGATCCCGGATACCTTCGTGGACAACGGCGGCGGCATGTTCGGCGTGAGCGGCCTGCGGCTGAGCGAATACCCCGAGGACCTGGACGCCGACAAGCACTACCTGGAGCTGACCACCCGCGAGACCGCGCTGGTGGACCGCGTGACCAGCGAGTTTGAAAACGTCATCGTCGTCGTCAACGCCTCCAACGCCATGGAGCTGGGCTGGGTGAACAATTATCCCAGCATCAAGGCGGTCATCCTGGCCCCCGGCCCCGGCCAGACCGGCTTCAACGCCCTGGGCAGCATCCTCACCGGCAAAGTCAACCCCTCCGGCCGCACCATCGATACCTTTGTGGCGGACCTGACCACCATCCCCTGCTATAACAATATCGGCGAATTCCAGTATACCAACCTGGCGGACGTGAGCCCCATGAGCTACGGCTTCCCCGTGACGCCCAACTTCGTCAACTACGTCGAGGGCATCTACGTGGGCTACCGCTGGTTTGAGACCGCCGCCGCGGAAGGCAAGATCGATTACGCGGCCAGCGTGGTCTATCCCTTCGGTTACGGCCTCAGCTACACCACCTTCGAGCAGAAGATGAGCGACATCACCGAAACCAACGGCACCCTCTCCTTCGACGTGACCGTCACCAACACCGGCAAGGTCGCCGGCAAGGACGTCGTCGAGGTCTATTACAACCCGCCCTACACCAACGGCGGCATCGAAAAGTCCGTCGCGAACCTGGTGGCCTTCGCCAAGACCGGCATCCTCGAGCCCGGCAAGAGCGAGACCGTGAAGATCTCCTTCAAGGCCGAGGACCTGGCGTCCTTCGACTACAAGGATGCCAAGGCTTATGTGCTGGAGGCCGGCGACTACGAGATCTCCATCAACAAGGACTCCCACAACCCGATCGACTCCAGGACCTACAATGTGGCGACCGCCGTGACCTATGGCGACAGCAACAAGCGTGAGAGCGACCAGGTGACCGCCACCGCGCTGTTCGGCTACGCCCAGGGCGACGTGACCTACCTGTCCCGCGCCGACCACTTCGCCAACTATGACCAGGCTGTGGCCGCCCCCACCAACTTCGAGATGAGCGACGAGGTGAAGGCCGGCTTCTACAACCACACCAACTACGACCCCACCAAGTTCAACAACGCCAGCGACAAGATGCCCACCACCGGCGCGTCCAACGGCCTGACCGTGCGCGACCTGCGCGGCAAGAGCTACGACGATCCCCAGTGGGATAAGCTGCTGGACCAGCTGACCGTGGACGACATGGTGAAGCTGATCGGCACCGGCGGCTACCAGAGCGTGGCCGTGAACTCCGTCGGCAAGACCCAGCAGGTCGACTGCGACGGCCCCGCCTCCATCAACAACAACTTCACCGGCAAGGCCTCCATCGGATTCCCGGCGGGCGTCGTGATCGCCGCCACCTGGAACACCGACTCCGCCAAGGGCTTCGGCCAGTCCATCGGCAAGATGGCGGACGAAATGGACGTTTCCGGCTGGTACGCTCCGGCCATGAACATCCACCGCTCCGCGTTCGCGGGCCGCAACTTCGAGTACTATTCCGAGGACGGCTTCATTTCCGGCAAGATGGCCGCCAACGCCATCCAGGGCGCTGCCGAGAGCGGCGTGTACGCCTTCATGAAGCACTTCGCCCTGAACGACCAGGAGACCCACCGCACCGACATGCTCTGCACCTGGACCAACGAGCAGGCCATGCGCGAGATCTACCTGAAGCCCTTTGAGCTCTCCGTCAAGGAAGGCCACTGCGGCGCCGTCATGTCCGCCTTCAACTACATCGGCAACAAGTACGCCGCCGCCACCACCGAGCTGCAGAAGACCGTCCTGCGCGACGAGTGGGGCTTCCGCGGCATGGTGCTGACTGACTACTTCGGCGGCTACGGCTATCAGGACGCCGACATGCTGATCCGCAACGGCAACGACTTCTGCCTCACCCCCCAGATGACGGACCAGAGCACCGTGACCGACCAGACCAGCGCCACCTCCGTGCTGGCGATGCGCCAGGCGGCCAAGAACATCCTGTACACCACCGCCAACAGCCGCGCCTACGCCACTGACGCCAAGGGCGGCATCCCGACCTGGGAGCTGGTCAAGAACATCATCATGGGTGTGCTGATCGCGCTGCTGGCCCTGTGGGAGTTCCTGAACATCCGCAAGTACCTCAAGGCCAAGAAAGCCAAGGCATAAACCGGAATAAGAGAGAAGGGGCTGCTGCGCGTCATCGCGCGCAGCCCCTCCTCCGCTTCGCGGTCGCTCAGCGCCTTCCCCCGATCTCGGGGGAAGGCTTTTGGTTTATGGGCTCACTCCGCAGGTTCAAACGATCAGGTATCTTCTGAGATACCAGGTATCATGAAAAATCGTACTTGTGCAATTCATTTGACGGTCATATAATAAGACCGGTTCAGGAAAATGACTGTTAAAACAGCCAAAGGAAGAACCGAATGAGGTGATCAGATGAGTGAACCAACGACCATGGAGGAACGCTTCGGCAAATGCCCTTACGCGACGGCGCAGACGCTGATCTCCGGGAAATGGGCCGTGCTGATCCTGCTCTATCTGGAGGAAGGCCCGATCCGTTTCCCGGAAGATGCCGAAGATGACCCACGCCACGCTGTCCGTACAGCTGAAGGCGCTGGAGGAGTATGGACTGATCCGGCGGGTTCAGTACGAGGCCATTCCGCCGCATGTGGAGTACTCGCTGACCGACATCGGAAAGAAGTTTCACCCTGTTGTTGCTGCTATGGAAACCTGGGGAAACGAATACATCGCGCAAATGCAGGGAGAAACGAACGCATGAATATGACCGGTATCGTCTACAGACCGCCCTATGAGGCGAACTCGCTGCTGCTTCAGGTGACCCTGGGCTGCAGCCATAACAAATGCACCTTCTGCTATATGTACCCGGACGTGCGGTTCAAGGTCTGCCCCATGGAAGAGGTGGAGGCGGACATTGAGGAAGCCGCGCGCTATTGCCCCAACGTCAAACGGGTTTTCCTGGAGCACGGCGACGCTTTCGTGCTCTCGGCGGAGAGGCTTCTGAAGATCGCCGATGCCATTCACCGGAAGCTGCCGAAGGCGGAGACCATCGCCATGTACGCCTCCATCCAGAACATCAAAACCAAGACGGACGAAGAACTCCGGCAGCTCAGGGCCGCCGGCATCCACGGCCTGGATATCGGTGTGGAGAGCGGCCTGGACGCCGCGCTCAGCTACATGAACAAGGGCCACACGGCGGCGGAGGCGCGGGAGCAGCTGCTCCGGCTGACCGAAGCAGGCATGGATTACAGCTTCAACGCCATCCTGGGCTGCGGCGGCGCGGAACTCTGGAAGGAAAACGCGGACGCCACCGCCGACCTGATCAACGCGGTGCAGCCGCGTCTGCTGTTCATCGGCAGCCTGCACGCTGAGCCAGGCTGCCGGCTGTATCAGGACATGAAAAGCGGCGCGTTCAGGGAATGCACCATCGGCCAGCTGCTGGACGAGCAGGAGCGGCTCATCCGTCGTCTGGATCTGAAGGATACCTACTATTTCGGCTCGCATCCGTCCAATCTGGTACCCATGCAGGCCAGGCTGCCGGATCAGAAGCAGGACATGATCGAGGTACTGCAGGAAACGCGTGAACAGATCCGCGCGCATCTGGAGGAGGTTCCGGTCCGCGGCGGAGAGGGTTCTATTCTGAACCGATAAAGAAGGAGGACATCCCCATGTCAGACACCATCGCCACCCTGAAGACCCGCCGCAGCTGCCGCGCCTACAAGCCGGAACATGTCGAAGAAGAAAAGCTCCAGGCCATCCTGGAGGCCGGAACCTACGCGCCCACCGGCATGGGCAAGCAGTCTCCCATCATCCTGGTGATCAAAGATCAGGAAATCCGTCAAAAGCTGGCCAAGCTGAACGCAGCCGCCATGGGTATGGACATCGATCCGTTCTACGGCGCGCCGGACCTGGTCGTCGTACTGGCGAACAAGGACATGCCGACCTATGTGTATGACGGCAGCCTGGTCATGGGCAACATGATGAACGCCGCCGCTGACCTGGGCGTGGCCAGCTGCTGGGTGCACCGCGCCAAGGAAGAGTTCGAGAGCGAAGAAGGCAAAGCTATCCTGAAGAAGCTGGGCATCGAGGGCAACTACGAGGGCATCGGCAACCTGATCCTCGGCTATGCCGCCAAGCCCGCCGGGCAGGCCGCGCCGAGGAAGGCGGATTACGTGTACACGCTGTAATACTAATCTCAGATTAAAGCAGCTTATCTTGCACCCGTCTTTTCCGCCCTGGCTGCGTCAGCTATGGGTACGCTTTCGGATGCCTTCCTTGCCAGAACGAAAAATCCGGGCACAATCTTTCGCTGCTTTAACCTGAGATTAGTATAAGCATTACCGAATTCATCATTCCGTATTGGCGTACACGCACGCACGCAGGTTTTGTACTGCTTCAACATCCTGCGCGGCCGAACCTGCCCCCGCTGCAGCGCAAACTTGTTGTAAGGCTGTGTCCCGGCTTGCATTTTCCAATTCGTATGGTACAATAAGGAAAATCATCACTGGAGGGATCCCGATATGAAGGATCAGCCGATCCCGGTCTTTTATGATTCAGGTTCTGCCGCGTCCACCCAGTACCGGGAGGCGATCAGCGGCATCCGTGGCGCCGCGCAGCGCGCGGGGGAAAAGATCACGCTGATTTCGGAGGCGGAGGATTACGCGTGGGCAAATGCGCCGGACGTGTCCATCATCGCCAGCGACAGCATGCCCTATATCAGCCGGATCCTCGCGGAGCTGCGCAGGCTGAAGAAGCGCGCCGTGCTGGCCGCGCTGGACGCCGACCAGTTCGGCGCGGGCGTCTCCTGCGCCACGCCCTCCCGCCGGGAGGAGACCCAGCAGATGGTGAACTACCTGTACCAGATCGGCTGCAGGCGCTTCGCGCTGGTGGGCTACGGCCTCAATTCCATCAACGATAATTTCCGCTTCCACGCCGTGATGAGCGCCCTGGCGGCCCTGGGCATCGAGCCGGGCGGCCAGGACGTGTGGCGCTGGACGGACGATCCCCAGACCTGCATCGACGCGTTCCTGCGCGCCTCCCCGCGGTGCGACGCCGTGATCTGCCCCAACGACACCTTTTCGGTGCTGCTGATCAACGGCTGCCGCGGCTGCGGGATACGGGTGCCGGAGGACCTGTACGTCGCGTCCTTCGGGAATACCAATATCGGGCGCTACTATTCCCCCTCCATCACGACCATGACCATGGATATGCCGGAGGTGGGGCGGCAGACCTTCAGCGTGTGGCAGTTCCAGAGCAGCCAGCCCTTCAACGACGCCTCGGTCAAGATCACCGTGCCGGGCCGGCTGCTGATCCGCGAAAGCACGGCAAACAGGCTGCCGGACGGCGCCGTCAGCCCGGTGAACTATTCGATGGAGGTGGATCCCTGGTATTTTTCCGACGTGCCGGAGCCGCTGACGCGGCTGGAGAACTGCCTGTCCACCCGGGATGATATCGACATGCGCCTGCTGGCCCGCCTGATGGACGGGCAGAGCTATGAGGCCATCGCCGGCGCGCTGTTCATCAGCGACGGCACGCTGCGCTACCGCATGAACAAGATCTGCCAGATATTGGGCCTGCGCGGGCGCGCGGCGCTGACAGACTTTCTGCGTACCCAGCTGCGCTCTGAAAATCCCTTTGCGGAGTGGATCCAGCGGTGAAACGCTGGATCCATATAGCATGAAAACAGTATAAAGCAGGGGAACGCTTTTTATGATATGCCCATCCTTAATCGCGCTATGATTGCATCAGGCTCAGTAATCAAACGTAGATGGATAAGGAGAAGTGGCAACAGCAGATGAAATTGCAAAGATAACGCAGACGAAAATAGCTAATACAACTGTAATTCTCATATTACCAATCTCCTGTTAAATACAATTCTGATTCCTCGCCACTATTTTGTAACTCTTTCCATCTGTACTTTTCACCTTCTCGTAATTGATCTATACATAGAAGCAAGGATGTCGACAAGCAGAACACTTCTATGTGTTAATTCGTTGCCTTACTTGCACGCCATTCCAAAAAATGAAGGCGGTTCCAGCAGGAATTCCGTCCGTCCCCCTGTCACGGATCCTGGCGCAGCGGCGTCAGGTCATGAATATCGTAGGTATCATAATAGATCGCATAAGCTGTTTTTGTATTCCCGGTCAGTTCGATCAGCGCGCCAGCCTGGAACATGGCGGAAAGCGAGCCGCTGGGCGCATGCCACGCGGCATTGCCGGCGACTTCGATGGGGCTGTCCCGCAGGATCGCTTCCGCGCCGAACAGCAGGGTCCCCGTGGCGATATGATAATCGCTGGAGATGATGGCGAGCTGCCGGACCTGGGGATACCGCGCCGCCAGGATGTCGAAGGTATAAACGGCATTCTGCGCGGTCGTCAGGGACCGGTCCTCGATGATCACCCTGTCGGGCTCCACGCCCTGCGAGATCAGCCATCCCGCCATCCGGCCGGCTTCGGTCGCCGCCGGGGCATTGGCGGCGGTCCCCCCGCCGGTGCAGACGATGAGCGCGCGGGGATACTGCTTTGCCGCCGTGAGCAAAACCTTCAGCCGCTCGACCAGCTCGTCCCGCATGGTTCCGTCCGGATTCAGCTGAAAGCCCAGGGCCACCAGGCACAGGGAATCATCATCGGGCAGCAGACCGTCCGGCAGCGCGTCATTGACGGTGACGGGCGCTGCCCAAAGGTCCATGACGCGCGTCCATTTTTCCCCGAGAGACGGGTCAAGCGCGGCCAGGTCCGACAGCGCCTGCTCATCCCTGACCCCATTGGCGGCGTAGGATACGACGATCCGCTCGATCAAAGACCGGGCCGACGGCTGAACAGCTTCGTCAGCCGCGGCGGGCATCGCCAGCGCGGCTGTCAGGCACAGTATGAGAAGCATGATGCGCCAATTGATCATTTTGCAAGGTCCTCCCTGTCCAAAAAGATCGGGTTCGTCCAGGCGCGGCGGCTCTGGGCGTCCACGACCTCAGCGCGGATGTAGGGCGTCGTGGACTCGCGCAGGCGAATACTGGCGGCGGTCAGGGCGTTCTCACCCTCAGCGGGCCTGATTTTTTTGTAGGGGATCCGGAAGTGGACGAAGCGGATCTCGGAAACCGGGGAACACTCGATGTGCGCCTGGCCGTCCTCCACATAGAAATCATAGATTTCCGGCCCGCAGGAGGAATAGAAGGCCCCCCGTTTCAGCGCCGCCAGGATGGCGCTCACGCTGTTTTCACAGTTCACGCGGACCCAGCCCTTGTAGTGCTGCGCCATTTCGTGCCCGTCGTCGACGGCGACGCCGAAGATCTGCTGGCCCTGGATCAGCAGCTCGTCCCAGTAGGCAGCGTTGTTGTCGATGCCCTGCTCCATGGCGCAGCCGGTGTTCCAGATCTCCATGGCAAAATTCCCCCGGAGCATTTCAAACTCCCGGGCCGGCGTGCCGCTCCACATCGGGTGGCAGTAAAAGGTGATGTTGTTGTTTTCGTGCAGCCAGTCGATCAGCGCTTGGGTCTGCTCGGGCTGCTCGATATAATTCCTGGGGAAGCGCTGATCCTGCTCAAAGCCGTTCCCGTCCTCGCGCAGGGGCCCCAGGCTGACAATGTGATGGCAGTGGGTGCCGGGGCCGGGCAGGTTCCGGTCCACCTCCACGCCCGGGAGCATGGTCATGGGCACGTCGGAAAAATTGCGGTAATTGTAGCGCCGGTGATCCGTAAGGGCCATGAAGTTATAGCCGTTCTGTTTATAATAGGCGATGACCTCCGCGGGATCGTCGGCGCCGTCGGATCGGGTGGTATGGCAGTGCAAAGCGCCCTTCAGATGCTGTTTTGCGTCCACAAATGCTGCCTGTCGTTTCATAGCGGATCCCCTTTATATTTTAGCGTTGATCAGAACGGCGTTACAGAGAATTCCTTATCGCAGCAGTCCCCCGCCGGGAGCACGATGATGCCCATGCGGTCGTTCAGGGTCGTCGCGCCACCCGCGTGCACGGAGGTGCAGGGCTCCAGGCAGACCAGCTCCGCCCCTTCGTCCGGCAGGGACCACATGGCCAGGAAGGGGAAGGCGCTCCGCTCGATGCGCACGCCGTGCCCGGAGGGTGCGCGGTACTCGATCCAGTCCGACCGGATCCCCGTCATGGAGCGGGTGTAATTCTCAAACAGGCTGTGATCCAGCGGGCGCGTCTTGCCCAGCACGAAGCCCGGCGTCTTCCAGTTGAAGGGGTTGAAGGAGGTGATGGTCTCCTCCTTTTCAAAGCACAGCTTGTAATCGGAGGGGTTTTCGCCCGGCGTCAGCGGCCAGCGGTAGGCGGTATGGCAGCCGATGCCGAAGGGCAGCGCCTGCGTATCCGTGTTGCGGATCCGGTAGCGCACGGTCATCTTCTCCGGGGACAGGGCGTAGGTCACGCGCAGCGTGAACCGGAAGGGATACATGGCGAGGGTCCGCTCGTCGGCCGCCAGCAGGAAGGTGGCCCGGTCCTCCTTTTCCTCCTCCACGCTGAAGTTCCGGTCCATCGCGAAGCCGTTGAGCGGCAGGTGATATGCCCGGTCGCCCACATAATAGGTGTCGGACAGGAACCGCCCGATGATCGGGAACAGGGTGGGCGAGGTCCGGCCGTAATACGCGGGATCCCCGCTGTACAGGTATTCCAGGCCGTCCTTTTCCAGGCCCTTCCACTCCGCGCCGAAGGCGTTCACATGCGCCTTCAGGGCGCCGCTGCGTAAAATGATGTCTTTCATACTCTTTTATCCCTTGACCGCGCCGACCGTCAGGCCGGCGATCATGTATTTCTGGAGGAACACGAACAGGATGACGATGGGCAGGGAGCCGATGAAGGAGAAGGCCATCATGCCGCCGTAGTTGTAGCAGTACTCGCCCAGGAACGTCTCCGCGATGCCCACCGTCAGCGTCTTCATGTCCCCCTGCATCAGGATCAGGGCCATCAGGTAGTCGTCCCAGGCGTTCAGGAAGGTGTAAATGCACACGGCCACCACGCCGGGCGCGATCAGCGGGAACAGGATCAGCACCAGGGTCTGCAGCCGCCCCGCGCCGTCGATCTTCGCCGCCTCGTCCAGGGACCGCGGCACCGTGTCGTAGAAGGATTTGATCAGCATGATGGACAGCGGCATCACCAGCGTCGTGTCCGCCAGGATCAGCCCCTGGTAGGTGGACATGAGCTTCATCCGGGAATAGAAGGCGTACAGGGAGATGAGGATGACCACGACCGGGAACATCTGCACCGACATGATCACACTCAGGATCCCGTTTTTGCCCGGGATGTCATACCGGCTGAAGGAATAGCCCGCCGGCACGGCGATCAGCAGGGCCAGCGCCACCGTGCCGCCCGCGGAGATGAAGGAATTCTGGAAGTACCTCAGGTACTTGGCGTTGTTGAAGATCTCGACGTAGTTCTTGAAGGAGGGCTCCACGGGCCACAGGTGGGGCGGGATCACCATCAGGTAATGGGATTCCATGAACGAGCAGACGATCATCCAGTATATGGGGAACAAAAGGATGGCCGCCAGCAGGACCAGAGCGAAGTACTTGAAGAACGTGCCGAGCTTTTTCGGGGTAAAACGCGCGCCTGTCCGCATCCGGAGGCCTCCTTTCATACAAAGTCCCGGCTGTACCGGTCGTTCATCCAGTTGGAGAGCAGGGTGATAAAGAACAGGAACACCATCCACAGCACGCCGATGGCGGCGCTGGTGCCGAAGTTGTAGCTGGTGAACGCCTCCTTGTAGGCGGCCACCGACAGGGTGGTGGTCGCGTATACGGGGCCGCCGCCCGTCATGTTCTTGATGATGGTGAACTGCTGGAAGTTCTGCGTGACCGACAGCCACGTGCAGGTGACCAGCACCGGCCGGATGGAGGGCAGCACGATGTGCCACAGGCTCTTGAGGCCGTTAGCGCCGTCGATATGGGCGGCCTCCACGAGGCCGGTATCCACGGACTGCAGGCCCGCCAGCAGCATGACCGTCATATACGGCAGCTGCTTCCAGATGCAGGCCAGGATGATGGACGCCATGGCGAGGGCGGGGTCGGACACCCAGTTCAGCTCCATGGCGCTGATGGCCCCCGTGCGCATGATCAGGTAATTGACGACGCCGTACTGCTGCTGGAGGATCCAGTTCCACAGGATGGCGACCACCACGGACGGGATCGTCCACGGGATAATGAAAAAGCCGCGGAACATCTTCCGTCCCCGGATGTTGGAGTTCAGCAGCAGCGAGAGCATCATGCCCAGGACCACCTGGATGCTGACCGTCAGCACGACAAACACCAGCGTGGTGCCGAAATACTGCCAGAAGGCGCCGCGCTTGAAGATGTCCCGGTAGTTTTTGAAGTCGTTCCACACCGGGCTGTTGATGTTTTTCAGCTTATTCGCGCAAAAGCTGACCCATATCCCCCGGCCGATCGGATAAGCGATCACGACCAGGAATACGATCAGCGCGGGGGCGATCAGCAGCATGCCGAACGCCCGGTCGGACAGCGTGAACTTTTTTCCGGACCTGAGGTCCCGGGCCGCCGCAGGCTCGCTCATGATGGCAGTTCCTCCGAAAAGGGGCAGCGGCACACGTAGATAAGAACGCCCTCATCCAGGCTGCCGTGAGACCGGATGAGGGCTGTTGCAGAACGATGTGCAACAGCCCTGTGATTCTGACTGAAAGGTTCCGTAGAGGTCGTTGCACATGTTAGTACACAGCCCTCATCCGCTTCACATTCGCTCAGCACCTTCCCCCGATCTCGGGGGAAGGTGTCACGCCGAAGGCGTGACGGATGAGGACGTTCATGTACTTGTGCAACAGCCCCCACGGGCGGGCAGCTTATTCGCTGTACAGCTCCTTGATCTCCTCGGTCACGTCCTCCAGCACGGCGGCGGGATCCTCGCCCTGGGACAGGCGGGTCACGCTGCGGGTGATGGCTTCATCCGCCTGGGAGAAGGCCGTGTTCATGCAGGGCAGGCCGCGGTTGGTCTTGGCTGCCTCCACGTACGCGGCGGTGATGGGATTGTCCACGTCCTTGAACACCTCGTCCATGACGGAGGCGCGGCTGGACATCTTGCCCTTGCCGTGCTTGTTCATGAGCCCGATGGTGGTGGCGCCCGTCATGTACTCCAGCACGATGCCGGCGGCCTTGGGATCCTTGCAGCTCTTGAGCATGACCAGGCACACGTCGTCGTTGTAGCCCACGGCGTCGCCCTCGTTCATGCCGGGGATCGGGAACGCGCCGATGTGGCTGATGAAGTCCTCGCCCAGCGCGGAGCCCTGCACGAAGGAAGCGGTCTGGCTCTGCAGGTCCCAGAACATGCCCAGGTTGCCGGTGGCGAACAGGTTGCGCATCTCCTTGAAGGACTGGCCCTTGGGCGAGATGCCCCTGGCGTACAGGTCAGCGATCTCCTGGTAGGCCTTCAGGTTCGCCTCGGAATTCAGCACGATCTCGCCGTCCTTCTCAAAGTCGCCGCCGCGCGCCCACAGCCACGGGAACACGTTGTAGCCTTCCGCCAGCTCCTTCTGGGAGTTGACCAGGCCCAGGCCGTAGATTTTGTTGCCGTTGGCGTCGCTGCCCAGGGCGGAGATCTTCTCCGCGTCGGCCAGCACCTCGTCGAAGGTCTTGGGCAGCTCGGTGATGCCCGCCTGCTCGAACAGGTCCTTGTTGTAGAACATTGCGTAGCCCTGGCCGAAGTACGGCACGGCCACGATGGCGCCGTTCACGGTGTAGGCGCCCAGGCCGGCGGTGTAGTCCGCCAGCACCTCGGGAGACATGGCGGTGGAGATGTCCGCCAGCGCGTCCAGCTCCAGCAGCTGGGGCACCCACGCGGCCTTTACCATCGCGATGTCGGGGGTGGTGCCGCTCGGGGCCTGCATCAGCAGGGTGGTCATCACGTCGGCATAGGCGGTGGAATAGGTGTCCAGGTCGATGGTCACCTCGTCGCCGTGCTGGGCCTTGAAGGTGTCGAACACCTCCGTCAGGCAGGCGGCCCAGCCGGAGTCCACCCAGGACCAGTTATTGACCGTGATCACCGGCGTGTCCGCCAGCGCGGCCATCGGTGCCAGCATGGTCAGGACCAGCAGCATACACAGGAACTTTTTCATACGCAAACCTCCTATCTGATTCATTGGTTCCGCACTGAACCAACCTATGTGTATTTATTAAAGCACTTTTCTCCCGTTTTCAACAAGTTAAAACCGCCGCCGCATTTACAGAGTATTTTTGCCTTGACAACCGCGGCGGCGGTGCATATAATTATTTAATTAGAACAGAAATTGAATGAACCGGTCTGTCCGCAGACAACAGTTTTTTTCTTTTAGAGGAGGGTGATCCGGATGAAGGAAAAGATCAGGGCGGCGGTGATCGGCGCGGGCATGATCGCCCGGGCGGCGCATATCCCGGCTCTTTTGTCTGCAGGAGAATCGGTGGAGCTCGTCGCCGTCTGCGACCGGGACCCCGAGACCGCGGCCGCCTGCGCGAAGGACTTTTCCGTCCCCCGCTGGTACGCGGACGAGGAAGCGCTGCTCAGGGAAGAGCGGCCGGACCTGGTGTGCGTCTGCACGCCCAACGGCACTCACGTCCGGATCACGCGCCTGGCGCTGGAGAACGGAGCGAACGTGATCTGTGAAAAGCCCCTGGCGCTCTCCTACCGGGAGGGGCTCGGGCTGTACCGCCTGGCGGAGGAAAAGGGCCTGTGCCTGGCGGCGTGCCAGACCCAGCGCTTCCAGCGCGGCATCCTGGCCGCGCAGGAGTACGTGAGCGAGGGTCTGCTGGGTACGCCCTATTACGGGGATATCGAGCGCATCCGCCGCCGGGGCATCCCCACCTGGGGCAATTTCCTCAAAAGGTCGGCGAACGGCGGCGGCGCGCTGGCGGATATCGGCGTGCACGCCATCGACGCCATCCTGTGGATCATGGGCAATCCCCGGGTACTGGGGGTCACCGGCGTATCGTCCCGGGCGATCATCGCCGGGGAAAACCAGGTCCGCAGCAGCTCGCGGGAGTGCGGCATGCTCTCCGGCCCGGAGATCTCCGTCCTGGCGCAGACCGCCGACAGCGACGTGGAGGATTTCGCCACCGGCATGATCCGCACGGAAAAAGCGCCCATCACCTTCCGCATCGGCTGGGCGGCGCACCTGCCCGACGCCAACCGCCTGACGGTGCTGGGCGACAGGATGGGGCTGACGGCCCCGGATATGCGGGTGTACGGCGCGCTGGGGCAGGACCAGTGCGATTTCACGCCGCGCCTCTTCCCCCTGGGGCCCTGGGACAATCAGCCCTTCTCCGGGCACTATTACTTGATCCATAACGTGGCGGACGCCCTGCTGGGCAGGGCCCGGCTGGTCATCCGCCCGGAGGAGACCCTCAACACCCTCGCGGCCATCGACCTGTTCTATATGAGCGCGGAAGCGGGCCGGGAGGCGAAGAGGGAAGAGATAGAGATACGGCCGGGTGCTGGAGAACATCGTCGCCGTGGAACTGCTTCGGCGGGGGTATGAGGTGTATGTGGGCGTCCTGTATCAGAAGGAGATCGACTTCGTGGCCATTCGCCAGGGCGTTAAGCTGTATATCCAGGTTGCCAACGATATTTCATCCCCTGACACCTTCCGGCGGGAGATTGACCCGCTGCTGAGGATCCGCGATGCTTATCCCAAACTGCTGATCGCCCGGATCTACCAGCCTGCCTGGCAGCACGAGGGCATCCGGATCATGGATGCCGCCGAGTGGCTGACGGATGCTGTTCCCCAAAGTGAAGAATCGTGAGGTTTTGGGGAATTGAGGGCGGATGGTCGGAAGTGTAAATATGATGAAAACTGACCATGGTGTGGGCTATGATGTGGGAGAGATTGTGGCATGAAAGGTAAAGTTGTGTTTTCCATGAAAACATGGCCGTACTTGATAGATAACGAGCAAAGACGGCATAATCTGCGCCTTGTGGTTCGCGGTATTTGCGGTGGTATTGCAGGTCTTCTTGCAAGCCTTTTCGTACATTCTGTCTTCGACCCATACAAAAACGTGGTTCAGATTCTTTCATATGCTTTGGTCTATGGTCTGGTGTTTTCTGCTATCAGCGTATTCAACATGGGGATTGCCTGTTTCCTTGGGAAAGCAGGTTGTAATGTATTCTGCCAGGACGTGAAGGAATAAACTGTGGTGTGGGAGGAGCAATGAACATGAAACGTCGGATAGCGGTTTGGGTGATGATCCTGTGCCTGGTGCCGCTTGGTTCTTGGGCTGAATCAACCGAAGATGCCATATTTGAGGTAACTTGCAGCAAGGATGGGGTGGAGGAGTTTATGGCTGCCTTTGCCTTGACCTGGCCAAATGGCATCGTTCAGAAGAAAGCAGATAACTGCTATGACGTCACACCGGCTGATGTGGCTCGGGAGACGGATATCCGAGTTTTCAAGTTCAGCGACTCCGGCGCCAGCTATGCCTATGTGGATGGAGCGGTCTATGATTTATGCGAGAGCTTTGGCGGATACGGGTTTCTGAATGCGATGCCCTGGGATTATGATCAGGACGGTCAGATGGATCTGCTGACAGCTTCCTCTTGGGGATCGGGTATTCACCGCACGGAGATCGCTGTATTCAACCGGGCGAAGAAGACTTCTGAGGTAATCTATTCGACGCTGTACGAGGCGGACCCTCAGGTGGACCTGATTGTGTGCGCCGACATGGGTCCGTCTGACAGCGGCCGTGGGGTGAGCCTCCGGCAGGTTCAGATACTGGGTTGGGAGGAGCCCGACTTTGCGCATCTGTGTTATCGTATCATGGGTGAATATCAGCCAACCTTACCCATGGCCCTCTACGAAGCAGCATGGGATGCCGGCGCTGCCGCGCATCTGCTGGGAACATGGTACGGCGAGATGGAAGACTACGGCATACGCATGGGCATCTCCATGACTTTCAGCGCGGATGGAACAGTGAGCCTGCGCATGATCGATCCGGTCAGCTGTCTGTATGAGGAGGGTGGCGCGGCTCAGTTTCGGGTTGACGGCGAGAATCTGACCCTGATAACAAATGGAGAATCCGTAACCGCCCCGTTCACATTCACGGATGAAGGGCTTGTATTAGCCATTTATGGTATGGAGGATATGTCCTTCAGGCGGCTGTCCGGCGAGGAGCTCGCATGGTTGGAATCGCTTCAGCCCAAATATCGCCCCGGTGACATTTCACAAGTGACCGTTGATTATGGCGTATCGGAACGCTTCACTCCGGAGCAGATGGATGCTGCGATCACAGTGATCAAAAACGAATTCCTGACCTGGTACGGCTGTAAATTACACAGTATTTCCTATGCATCTGATGAACGTTCTGCAAGCGAATACCGGTATTATGCGGGTGCGGAGCGTCGCAAGACTGGCAAGAACTATGTAGATGGCATCGTATTCATGTCTTCCTTCCATTCTGCTGCGGAGGACGAGGAATACCCGGGCTCCGGCCTCAACCCGGACTATGAATACACAGGGTACAGCTGGATCTTGCTGCAGACGGAGGAAGGGCAATGGGAGCTTATTACATGGGGATACTGATCAATCCTGCTGTGTGGGAGAAGCAGTGACCATGAAACGCCTGATGCTGGTTTGGGTGATGATCCTGTGCCTGGTGCCGTTGGGTGCGTGGGCAGAGGCTGAAACCATCCCAGAGGTTCATTCAGGTATGTCCTTGGAGCAAGTGGAAGCCATCTGGGGAAGCTGTGCCGGAAGTGACAGCTATAACGGTAATTTGCGATGGTATGTAAAGGACGGCCATACGCTGATCTGCGGCTTTGCATGGTACAACCCCTCAAAGGATATATGGTATAATGGGAAATGGAGCGACGAGGATATTTGGGGGTTGACGGATTGGATCGAGTTTGACGCCAATCGGCGTCGCGTGGGAGGAAACATCGCCGCTTTGGACCCTGTCTGGCATGTCATGCGGGAAATCGCTGTATGGAATGAAGAAGAATACAATCATATGCCCCGCGAAGAGGAGTCCCGTATCCGGATTCATGACATTGGTAGTGGCTATGCAATTCCTGCAAAGATCACTGGAGACGGCTGGATCGTTGAGTGGGACGGGTTTCCTATCCCAATTGCCTGTCTAGGACAGTCCGTTGCAGAAATCATTCTTCCGCTCATCCTTGTGATTGCGTTGCTGCTTGGGTGTCTGATTCTCATACCTGCACATATTATCAAAACTGTGAGGAGAAAGACCAAAGAGAGACAAGCCCCATGACACAGCTGACGTGAGTACACTTTTCCTGCGAGCCAAAACAAAACAGGCGAAAATCGCGAAAAACCGCGCCAAAAGCGAGCGTGGTCGCTACATTTTCAAGGAGATTATGGTGATGGGCCTCGAAATCCGACGACCCGCTGATGTGGACAGCCAGGATAAACAGTATCCGGGAACGAGCTGAAGAAATTGTGATGGATGAAGTTGTCAGGGCGCTGTGATCTGTGAAGCAGTCAGATCAGAACCTGGTATCTGGCAGGATGGTGGCATAGCCGTCCTGCCCGATTGTCGGTTTCATCAGTACAGAGTTTACAAGTAGTATGCAGGATTGATATGTATGATACAGAATAATACAATGAGTTGGATATAGAAGTCCGGAGAAGGAGAGTTCTGTATGAAACGCCTGATACTGGTTTGCGTAATGATCTCAATGTTTATTCTGTCTTTCGCGTTTGCAGAAGCACCGGCGGACCGTCTGGGTTTCACGCTTCTGGAGCAGATGTATAGCGACGGGCAGAACCTTGTTTTCTCGCCGGTCAGTTTATCCTTTTCACTTGGAATGGCAGCGGAAGGTGCTGCAGGGCAGACCCGTGAAGAGATCCAGCGCCTGATAAGTCTGCCCAGTGGAGATGCCGCGGCGTTGATTACCGGGTTGTCTGCCAAAGGGATCAGGATCGCCAATGCGGCGTTTGTTGCGAACGATCAGCCAATTCTTGACGGCTGGCGCAATACGGTTACAGGAGCATATGCGGGAGAGATCTTCCCCCTCGGCAGCCAGGAGGACATTGATTCATGGGTACAGCAAAGGACGGATGGACTGCTGGAACACGCACCGGGCAATCTGACGGAAGATGCAAAGCTGGTACTGCTGAACGCCGTTACGATGGAGATGGACTGGCGGCTGCCGTTCTCTGCAGAAGCCACCCATGATGCCATTTTCCATTCGCCAGCCGGCGATCAGACCGTTGCTTTCATGGGTCAGACGTATGATTGGAACACCGTCTACGGCGAACGCGACGGCATACAGCTGCTCCAGTTGGATTACGCCGATGCTCACACCGGCATGGTTATGCTGATCGCGCTTCCGCCGGAGGGCAAACTCCCTGAACTGCTGTCCGGGCTCAGGGAGGAAGGATTGGATTACTTCTCTTGTATGGAAGTAACCAACCGGGAGATCACGCTGTTTTTGCCCAAAGTCGACGTCACAACCCATACAGACCTGACAGAGCCTTTGCAGGCCGCGGGAATCCGCATCGCGTTCACCGACGTAGCAGACTTCTCCGGAATCTCTGAAAAGCCGTTGAAAATCAATCGTGTTTGCCACGACGCCCGTCTCAGAATTGATGAAGAAGGAACCAGCGCGGCTGCTGAGACTGAAATTGAAATGGCGCCGGCAGAAGCGGAGCCACTTGAGGAGCCAGTGTTGATGAATGTCAATCATCCCTTTGTGGTGCTGATTGTGGATAAGGAAACAAATGCCGTGGTTTTTGCGGCTGTGATCACTGACCCGGTCGGTGCGAATGCAGATTAAGGAGCGATGACCATGAAACGCCTGATGCTGGTTTGGGTAATGATTATGTGCCTGATACCTATGAATGTGAGGGGATATGCTGTGATGAATGACTTCCATTATGAGCAATATGAGAAACTCTATCTCAAAATGATCGAGCAATATCCTGAACCGGAGAATACAGCTTTCTCCGAGTATCCTGCAGCAGGCAGAGCGTTGTTTATTGTTCTCATCTTCGACATGGAGATACAGAATGGCGGTTTGGCTCAATTCTTCTGGAATTGCGGAGTGATCTATGCCAAGCTGCTGCCGGATGCATTAAGATTCACTGGCTTATCGGACGTTGCAGACCTTTACGAAAGTTTCATCCATGATAACGACATCACGCTTGATGTCATTGCATCTTTCAGAGAACGCGCTCCGGGATTTGTTGAATCTTATGAATGGTATGATTGGTATGATTATGACACTTTTGATGATGCATACATGAGGATTTGGGAGGAAACGGACATCAATCAGCGCTTAATCGATTATTCCGATCACCATCCTGAAATTTGGGATACACCATGATAAAACGCAAAAAAATGTTAGGAACCACGGGGAGGCATATATGGCAGCAAAACGAGGCATCATTACCGCAGGAGTCTTCATTTGTCTTATGCTTGCGGTATTCATTTGTTCGGCGGCTTGTGCCGAGACCATCACAGCCATAGCAACACCGGTCAATCCGGAGCATCTGGAGAAAACCGCCTGCTGTGCCCGCGTCCTGGGCTTTAACGAAGTGCGGAACACGCTGACAGTGGAGCTCATCGTCCCGGAAATCTTCGATGCGGAGGAAGTACGGGAGCTCGAGGTCGGAGACGCGATCTATACCGGCGGAGAAGAGGTCCTGATCCGGACAATCGACTGGTATGAGGACGACGGATATCTGGTCATCAACGCGGGCACATATGAACACGCTCCCGGCTCAGTCTATCTGCATAGGGAGCGCTGGGGAAACTATATGGCGAACCGCTATGGGCATCCGACCTACAATACGCTCGCCGTCCTTGATTGCCCGGTCACGGACAACCTGCTGTTCCTGGATTACATCAGCGAAGGCAGCGGAGACGCGCTGGAGCTGCCCATTGTGAGTACAGCCGCTGAGCTTGTGGAAATGATCCGGTCCATAGAGGAATCCAGGCGGACAAAAGGGCGCTATATGATCGGGCTGGACATTGACAATGTCTGTGTTGTCTTTGATGGAAACGGGCAATTGGCCGTGGTGCAGCGATTCTTTGTGTCGTGGCAGTGATAGTAAGGATTGGTGACTGTTCAGTCGTAGACTGAACAGTCACCGCATGGGGGTCTTGCGCCCCCCCTACTCCTCAATTCGGCATTGTCGCGCTACGCGCTCTGTGCCTC
>CACWHI010000045.1 GCA_902760595.1 uncultured Eubacteriales bacterium
TCCGTTCGCGTCAATGATTTGGCAGATGTCGCCTTGTAAATTCTGCACATAGCCATATCTTGTTTCATTGAACTCCACAATGGCAGGCTTATTGCTGGCGTCATAGAAGAAATGCAGCTTATCATTGCCCTGGATCAGGTGAACAATGTTCTTTCCGTGCAGGATGTAATCAGTAGTTGTTGTCGTTGTTCCAGAAGCAGTGGTCTTCGTAACAATCTTTTGAATTCGCAAGCCTTCGGCGTTGTAGCGGTATTCGATTTTCATATAACCATCTGCGCCTACAGTGCCTTTGCTCATTTCCTTCAGCTGCCGGCCATTTTCCCACGTGTAACTCCAGATGCCGTCATCCGTCGGATTGCCGATATTGTCGTACTGAATTACAATACCATTATAGGCAGTGAGCTGATCTTTCCAATCATTGTTGCCATAAGTATAATTGATTGTCACGCCACCTGCTGTTGGGGTTCCTGTTGTATACGGATAGTGTGTTTTGCTCAAGATGTTCCCGCCACAGTCATACTCATAGATCCAGGTGGTTCCGGCAGTGCTGTCAGGAGTATTGGCAGTCGGATCGGTCTGGTCGTTCACTCGGATCAGCTGCCCCATGTGGTCATACACATAGGATGTTTGCTTTGCATTCGCACCTGTACCACGCGTGACTTTCGTAATATTCCCCATGTTATCATATTCATAGGTCAGGCCATCCGCGCTCGTTCCCTGGGAGATACCGCTGATCAGCGCGGTTGTGTTCCCGCCGTTCGCCCCGGCAAGATAGGTATAATTCGTTTCATAGGCATGCCCGTTGACCGTCAGCGTGCGCTTTTGCATGCGGCCAATGCCATCATACAAGTATTCGATCTTGCTGTTCTCGCTGCCGAAGGTCATCTTGGTCGGCTTATTCTCATTATCATACCCCGCAAAGTCCGTACGGTACTCGACGGCCGGATTGCCCACTTTTTCTTTGAACAGCTTAAGGTTATTATACTGATCATATTCCACCTGACCGGTATAAAGGTGTTGCCCGTTTTCCTTCTGGATCATACGCATGGGGCGGTTGGCAGTATCATATTCGCTGACATATTCACGGCCCAGGATCGTGTCACGCAGGCGTCCGACCTGACCGTTCGCGCCATATTCATATTTGTATACGTCGCTGTTGCCATTGCCAAACCGAACGCCCTTCAGACGCTTGAATTCATCATACGAATACCGTACACGATGCGCGGTAACAGGATCGCCCGTATTGTCATTACCGTACACGATTTCGCTGACCGTACCATCATTGTTATAAGAAGTGCTGCTCAACAGGGCGGGAGAAGTCTGAGGGCCAACGGATACCGTCGTTTGACGGCCAAGACCATCATAGCCGAAATTGTAAGCAACATCGACAATATCTTCTCCAGTGCCAGATTTATGCGTTGTCTTAACCAGCTTATCCTGCGCATACGTGTTTTCGCTGAGATACGTCTTGCCATCGGCAGTGCTCTCGGTCTTAATTGCGCGCTTTGCCAGGTCATAAGTATACTCTGTTTCCTGATTATTGGGGTTCTTGACCTTGCTCAGCGTACCCTTCGTCAAGTCATAAGTGCTCTGAACCGTATTGCCTCTGGCATCGGTCTGGCCGGCGACATAATTGCCATCTTCAGTATAGGCGGTTGTACTCCGAATAACCTTTGTGCTATCACTGTTCCGCGTCTTGGTTTCGGTTGGATTGCCGTTGCTATTATCGTATTTGTTCTCCTGGATAATGCCCAGCGGAGAGGTCGTCTTCAGCAGCAGATGTTTCTTCTTCTCCGCCGTTGTGCTGCCCCAATTCAGCGTATACTTTACAGTGTCCGGTCTGCCCGGCTGACGATAGGTCAGAAGGTTGTTATAATCGTCGTATGTCGCATGGCTCTGCTGCGCAGCAAGGTTCTTGACGGAAGTAATATTGGAATTATCATCATAAGCGAAGGTCTTGCCAAATTCCTCCTTATACAGGAACAATCCACCGAACTCCGCATAGTTAATATTCCGCTCATAGTCAACATTAAAGCGAATGGAAGTGTAATCACACGGCGCAATCACGGGACCCGCGGCAAACTGCCAGTCTGTCCACTCCTCAGACCATTCGATAGACTTGGCGTTCTCACGGGTAGAGGACGTCCCCTTTTTCAGGAACGCAACGCGAATATTGTAACGCTTGTCTTCGCCCTTTCTCGGCTTCGAGTAGTTCAGAGACCAGCCGCCGGCCGCGTATACGTCACCCTTGGAACCAGTCTGCTTAATGTCCTGATAAATGCCCGGATACTTGGTGCGTCCACCGCCATACAGACGCAGGGTGTTAGGCGAAAGCCCCTGGGGCTTAACGCCGGTGCAAGCGGCATACACCTTGTCCTCAGCGGCATTAGAGCTGTTTTCTAACCATGACTGCGGTTTCCCGTTCACGTTGAAAGTGAAGTCGCCGTTCTCCAGCATGTTATACGGATTGGCGACCGCGCCTTCCTCCAGCTGCGCACAATCAAAGTATACGACACCTGTGTTTTCCACAGCCATGAGGCGTACGGTGACAGAAGCACTGGTACTGTTTTCGGGAACCTCGAAGGTCATAGACAGACGATCCCAGCCGGCAGTGCTCTGCAGAGCCTGGCTTTCCTCGTTCACCGAAGCCCCATTCTCATCCATATAGGTGACACGGAGCTTCGCTTTAGCCAAGCTGGTGGTACGGTAATAGGCAGAGAAGGTGTAGGTTTTGCCCTTGGTAATGTTTACCGCCTGATACGAGGTCAACTGGCCTACTGCATTGGTTCTCGTCATAGCCAGCGCCTTTGCGCCCATATAATAATATGTAGTCGCATTTGCGTAAGAACCAGTTGCGCTTGCCAGCGTCTGATTTGTCCAGTTAGTTGCGGTTTCAAGATTATGATTCTTCAGCAGGTTGACCACGGAACGCTGCATACGGGAAAGGATTTCCGGATGATTTGTCGGCATATTGTCAGTATACTGCGCAAAGCAGCCATAACCAAGCTCATCGTTCACAGACACAACGTTGCCATTATCGTTGAAGTGATAGAAGAGTTTCTTACCCTCAACCAGCTCGTTGTTGCTGTCAACAACCAGATCAGTCACCACGGTCAGACAATCCTTATACTCGTACTTACGGCCGCCGAAGTAAGTTCCATTATTGCGCATTTTCACACAAGACACACGATGCGGGAAAGTTTCAGTATAGCTATAGATGATCTGCAGACCATCAATATTCGTGACCGTTTCAAGCAGACCAAGGTCATTATAGACAAAGGTTGCGTACTGAGGCACCGGCTGATTGCTTTCATCAAGCTTATCATAATAAGTGATAGTGGACAATTTGTCATTCGTATAGGTAAAGTCCACCTGTGGAGCGCCAGGTTCCTTAATGGAAACAATCTGATTTCCACTCTGAGTAAATACAGTTTCACGACCAGCGCCGTCAGTGATTTTCGTCAGTCTGCGGTTCGCGTCAGTTGTGAAGGTTGCGGTATTGCCACAGGCGTCAATGATCTGCTTCAGCGGCTTCACATTGGCAAAAGCAGCAATGCTGGTATTCTCGTCATCGTCGTCAAAGTCTACAGTCGGCAGATCGAAGATCATACGGGTATCCGACTTACTGGTAATCGTCGCAGTATTCCCGCTAATGGTGAGCTCCAGAGACAGACCAGAAAGATCTTTCCACTTGCCATCTGTCTTCTTAAAGAAATGCCGCGCGCCGGTTTCATCCGTGTACACATAATAAGTCGTAGTGGATGTACTGCTGGTTGCGCTGGGCAAGACCTCACGATGCAGATACTGCTGCGCAGAAACAGTCCAGCCAAGGCCCGTACCGAACGGATTCTTTTTATAATAGCAGCTGTTATATACATGGGCAACGCTTACAGGCATAAGATTGCCGTTCATGGAAGTGTCCTGATGAGTAAACACCAGATTGCCATTGTACAGCGAAACCTGGCCTGCGCCAGCGCGGCCCGCGCTCTGAGTCTCGTACGACAGCCCGCTCTGGGAGCCTGCCAGAGACACAAAATTGATAACTACATACGGCTTATAATATGCGCTGTTGGATGAATTAAAGGACATGTTGGTATTGGAACCCGGCTCAAACCGGATACCATAATTCACGCCTGCATACCATTTGCGAACCAGATTAGAGATATCATAGGTGTGATAGATATCCGGCGTCGAATTCGCGCCAAAGTACAGATAATCCAGATACTTATCACTGACAGCAGGCTTATTATTCCATGTAATAGTACGATCCGACCAGCTTTCAAGCACTTCGCGCGCATACACCACTACATTTGCGCTGGGCTTGCCCTTCAGCGCCATATGCAAGTACGCCTTGGTCACATAATAAGAGGAGCTGATGGCAGGCAGATCGTTCTGCAGAAATTGCAGATAACTGTAAGCCGTGCCATAAGTGGTGTTGCCCTTTGAGATCTGCAGGTTAGTGTTCCCATACGGATAAACATAGTTCGGCTTTTTGCTCGCAACAAAGTTATCCATGAGGCTGGCTGCAAGATTCTTAGTTCGTACAGCGGGATCGAGAACAACAGGATATGCTGCTTTCTGAGCCCAATCGATATCAGGGATATAGACGATCCGGCAGCCGTACTTCCGGTCTGCCGCTTCCATGATAACCTTGACAGACGCAACATCCTCATTCGCATCGCTGAGATAGGGAACGGGAAGTCCGAAAGCCACTTCATTCTGTTCGTCTTTGAACAGGATTTCGCCATCCTCTGTCTGTTCCATCTTCAAACCAGGCGCGAAAACGCGGAGTGCAATGGGGCGCACAGCATCTGTAGAATGAAAAATCATTTCATCCTTAAACGAGCCACCACGCAATACACACCGAAGGTCAGTATCCGGAAGAATGCCCTTATACAGAGCGTTGCTTTCCAACGTATCCAGTACCTTCCGGCGGAGATCATCTTTGGCATGGGGCGGGACATCACGGCGCTCAATTTCAGGCGATACATCCACAGCTTCTTCGAGCGACCAGCTAATGCTGTGTTTGTCGGCGTCAGTCAGGCGAACCATTTGCTCCTCCAAGGCTCCGAAGAGTTCAACCTTGAGATCACCGTTGCGCTTATTGGACAGATAGCGCCCGCTGCGCTTATTTTCATGTTCTACCAGCGTATTGTCGATCTCCTGCCACACGCCGGTTTTCTTATCCTGATAGTGTACAGCGTCCGGATACACTACAGCCTGGTAAACGTTTTCGCCAAGGCGATACACTTTACTGCCGCGTGTGCGCTGTGCTCGCTGTTCCTTGCCCGGTTTGAGATCCATTTCCGACGGCTTCATTCTCTGAATCGTCGGCACTTTTCCTTTTTCGATTTTGGTGTTCATAGCTTTTCCTTTCGTTAAGTTTGAATGTCGTTTGGACTATTCTTGATGCCTATTTCTGCTTCTAATACTGCAATGGAATCACCCCCTCTCATCAGGATAAATCTATATAAAAAACTGCCCATGCAGATGGATGAGCAGTTGTTGGTAAAAAAGAAGCAGCGGATAACCCCGTTGCTTACTTTTTTGACATCATAAATTTAGCACACTTTCAGCCAGCCTGTAAAGTTAAAATTTAGTTAGTTTTCCGTCAAACTTTTTAATTCTCAATCAATACGAACTTAATTCTATTTATCTGCGCTTACATAGTGAGACAATACTTTGCTCTGTTTGTCTGACATGTTTTTTACAGCGTAATTGATTGAGGCAGATTCGCATGTTGCTGTCTTTTTTCCATATCCGCTCTCCCCCCTCAAGACTTTTATCACTTTAGGTAAAAGAGGGCGTGAAATGGAAAGAATTTTACAGAGTTGTATTTGTGTCATTCGAGTTGGCACATTGGTGTTTACAATCAAATACGGCAAGATAAACAAGGAAGGAGGAAGTAGCTGTGACGATAGATGAGCGCAGATTTAGAATCATCATCGTCCTGGCTGGCCAAGCGGATTACATTTCACTTTCAGACCTGGTCGCTTTAGTAGATGCAGGTCGAAAAAGCACTATCAGATCTGATATTGTCAACCTCGAACGCTACTTCCATATTTCCTCAAAGCCCGGTCGATATGGTGGATATCGACTGGATGGTGCTAAATCCATTTTCTACAAACACGCTGTGATGCTGATGCGTCTCCAGCAGTACTTTGAAGAACTGGATAAATGGATAGATAATTATGATCCAGAGCTCATGAAGCAAGCTATCACAGCACTTCTCGAAGTCAGAAAAAGTGGATCAAGTTATTATCTCTAATCTTCTTGCCGAGTAACTTGACAACTGAAAACTTAGTTTACAGGTACGTTGTCCTATGGAAGAAGCGGCATGTGCGGCGGCGCAAAGATGGTATAAACCAGAGCGATCCACGCAACGCACAGATCCTGCGAAGCGAAGCAGGTTCGCCATGATCCCCGTAGGCGATAATGATACTTCCTCACGGCCCGCTAATGACTTGGGGGGAATCCTGGAATGTACGACAGTTAATTCAGTATCGGCATTCTGGGGTTATGATGCAATGAGCAGATTGCAGCCTGTAAACCGTCTTGTTATTACTCACAAGCTTTAGTACAGGTTAGCTCTACGGACATTAAACTGATCCTCCAGCTAATCTGGATTGTAAGAGGAAGTGGGACCATTGACAAATCAGAATACCAGAAATTATACTCGTGATCAAGTGCACCAGTTGGTCGATTCCTTACTGGACGCATTTAGCGCCGATAACAGCGCAGAGAAACTTGACAACAGCAAAACCTTGCAGGGCTATGCTCAAAAACTGACTCTAACGGTACAGGAAGCAGCAAATCAGATTGGTGTGTCAAAGCCTGTCATATACAAATTATTGGAAGACGGCGATATTCACGCAATTAGAATAGGCCGCAAAATCCTGATACCGCAGGAGGCAGTCACTGATTATCTGAGAGGAGCATAGCAAATGGCTAAAAGACGAGATAATGGTGATGGTAATATACGCAAACGAACGAATAATACTTGGGAGGGGCGCATCCTTGTTACAGGCAATAAACGAGTATATGTATATGGAAAAAGCAAAGCAGAAGTAAAGCTAAAACTCAAAGAAGCTCTCGCACAAGCCGAAATAGATATCAAACTCAAAAACCCAGAAATAACCGTAAAAGACTGGTTGACAGAGTGGCTGGATCTTTACAGAAGTAGTGTTAAGCGCGGTTCAAAAGCACAATGCGAAACTATTGTTGAATTGCATTTGATTCCAAGAATTGGAAGCATCCTGCTCAAAGACTTAACGCCAATGGATATCCAACGACAAGTTATAGCGCCGTTGACAAAGATTCGTTCACCAAAGACAATCCACAATATTCACGGTGTCTTGCACAAAGCCCTCGAGCAAGCTGTAATGCTCCATTATATAACTACTAATCCAGCTAATGGATGTGACTTGCCTAGAATCCCTAAAAAGGAAACAATCAAGCCATTAGATAAAGCAGACATAAAATGTTTGTTATCGAAACTTGATGGTGATCCAGAAGAGTATCTCTTCAAAGTTGCTCTTGTAACTGGATTAAGATCAGGTGAGTTGATTGGACTCACCTGGGATTGTGTTGATTTTGAAAACAGTGTAATTAGAATTACACACCAGATGACTTCGCCACGAAAACCGGGTGAAGAATATGAAATAGAAGAAACAAAAAGTTCAAATTATCGCACGTTGTCTCCTGCGCCAATTGCGTTTCAATGGTTAAAATTGCAAAAAGCAAAACAAGAAAAGGAAAAGCAGACATTAGGCAAGGCATGGAATAGCGGTCGATATAAAAACCTGGTCTTTACGATGTTGAATGGAAGCCATTACACGCAGAGTTGGGTTTACAAAATGTTTCAGCGAGTACTTAAGTCAGCAGGATTGGGCCATTATCGTGTTCATGATCTGAGGCATACCTATGTTGTGGACGCCCTCCGCGCTGGGGATGACGTTAAGACCGTTCAGGCGAGCGCGGGGCATTACTCCGCTGCATTTACTTTGGACCGTTATGCTCACGTTACAGCTTCCATGCAAAGAGAAAGCGCTGCAAGAATGCAGTCCTTTTTGGACTCTCTTTGACATCGCGAATCATCGAAAAAAACCAAAATTGGGGCATAATTGGGGCATAAACGTTCCAAAAACGACGAATTTCCCTGCTTTCACAGGGAAATTAAAAATCGAGGTGGCAGGATTTGAACCTGTGACCTTCTGGTCCCGAACCAGACGCGCTACCAAGCTGCGCTACACCTCGACATGGAGCCAATAAAGGGACTCGAACCCTTGACCTGCGGTTTACGAAACCGCTGCTCTACCGGCTGAGCTATATTGGCATGTTGGCAATTGCCAACAGAAATATATTAGCACGGAAAAACAGGGTTGTCAACAAAATTCTGCTTGACAGCGGTCGGATTTTTGATATAATAGCGCCTGTCAAGTATTTTTACTCGACACCGCAAAGCCGGAACGGCTTCGCGGAAGCCCGGATCAGGCGCAGGCGTGACCGGGGAAACACGGACACGTCACGGCGCGGAGAGGCAGGGAGCGAACAGGATGGAGCCGGTCGAGAAGCATGTGGAAGGCTCGCTGCTGCTGAGTACCTACGGCGCGCTGCTGACAGAAGCGCAGAGAACGCTCATGGAGCTCTACTACAACGAGGACCTGAGCCTGCATGAGATCGCGGAGGCGCAGGGCATCAGCCGCCAGGGGGTGCACGACATCCTGACCCGGTCGCTCAGAAAGCTGGAAAGCTATGAAGCCCGGCTGGGGCTGATCCGGCAGAGCGCGCGGCGCTCCGAGGAATTGAGCCGCTGCCTCGACCTGGCCCGGGCCTGCGCGCCCGGCGGGAGCAGGAACGCCCTGATCGAAGCGCTGGAGCGCATGAACCATGAGGAGGAACAGCCATAATGGCGTTTGAAGGACTCACCGAAAAACTTCAAAACGCGTTCAAAAAGCTCACCGGCAAAGGCAAGCTGAATGAGCAGAACATCAAGGACGCCATGCGCGAGGTGCGGATGGCGCTGCTGGAAGCGGACGTCAACTACACTGTCGTCAAGGACTTCACCAAGAAGGTCAGCGAGCGTTGCATCGGCACCGAGGTGCTTTCCACCCTGAACGCCGGGCAGCAGGTCATCAAGATCGTCAACGAGGAGCTGACCCAGCTGATGGGCGGCACCGTCGCGAAGCTGACCTGGTCCCCCAGCGTGCCGACCATCTATATGCTGTGCGGCCTTCAGGGCGCCGGCAAGACCACGATGGCGGGCAAGCTGGCCACCTACCTGGTGAAGCAGGGCAAGAAGCCGCTGCTGGCCGCGTGCGACATCTACCGCCCCGCCGCCATCAAGCAGCTGCAGATCGTGGGCGAGCAGGCCCACGTGCCCGTCTTCGAGAAGGGCACGCAGGACCCGGTCAAGACCGCGAAGGAAGCCGTGGAATATGCCCGGTATTACGGGCAGGACGTGCTGATCATCGATACCGCCGGCCGCCTGCACGTGGACGAAGCCCTGATGGACGAGCTCAAGCGTATGAAGGAAGCGGTCCGTCCGCAGGAGATCCTGCTGGTGGTCGACGCCATGACCGGCCAGGACGCGGTCAACGTGGCCAAGTCCTTCAACGACCTGCTGAGCATCGACGGCGTGATCGTGACCAAGCTGGACGGCGATACCCGCGGCGGCGCGGCGCTGTCCGTGCGCGCGGTGACGGGCAAGCCCATCAAGTTCTCCGGCACCGGCGAAAAGCTGACGGACATCGAGCCCTTCCACCCTGAGCGCATGGCCAGCCGCATCCTGGGCATGGGCGACATGCTGACCCTGATCGAAAAGGCCACCGAGGCCTACGAGCAGCAGCAGAGTGAGAAAGAGGCCAAATCCAAAAAGAAGGCGCCCACCGATCTTGACCTGGAGGACTATCTGGAGCAGATGCAGTCCATGAAGAAGATGGGCTCCCTGCAGAGCGTGCTGGGCATGCTGCCGGGCATCGGCTCCAAGCTCAAGGACGTGGAGATCAGCGACGACGTCATGAAGAAGCCGGAAGCGATCATCCGTTCCATGACGCCGCAGGAACGGCATCATCCCGAGGTGCTGAACGCGTCCCGCCGCAGGCGCATCGCCGCGGGCGCGGGCGTGACCGTGCAGGACGTCAACCAGCTGATCCGCCAGTACGACCAGGCCAGGCAGATGGTCAAATCCATGATGGGCAACAAGCGCGCCGCCCTGCGCCAGCTGAGGAACTTCGGCAAATGATCCGTCGGTCAGTCATTTTTAGGAAACCTTTCCTGCGAATGATTACCTATATACACTTTTATTGCGACAGCATAAATCAAGGAGGAAGCATCAATGGTTAAGATCCGTCTCAAGAGAATGGGCATGAAAAAGAATCCCTTCTACCGCGTCGTCGTGGCTGACGAGCGCTCTCCCCGCGATGGCCGCTTCATCGACGAGATCGGCTACTACGATCCCATGAAGAAGCCGTCCCTGATCAAGATCGACAAGGAAAAGGCGCTGGATTGGATGCAGAAAGGCGCGCAGCCCACGGATTCCGCCCGCAGCCTGCTCAAGAGAGCCGGCGTGCTGGAAAAGTAATCTATGCGGGAACTCGTAGAGTACCTGGCGAAGTCCCTGGTCGACCAGCCTGACCAGGTGGTCGTGACTGAGACCGAAGGCCCCGAGGCCCTCATCGTGGAGCTCAATGTGGCGCCCGAGGACATGGGCAAGGTCATCGGCAAGCAGGGACGCATCGCAAAGGCGATCCGCACGGTTGTCAAGGCGGCTGCATCGCGCACTGACAAGCCGGTTTTTGTGGAGATCCAGTAATAAGGGTGAAGGTTGAAGGTCTTCGTGGTTCCGCAGCGTCACAGATGCCGCCGCGGAACATGATAAGCCTTCTCCCTTCACCCTTATCCCTTATCCCCCTCCTATTCCCTATCAGGAGATACTTATGCTCACACCCTACATTGAAATCGGCGAGGTGCTTCGCCCCCACGGCATCCAGGGGCTGGTCAAGGTGCGCCCGGAGACGGACGACCCCGAACGCTTCCTGGGGCTCAGCCAGGTCTGGCTAATGGAAAACGGGAGCTACCGGCCGGCAGAGATCCGCGAAGCCGCGGTGCGCGAAGACGGCTTCGTCTACCTGCGCCTGGACCGGGCAGCCACGCGCAACGACGCGGAAAAACAGCGCGGGCTCACCCTGTATGTGGACCGCGCCAACGCCAGGACGCTGAAGGAAAACGAGTGGTTCATCTGCGACCTGATCGGCTGTGAGGTCAGCGACGACAGCGGCACCGTGCTGGGGCGCGTCACGGACGTGATGCAGCCCGGCCCCAACGACGTGTTCGTGATCAGAACGCCCAGGGGCGAAATGCTGGTGCCGATCCTCAGGCAGGTGCTGACGCGGGTGGACGTGGAAAACCGGCAGATCGTGCTGGACCGGGAGCGGCTGAAGGAAGTCGCCGTTTTCGACTGAGCCTATGAAGATCACGATACTGACGATTTTTCCGGAGATGTGCGAGCAGGTGCTGTCCTGCAGCATCCTGGGCCGCGCGCGGGAGGCCGGGCTGATCGAGACCCGTGCCGTGGACATCCGTCCCTATTCCGCCTCCAAGCATAAGAATACCGACGACTATCCCTTCGGCGGCGGTCAGGGCATGCTGATGACCGCCCAGCCCATCGCGGACGCCATGAAGGACGTGTGCGGGCCGGATTTTCACGGGCTGCGCGTCTTTATGGGGCCCAAGGGCGACCGGCTGGACCAGAAGCTCGTGGCAGAGCTGGCCCGGCAGGAGGAGCTGGTGCTGCTCTGCGGGCATTATGAGGGCGTGGACCAGCGCGCGCTGGACCACTACATCGACCGGGAGATCTCCATCGGCGACTATATCCTGACCGGCGGGGAGCTGGCCGCGCTCGTCCTGACGGACGCGGTGGCGCGGCTGATCCCCGGCGTGCTCGGCAGCGCCGCCAGCGCGGTGGACGAGAGCTTTTCCGCCGCGGGGCTGCTGGAATACCCGCAGTACACCCGTCCCCGCGTGTTCGAGGACGAAGAGGTGCCCGCCGTGCTGCTGAGCGGGGACCATAAGGCCATCGCGGAATGGCGGCGGCGGCAGGCGCTGCTGGAAACGGCCCGGCTCCGGCCTGACCTGCTGGAAACCGCCGAACTGACAGAGAAGGAGAAACACTACCTTGAAGAACAGGGCTATTCCTGTTCCTCCGGCAGGCTTCGGACGCCCGAGGAATAGGCGCGCCGCGCGCACAGCCGCGCTCTTTCTGCTCCTGCTTTGCTGTCTGCTGCTGAAAACGCCCGCTGCGCAGGCGGCCAAGACCGTTTATCCGCCGATCTGGCTGGAATGCGGAGAGGGTGACGCCGCGCAGCGTGTGATCCTGTGGGAGTACGGAAGCAACGTCACCTTTTTCCTGCCCGCCGGGTTTGACACGGAGCATATGCGGCTGCTGTACTATTCCCCCATCAACGCCGTGACCGTGGACGGGAAGGATTATCAGTCGGGCGACCCGCTGGCCCTCTCCAGCCTGGCCGGGGAGCATAAGATCAAGTACCGCCGCGCCAGCTTCAGCCTGCGCGTTATGGTGTCGGAAAACCTGCCCGCGATGTTCCTGACCACGGAATCGGGTTCGCTGCAGAAGATCAACGCCAATAAGCATTACAAAGAAAGCGGCGCGATCCGCCTGTTCGATGAAAACGGGGCTCTGCTCCTCTCCGACGGGCTGGAGCACGTCAAGGGCCGCGGCAATTCCTCCTTCCTGCAGCCCAAGCGGCCCTACCAGATCAAATTTTCGACCCGCACCTCCCTGTTCGGGATGCCGAAAGCGAAAAAGTGGGTGCTGCTGGCGAACCACAAGGACGAATCCCTGATCCGCAATTCCATCCTGTTCGAAAGCGCCCGAAGGCTGAAGGAAAAGTACCCGAACGACGATCAGTATATCGACCTGTACATCAACTGCCAGTACATGGGCACCTACGAGCTCTGCCAGAAGGTGGAGATCGACGAGAACCGCATCAGCGTCTTTGACCTGCAGGAGGCCACGGAGGCGCTGAACGACCTGCCGCTGGACAGCTACAAGCGCTTCGGCTCCAGCCAGTACAAGAAGGGCACCGCCAAGGGCTTCAAAATCCCAAACGATCCCGAGGACATCACCGGCGGCTACCTGCTGGACCTGGAGAAGCCCTTCCACTATCCGGAAAACCCCAACGGCCTGGTGACGAAACGGGGCATCTCCTTCATCGTGAAATCCCCCGAATACATGTCCGAGAAGCAGGCGGCCTATATTTCCGCCGCCGTCCAGCGGCTTGAAGACGCCATTTACGCCAAGGACGGCCGCGACCCGGAGACCGGCAGACACTTCACCGAACTGGCCGACTTGGACTCCATGGTCCGGGAATACCTGCTCGAAGAGGTGTTCAAGAACTACGACGTCAATAAATCCAGCCAGTTCATCGTAAAGCCCTCGGACGCCGAGGGTGGGAAGTTCTATTTCGGACCCACCTGGGATTTCGACCTGAGCATGGGCATGTGGTGCGACGGACCCAAGAACAACACGATCGTCAGCCCGAAGCGCCTGCTGGCGGCCTCCGGCAGCGGCTGGCTGCCCTCCCTGTGCAAGCACCAGGTTTTCATGGAGCGCGTGTACAGCATGTACTATGAGGAGCTGCTGCCCTACCTGCGCGCCCTGACCGGGCTGGAGCCCGATGGGGAAACCGTGACGCTTTCCGAGCGGGAGGACACGCTGAAGGCCTCCGCCGCCATGAATTTCACCCGCTGGCCGGTGCTCGCCGCGCCGTGGCCGGTCCAGACGGGAACGACCTTTGACGAAAATTACACCTACCTGAACAACTGGCTCGTCAAGCGGATGGATTATCTCGATTCCATCTGGAAGTCCAAATATGACGCGCTCAATGCGAAGCGGGAGGGCACCTGAATGAAGCTGAACGACGGCTGGACCATGATCGCGGGAGAAAAGCGCTACCCCTGCCGGGTGCCTTGCTCCCTGTACGACACGCTCTACCGGGCCGGGGATATCCCCGACCCGTATTTTGGTGAGAACGAATACGCCCTGACCGCGCTGAGCGACCAGAACATCGCGCTGGAGCGGGAGTTTGAGGTCCCGGAAGCGCTGAGGAGCGCGGACCGCCTACTGCTGACCTTCAACGGGGTGGACACCCTGGGCGAGATCAGCCTGAACGGACAGGTGCTGGGTGAAACGGACAATATGCACCGCGTCTGGAGCTATGAGATCAAAGGCGCGCTGGTGCCCGGCCCGCAGCTGCTCCGCGTCACGCTGCGTTCGCCTACGCGCTATATCGCCGAACGGCAGGCGGAGCGGCCCGTGTGGGGCGTGGATTCCACCATGGCCGGCTATCCGCATCTCCGCAAGGCGCATTACATGTTCGGCTGGGACTGGGGCCCGAAGCTGCCGGACCTGGGCCTGTGGCGGGACGTGACCCTCGCCGGATACCGCGGCGGCCGGATCCGCGGCGTATATTACCGCCAGCGTCACGAGCAGGGCGCAGTCACCCTGCTCTGCGAAGCTGACCTGGAGCAGTGGACTGACGGCCTGACCGCCATACTGGAGGTGACCGCGCCGGACGGTTCTGCGGAATCCGTGCCCCTCGCGGACGGCAAAGCGGAGCTGACCATCCGGGAGCCCCGGCTCTGGTGGGTACGCGGCCTCGGCGGGCAGCCGCTGTATACATGCCGCGTGCACCTGCTTCAGGCCGGCGTGGAGGTGGATGCCCACGAGCGCCGCATCGGCCTCAGGACGCTGACCGTCTCGCAGGACAGGGACGAATGGGGAAAGGAATTCTGCTTCATCAACAACGGGATGAAGGTCTTCGCCATGGGCGCGAACTACATTCCCGAGGATCAGCTACTGCCCCGCTGCACGCCTGAGCGCACCGCGCGGCTGCTGGAAGACTGCGAACGGGCGAATTTCAATTTCATCCGCGTCTGGGGCGGCGGCGTTTATCCCGACGAAGCCTTTTATGACTGGTGCGACGCCCACGGCTTCATCGTCTGGCAGGACTTCATGTTCGCCTGTTCCGCCTACCGCCTGACGGACGGCTTTGAGCGGACGGTGCGGCAGGAGGTCGTCGACAACGTGCGCCGCATCCGCAATCACCCCTCCCTGGGGCTCTGGTGCGGGAACAACGAGATCGAATCCGCCTGGGAGGGCTGGGGACTGCCCCGGGACGACGAAGCGAAGGCGGATTACCTGCGGCTGTTCGAGAGCATCATCCCGGCGCTGCTCCGGCAGTACGACCCGGAGACCTTTTACTGGCCTTCCTCCCCCTCGTCCGGCGGCGGCTTCCGCGACCCCTCCTCCAACCAGGCGGGCGACATGCACTATTGGGCCGTCTGGCACAATTTCAAGCCCATCGAGGCCTTCCGTGCCTTCCACTACCGCTTCTGCTCGGAATACGGGTTCGAAAGCGTTCCCGCCCTGCCCACGGTGCGCGCGTTCGCGGGCGACGGGCCGCTGGACCTGTGCGGCAGCGTGATCGAGGCGCACCAGAAGTGCACCCAGGGCAATGAGAAGATCATGTTCTACCTGGCGCAGATGGTCAACTACCCGGAGAGCTTCGAGCGGCTGATCTACTGCTCCCAACTGGTGCAGGCTGAGTGCATCCGTTCCAACGTGGAGCACATGCGCCGCGCCCGGGGACGCTGCATGGGCTCCGCCTACTGGCAGGTCAACGACTCGAACCCCGTGATTTCCTGGAGCAGCATCGATTATTTCGGCCGCTGGAAGGCGCTGCACTACGCCGCCCGCCGCTTTTACGCGCCGGTGCTCCTCTCCTGCGACGATACCGATCCGCTGCGCCCGGCGCTGTTTGTGACCAACGATACGCCCGGCCGCCTGAACGGCGCCATCCTGTGCCGCCTGAGGGACAGCCACGCGACCGTGCTGCGCGAATACCGCGCGGACATCGCCGCGGCGCCTCTTTCCGCCGCCTGCTGTCTGAAGCTGGATCTCAGCGCCGAGCTGGCCGCCACGGCGGACCGGCGCGGAAAGTACCTTGAGTACGTGCTGACCGGCGCGGACGGAGAAACGCTCAGCGCGGGGACCACCCTGTTCGTCCGGCCCAAGGCGTTCCGCTTCGAGCCCGCGAGTGTCAGCGCGCAGGTAAAAAAACAGGGCGACAGCTTTGCTGTCACCCTTACTGCCGATACCTTCGTCAAGGATGTCTGGCTGTCACTGAAGGGCGCTGACGCCCTGTTCAGCGACAACTGGCTGGACCTTCACGGAAACGAACCGGTGACGGTCCAGCTGCTCGATACTGTTGGACTCAGCGGCCTGACGGCCGGGGAGATCCTGGAACGCCTTGACATTGCTTATTATTGCTCCACCGTGACTGTTCAGTCGTAGACTGAACAGTCACCGCATGGGGGTCTTGCGACCCCCTACTCCTCAATTCGGCATTGTCGCGCTACGCGCTCTGTGCCTCATTGCGGCTCCACCCGCCTTCATCGCCCACTAGGCGCGGCGGGCTCCGCCGCCCCCAACGGCGTTTCCTGTCGCCCTGACGGGCTCCCGGGCGGAAACACCGCAAGGTAGATTCCGCTGACGCGAGATGATTTATGCGTTTGTAGTTGCATCCTGTGTCAG
>CACWHI010000046.1 GCA_902760595.1 uncultured Eubacteriales bacterium
GGGTGGCTTCGCCATCCGCCGAATGAATCGGCGGACTCCGGGATTCCGTGCCGGAACGGACCGGGCCTCGTCTCACTCTACTGTATGACTGAATAGTTAAAAATGATCCGTGAATTACTGAATTGGTTATATGCCATTCCGTTGCGATACAGCATATATAAGGATCCGTAATAATATGACGATAGAATTGAAGATCCGCAGTCTTGACGTACCTCAGGTACGCAGCATTCACCGCGAGAGGATGGTGCGCGACTTTCCCGAAAACGAGCTCAAGCCGCTGAACATGATCGAGCGCGCGCTGCGGGAGGAAAGATACCGCTGCTACGGCGGGTTTGAGGGCGAGAGGCTGGCTGCGTACGCCTTCTTTGTTACGATCCGCATGGAGGATCGGGCGGTCTGGCTGTTCGATTACCTGGCGGTGGACGAGGAACACCGGGATCAGGGCGTCGGCAGCGCCTTTTTGCAGGCGCTGAGCCGTGAGGTGCTGCCGGAAGCGGAAACGGTGCTGCTCGAAATCGACGACCCTGATTTCGTGGAGGGGGAGGAGCGGGAGCGCCGCCTACGCCGCGCGGTCTTCTATCAGCGGAACAGCCTCATCGACACGGGCGTCACTGCCCTTGTATTCGGCGCCCGCTTCAGGATCCTGGAGGTCCCCGTGCGGGAGCGGCATTCCCGGGACACCTGCCTCAAGGATTACGAAGGCATCTATCACAGCCTGCTGCCCGACAGTATTTATCGGCGCAACGTAAGTATCGCATGACCCGCGGCGCGATCGTCCGACGCACGCTTGTCGCACGGAGCGGAATCATCTGCCATGAACGCAGGATCATATGAATGGAGGAACGGTTTATGAAGCTGATCAGATGCATCATCGCGGCTGCACTGTGCCTGGGGCTGCTCGTCTGCGCGGCGGGGGCCGAGGAGATCACGGCGGACGCCCTGCGCAAGGCGCTGGACGAAAATGTATTCATCAACCTTTTTGATGTGCGCTCCCAGAGCGAGTATGAGGCGGGGGCGATCCCCGGCGCGGCCAACCTGCCGCTGGACCAGCTGGAAGGCAGCATGCGCGCGACCCTGGACGGCGGCTTCAGCAATATGGGCATTGACGTTTACCTGTACGGCGCGACCGCGGAGGACAGCGCTTCGGCCGCGAAGATCATGGCGGACCTCGGCTTTACGAACGTGCATTACCTGCCCGGCATCGGCGCCTGGGCGGAGCCGCTGCTGGCGCCCGATCTGATGCTCGGTGGCCTGGACGCGGAGGATATTTACGGCCGTCATGTGGATCAGAGCCTGATCGCGGATCAGAAGCTGGTAATGGTCAATGTGTGGGCGACCTACTGCAACCCCTGCATCAGCGAGATGCAGGGCCTGGGCATCCTGAGCCGTGAGCTCAAGGACCAGGGTGTGATGATCCTGGGCATCCTGAGCGACTGCACCAACGCGGACATGACCCTCATCGACAAAAACGTGGAGACCGCGAGGCTCATCGCGGAGACCACCAAGGCGGATTATACGCATCTGCTGCCCTCCAGGGCCATCTTCCGCGACGTCATCGCGCAGGTGACCGCCGTGCCCACCACCTTCTTCGTGGACGGACAGGGCCGGCTGGTCGGGCAGGTGTACCTCGGCGCGCGGGACGAGAACGCGTGGCGGGAGATCATTAAAAGCACCCTGGCTGAACTGGAGCAAGCGGGACGATGAAACGATTCCTGGAAACCTGGGGCTGCTGGCTGCTGCTGGCGGCGGGCGGCGTCTTGATCCTCGTGGGTATCCTGCGCGGCGAGCCGGGCATGATCCTGGAAAAGGCGATCCGCGTCTGCCTGGAATGCATCGGCATCGGCTGACGGAGGCGGCGTATGAAACAGGCGAAACGTCGCTTTGACCTCCGGCTGGTGGTGCAGCTGGCGTTCACGGCCCTCAGCAACGGCTATATCGCCGGCTTCCGGCACGGAAAGATCTATCAGGGCCCGCTGAAGCAGCTGTGCCTGCCTGGCCTCAACTGCTATTCCTGCCCCGGGGCGCTGGGCAGCTGCCCCATCGGGGCGCTCCAGGCGGTCATCGCCAGCCGGGACCACAGCATGTCCTTCTACGTGCTGGGCTTCCTGATCGCGGTCGGCGCGCTGGGCGGACGCGTGGTCTGCGGCTTCCTCTGCCCCTTCGGGCTCGTGCAGGACCTGCTGTACAGGATCCCCCTGCCCGGGCGCTGGAAGCTGCGCCGCCTGCCGGGGGAGAGGGCGCTCAGCTGGCTGCGCTACGCGGTGCTGCTGGTGTTCGTGATCCTTCTGCCCATGCTGGCGGTCAATTTCATCGGCCAGGGGGACCCCTGGTTCTGCAAGTACATCTGCCCCTCCGGCACCCTGATGGGCGGCGTGCCGCTGGTGCTGCTGGGCGACGGCTTCAGGAGCGCGGCAGGGCTGCTGTTTGACTGGAAACTGGCGCTGCTGGCCTTTACCGCGGTGTTCTCCATCGCCTATTACCGGCCCTTCTGCCGCTTCGTCTGCCCGCTGGGGGCGGTCTACGGCTTGATGAATCCCGTGTCCCTGTACCGCTACCGGCTGATCAGGGAGCGCTGCGTGGACTGCGGCGCGTGCAGGAAGGCGTGCAAACTGGGCATCGACCCGGTCAGAACGCCGAACGATCCGCGCTGCATCCGCTGCGGAGCGTGCGTCCGCGCCTGTCCGCACCGCGCGATCCTCCCAGGCCTGACGCTTCAACGCGGCGGCGGGGGCTGCGGCGGAAAATGCGCGGCGTGCGGGAAAGACTGCGCGCGGCCGCGGCAGTGACCGGTTCAACAGAAAAACGGGACTGTTGTGCAACAGCCCCGTTTTCGGTCATTCGTTTTATTTTGTCGTCTTTTCGTTCCTGCGGTTGAAGATCACGTTGATGATGATGCCCAGGATCAGGCCGGTAGCGATGGAGCTGACGGTGATGTGGGCGAAGTTCAGGGTCAGGCCGCCGATGCCGGGCACCAGGATGGCCGCGACCACGAACAGGTTGCGGTTGTCGTTCAGGTCCACGGGCTGGAGCATCTTGAGGCCGCTGACCGCGATGAAGCCGTACAGGGCGATGCAGACGCCGCCCACGATGCAGCTGGGAATGGAGTTCACGAAGCAGACGAAGGGATCAAAGAAGGAAAGCACTACACAGTATACCGCAGCGATGGCAATGGTGCTGATGGAGGCGTTGCCGGTGATGGCCACGCAGCCGACGCTCTCGCCGTAGGTGGTGTTGGGGCAGCCGCCGAAGAAGGAGCCGATGATGGAGCCGACGCCGTCGCCGAGGAGGGTCTTGTCCAGGCCGGGATCGGTGATCAGGTCCTTCTCGATGATGGTGGACAGGTTCTTGTGGTCCGCGATGTGCTCGGCCAGAGTGACGAAGGCCACGGGGGCGAAGAGCACAAACAGTGTGATGATGCCGCTGAGAGCCGTATAGTTTTCCGGCACGACGCCATCTGCGAAGGCGGAAGCGGCCGGGTTCGAGAGGGTATTCACGGCTTCGGGATAAGTGCCGAACATGCCCAGGAAGGTGAAGCGGGGCACCTTGAACAGCTGCATGTTGTCGAATGCGGACAGGTTGACCAGCTGCATGGCCTGGTTGCCGGTGCTGCGGCCGATGAAGGTGAAGACCAGAGCGAGCACGTAAGCGCCCAGGATACCGATCACGAAGGGAATCAGCTTCATGCCTTTGCTGCCCTTGGTGCTGGCATACACAGTGATGACGAAGGCGATGACGCCCACCAGAATGGCCACCAGGTTATAGCTGCCGGCGGCGGTGTTGTTCAGGTTGTTGACGGCGCTGCCGCAGAGGGAAAGACCGATCAGGGCCACGGTGGGGCCGATGACGACCGGGGGCAGCAGCTTGTTGACCCACGCGGAGCCGGTGAATTTGATGATCAGTGCAATGATGACGTAGACGAGGCCGGCGAACACGGCGCCCAGGAAGATGCCCAGGTAGCCGAAGGCCACGGCGCTGGCCAGCGGGCTGATGAACGCGAAGGAGCTGCCCAGGAATACGGGGCTCTTCCTGCGGGTCGCGATGAAGAGATAGAACAGCGTGCCGAAGCCCGCGCCGCACAGCGCGGCAGGCTGGCTCATGTAGGTGCCGGTGCCGTCCACCAGGATCGGAACCAGCAGCGTCGCCGCCATGATGGCCAGCAGCTGCTGAAACGCGTACACGAGGTTTTTCTTAAGCGGCGGGTTCTGATCAGTAGTGTAGACAAGCTTCATATGCAAGCCTCCCCATGCTTATTGGGCAGGTCCTGTCCGGGCAGAAAAACAGCCCGCCGTATACAGGGATACGACAGGCTGGAATCAATCCGGTCATTTCGCGCGCCGGCTGCCTCTTGCCGGTATCTCTGTACCGTCTTAAAGACCTACCGGATGCGATATTACCACAGAAGCGCGCGCGCGTCAATGACTATTGCGTTCTGAAACAATTATTGGACAATCAATCCGTAAATGCGATCATGGACACCATGCCGCGCAGGTTGCCGGACTTGATGTTCTTCACCTTGTTCAACATTTCGCCGTCGAATACCAGCATGGCGGAGTTGCCGCCGTCCAGGTTGATGGCCTCGCTGACGCCCAGGCCCAGGAAGCGGCTCTGCAGCCACTGGAGGCTGCAGCCCTCGCTGTCCTTGCGGCGGCCCAGCACAGTCAGGAACAGGTAGTCGTTGGGCGCCAGCATGCCCATGCCCTGGCGCGGCTGGCGGGGATTGTGGGCCTCCACCTCCACGCCGTCGAAGGGCTGGCCGTCCCGCACCAGGATGGGGCCGAAGGCCCAGGTGTTCTGCGCGCCAATGTCCAGGTATTCCTGGGCGGTGTGCTCGTCCGGCAGGTAGGTGCGCAGGCTGCCGTCCGGCAGCGCGGCCATCACGTCCAGCGGCGGGAATTTGCGTGTGGTGCGGGTCACGTCGGAATAGACCTGCTCCTCGCGGATGACGATGCCCTCGATGTCCTTGGCGTCCCTTCGCCAGCCGAAGTAATCGTCGCTGAAGGCCAGGATCACGCCCGGATGCTTTTTGACGATGTTCAGGGGCTTGTCGAAGCGCCGGGCGGTCTTCTGCTCGTCGCTGAAGATGGTGCGGATCCGGTTCCCACCGGACAGGCGAACCCGGGTCTCCAGCCAGATCATGTTGTCCACCCGGTTGTCGAAGCGCCTGATCTCGATGGCCAGTGTGCCGCTGATATAGATCCAGAGCCCATCGTCCTCGTTCTTATACAGGAAGGGGGCGGCGGCCTTGTCGGCCAGGGTGCCGTCCTCCGCCAGCGCGGGCAGCTCCGGCTGCGCCGTCGGGCCCACGGACGCCGGTCCGGTCATCGCCACGTAGGCTTCGGGCCGCGCGTCGTCCGCGTAAAGCCATTCCTGTACCTCTGGGGTGGCGACGTCGCCGTCCTGGCCGTACTTGCTGATGAAGCGCCGCACCTTTTCGGCGGTGTTCTTGGTGTAGGTGTCCCCGAAGAATTCGGTGGTGAAGTAGCCAAGCTCGTACAGCCGCTTTTTCAGTCGCACCACGTCCTGGCCCTTGTCGCCGACGGTCAGGCTGCGGACCTCGTCCGCCCGCGCCTCGACGGCGGGCGCCAGGATACAGAGCAGCAGAAACAGGCAGAGCAGCCGGGCAAGGGGGCTGACGCGGCGGCTCATTCCATGGCCTCCGCGTTGGTCACCTCCAGGCGCTCCTGCACCGCCTTGAAGTAGGTCTGCTGCTCCTCAGGCGTGACCTTCAGACATTCCGTGACCAGCTTCAGCACCTGCTTGGGCGCGATGCGGATGCAGCGCTTGAAGGCCTTCACGTTCTGGCGCCACTCGTTCATGTTATTGTTTTTGTAGATGGTGAAGTGGCGCGGCAGCAGCTGCTTGAGCAGCTCCTCGTTGCGCTCGATCTCGGGCTTCACGGTTTCAGAGTACAGGAAACTGTGCTCCATGACCTCGGCCAGCCGCGCCAGGAACTTCGCGCGCATCTCGGGCACCAGCAGCAGGTTCTTGATCAGGCTGTACTGGGAGGAGAGGGTCTTGCCCGCCTTGGCCGAGTTCAGCAGCATATAGACCGCGTTGTCGCGCAGCTCGCCGCCGCTCTCCACGTCGTAGAGCACATATTTCCACTTGCCGCCCGGCACGCGGTACACGCGCACGTTCTCCAGGTCCTGGTTCATGATGCACAGCTCGAAGCAGGTCCAGGTGAACAGGCTGTCCACGTCCAGCCGGTCGGTCACGTACTGCAGGTTTTCCGGCACGTTCAGGTCGTGGCTCTTCACGAAGGCGCGCAGCTCGCGCCAGTCGGTCGGGTCGCCGTTCTGGACCTGGTCGTCCCGCGCCTCGCCCTTGATGATGTCGATATGGTCGATCAGGTCCTTATCCGTGATGCCCTCCCACTGGGCGATGGAATACTTGTTGACTTTTTCGCGGATGTTGTACTGGCCGGAGTACGCGCCGTTGATGTAGACCACGCAGGTCTTGCCGGCCAGGTACATGATGTCCAGGGCGTTGGCCAGGCGGGTCAGCACCAGGTCCTTCATGCGGCAGTAGAACGCGTCGGAGCCGGTGGAGCGGATGGTGAAGGTGCGGTACTCCTCGTAATCCCGCTCAGGGAAGGGATTATAATGGAAGCGGTTCTCCCCGCCGTAGGCGGTGCGGGCATAGACCGCGAAGGATTTCTGCTTCTGCGCGCGGGTGGAGGTGCCAACGATGTGGAAGGAGCCGAACTGGTTGATCTGCCGGACGCCGTTCTCATCGAAATACTCCATGTGGATGGGATATTCCCAGTCGGTGTTGTAGTTCGGCTTTACGAACAGGCCCTTCTTGCCGTACATATAGTCCTTGTCCGTACTGAGGGAGATCACGGGGGTGATTGCGGGATCGTTGATAATGTAGGAGGAGGTGACCGTATAGGAGGGCAGCTGCCCGTCGGGAATGGCCTTGGCGCGGATGACGCCGGTCTTCTTGACCTCGATGGGGCCGCTGTAGCGCTTGGATTTCACCGTGGGATCGCTGCCGTCGACGGTGTAGTACACCGGGTCGGAGGCGGAGATGGTGACCTGCACTGCCTGGTCGTAGAAGCCGGCGGCGGTCTCGATCACGGGCTGGGCCGCCTGGGTCTCGTAGACCTGGGCGGGGTTCTTTTTGCGCGGGGTAGCCGCGGCAAAGAAGCCGTAGTCCGTCCCGCTCGCGGCCAGGCCCCAGGTGAAGCCCGGGAACTGCTTGGGATACTGAAGCGCCTGCACCTCGTTGCCGTCCTTGTCCGTCAGGCGGATGGTCTCGCCCGAGGAGCTGAGCTTGTAGTGCGCGTAATAGGTCTTGTTCTGCGGGCGGTCAGTGTTTTTGTCCTCGCCGCAGCAGTAGATCAGGGCGTATTCCCCGGCCTTCAGGCTGGTTCCCGAGGGAAAGGCGAAGGCGTACAGATCGGTCTTGGATTCCGTCAGCCCCCAGCCCGACAGGTCGACGGGCTTGCTGCCGGTGTTGCACAGCTCGATCCAGTCGTAGGCGTGGCCGTTGGTGTCGTACTCGCCGTTGTCCGTCATGACCTCGGTGATCACGACGTCCGCCCGGGCGGCCAGGCAGCCGATGAGCAGGGCCAGCAGGAGAATTGTTACAAACGCGGCGCGTCTTTTCAGACTCATGGTGATAACCTCCGAATCACAGAAGTTCTGCGGGTTTTTCCTCGGCGATATTATCACATTCTCGCGGCATTGGCAAGACGAATAACGCTTGAATCACGGGGAAAGCTATGGTAAAATCTGCCCATGGCGGGCGAACGCCCGCTGATAACGTGAGAATGTCCGGAGGTCCCGCCTGTGAAGAGAATCGCAAGCCTGCTGCTGGCCCTGCTGTGCCTGATATCCGCTTTGTCCGCTGTGACGGAGGGAGTCCCCACCGGGGAAAACATCCGGAAGGTGACGCTTACCTGCACCGGCGACGCGCTGCTGGGCGCCAGCGAGAGCGTCCGCAAAAAGGGCGCGGACACCTACTCCTACGACGCCTATATCGAGAAAAACGGCTACGCCTGGCCCTTTGCCGGCCTGTACGACATGTTCAGCCGGGACGACATCACCTTCGTCAACCTGGAGAACGTGCTGGCGGACGAGATCAAGGGCGGCTTCTCCAAGTCCCGGCTGGTGTTCCGCGGGCCATCGGACTACGCGAAGATCCTGACCGAGGGCAGCGTGGAGGTAGTCAACCTCGCGAATAACCATACGGAAAACTACGGCACCGAGGGCATGGACAAGACCGTGGCCGCGCTGGAGGCCGAGGGCATCGGCTACAGCGGCACCACCTTCGGGCTGAACGCTTACTATATTCACGAGATCGGGGATATCAAGGTGGGCTTCGTGGGCCTGTACCCGCGCTTCAACGCCAAGGACCGCCGGAAGAACCAGGCCCTGGCCCAGGCCAGCTTCGACGCCTGCAAGGCGGCGGGCTGCCAGGTGATCGTGGCTTCCATCCACTGCGGGGGCGAGTACCAGAAAAAGCACGCGGACATGCAGGAAAAGTATGAGAAGCTCTGCAAGTCCATGGGCGCGCACCTGGTTATCGGCAACCACCCGCACGTGCCCCAGGGCATCCACGTGGCGGACGGCGTCACCTGCCTGTATTCCATCGGCAATTTCACCTTCGGCGGCAACGTCGGCTCCGCAGACAAGACGGACCTGCAGCATTTCAATCAGGCCCTCGGCAGCTATGTGGCGCAGTTCGACCTGTATTTCGACGGGACCGAATACCTGGGCCACCAGCTGACCATCTGGCCCATTCACATCAGCGGCACCGCGCCGGAAAACAATTACCAGCCCGTGCTGGTCTCCGGAGAGGACGCCGAAAGGGTGATGAAGGTGATCCAGAACGACTGCGGCAAGCTGAAGCTGAACCCCTACGTGGACGGCCAGGGCGCGGTGCAGGACTTCGTGGCCTGGAATAAGTAATGATCGAGGTGGATTTGGATGAAAACCATGCGGATAGAGCTGATCGCCCTGCTGATCGTATGCCTGCTGCCGCTTGCGGCGCTGGCGGAGGAATACCCCTTCCTGCTGACGGCGGGCGGCTCCTTCGCTTACTGCCGGGACGATCAGGGCACGCTGCTGGTGTACGGCGACAACCAGTTCGGCCAGCTGGGCAAGGGCGGCAAGGCCCAGAGCAAAAAGCCCGCGGTCTTCAAGAGCAAGAACGCGGAGATCGACGTTTCGGAGATCCAGGACATCTACGCGGGCTGCGATTATTCCTTCTTCCTGATGAAGGACGGCTCGATCTACGGCGTGGGCAACAACGCCTACAACCCGCTGCTGGCGGGCTTCAACCGCTCCCGGATCGTGACCCATGTGCGCATCCCGCTGGAGGACAGGACCATCGTCAAGATGGCCTGCGGCTTCGGCCAGGTGCTGGCGCTCAACGAGGCCGGCGAGGTCTGGGCCTGGGGCCGCAACAGCGACGGGCAGGTGGGCAACGGCTCCACCAAGCGGATCACCGCCCCGCAGAAGCTTAACCTGACCGGCATCGTGGATATCGCCGCCGGCGGCAAGTTTTCCCTCGCTCTGGACAAGGACGGCGTGCTGTGGGGCTGGGGCAAGAATGAGTCCCACCAGCTGTCCAACGGCAAGGAAAAGTATTTCACGACCCCCATCAAGGTGGATATCGGGGATATCCGCCCCGCCTTCATCGACGCGGGCGGCGAGACCGTCAGCGTGGTGGACACGGAGGGCCGCCTGTGGATGTGGGGCCGCAACGACGTGCAGCAGATCGGCATCGATACGAACAAGCAGCCCGTGCTGGAGCCGCGCCTCTTCGAGGAGCTGCCCGCGCCCGTCGTCTTTATGGACAGCTATAATTCCCAAACCTATGTGATCCTGTCCGACGGCTCGCTCTGGGGCTGGGGCAACAACCGCTCGGGCCAGCTGGGCCTCGGAAAGAAGACCGTCGGCTCGCCCGTCAGCATGATCTGGCCCTCCGACGTCATCTATGTCACCAGCTTTGACGTGAGCATGAACTGCGTGCTGAAGGACGGCACGGTGCTGGCCTGCGGAAGCAACAAGTTCGGCCAGTTCGGCAACGGGAAGGTCACGGATTTCCACATGCCGCAGATCCAGGAGAACGGGATGAAGCTGTTCCGGGCGGAAACGGCTGAGTAAAGCAGGAACGGCATTTGGCCGAGGCATATGATCACGGGGCTGCCGCAAATGGTTTTGCGGCGGCTTCTTTTTTTGGATGCTGATCCCGATGCAGTCATCCGCTTTTAAGGTTCATTTTAGGAACATGGGTTATCCTCTGGATGAAGGCTCCGGAAAGGGAGCTGGAAAAGGAGTGATTCCCTGTGAAAAAGCATCGGGTACTGAAAAACATCCTGATCGATATACTCTGCGCCGGCCTGGCGCTGGTGGTGTTCGCGCTGTTCCACCATGTGCTGCCGCGCCAGCAGCAGGGCCTGGGCATCGTGATCGAGAATCCGTACCAGAAGAATACGGGCTCTGACGCGGAGTGGCTTGACAAAAGCATGATCCTGGCTGACGCCGGCCTGACGGCGAGCGACGTGAGCAGCCTCTCCGTCACTGCCCGCGGGCGCGGAAACAGCGGCGGCCGGGGCAATACGGGCCGGGGCGGCATGAACACCAAGGGCGGCAGCGCCCTGGACAGCGGCGACGCGGAAACGGCGGCGGCTGAAACCGCGGAGGACGTGCCGATCTCCGAAAAGTTTTCGGATAAGTATACAGACACGGTGGTCGTGACGGACAACAGCTATACCAGCCCGGACATCTCCGTGACCGTGACCGAGGAGACCACCAACAACGGACGCACCACCTATTACCTGGCGGATATCTACGTGCGGGACATCACCTGCTTCCAGTCCGCGCTGGCGCGGAACACCTACGGCAGCGGCTACCGCGACAGCATTTCCGATATGGCGGCGCTGAACAACGCCCTGCTGGCGATCAACGGCGATTATTACGGCAATACCAACGAGGGCGTGGTCATCCGCAACGGCGTGATCTACCGCGCCAACCGCACGGACTGTGATGTCTGTGTGCTCTACTACGACGGCACCATGCGCGTGCTGCCCGGCTCCTCCTTCACCGTGGAGGACGCCGTGCGGGACGGCGCGTGGCAAGCCTGGACCTTCGGCCCGGCGCTGCTGGATACGGACGGCTCGGTGCTGACCAGGTTTTCGAGCACGAGCCGCATCATCGCCGCTAATCCGCGGACGGCCATCGGCTATTATGAACCGGGCCATTACTGCATGATCGTGGTGGACGGCCGCGGCGAATCCGCGGGCATCAGCCTGCCTGACCTCTCCCAGCTCTTCCATGATCTGGGCTGCACCGCGGCCTATAACCTGGACGGCGGCAACTCCTCCGTCATGGTCTGGAACAGCGCCGTCATCAACGATCCCTCCGGCGGGGGCCGGGAATCCAGCGACGCGCTGCTGATCGCGGAGGTGAACAGCCATGAGTAAGCTCTACCGCCTTACCTTCCATACGACTGTCATCCTCGCGCTCATGTTCCTGGTATTCCTGATCCTTGACCAGTTCAACCCCATGATGAACTTTATCGATCACCCGATCACCCGCTGGCTGCTGGCGCTGCTCTGCGTGAGCGGGATCTCCCAGAGCGTCCTGCACTGGCACCTGTCCGCAAAGGAGGACTGACCTATGAAGCTGCGTTTCGCCGCCCTTCTGCTCGCCCTGTCGCTGGCCCTCGGCCTGTGCGCCCTGCCGGCGGTCGCGGAGGAGAGTATCGACCTTATGTCCCTGTACAAGATAAGGGATACGGACGCGGCCTGGTCCGCGGCAAATGCCATCGCCGTGGACCTGAACAGCGTCACCGGGAACAACGTGACCCTGACCGCGGCGGGGGATTACGTCCTGTCCGGCAGCTATTCGGGACAGGTCGTGGTCGAAGCGCCGGAGGACGCCAAGGTACGCCTGATCCTGAACGGGGTCAGTATCGTCAGCCCTGAGGGCCCGGCGATCTACGAAAAACAGGCGAACAAGCTGATCGTCACGTTGGCGGAGAACACGCGGAACACGCTGACGGACGGTCCCGCCGTCGCCGACGGCGACGACACGATCGGCGCGGCCCTGTACGCGGAGGACGACCTGTCCGTCAATGGCAGCGGCGCGCTGACGGTGACCGGCACCGCCAAGCACGGCATCCAGAGTAAGGCGGATCTGATCCTCGCCGGCGGAGACATCACTGTGACCGCCGTGACCGACGGCATCCGGGGACGCAACTCAGTCCTGCTGCTGGACGGCAGGATCTCCGTCACGGCCGGCGGCGACGGGCTGGCGGCCACCCGCACGGATAAGGAGAGCAAGGGCTGGGTCGTCCTGGCCGGCGGAGCGCTGAGCGTGACCACCGGCAGCGGCGCGGGGACCCCCAGGGCCTCCGCCAACAGCCGGGGCGGCATGCGGGGCGGATGCGGCGGCTGGAACGGCACGGCCGGCACAGCCAGCGCTGACAGCGGCGTCTCCCAGAAGGCCGTCAAGGCCGCGACCGACCTGACCGTGCTGGGCGGGAACTATACCTTCGACTGCGCGGACGACGGCCTGCACGGCGTGAACGTGACGGTGAACGGCGGCAGCTTCACGATCAGAACCGGCGATGACGGCATGCACGCCGACAGCGAGCTGACCGTGAACGGCGGCGTCATCCGGATCGACCAGTGCTATGAAGGCCTGGAGGGCGCCAACGTGACGGTGAACGGCGGCGAGGTGCGCGTGATCGCCTCGGACGACGGCATCAACGCCTCCGGCGGGGGCGATTCCTCCGGCTTTGGCGGACGCGGGGGCGACCGCTTCGGGGGCAGCAGCGGCATGCTGACCATCGCCGGCGGGCAGGTCGAGGTCACCGCGGGCGGCGACGGGCTGGACAGCAACGGCAGCCTGACTATCTCCGGCGGCGTGGTGGGCGTCTGCTGCGCGACCACCCAGGGCGAGGGCGCGATCGACTTCAACGGCAGCGGCACCTTCACCGGCGGCACGATCCTGCTGGCCAGCAACGGCGGCTATATGACCTCCGGAATGAGCGGCGTCACGCTGATCGCCATTCCGATGGCGGGCTCCGGCGCCGCAGGGGATGAGATTACCCTGGCCACGGCGGAAGGAACGGTGAGCTTTACCCCGCAGAGCGGATTTACCAGCCTGGCGGTCGCCGGAAACGGCACCGCCCAGGGACAGAGCGTGACCGTGACCGTCGGCGGCAGACAGGCCTTCAGCGGCGCGGTGACCGCGGACATGGCGGTCTCGGGCAATATGAGCGGCTTCGGCGGCGGCCGGGGCGGCTTCGGCAGGAACGGCTTTGGCCGCAACGGAGGCGATACGGACGGAACGACCGAGCCCGGCTCTGCCGATGGTTTGGGAAACGGCCAGCCGGCGCCCGGGGACCGCGGCTTCGGCGGCGGAAAACGCCGCGGACGGTGATGACAAGCAGGGAAGAATCTGTTATACTGTGAATGGGTGATGCGTAATGAGACTTCTGTTCGCGGAAGACGACCGCGACCTGCAGCGGGCTGTGAAGACCCTGCTGGAGCGCGCCGGTTATCTGGTGGACGCCGTGAGCAACGGCGAGGACGCGGTGGAATATGCCGCCGCGGAGGAATATGACGGCCTGATCTTTGACTGGATGATGCCGAAGCTGGACGGGGTGGAGGCCCTGCGCCGCCTGCGCGGGCGCGGGGTTTCCGCGCCGTGCCTGCTGCTGACGGCACGGGACGCCGTGGAGGACCGGGTCACCGGCCTGGACGCGGGCGCGGACGACTACCTGCCCAAGCCCTTCGACGCGGCCGAGCTGCAGGCCCGGGTGCGCGCCATGCTGCGCCGCCGGGACAGCTATAAGCCCGACCTGCTGACCTTTGAGGACCTGACCCTGGACAAGGGCAGCTGCGAGCTGCGCTGCGGAAGCGCCAGGGCGCAGCTGAGCGGCAAGGCGTACCAGCTGATGGCGCTGTTTATGGAAAATCCCCGCCATCTGTTTTCCGTCCAGCAGCTCATGGATAAGATCTGGGGCTGGGACGCGGAGGCGGAGATCAATGTGGTCTGGGTCAATATTTCCCAGCTGCGCAAGCGGCTGACCGAGCTGGGCACCTGCGCGGAGATCCGCGCTCGCCGCGGCACCGGCTACTCGCTGGAGAAAAAGGCATGATCCGGCAGCTGCAGCGGCGCTTTATCCGCATCGCGCTGATCGCGCTGACCGTCGCCATGGTGCTGGTCACCGGCATCGTCAACCTCGTCAACTGGGTCAGCGTCCGGGGCGAGCTCCAGGAGACGCTGGACTTCCTGGTGGAAAGCGGCGGCACGGACATCCGGGTCGGCCCCGGAAGCCGCCTGATGGGCAAAAGCAAGCACGCCCGCAACGCCGTACACGAATCGAAGTGGTTTTCGGTGTTCCTGAACGAGGCCGGCGAGATCCGCATGATGAACCTGAACAGCATGGCCGACGCGGACGAGCAGACCGCCTCCGACCTGGCCGCGCAGGCGCTCAAGAGCGGACGGGCGACCGGCTTCCTGCAGGATTATATCTACCGCATCAGCGACGCGCCCAACGGGGGCAGGATGGTGCTGATGCTCAGCTGTGAAACGAAGCTGACGGCCCTGCGCACGCTGGCGCTGATCTCCGGCGCTGCCTGCCTGGGCGGCATCCTGCTGGCCTGGCTGTTCGTATCCCTGGCCAGCCGGCGGGCCATCGCGCCGATCATACGCAGCATGGAGCAGCAGAAGCAGTTCATCACCAATGCCAGCCATGAGCTGAAAACGCCGCTGACGGTGATCTCCACCAACATGCAGCTGCTGAACGCGGACGTGCCCGACAACCCGTGGGTCCGGAGCACGCTCAAGCAGACCTCCCAGATGCGGCACCTGGTCGAGGAAATGACCTATCTGTCGCGTATGGAGGAGGAGCACCCGCCGCTGACCATGGAGGAGCTGGACCTGGGCAGCCTGCTGCGCGAAACGGCCGAGCCATTTGCCGATATGGCGGAGTTTGCGGGAAAAAGCCTGAAGCTGCAGGCTGATCACGAGATCCCGGTCACGGGCGACCGGGCTTCCATCCAGCGAATGATCTCCACCCTGCTGGATAACGCGGTCAAATACGCCGCGCCGGAGGGCGAGATCCGCGCCGAGATCCAGACGGAGGGGCGTGTTGCCCTGCTGCGCGTGAGCAATCCGGTCACCGAGCCGCTGACCAAAGAGCAGTGCGGCCGGCTGTTCGACCGCTTCTACCGCGCTGATCCCTCCAGGAACAAGGACCGGCAGGGCGGCTTCGGCATCGGCCTGGCGATCGCCGCCGCCGTCGCCGAGCGCCACGGCGGCCAGATCCAGGCGGATATGGAGGGCGACCGGCTGGTATTCACCTGCAGGCTGCCCGGCAGGAAGGCGTGATTACGCGTTTCCCCACTCCGTGCTGCGGTTTTTGCCGTCATAGTACATCAGGCAGGGGTGCACGTATTCTCCGGGACAGGCGGGAAAATCGAGGATGATCACCGAGGTGAAGGAATAGGGCATCATCGCGGCGACGTACGGGAGCGGCAGGGAGAGCAGGTGGGCGAGGGCGCAGTTGCTGGCCCCGCCGTGACTGAACAGGGCGATCGTCTTGTCTGTGCCGGTCTCGCAGAAATACCGGCGCCCGTCGTGCCTGTAGCCCCGCTCCGCTAGAAAGCCGTCGATTCTGTCCGCGATCAGGTCATAGTAATCGAGGACGGTATTGCCCTTGAAATAGGGGTGGCTGCGCCAGTCCCGCCCGAAGAAGTCATAGTTCTCCTCGTTGATCATGCGCTCGCTGAGCGCCCAGGGATGGCCGTTTTCGGGGATCCCCGCGCCGCCCCAGGAGATCTCATGCATATAATCGAGCGTATGGATGGGCAGCCCCAGCCGCTCCGCGGTATAGGCGGCCGTCTGCTGGGCGCGGCCCATGGGCGAGGCGTAGATCTCCGAAATCCCCATACCGCTCAGCCGTTCGGCCGCTTCCCGCGCCTGTCGGTGGCCGGTTTCGGTCAGGCAGTCGTGCTCATAGTCCGGTTCTCCGTGGCGGACGAAGATGATGCGCATGGCTTATCCTCCCATGATCTGGAAATCGGTTGGCGGGGCAATGATACGAAAAAAGGCTGCCGCGCAGCCAGGATTATCGGAGAGATGGGGCTGACGGGACTTGAACCCGTACGAACGAAGTTCGTCAGATTTTAAGTCTGATGTGTATGCCGATTCCACCACAGCCCCAGACGATCAGATTATACAACCAAATCCGGCGGATTGCAAGCTTTGAAATGGGGCTGTTGCACATCATGCTCCACAGTTCCCTCTTCTTTTGCGGCGACAAAGCGGGAAAGTGAATAAGTTTTGCGGTAATAGCCCAAACTCCTGCGTGCGTGCGTGTAAGCTAAAGGACCGCTGATGCGGAATGCACTAGTCAACATAAAGTAGACACAGAAAGAAAGTTTTCTACACAAGTCACAGGGCATGGTACTCTCTGTACTGTTTAGGCGTCAGATAGTT
>CACWHI010000047.1 GCA_902760595.1 uncultured Eubacteriales bacterium
TTCTGCTAACATGACTCCCTTTTCAATCATGGTACTACTTTCTTGTTGTTATGTCTACAAAAAAGTACGTCGGTGTCTACTTTTAGTATATCACTTCAGGACCGCTGATTCGGAATGAGAATGGATCATGTGTGAGATGAACGATTTTCATTTCCGGGTTGTCCTTACACGCACGCACGCAGGATTTTGGCCTTTTTACTGTAAAAACTATTTCATTTTCCCGGTTTGGAATTGCAGAATAAGAGGGGGCTGTGCACGATGATGTGCAACAGCGCCTTGCGGTTTTTCTGTCACTTGCCGGATCCTGAAGATCCTCCGCTGATAACCGGCTCGCGACCCATCTCCCGATCTTCTCCCAGATCTTCACTTTGGCCCTGTCGTGAACGGCGTTGCCGCCTGTGACTTTTTCCGGCTCCTCACTCCACCCTCAGGATCAGCCCCAGCACGTTCCGGGCGGCTTTTTCCATGTCCTCGCGGGTGAGCGCGCCCTTTTCCTTCGCGGCCAGCAGGCGGTCCGGGAAGCCGGTGGCCATCTTCATGTCGTTGCCGGCGGCGGTCTCCTTGTAGTGCTCGCCCTTGGTCCACCAGTCGGTGGTCACCATGCCGTCGAAGCCCCACTCCTCCCGCAGGATGCCGGTCAGCAGGTCGCGGTTTTCGCTGGCGCGGTGGCCGTTGATGATGTTGTAGCTGGTCATGATGGACCAGGGATGCGCCTCCTTGACGAGGATCTCGAACTGCCGCAGGTAGATCTCGCGGATCGCGCGCTCGGAGGCGCGGGAATCGCTGTTGACGCGGTTGGTCTCCTTGTTGTTGAGCGCGAAGTGCTTGGGCGTCGCCGCGACGCCCTGGGACTGCACGCCTTTGATCAGGCTCGCCGCTTGCCTGCCCGCCAGCAGCGGGTCCTCGGAGTAATACTCGAAGTTCCTGCCGCAGAGGGGGTTGCGGTGGATGTTCACGCCCGGCGCGAGCCAGACCTGGATGTTGTTTTCCTTGGCCTCGAGCGCCGCCGCCTCGCCGATTTCCCGGGTGATCTCCGGGTCCCACGTGCAGGCCAGCAGGGTCGCGCAGGGGAAGGCCGTGGTGGTGACGCCCAGGCCGGGGTTGAAGCGGATGCCCGCGGGGCCGTCCGCCGTCATGATATTCGGGATGCCGTACACCGGATTGTTGCCGTAGCCGAAGGTGTTCGCCAGGCCCACGTTGGGCTGGCCGCCCAGCAGGCAGGCCAGGTCCTCGTCGGGCAGCGCGGCCACGAACTCGTCCAGGCTCAGCTTGCCGTCCGCCACGTCCTGCAGGCCGGGCCTCTGCGCGTCGAGGCCGAACCGCGCCAGGCGCGGCACGCCGCGGCGCTCGGGCAGGGCGTTGTTTTCCTCGTCCGTCATGCGCGGGAGCACAGAGGCGTTGAAGTCGTTGCATGGCGCGGTGGGCAGGGCTTCATAGCTGCCGTCGGCGCGCAGGCGCCGGGAAAGACAGGTGGGCGTCATGCGGGCGGTCAGCTGCTCCACCACCCGGCTTTCGCCGAGGCTCCAGGTTTCCGGCGCCCAGCGGCCGTCGCGCGCGCTGTCGCCGATGAAGAAGCGGTATTCGCCCGCCTCCAGTACCCAGGCGGAACGGGCGACCTTGCCCAGGTCGTCGTAGCTGGCGAAGGCGCGCACGGGGAAGCGGATGATGACCGTTTCCTCCTCGCCGGGGGCCAGCAGGCGGGTCTTGCGATAGCCCGCCAGCGTCAGCGCGGGCTTGCCCAGCAGGCCCTGAGGCGCGGCGCAGTACACCTGCACCACCTCGCGCCCCGGCACGCCGCCGGCGTTCAGTACCCGCGCGCGGGCCTCCACGGTGTCGCCGCTCACGGCGATCCGCTCGCCGGAGATCTCAAAGCGCGTGTAGCTCAGGCCGTAGCCGAAGGGATAGACCACCTTCTCCTTCGCGCCGGGGATGGTCTCGAAATATCGGTAGCCCACGTAAATGTCCTCGGTGTACTCCACATAGGCCTCGCTGTCGTAGAAGTGCCCGCAGCCGGGATAGTCCTCCAGCTCCTTCGCGAAGGTATCCGCCAGCTTGCCGCAGGGGCTGTACAGGCCCAGCAGCAGCTCCGCCGCCGCGTCGCCGCCCTCCAGGCCGCCCTGGCTGGCCAGCAGCAGGCCCTGGATCCGCGGGTCGTCCCGGAAGCAGGCCGTCTCCACCATGCCGCCCACGTTCAGCACCACGACGGTCTTCGCGAACCGGGCGCTGACGGCGTCCACCATGGCGCGCTCCGCGTCGGAGAGGTAGAAGTCGCCGCGCTCGAACAGCACGTCGCTCATGGACACCGCGTCCCCGGTCACGGGCTCCCTGCGCTCGATCTTCGCGCGGGGGGACTTGCGGTCCCAGCCCTCGCCGGAAAAGCGGCTGATGGAGATGACCGCCGTATCCGTGAAGGCCCGCGCCTCCAGGAGCAGCTTCTCCGGCACCGCCGGCTCGGCCACCATGCCGGGCGCCCAGCCCTCGGCGTAGCGGGCGGCCACGTAGTCGCGGTAGAAGGCGACCGTGCCCTGATACACGGCGTTTTCGCCGATGATCCCGGCAAAGCCGTCGTAAATATTATGGACGTAGGGCACCGTCACGTCGCCGCTGCCCCCGCCGCCCTTCACATAGTCGATCGTGGCCTTGCCGAACAGCGCCACCCGGGTGCCGCGCGCCAGGGGCAGCGCGCCGCCCTCGTTTTTCAGCAGCACCATGCCCTCCCGCGCCGCCCGGCGTGAGAGCGCGATATGTTCGGGCCCGGCGGTCACCCGTTTCCCGTCCCTGCCCAGCGGCAGGCCGGGCTGATACTTGGCGCGGATCCATCTTTCCATGGCTGATTCCTCCTGTAAAATGTCGTCCGCGCCATTATAGCAGAGCGGTGCGCTTCCTTCAACTGTTAAGTGCGGATAAAATACATGCTTTTCATTGCAATTTGACGCCTGTTCATGTATAATCGCATCAGAAGGCCGGCGGGAGCCGGCCCGGGAAAGGAGCGACATGTATGGAGAAGTATGAGTGCCCCTGCGGATACGTGTATGACCCCGAGGTGGGCGATCCCGAGGGCGGCATCGCGCCCGGCACCGCGTTTGAGGATATCCCCGAGGACTGGGTCTGCCCGGTCTGCGGCCTGGGCAAGGACGCCTTCACGGTCGCGTAACTGAAGAGCCGCTCGCGGGCGGCTCTTTTTCCAATAGCAAAGGAGACAAACGATGAATCCAACCTTCGTCATCGAAATGGAAAACGGCGGCAGGATGAGCGGCGAGCTCTATCCGGACATCGCGCCGGAATCGGTGGGCAACTTCATCGCCCTGGCCAACAGCGGGTTTTATGACGGCCTGATCTTCCACCGGGTCATCCCCGGCTTCATGATCCAGGGCGGCGACCCCCAGGGTACCGGCATGGGCGGCCCCGGCTACTGCATCAAGGGCGAGTTCCGCCAGAACGGCGTGGACAACTTCCTGAAGCACACCGAGGGCGTGCTCTCCATGGCGCGCAGCATGATGCCCAACTCGGCGGGCAGCCAGTTCTTCATCATGACCAGCACCTCCCCGCACCTGGACGGGGCCTATGCCGCCTTCGGCAAGGTCACCGAGGGCATCGAGACCGCCTACGAGATCGTCAAGGTCAAGCGCGATTACAACGACCGCCCGCTGACCGAGCAGAAGATCAAATCCATCCGCGTGGAGACCAACGGCCAGGAATACCCCTTCACCAAGCTGGCCCGGCGGTAAGGAGCGTAACGTGAATAAGATTGTAGTGAGAAAGGCGCTGAACCCCACCGTGACGCTGCTGACGGTGGAAGCGCCGCTGATCGCCCGCAAGGCGGAGCCGGGCCAGTTCGTGATCGTCCGCCCGGACGCCGAGGGTGAGCGCATCCCGCTGACCATCGCGGATTTCGACCGCGGGGCGGGCACGGTGACCATCATCTTCCAGATCGTGGGCGCCACCACGGAAAAGCTGAACCACCTGCCGGAGGGCGGATACCTGGCCGACATGGCCGGGCCGCTGGGCCGCGCCACGCATACCGAGGGCCTCAAGAAGGTCGCGGTGGTGGGCGGCGGCGTCGGCTGCGCCATCGCCTACCCGGTCACCAAGAAGCTGTTTGAGCAGGGCGCGGAGGTGCACGCCGTGGCGGGCTTCCGCACGAAGGACCTGGTGATCCTGGAGGAGGACTTCGCTGCCCACTCCACCCTCTTCAAGCGCATGAGCGACGACGGCAGCTGGGGCGAAAAGGGCCTGGTCACCGACGCGCTGAAGGCGCTGATCGAGGCCGGGAACCGGTACGACGAGGTCATCACCATCGGCCCGCTGATCATGATGAAGTTCGTGTGCGCGCTCACGAAGCAGTACGGCATTAAAACCGTCGCCAGCATGAACCCCATCATGATCGACGGCACGGGCATGTGCGGCGGCTGCCGCCTGACCGTGGGCGGGGAAACGAAGTTCGCCTGCGTGGACGGCCCCGAGTTCGACGGCCACCTGATCGATTTTGACGAGGCCATGTCCCGCGGACGCATGTACCAGGATTTTGAGCGCCGGGCCTATGACGCGGCCTGCCGCCTGTTCCGCGCGGCTGAAGGGAGGGCTCAGTGATGGCGATCGATCCGAACAAGCACCCGATGCCGACCCAGGCGCCCGAGGAGCGCGCGCATAACTTCCGCGAGGTCGCCCTCGGCTATACCATGGAGATCGCGCGGGACGAGGCGTCCCGCTGCCTGAACTGCAAGAACCAGCCCTGCGTGAAGGGCTGCCCCGTGGGCATCCACATCCCGCAGTTCATCCAGAGCCTGCGCAAGGGCGAGATCGAGGAGGCCTACCAGATCATCTCCCTGACCAGCTCGCTGCCCGCCGTCTGCGGCCGCGTGTGCCCGCAGGAGACGCAGTGCGAAAGCAAGTGCACCCTGGGCGTGCGCTTTGAGCCCGTGGGCATCGGCCGGCTGGAGCGCTTTGTGGCCGACTGGCACAACGAGCACAGCGCGGAAGCGCCGAAGCGGCCCGAAAGCAACGGCCACCGCGTGGCCATCGTGGGCTCCGGCCCCAGCGGCCTCACCTGCGCGGGCGACCTGGCCAAGAAGGGCTATGCCGTCACCGTGTTCGAGGCCCTGCACACCGCGGGCGGCGTGCTGGTGTACGGCATCCCCGAATTCCGTCTGCCCAAGGCCATCGTGGCCCGCGAGGTGGATACCCTGAAGGCCCTCGGCGTGGACGTAGAGACCAACGTGATCATCGGCAAGACGCTGACCGTGGACGAGCTGTTCGGGCAGGGCTACGAGGCCGTGTTCATCGGCTCCGGCGCGGGCCTGCCCAACTTCATGGGCATTCCCGGCGAGTCCCTGAAGGGCGTCTATTCCGCCAACGAATACCTGACCCGCTCCAACCTGATGAAGGCCTACCGGGACGACGCCGACACGCCCATCATGAAGGGCGGCAGCGTCGCGGTGGTGGGCGGCGGCAACGTGGCTATGGACGCCGCGCGCACCGCCCTGCGCCTGGGCGCGGAGCATGTATACATCGTCTACCGCCGCTCCATGGAGGAGCTGCCCGCCCGCCGCGAGGAGGTGGAGCACGCTGAGGAGGAGGGCATCGACTTCCGCCTGCTGTGCAACCCTACGGAGATCCTGGGCTGGGAGAACCCCGAGAATCCCCGCGACCCGAAGAACGGCTTCGTGAAGTCCATGCGCTGCATCCGCATGGAGCTGGGCGAGCCGGACGCGTCCGGCCGCCGGCGCCCCGTGGAGATCCCCGGCAGCGAGTTCACCCTGGATGTGGATACGGTGGTCATCGCCATCGGCACCAGCCCGAACCCGCTGATCAAATCCACCACGGAGGGCCTGGAGGTCAACCGGCGCGGCGGCATCGTGATCAATGAGGACGGCCTGACCTCGCGTGAAAACGTCTACGCGGGTGGCGACGCCGTCACCGGCGCGGCCACCGTCATCTCCGCCATGGGCGCGGGCAAGACGGCCGCGGCGGCGATCGACAAGGCATTGCGCGGAGAATAAACTGATTTCATCGGAGCTGAAATGGCAATCTATCTATCCCCCAATCTTTCGACCCCGGAGCGCGTGAATGCGGCGCTCCGGGTCGTCGGCTGTTTTGAAACCCGGCTGAAGCAGCGGGTATACATGAGCGCCGCCGACAGCGAACGGCTGTTCGGGGACGATTCCCACACGGGCGACGCCTCGGCGGCGACCCTCGCGGTCAGCGTGGGCGGCGATGGCTCGGTGCTGCGGGCGGCGCAGACCGCTGTGCGGGCGGGCCTGCCGCTGCTGGGCGTCAACTCCGGGCGCCTGGGCTACCTGTGCGCCCTGGAGCTGAAGGAGCTGGACGCGCTGAACGCGGAACGGCTGGACGGCTTCCGGGCCGAGGAGCGCACCCTGCTGAGCATCGAGCTGGACGGCCAGACCCACCTGGCGCTGAACGACGTGGTCATCGCGCGCCGGCGGCTGGCGGGCACCCTCAGCGCGGCGGTCACGCGGAACGGCGAAGCGCTGCTGCGCTTCCGCGGCGACGGACTGATCGTGGCCACGCCCACCGGCTCTACCGCGTACAGCCGGTCCGCCGGCGGCCCGGTGCTGACGCCGGACTGCGGCTGCTTCGCCCTGACGCCTATCTGCGCGCATACCGCCGGCACCGCGCCGACCGTGGTGCCCGATTCGGATACCTATGTGCTGAGCGTCACCGACACCGGGGGAGACGCGGCGGACGTGCTGGCCGACGGCGTGACCCTCGGCAGCCTGACCGGCGCGCTGACCGTCCGGAAGCACCCGAACACCTTGCGCCTGCTGCGCAGAAAGGACCAATGAATGTCTCAGGGGATCTGGGTACGGCTGATTCGCCACGGAAAGATCATGGACTCCAATGTGCAGCCCTGCGCGCCGGACGAGTGGGAGGAGGCGCTGACGGAGGCCTGCCGGCGCCTGGACGCGCCGAAGCCGGTGATCCTGCCGCGCCATGAGCGGGATTACCAGAGCTTCCACCAGGCGCGCTTCCTGCCCGAGCACTTTATCGAGAGCGTGTCCTTCGACCGCATGGAGGTCGAATATATCGATCCGGAGGCCAGGAGCAAGGTCAATGAAAAATATCTCTGATCATCTGCGGCGGCTGACGGCTGCCGCGTTTCTGGTGCTGGGCGTCTGCGCCGCCGCCCGGGCCGAGGTGCGCATCAACGAGGTCATGGCGCAGAACGGCACATACACGAACGGTCATGCCTACGACTGGATCGAGCTGTACAACGACGGGAAAAAGGCCGTGGACCTGAGCGGCTGGGGCCTGAGCGACAAGCCGGGCAAGCCGATGAAATGGGTGTTCCCGGACGGCGCGAGGATTTCGGGCGGGGGCTATGTGCTGGTCTACTGCACCGGCGACAGCACGCTCTCTCCCGGAAAAAACAAGACCTTCTACGCGGACTTCAAGATCTCCGTCTCCGGGGAAACGCTGCTGCTCAGCGGCGCGGACGCCCAGGAGGTCGACCGGCTGGAGCTGCCCGCGCAGTACGGCTGCGTCAGCTATGGCCGCGCGCTGTCGGACGGGACGCTGGGCTATTTCGAGACGGCCACGCCCGGAAAAAAGAACGCCGCCAAGGCGTATTCCGCCCGGACGGAGCGCCCCGCGCTGCTGACGGCGGGCGGCTTTTATGACAAAAAGGTCACCGTACAGGCAAAGGCGCCGGACGGCGCGGCGCTGCGCTACACGACGGACGGGGACACGCCCACCGCCAAATCCGCGCGGTTCCCGGAAAACGGCCTGACCCTGTCCAAAACGACGCCGCTCAGGATCCGCGCCTTCCGCGACGGCGAGGTGCCCTCCGAGACCGTCAGCGCCACCTACCTGGTGGGCGATGAGCAGCTGACCCCCGTCGTCTGCCTGACCACGGACGACAAGTACCTCTTCAACAGCAAAACCGGCTCCCTGGTCAAGGGCACCGGCTCCATCCCCAATTATGAGCGCGACTGGGAGTACCCTGTCAACATCGAATACTATGATATGGACGGCCAGGCGCTGATCAACCAGATGGGCACCTTCACGCCCGCGGGACACTCCGCGCGGCAGAACACGCAGAAATCCATCGCGATCTACGCCCGCGCCGCCTACGGGGAGAGCAGCTTCGCCTTCAATCCATTTCCGCACCGGGATTATACCGGCTATAAATCCCTGCTGCTGCGCTCCACCAACTCGGACGCCTTTTTCTGCCGCCTCCGGGACGTGGTCTACTCGTCCCTGGCCGAGGGAGAAAACCTGCTGTACCAGGACGCGCTGTGCATCCAGGTGTACATCAACGGCAAATACTGGGGGCATTACAACCTGCGTGAGAAGATCAACAAGTACATGATCGCGCAGTACGAGGGCGTCACCGACGAGGAGGACATCGACGCGATCGACGTCATCTCCCGCACCGGCACGCCGCGCTTCACCTCCAATGGCAGCGGGGAGGACTGGGTGGCGCTGGCGGACTTCTGCAAGACCCACGACCTGAACGACACGGAGAATCTGCAGTATGTGCTCGACCGCCTGGACGTGGACAGCCTGTTCACCCACGCCGCGTACGAGATCATCCTCGGCAACACGGATTTCACCAACGTGCGCCTGTACCGCGTGCCCGGCGGGAAATGGAAATACCTGCTGTTCGACGTGGAGGCGTCCTTCAAGTCGCTGGATAAAACGCCCCTCGAATACTACATCAAGCCCGTCAAGGGCAAGATCCAGGGCTTCAGGCACGAGCCGCTGAACGCCCTGCTCGCCGTGCCGGAGATGAAGGCGAAGTTCCTCACGCGCGTGGCGGAGCTGCTGGTGACGCGCTTCACCTGGCCGGACGTGCGCGAAAAGTTTGAATACTGGGAGGACGCGCTGCGGCCCATCCTGCCCCGGCACATCGCGCGCTGGAAAAACCTGACCATGGACAAATGGACCGCCAACGTGAACGCTGCCCGGAACTATGCCCGCCTGCGGCCTACGAAGATCCCCGAGCTGCTGAAGACCGCCATGGACCTGAGCAGCGCCGAGATGGAGCAGTACTTCGGCGAGGCGCTCAGGGTGCTGGGGGCGGAGCTGAAACAATAAAGATAAGGGGCTGTTGCGCATCATCGTGCACAGCCCCCTCTGCTTTCGCGGCTTCGGACCGGGAAAGTGAAAAAGTTTTGACGTAATAACCCCAAATCCTGCGTACGTGCGTGTTACACGCACGCACACAGGTTTTTTGGTTTTTCTCCCATATTTTTCTGCTCTTCACGGAAGCGGGGGGAAACGCCGCGCTTTTACCGGACGCTCGGACGCGAAAAAAGCGTCCGTTTGGTTTGGCGCGTAAAAAATGCCCTCATCCTCACGCCCGCGGCGCGACACCTTCGCTCCGGGATCATGGAAAGGCTTTGGTGTGCCTGGCCAGTGCGTATTCATCGGCACGGGGGAGATCCTTCGCTCGCCCCTTTTACGGGGAAGTGGCGGCTCAGGATGACACCGGGGGTCGAGGAATCGAATCCGTACCGACAAGCAGATCCTGATTGTCAGGAAAAGAACTTAGCGGCGGTTGAACTGTATGGCAGGTGTCCCGCCCCTACGAGGCAATCGTCGATTGATTCCGTACCGACAAACGGTATTGACTGTCAGGTAAAAAACGTATCGACGGTGTCCCGCCCGCCCCGTTGGCGTAACGCTATCCCGCCTCCCAGCATGCGGGATAATCGAAAAAAACGGGAGAATATGCCAAAAACCTGTGTGCGTGCGTGTAGGCTCATTCCGAATCGCCTTTACACGCACGCACGCAGGATTTGGGGTTGTGCAACAGCCCCTTCATCATAAATCGGATTACTTCTTGTACGGCTGGTACAGCTTGAAGGGCACCACGCCCCGGACCGCGTCGGCGGACTTGATCTCCTGGCCGCCGTTGTCGAGGTCGATCAGGCGGTAGCGGCGATTGCCCATGCCCAGCTCCGCCATATAGCTCAGCTGGCGGTGGCCGTGGCGGGTCTCGATGCGCTCGCGCATATACTTTCCGTCCTCCGGCTTCAGGGCGTAGATCAGGTCGACGGACGCCTGGTCCACCGCCAGGATGTCCGCGGAGGCCAGGATGCCGATGTTCGGGGTCCTGACGGGCTCGGCGGCCACACCCTCGCAGTCGCAGGATACGGAAATATTGCGCAGCACGTTGACGAAGGCGTTGTGCTGGCCGAAGTAATCCACCGTCGCCTTGGTGGACTCGGAGATCTTCTCCATCAGCTCTTCCTGGTCGACGCCCCAGTCATTATTGTCCTTCTTATGGATCATGGCCTTGCCGACCTTGCCGTCGGCGCAGCCGATGCCGATATTCTTGTTGGAGCCGCCGAAGCCGCCCATCGTATGGCCCTTGAAGTGGGTCAGGGTCAGCAGGGAGTCGTAGCGCAGCATGTGGCTGCCCACGGACATCTGGTCGAACCAGCGGCCGCCCCTGACGGGCAGCATCACGGTGCCCTCCTCGTCCATGATGTCCACCGGCGCGAAGTCCCACCCGTTCACCTGCAGGGTTTTGCGGTGCTGCTCGGTGGTGTAGCGGTCGCCGTCATAGAAGGTATTCGTTTCCACGATGGTCGCTTCCGGCAGCTCGGAGGCCAGGAAGGCCTTGATCCAGGCGGGCGGGATGATGTTCGGGCCGTGAGGCTCGCCGGTGTGCAGCTTCACCGCCACCTTGCCGGTGATCGGCGCCTTGACCTTCTGGTAAATGGCGATCAGGCCCTCGGGGGACAGACCGCGGGTGAAATAGACAGTGGACTCCGCGCCCTGGCGCTCCTCATAGGGGACGTAGCGCGCGCCGTCCTTGGCTGTGCTGTTGCTGGACATGGGCTTCCTCCTTAAATGATGCGGAAATAGTAGCTCTTGTAGTTTTCACCGTTGGCGAAATCGATCGTGTCAGACGTGCCGTCGTCAAAGTATACGGTCTGCACGGCGAGGATCAGGTAGGCAAGCTCGCTCTGGTTGGTGATGTAGATGACCGGGGAGACCTTCTCTGTCTGCGGGGCGATCCGCATGTCGATGAACTGGATCGTTTCGTCCATGGTGATGTTCTGATTGCTGTCCAGCGCGACGTACGCGAGATCAAACCCGATGACCGTACGGTCGGCGTCGTTGTTGACATACTTGCACTGGAAGGTGCAGCGGCGGGTGGACACCTGCTGCAGGGAGGCCGACTTTTCGACCATCTGGACCGCCAGGTCCGCCCCGTCCACCGCCAGGGCGCTGACACTGGCCAGCAGCAGCGCCGCCGCCAGAATCAGACCAAAAATACGTTTCATTCTATCGCTCCTTCATCAAATACGAAAGCATTCATATTCTCAGGTCCTGCTGCCCGCCCCGCCGGGCGGTTGCTTGACCAATTATACCAGAAGCGATTTTTTTTGTCAAATGACCGGTCGTATCAGGCATATCAGCCGGAATCCAAGCCGGTTTACTCCGCCGGCTTTTCTTCGGCCGGGGCGGCGGGTTCAGGCGCGGGCTCCGCAGGCTGCGCGGGTTGTGCCGGCTGTGCGGGGGCTTTCGGCGCGGGCGTCGCGTTCAGCTTGTCGCTGTTGGCCACCATGACGAGCAGCGCGATATCCAGCACCGCTTCGATGAGGAGGGCGATGCCGAACCATACCGTCACGTCCGCGGGGATCACGCCGGTCGCGATCAGGATGCCCAAGAGCAGGGAAACGGCCGTGCCGATCATGATCCACCACCAGCGGCGATGGCCCAGGCGGTAGAAATCCCACGCGGTCTGGAATTTCACGTAGCCGCCGCACAGGATCAGCAGGCCCCACAGGCGGTAGGTCACCCAGTTGTTGGAAACAAAGGTGAATACCGCCAGCGTGAAGGCGAACAGCGCCTTCGACAGGGCATAGCCGTTCGCCGCCTCCGCGGCGGGCGTCCTGAAGTACAGGATCGCCTGCCGGATCGCGTACGCCGCCAGGATCGCCGTCACGGCCCAGCGCGTCAGCTCGTTCATGACGTCCGGCCGGATCAGCAGCAGCAGGCCCGCCGCGAGATAGAAAACGATACCGAGGACGCCTGTCAGCTTTTCCTTCTTTGGGGGAGTAAAGGACATGGGGATGCCTCCTTTCAGATCGAAACGCTCCACCGCGCTGTTTCCGCGGCGCAGCCTGATATTTATATCCGTATTTTACACTCACATTCCGCCTCGCGCAAGCTTTTTATTGACAGCGCCGGTTTGTCGCGTGTCAGGCGACCGCCAGCTCTGGGCTTGATGCTACGATATAGCCGCAAGTTGAACTTGCGAAGCCGTGACAGGTATGGTAAAATGAGTCGTCCGGAAATGACGAATGATCCCTGTCATGAATAAAAAGGAGGCCCACCATGAAAAAACTGAGTATTCTTCTGCTGCTGGCGGTCCTGCTGACGGCGCTGTGCGCCGCGGTGTCCGCGGAAACCCTGGACAGCCATTTCACGGCGACGTTCAACAAATCGCCCGCGGTGTATACGGGCCCCGGCACCGGCTACCTGCGCGTCGGCAGGGCGCAGTACGGCGGCGGCGGCCAGGCCCGCGTGTACGGGTATGAGGGCAGCTGGATGCTCATCGGCTATGAGAACGCCAAGGGCAATTACCGCATCGGCTATATTCCCAAGAAGCTCGTGAACAATATGCGCACCAAGCAGACCAACTACAACCTGCGGCGGCTCCGCTTCAATTACGAGACTGTGACGATCACCTCCGGCTGCAACATCACGGACGACCCGGTGCTCAAGTACGAGCCCTTCGGCTACCTGTCCAGCGGCACCAGCTGCACCTACCTGGCCAGCTATAACGGCAGCTGGGCCTATATCGAAACCTATGTGGACGGGAAAAAGGCCCGCGGCTTCGTGCCCATCGGGAGCGTGTCGAACTATTCCGGCGGCTACTACTCAACGCCCGCCCAGGCGCCCGTATACCCACAGGTGCCCGCGAGTTCCTCCGGCAGGAATGCCCGGCTGCTCATGCGCCTCTCGACGCGCTCCGGCCCGAGCACCCGCTATGACGAGCCGGGCACCTTCTTCCAGAACAACTGGCAGAGCACCACGGTGAAGGTCCTCGGCAAATCCTGGGACAGCGGCAACAATATCTGGTGGGTGCTGGTGGATTTCAGCAGCGGCGGCGCCCGCTACCGCGCCTGGACCGGCCTCAAGCGCGTGGACGTGAACATCAACAGCGTTCCCGAGATCTATTCCATCGGCGAGGGCACCATCAGCGCGACGGACGCCTGGCGCGGCCCCGGCAGCAATTACGCCAAGGCCCCCCGGATCTCCTCCTGGAAGGATGTGATCGCCTTCAGCCGCGAAAACGGCTATGTGGAGGTCGAGTACTATAACCCCGGCAACGACAGGATCTACCGCTGCTGGGTGCCGGAGAGCAAGGCGCAGATCACATACCGATAACCAGCAAACACCCCGGGGCCGTGGCGGCCCCGGGGTGTTTGAGAGTGGAGTTGTGGTCGAAACTGCGCAAAGCGCAGTTTCAATCCATTTCGCGCGAAGCGCCGCAGCAATCGACCGATTTTCTTCGGCTGCCAGACGAAGAAATCGTACCTGAACTCCTCGCTCCACTCTCCACACTTCACACTCACTGGCACAGATCTGTCTCCGCATCAAATTATACTATGATGCGTGCTGCAACGGATGATTTAAGACTATTTCCATATAAGTAGGCTGACTGTTATTTGCGGCAGCCAATGTAAAATTGAGTGTAGGTTCCTGGATACGCATTGATGTGATATACTTCCATTGAATCAACAACTCGGTATTTATGGAGGTGATATGCAATGACAATCTACGATATCTCGCAGGAGGTTTTCAGCTGTCGGGTATTCCCCGGTGACCCAGCGCCGGAAAGAAGGGTGCTTTCTT
>CACWHI010000048.1 GCA_902760595.1 uncultured Eubacteriales bacterium
TTTATGCGATTGTAGCTGCATCCTGTGTCAGTAACTCTCAGTTCGCCATTGTCGCATAGAACGCTGCCGCGCTCTATGCTCTGTGGCTCACTGGGCTTTCTCCTGCCTTCATCGCCCACTGGGCGCGGCAGGATACGGCCCTCGTGGCGTACATGCCGCCGCTGCGGATTATAACAGAGGGTGTTCCCCCTCTGTACTCCCCTCGCCGTGTCCTTTCCAGCACTCCCATCCCATCGCCCTTCGGGTGGCTTCGCCATCCGCCGAATGAATCGGCGGACTCTGGGATTCCGTGCTGGAAAGAACAGTCTGTGACCTTCTTCCCTTTGATTAGCAAAACTTGAGCGAGAAGGATAGGTCAGTAAGCGCTTTCCATGGAGGAACGAACGAAATGAGTAATTTTGACCAGATCAACGAACGGCCCGGCTCGGATTACCGGAGGCGGCGCATGTCGAGGTACGACGGGGCGCAGCCGGCCGCGCCGGTGAGCGAGACGCCTGAAGCGCCGGCGGTCCCCACGGGGGAGACGACCCGCGCGCCAAAGGTGTACGACAGCTACCGGGATACGGAAGCCGCCGCAAGATCCGCGCGCAGCACGGACGACGCGCTGCTTGAGCAGCGCAGCCGGGCCTTTGAAAAGCAGGCGCAGCACACGGGCGTCTACACGCGCATGACCCAGACGGGCTACCACCAGACCATCCGGCAGCCGCAGCGCGCGGAGTACGACATTCCGGCGGATGACAGCCGGGAGGAATACGCGGCGCAGAGCCGCAGCTATGACGAATACCAGGCCGCGCAGCCCGGCGCGTACCGCCGCGGCTACGAACGGCCCACCGGACGCACCAACCAGCGTCCCGCGCCCAGCGAGGCGCCCGCGGATCCGCGGCGCCGGCCCGCGCAGCCCGAGCTGCCGCGGGAGGAGGAGGACGAGGGCGAGCGCTTCCCGCTGTTCGCCAAGATCATCCTGATCGTGGTGCTGGTGCTGATCCTGCTGATCGCGGGCCTGTACTTCCTGCTGCCTGAGGGCAACAGCGGCATCATCGGCAGCCTGAACAGCGTCAAGGCGGGCATCGAGGGCACCGTGTCCCGCGTGACCGGCCTGATCCGGCCCACGGAGGAGCCCGCGCAGGTCAAATCCCTGTCCTGCGTGACGGAAAACGGCATCGTGGGCGACAAGTGCCTCTTCAACGTGACCACCTCCCAGAACGTGACCGGCGTGGCCCTGTGCGACCGCGACGGCAGCCGCATCACCAGCACCATCACCAAGGCGCTGACCGAGGGCGACAGCCTGCGCATCTGGGAGCTGTCCGTCATCTTTGACAAGCCCTACAGCGGCGATATCTTCGCCTCCATCCAGCAGGGAGACAACGTGTGGGTGACCACGGACAAGTACGTTACCGTCTCCTACACGATGCCCCAGCCCACCCAGGCCCCGAATGTGATCGTGCAGAACCTCGGCACCGAGACGCCCGGCGTCCCGGCGACGCCGTGGCCCGCGGAAACGGAGCAGCCCGTCGGCACGGACGCGCCGGCCGCAACCACCGTTGCCTTCGCGGTCCCGACCGCCTATGTGCTCGAGACCGCCGCTCCGACTGACGAGCCTGAGGCGGATCCGACCGAAGAACCGATCGATCAGCCGATCGAGATCACGGAAGCGCCCATCCCGGCGGTGCTGACGGATCCGACCGACCCTCCCGAGGAGGTTATTCCCGACCCGACCGAGGAGCTTGCCGCGACCCCGGCCCCGACTGAAACGCCGGCACCCACCGCGACGCCCGCCCCGACGGCCGAGCCAGAGCCTACGCCCACGCCGCTGCCGGCGCTGACCGCGTCCTCCGACGCGAGCAAGCTGGCCATGACCAGCAACGCCTACATTGGCAATAAGATCCAGAAGAAGTACGAGCGCGAAAAGGCGCTGGAAGCCCCGAACCCGGACAGCTATACCTGGTGGGACGCCGGCGTGCTCACCTTCCGCGGCGATAACTTCCGCCGCAACGCCGCCTTCGGCACCGCCGAGGTCACCCAGGACCAGCTGAGCGTGGTCTGGAAGAAGGAGCTCGGCCACCTGGCCACCGCGGACAGCGGCACCCTGTACGGTGTCGGCTGGACGGGCCAGCCCGCCATCGTCAAGTGGTCCAGGGAAGTCCGCAACCTGATGAACCTGAGCGACGAGAAGAAGAGCGTCAGCGCCCTGCGTGAGGTCATCTTCTCCGCGCAGGACGGCAAGGTCTACTTCCTGGATCTGTCCGACGGCGAGGAGACCCGCGCGCCCATCGACGTGGGCTTCCCCCTGAAGGGCAGCGTCTCGGTCAGCTCCCGCGGCTATCCCATCGTGTCCTTCGGCCAGGGCATCTCCAAGCTCAAGAACAAGTCCGGCAAGATCGGCTATCACCTCTATAACCTGATCGACCAGTCCGAGCTGTACTTCATCAACGGCCGTCAGAACGACAAGCAGAGCCAGTTCGCTACCAACGGCGCCTTCGACGGCACCGACCTGACGCTGTGGAACGGCGATCATATGATCGTCGCGGGTGAGAACGGCCTGCTGTATACCGTCGACCTGAACATCGACTTCAAGATCGACGGCAGCCTGACCGCGAACCCCTCCATCGTGTACCTGAAGAGCAAGGCGCAGAAGGCCGCGGACAAGCGCGTGGGCGTGGAGAGCAGCGTCGCCATGTACAACCAGTATGTGTACATGGTGGACAGCTACGGCGCGCTGCGCTGCGTGGACACCACCACCATGACCACCGTATGGGCCTATGACACCGGCGACAATACCGACGCGGCCATCGCCCTGGATTTTGACGATTCCGGGAAGCTGTGGCTGTACACGGGCAATACCAACAGCTACCGCCTGGGCAAGAAGGACGTCAGCATCCGCCGCATCAACGCCATGACCGGCGAGCCGGACTGGACCTACGCGGTCAGCTGCACGCAGGATAACAAGACCGAGATGTCCGGCTGCAAGGCCAGCCCTGTCATCGGTCAGAACTCCATCAGCGACCTGGTCATCTTCACGGTGAACATGCTTAAGGAGGGCGGCAGCAAGCTGGTCGCGCTCGAAAAGAGCACCGGCGAGGTCCGCTGGGAGTACCACCTGAGCGCCGACGCCATCTCCTCTCCCGTAGCCGTCTACAACGGCGCGGGCGACGCCTGGGTCATCCAGGGCGACCGGGACGGCACCCTGCATCTGCTGGACGGCCGCTCCGGCGCGCACCTCTCCGAGCTCAAGCTGGACGGCAGGATCGACGCCTCCCCGGCTGTGTACAAGAACATGCTGGTCATCGGCACCTGCTCCAGGGACGGGGCCTACATGTACGGCATCAAAATCGAATGATCATCTGTTTGTGAAAAACCGGCTGCCGCGGCGCTCAGTTTGCCTGCGGCAGCCGGGTTTTTGGATTCCTTTGATCGTTGCGGCGCTGCGGTGGAGATAGTTTCTCAGCAGTCAGCTGTTGGAAAAGCGGATATTGCATAAATCAAGAATTTTCTGCGCGTACGCCTTCTTTTTTCATCCTTGACGCAACCGGAACGGCAGTGATAGAATAGCGGTATCGATTCAGGGGAAACACGGAAGGGCCGGTGAGGTCCTTCGGTTTGCCTTCATTTGCTTTGCGTCATTCCTGATTGTCGGAAAGGAGCGCTTTCATGAACCAGCGTTATCTGCTCGCCCTGGACCAGGGCACCACCAGCTCCCGGGCGGTCCTGTTTACCAAGGAAGGCCAGATCGTGTCCTCCGCGGCCTTCGAGTTCCCGCAGCACTATCCCCAGCCGGGCTGGGTGGAGCACGACCCGCAGGATATCCTGACCACGCAGATCGAGGCGATGCGCGCCGCCGTCCGGCAGTCGCAGATCGACCCGAGGGAGATCGCCGCCATCGGCATCACCAACCAGCGCGAGACCACGCTCCTGTGGGACCGGCAGACGGGCCAGCCCGCCTATAACGCCATCGTCTGGCAGTGCCGCCGCACCGCGGACATGGTGGAGGCCCTGAACCGCGAGGGTCACGCGGGCATGATCCGCGAAAAGACCGGCCTGACGCCGGACGCCTATTTCGCCGCCACCAAGCTGCGCTGGATCCTGGACCGCTGCGGGCTGCAGGAGGCCGCCGAGAGCGGCAAATACTGCTTCGGCACCGTGGACAGCTGGCTGGCCTGGCACCTGGTGGCCGGCCATCCGCACGTCACGGACGCCACCAACGCCTCCCGCACGATGCTGTTCAATATCCGCACGCAGGACTGGGACGAGGACCTGCTGCGCCTGTTTCATATCCCGCGCGCCGTGCTGCCGGAGGTCATCGACTCCGCGCACCTGATCGGGAACCTCAACGAGGATATCCTCGGCGCGCCGATCCCCGTGGCGGCCATCGCGGGCGACCAGCACGCCGCCCTCTTCGGCCAGGCCTGCTTTGAGCGCGGCATGGTCAAAAATACCTACGGCACCGGCTGCTTCATGCTGATGAACATCGGCGACAGCTTCCGCCTGTCCGAGCACGGCCTGCTGACCACCACGGCCTGGCGGCTGAACGGGAAGCCCACCTACGCCCTCGAGGGCAGCGTGTTCATCGGCGGCGCGGCCATCCAGTGGCTCAGGGACGAGCTGAAGCTGATCAGTACCGCCGCGGAGTCCGAGACCCTTGCCCAGGAGATCCCCGACAACGGCGGGGTCTACCTGGTGCCGGCCTTTACCGGCCTTGGCGCGCCGTACTGGGATATGTACGCCCGCGGCACCATCGTGGGCCTGACCCGGGGCAGCGGCCGCAGGCACATCGTCCGCGCCGCGCTGGAATCCATCGCCTACCAGTCCAACGACCTGCTGAACGCCATGGCGCAGGATAACGGCGGCATGCCGCCCGCCCTGCGCGTGGACGGCGGCGCGACGGCCAACCGTTTCCTGATGCAGTTCCAGGCCAACATGATGCGCCTGCCCGTGCAGCGGCCCGCCGTGCTGGAGACCACGGCCCTCGGCGCGGCCCTGCTGGCCGGCCTGGGCGTCGGCCTGTACGCCTCCCTGCCCGAAACGGCCCAGGGCTGGCACGTCGCCTATACCTATACGCCCTCCATGCCCGAGGACCAGCGCCAGGCCCTGCTGAACGGCTGGGAGCAGGCGGTCCGCAGGACGCTGACAAGGTGACAGAGTAATTATAAGGGGCTGCTGCACAAGTGCAGCAGCCCCTTATAAGTTCAAGGCCATCGGGCGGCAGAGCTCAGATCACGATGTCTCCCGCCCGGTAGCCCGGGGGGAGCGGCTCCTCTTTGACAAAGGGCAGGCTGTCGTCCTCCAGGGCCGGCAGGAAGGCTTCGAAGGGGAAGCTGTCGAACTCCATGCCGTAGGTGGTGCGGCCGAACCAGCCGCCCTCCTTGGCGCACAGGTTCAGGTCGCGCGCGAATTTTGTCATGTTGGAGCAGTCGTGCACCACGATGGGCCAGCTCTCCGCCTCGGCCTCGAGCATCATCCTCAGGGTGATCTCGCGGCTCCAGACGGGGGAAATGTAGCCCGCGCGGCAGGCGTACAGGGATTCACCCCAGTAATTGACGATGTTGTTGTCGTTCAGGTGCAGCTCCGCGCAGTTGATGAAATCCAGCCCGGTCGCCAGGATGGCGGCCTTTTTCCGGTGGAAAACCGCCTCAAAGTCAGGCGTCATGGGCGTCTCGATGCCCGCCTGGGGGATATAGCGCTTCGCCGCCGCGATCATGCCGATGACGTGGTCGGAGGCGTTGGTCGCGCCTAAATTGAAGCGGATCTCGTCCAGCCCGCTTTCGCCCAGGGCTTTCAGGATCTCCTCGCTGCAGCGGATGCCGTTCGTGTACAGGTGCTGGTGTACGCCCGCGTCGTGGAACGCGCGGATGACGGGATAATACTGCTCGATCTCCAGCATTGGCTCCAGGTATACATAGGCGACGCCGGTGGGCTTCCTGCTGGCGCTCAGCAGCAGGGGCAGGTCCTCGGCATAGCAGCGCCCGCCGCCGATCTCCCAAAGCCCGTCGCCGATGGGGGGCTGACAGTCCAGCTGGCCATAGTCGTAGCAGAAGGGACAGTTGGCGTCGCAGCGGTTGGTGCGGCGCACCGCGGAAAGCCCGGTGCCGTGCAGGCAGGAGCCGCAGCCCTTGGGAAAGCGCTCGTCGGGCCCTACGTACAGGGTCCGCCCGCCCAGGGTTTTAGGATGGCGCAGCCGCTCCAAAAGCGGCTGACGCCGCGCCGCAGCAGCGTCTTCCAGCTGCCGCAGTACGGCGTATTTCAGCTCCTCCTGCCGGGGCGAAAGGGCCTCGCCCTCCGGCAGCTCGGCAAAAAAGCGATACCAGTTCAGTGCGTCCTGTTTGGGAATCCTCATATCCTTATCCGTTGTTCCAGTCGTCAGTGTCTGTCGTCTCAGTGCCCAGTGTGCCGCTCAGCACGAAGCCGCGGGCTACCTTGCCGTTCAGGGTGAATTCGATGTAATCCCACATATGGCTGTTGGAGTAGAAGCTGTTCAGCCAGGTCACCTGCGTGCCGGCGGCGAGGGTGGTCATGGAGGTCATGCCCACGGGGTCGTCGGTCACGGACGCGGTCTGCTGCAGCGTCATAGGCAGGTTGCCGAAGACGACGCTGCCGGGCAGGTCGGATTTCTTGCCGCTCAGCTGGCTCAGGTTGATCCAGCCCACGCGCACGGCGTTGGCAGAGGCGTTGGTCTCATACATCACCATCATCCAGTCGTTTTCCTGGCCGTAGGCGTACACGCGGCCGCTGGTGGATACGCTGGCCCGGCCGTTGGCGCCGCGCCAGGCGCGGGCGGAGGGCGCGGAGTAGACCGCCAGGGTCTGGCCGGTCTTCAGCGGCACATATTGGAAGCCGCTCAGCAGGTCGAAGGACACCGGCGGCATGGGCAGGTGCCGGCCCTTGTTCTGCAGGCCGTTGGCGCGCTTCCACTTCATGACCTCTTTGATCAGGTGGTAGTTGTCCCACTCGAGCTGGGAGGCCTTCGGCAGGACGTTGTGCTGGTTGTCTCCGTGGGTGATGGGCTGATACCATTCCTGCTGGCTGAACCAGTTGTAGCACGCGCCGCCGGGCCGGAAGATATAGCCGTGACGCGCCCAGATTTCGTTGAAGCCGATGTTCAGCGCCTCGCAGTCCCAGGCCTCGACCTCGTCCCAAGTGAGGTGCTTGGTATTGCTGTTGGGAAAGATGTATTGGGTTTCAGCCTGGGCCGCGACCGCGGCGAACGTCAGGAGCGAAGCCAGGATGAGCAGCGGAATCAGTTTCTTGGCCAGCATGAGCAGTTCCTCCTTCAATATTATTGAAGATATTTTACTTGCTTTTGCTTTATGTGTCAATTCATTTCATCAAACGGCCCCTGCGGTCATCGGGTTTTCTTGCCATTCTGTTTGAAACATGCTAAAATGTAGGCGCTGCAAAATGTTTCCAACAACCGGTAAGAAAGGATGGTCACCGTGAAAAAGCTGTTTTCCCTGCTGCTGGCGATGGTTCTGCTGTGCTCGCTGCTGAGCGTGCAGGCGGAGCCCGCCGAGGTCGCCGCGCCCCAGACCGTGACGACCCAGGCCCCCTCCGTGGAGGAGATCGACAAGTACGGCGATATCCGCCTGTCCATCACCTCCGGTGAGCTGGCGGCCATGGGTTACGAATACGCCGACTATGTCAACGTGTCATTCCTGGGCCAGTCCGTGATGCTGCCCGTGATCCCTGCCTACCGCTACGTAGGCGCGAAGGCCTCCGCGCTGGTCATGTGGGAGGATCCGGAAAAGCCCGTGGAACTGGAGGTGTTCAATGGTTCCTTCGCCGGGCAGTACGGCCTGGCCGAGCGCAAAACCAAAGAGGATGGCACCCGATACCACGTGGCGCTGGAGGGCATCACCTTCCCCGTGGACGTGACCATCGAGCTGGCAGAAAAAGGCGGTTACGCGGATACCTATGTGATTTTCGACCTGACCCGTACGGACGAGCGGGCGGACTATGCCGCCCTGAGCGACGCGCAGTTTGCCAACTTCCGCATGGTCACTACGACCGGCATCGGCGCCAACAAGCTCTATCGCGCCTCCTCGCCGGTGAACCCCTCTATCGGGCGCAGCGCTTACGCGGATGCCGCGGCGGCCGCCAACGGCGTCAGGAGCTTCGTCAACTTGGCCGATTCCGCCGAATCCGCCGCCAAGTACGAGGGATTTGCGGACACCTATTACAGCAAGCAGAACGTACTGTACCTGAACCTGGGCGTGGATTTCACGAGCGAGCTGAACAAGTCGGGCGTGAAGGAGGCCATGGAGTTTCTGGCCGACTGCCCGACGCCTGTGCTTGTGCACTGCAACGAGGGCCAGGACCGCGCGGGCTTCATGTCCGTGCTGCTGGAGGGCCTGCTGGGCGCGTCCTATGACGAGCTGGTGCAGGACTACATGGCTACCTTCTACAACTACTACGGCGTGACTGCCGGCACAGATCAGTACGCACAGATCTCCAATAACGTGGCGAAGAACCTGAATCTTACCATGGGACTGGAGGATCCGGTGAACGCTGATCTGCAGGCGGCCATCACCGCTTATCTGGAAAGCCTCGGCGTGAGCGCCGAGACAATTGCCGCGGTCAAGGCGAACCTGGGCGGCGATGCCGTCCGCGTTACGGGCCATGTGACTGAGATCGAGAAGTACGGCCACGCCCTGCTGGATGTTTCCATCGCGGACTTTGCCGCCGCCGGCTTCACCCTCGGCGACGTGGTGACCGTGGCCGCCGGATCCTATGCGGATGATATGCCCTTCTTTGACGGCTATTATGTGGACCGCGGCGGGTACATGGTGCGCGCCTATCCCGGTCATGAGTACATCGCCGTCTGCATCAACTACGGCAAGTTCGCCGAGACCGCCGGCCTCACCATCGGCAGCCCGGTCACGATCACGCTGAAGCAGAAGGCCGGCGCGCTCACCACGCAGGAGATCAACTCCCTCGTTTATACCAATGACCGGGCGGACTATCCCTCTGACGAAGCGTTCGCCAATTTCCGCGCCGTGACGACCGCGGGCATCGGTGAGGGCAGGCTCTACCGTTCGGCTTCGCCCATCAATAACGAGGCGAAGCGCGCCGCGACGGCGAACAGCCTGGCCGAAAAGGCAGGCGTCGCGGCTGTTATGAACCTGGCGGATACCGACGATGAGGTCAAGGCGTATGCCGCGGCGGAGGATTTCGACTCCGCGTTCTATATGGGCCTGTACAATGAAGGTCACGTCATCGCGCTGGGCATGCCGATCAACTTCGCGTCCGAGGAATTTGGCCAGGGCATCGTGAAGGGCCTGACCTTCCTGTCGGAGCAGAACACGCCTTACTTGGTGCACTGCAACGAGGGAAAGGACCGCGCCGGCTTCACCGCGATGGTCCTTGAAGCGCTCATGGGCGCCCCGGCGGACGAGATCGTCGCGGACTACATGCAGAGCTATGTGAACTACTATCACATCGACCCGCAGGCGGACGCGGAAAAGTACCAGATGATCGCGGATAAGAACGTTATGGAAATGCTGCGCACCGTCGCCGGCCTTGAAAAGGGCGCTGCCCTGGACGGCGTGGACCTGGCGGAAGCGGCCGGAGCCTGGCTGACCGCCCATGGCATGACAGAAACAGCCCTGGCCGAGCTGAAGGCCAAGCTGAAATAAACACGGGCAATACACAGCGGCTGCCGCGGATGGAACATCTCCGCGGCAGCCGTCGTATATTCGGCTTCCGACCCGGACAAAGAGCGCACGGAAAGTCGGGAAACCGCGGGAAAAGCCGTGTATACTGATCAGGCAACGGGAGGAGGGCGTGGACGATGTGGAGCTGGATCGAAGGCTTTCAGGATTCCCTTGGCCTGATCGAAGAAAAACTGACGGATGCGCTGGAGATCAAGGAGCTTGCGGACAAAGCGGCATTGTCTCCGTTCTATTATCAGCGGATCTTCAGCGCGCTGTGCGGCATGACCGTCGGCGAATATATCCGCGCACGCAGGATGACGGCTGCGGCCCAGGAATTGGCAGGCTCGGGAGCAAAGGTGATCGACATCGCGCTGAAGTATGGCTATGACTCGCCGGACAGCTTCACAAGGGCGTTCCAGCGGTTCCATGGGATCACGCTGTCCCAGACCCGTGAGCCCGGCGCGACACTCCGGTCCCTCGTTCCGCTGCATATCAGGATTTCGCTGGAGGGTGGAAGCATGCTGGATTACCGGATCGTGGAAAAAGCGCCGTTTACCATTGTGGGCACAAAACGCAGATTCAATTCCGAAACGAGCTACCGTGAGATCCCGAAGTTCTGGGCCGAATGGGCCGCGCAGGGAGAGAAGTGGCCTGTGATGGGGACGTTCGGCGCCTGCGTCGATATGGACGGAAAGGAATTTGATTACTGGATCGCGGATCTCTACAGGCCCTGGGAAGAAATCCCGAAGGGCTGTGAGGCGTATCAGGTCCCCGGCGGTCTGTGGGCGGAGTTCGTGTGCAAAGGGCCGCTCCCGGAGAGCCTGCAGAGCGTGAATACGAAGATCTGGACAGAATGGCTGCCCTCTCTCAAGGGGTATGAGCTGGCGGGAAACTATAACCTGGAGGTCTATTCTCCGCCGGTGGACGATCCGGCTGAGGACGTCAGCTATATCTGGATCCCGCTGAGAAAGGCCTGATTCTATTCCGGCAGATCTGTTGCGGACTGCCATAACCAAAGGGGAACTGTATACATGGATATCCGATTTGTTGAAGAAAGCGACCATGGCTTCTGGTTTTCTCTGGATCGCCATTTGTCCGAAGAGGAGTTTCTGCGCAAGGTACGGGATCAGACGGGATACGTATTGACTGCTGAAGCGCAGCCGATCGGTATCCTGCGCTGGTCATTGTTCTGGGACAGTATTCCCTTCTGCAATCTACTGTATGTGAAAGACGGTCAGCAAAGAAAGGGCTATGGCAGAAAGCTTATGGAACAATGGGAAACGGATATGATCGCCAGAGGCTATGATCTTGTCATGACGTCTACACAGGTGGATGAGGACGGCCAACATTTCTACAGATCGCTCGGCTACAGGGACTGCGGCGGTTTCCTTCTTCCGTTCCCTGGTTATGAACAGCCAATGGAAATCATCATGGCAAAGCCTTTGAGGGTGAGATGACGATCGGTCCGTACGGCTGCGGGCCATATGATCGTAAGCGCTTCATTCTGGATGGGCGAGGCGCTTTTTTTGATTTTTGGCGATGCCTGTCTTCGACAAGAGCAGCATTGCACTGTTGATTTTGCCGAACGTTAGTCTGAAAAGTGCTCACGAAATGCCTTGAAAAGTGCAAAGCAATGCAAGAGCTGTGAATCTCTCATATTTCTACTGAGCAATTTGTCAATATCCGCGCACAATTTTCACTTCTACTGAAAACTTTGCTTGACTTTGCGCAAAATTTTCAGTAGAATGATTTCGATATCCAAAGAGAATGGAAGGGGGCGGAGTGTATGATTGTCAGGAATCACTATATTGACCCCATACGTCCTTTCTTTGAAAGCGATCTCATCAAAATCATTACCGGTATCCGCCGGTGCGGAAAGTCTGTGATCCTCAATCAAATTGCGGATGAATACAGGGCGCAGGGCAAGCCGGTGCTCTGCATGGATTTTGAAAAGCTGGAGTATTCTTCGGAAATCCCGGATGCGGCTGCTTTAAACGATTACGTGAAAGCACACATGCCAGAAGATGAAAAGCTGTACGTCTTTTTGGACGAGGTTCAGCTGGTAAAGGATTGGCAAATTGCGTGCCGCTCACTGCGCCTCGAGAATTTGTCCTTGTTTATCACCGGCAGCAATTCCAAACTGCTATCCCGGGAATTTGCCAAAGAACTCAGCGGTCGGTATGTCTCTTTCTGCGTTCGCCCATTCGTATATAAGGAAATTCTGGAATACACGCGTCAGTTGGGAAAGGAATGCTCCATCACAGATTATCTTGTTTACGGCGGCTTTCCCAAACGATTTGAATTTCCGGATCAGGAAACTGTGACAGCCTACCTGAATGATTTGAATCAGACCATTATCATCAATGACATCATGAACAGGTACCGAATCCGAAAAACAGAACTGTTCAAGAGGCTTGTCAATTATGTCCTGATCTCAAATGCACGGATATTCAGCGCAAATTCGATCCAGCACTATCTGGCTTCTGAAAAGCTGACCTGTTCCATCAACACGGTCATGAAATACCTGTCCTATCTGGAAGAAGCATATGTCATCCGGAAGGTTCCGCAATACTCGACGCGCTCGAAACGCGAACTGTCTTTCTATGCGAAAAACTACGATGAAGACGTATCTTTCAACACGATCCGACAGAAAAACGGAAGATTCGATCTGACCCATAATTTAGAGAATATCGTTTACAATGAGCTGATCTACAGGGGATATGAAGTCTCTGTTTTCACAAAGAACGGCCAGGAGATCGATTTTCTCGCGCAAAAGAACCGAAAGGAATATCTGGTGCAGGTCGCATATTCCGTGGCTGAAGAAAAAACGTATGAACGTGAGTTTGCCCTGTTCAACGAGCTGGATCAGTCCAGAAAGAAGATCCTGATCACAAACGACGACATCGACTACTCAACCAGCACAGTGGAGCACATCCAACTCTCCAGATTTCTGCTGATGGAGAGCCTGGAGGGATAACGCGGTGATCCTTGTGGCAGTACCCCCTCCACTTTACTACTACTTTTACTACTTTTGACTGCTCCATCTTGCCGCGATTTGCCGTATTTCGGCAAAATTGCCCGGAAAACGGCTAAAATACTCCCCGTAGAATGGACACTTGAATTTAACCCGATCCCGGTATGTGGACATTCAAAATAGCCATGATCCCGTAATGTGGACAGAAGAAAGA
>CACWHI010000049.1 GCA_902760595.1 uncultured Eubacteriales bacterium
GGGGAACACCCTTGATGATAATCCGCAGCGGCGGCATGTACGCCGCGAGGACGATTCCGCGTCAGCGGAATCTACCTTGCGGTGTTTCCGCCCGGGAGCACGTCAGGGCGACAGGAAACACCGTTGGGGGGTTCCGTAGCGGGGTCGCAAGACCCCCATGCGGTGACTGTTCAGTCATAGACTGAACAGTCACAATTTTTTTTACGATCATGCAGGATTTTTGAAAGAAACGGCGTATACAAAAACGAATACCCTCAGGAAGGTGCGTGGGCGCATGCCTTGTGAAGTCGCTCAATTCGCGGGTTACTGCGACGGCGTGATGAAGGCGATCGCCACAGCGCGCCAGGCGGTGGCCGAGGCCCGGGAGGCCGGACAGCCCGCCGTCATGCTGGGGGAGCTGATCCACAACGCCCAGGCGCTGAAGGAATTCACCGATCAGGGCGTGCGGGTGATCGGCAGCCCGGAGGAGGCGCCTGCGGGCGCGCGGGTGATCCTGCGCAGCCACGGCGAACCGCCGGAAACGCTTGAGCGCTGTGAGCGCCTGGGCCTGACCGTGACGGACACCACCTGCGTGTTCGTGCGCGCGCTGCACGAAACGGTGCGGCGCTGCGCGGAGAGCGGGCGCCCCGTGGTCCTGCTGGGGAATCCGGACCATCCCGAGATCATCGGGACAGCCGGCTACGGCGGGGAATGGGTGCACGTGATCCCGGACGCGGAGGCGGCGGACACGCTGCCGCCGATGACGGCGCCGGTGCTGGTGGCCCAGACCACCTATCCGCCGGACCGGTGGGAGGCGGCGCTGCCGGTGCTCAGGGCGCGGTACCCGGACCTTGAAGCGAAGCGCACCATCTGCCAGGCCACCAGCCGCAGGCAGGCGGCGGCGCTGGAGCTGGCCAGGCGGGCCGACGCCATGATCGTGGTGGGCGGCAAGGGCAGCGCGAACACGCGCAAGCTTTACGAGACCTGCAGGGCGGTCTGTCCGCGGACCCTGCTCGTCGAGACCGCCGCGGAGATCCCCCCGGATTTCTGCGACACGCGGACAGAATTACTTGGAATAGCCGCCGGTGCGTCCACACCGGATTGGTCATATAAGGAGGTTGTCACTGTTATGAACGAACTGGAGCAGAACAAAGTTACAGAAGCCGAGGCTGCCGTGGAAACTGCAGCGCAGGAAGCGGAAGAGGCTGTAAAGGAAGCAGCGGAACCCGCACAGCAGGCAGTTGAGGCAGCCGCAGCTGCGGCCGAAGAAGAAGCCGCCTTGACCGAAGAGGAGCAGAACAAGCGCAGCTTTATGGATGACATCGAAGCGACGCTGGTCCGCATCCGTCCCGGCCAGACTGTTACCGGTTCGGTCGTGCAGGTGAGCGAGGATGAAGTCTGCGTCAACATCGGCTACAAGTCCGACGGCCTGATCAAGCGCAGCGACCTGTCCGATCAGGACGTCCACGTGGGCGACCAGATCGAGGTCGAGATCGTCAAGGTCAACGACGGCGACGGCAACGTGATCCTCTCCCAGCGCAACATCGTCAACCGCAAGGTCTGGGAAGAGCTCATGCAGAAGTATGAGAACAACGAGTACATCGACGCCGTGGGCAAGGAAGCCGTCAAGGGCGGCCTGATCGCCGACGCGGGCGGTGTCCGCGCCTTCGTGCCCGCCTCCCATCTGGCGCAGCACTATGTCGAGAAGATCCAGCAGTTCGTGGGTCAGCCCATGAAGCTGAAGATCATCGACGTCAACAAGGAAAAGAAGCGCATCGTGGCTTCCCGCAAGGAATACCTGCGTGAGGAATCCGCCCGCAAGAAGGAAGAAGCCTGGGCCAAGCTGGAAGTCGGCGCGGTCGTCAAGGGCATCGTCCGCCGCTTCGCGGACTTCGGCGCTTTCGTGGACCTGGGCGGCGTAGACGGCCTGATCCACATCACCGATATGGCCTGGTACCGCATCGGCCATCCCAGCGAAGTGCTGAAGATCGGCGATGAGATCGAGGTCAAGATCCTCAACCTGGACAAGGAGCGCGAGCGCATCCAGCTGGGCTACAAGCAGCTGCAGTCCCGCCCCTGGGATAACATCGAAGAGAAGTACCCCGTGGGCATGGTGCTGGAGCGCAAGGTCGTCCGCATCCGCCCCTTCGGCGCCTTCGTCGAGCTGGAGCCTGGCGTGGACGGTCTGGTGCACATCTCCCAGTGCGCGCTGACCCGCGTCGCCAAGGTGGAAGACGCGCTGCAGCCTGAGCAGATGGTCAAGGTCAAGGTGCTGGGTGTCGATCCCGAAGCCCACCGCATCAGCCTGAGCGTCCGTGAAGCGCTGGCCGACGAGATGGCCGACGGCGAACCCGCCGCGGAAGCGCCCGCCGACGAACCCGCCGCGGAAGAAGCGCCCGTCGAAGAATAATCCCAATAATCGACAAGCATACAGGGCAGTGGTTGTGTGAACAGCCGCTGCCCTGTTTCTTATTGGATAGTATGATATATTGGACCTAGATTATGGTCCTTACAAGCTATCTATTAGTATGAATCAGCATTGTGATGCTTAAGTTTGTCGCATTCTACCTTTGTCAATTGAGCGTTTTGTTTGATATAGGAGACGAACTATTACATTGTCAATTTCTAATCTAAGCACCAGGAAACAACAAGCACAGTTTTCCGGTTCCTCCGTTGTCATCCTGAGCAGGGCGAGAGAAACGAGCCCGTCCGCGAAGGATCTCCCCCGTATCCACCTTCATGCAGCGCTTGCGTATACGCCAACACGGAGGAGATTCTTCGCAATCCTCAGTTCACAAATGGGTTCTAAGGCGCTGTCGCGCCTGATAACCCAATGTTCACTGGGCCTCCTCCTGCCTTCATCGCCCACTGGGCGCGGCAGGATACGGCCCCCCTCAAGCGTAGGAGGGGCGGCTCAGAATGACAGCATGGGTTGAGGCAACGTAAGTTTTTCTTGTAATACCAAGCAAATAAGAACAAAACAAGCATGCATGTCATCCTGAGCCGCCCCGCCGCACCTGCGGGGCGAGCGAAGGATCTGTTCTGCGGCATGCTGAATCAACGGACTACGTTCCCGCGGGTACATTTTCGGAGGCCCTCCTTTCAAAAAAGCAGGCGCTTTCTTTTGTTGTTTTAATCTGAGATCAGTATGAACGAATGTCACTGATCAGTTTGATTCAATGGCTTATACTAATCTCAGATTAAAGCAGCTCATCTTGCACCCGTCTTTTCCGCCCTGTCTGCGTCAGCCACCCTCACCGTACCTATGGGTGCGCTTTCGGATGCCTTCCTTGCCAGAACGAAAAATCCGGGCACAATCTTTCGCTGCTTTAACCTGAGATTAGTATTACATATTTACCAGGTCATGGGTTTTGCGTACGTTCATATAAAAATGCCTGCTTCAACCAGATGTTCATACTGTTCATCACTCCCGGCAGGAAAAGCGCTGTTCACGAAGAAATAGCCCTGTAAGTGGGCAGCCTGCCCACCTGCGGATGGATGAAACATGTTATCATAAGCGGTGAACTGCCTGGGGGAGTGCGAACGCCATGACCGATGAGAAACAGATCAGCACCGAGGAATTGCTGAAGCTGCTCTTCAAGGAAAGAAGTCTGGAGCAGTTTCTGCAGCGCAACGAGTCCGCGTACCTGAACACGGGCTTTTCCGATTATCTTTCCGCCTGGTGCAAGGCGCGCGGCGAGGTGCCGGAGCAGCTGATCCGCCGCGCCAACCTGGAGAAGTCCTTCGGACACCAGCTGTTCAGCGGCAAGCGCAAGCCCTCGCGGGACACGGTGCTCCAGCTGGCCTTCGCCATGGGGGCGGATGTGGCGCAGGCCCAGGAAATGCTGAAGATCGCCCGCAAGAGCGTCCTCTATCCCCGCATCAAGCGGGATACGGTCCTCATCTACTGCCTGCACAACCAAATCGGCCTGCTGGACACGGAAATCATTCTGGAGGATCTGGGCCTGCCGATCCTGGGAGGGAGAGACCAGTGAACGAGCTGAAACGTATCGTGGAAAACATCCAGTCCGTATTCGCTGAAAGCAGCTATCCCCAGGAATTCCTGGACGCCTATGACCAGATGGAATGCCTGGCCAGCCACAGCGGACGAGAAACCTTTCTGGTGCGGGAGAAGGCGACGGGAAAAACGGCGGTCGCCAAGTGCTATGACCGGAGCGCTTTTCCCTTCCAGCCGGATCCGGACCTGCTGAGCAAGCTCGAGCATCCCGGCCTGCCGCGCTATATCCGCCAGTACCGCAACGAGCGGATGCTCTGCGTCGTGCGGGAATACATCGAGGGCGAGCCGCTGAACGATTACGCGCGGGAGCGCCAGCTGACGGAGGAGGAGATCGTTTCCATCTGCGGGCAGCTGTGCAGCGTGCTGTCCGTGCTCCACAGCCAGACGCCGCCTATCATCCATCGGGATATCAAGCCGGAAAACATCATCATCCGTCCCGGCGGTGCGGCGGTGCTGATCGACTTCGACATCGCCCGCACCTTCAAGCAGGCGTCGGGCAATGATACCGTGTGCTTCGGCACTCGGGGCTACGCGCCGCCGGAGCAGTACGGCTACGGTCAGACGGACGCGCGAACGGATATCTATGCCTTCGGGGTGCTGCTGCGCTGGCTGGTCACGGGCAGCGACCAGCCGAACCCCAACGTCACCATCAACCCTGATCTGCAGACAGTCATCGACCGCTGCACCGCCTTCGCGCCGGAGGATCGGTACGCGGATATCGGCCAGGCGGAGCGCGCGCTGCGGAGGGTCCGGGGAAAACGCCGCCTGCGTCCCCGGCAGGTCCTCCTGGGCGCCATTGCCCTGCTGGCGGCGCTGTGCCTCGGCTTTGCCGCCGGACGCTTTACCGACTGGCTGCGTCCCGTGCCGTCCGTCGCCTTTACAGAGCCGTTGATCGAGCGCGCCGTGCGGCTGCAGCTGGGCAGGGAGCGCGGGGCCCTGAGTCCGGAGGACCTGGCGCGGGTCAGGAACATTTTTATCTTTGGCAGCGAAGTCTATGCCGATCGGAACGCCTATTCCCGGCAGTCAGTGGATGACCACGAGCCGGGACCGGTCCGTACGCTGGACGACCTGGCCCTGCTCCCTTCCCTGGAGGAGATCTGTATCGCGCGGCAGGGATACCTGGACGTGAGCAGCATCGCGGGGATGAGCAGGCTGTACAGCGTGGAAATCAAGCACTGCCGTATCTCCGGCATCCAGCCCATCGCGGACCTGACCAGGCTGAAGCACCTGTGCCTGTTCGACTGCGGCCTGACCGACGTGACGGCGCTGGAAAACTGCCCCTGGCTGGAAACGCTGGACGTGGGCTACAACAACCTCACGGACCTGAAGCAGATCGGCAGCCATCCCAGCCTCCGCTCCCTGAACATCGCGTGGCTGAAAATGAACAATGTGGACGATATCGCCCAGCGCATGCCCAAGCTGCGGGTGCTGTACCTGCAGCACGGCGCTTTCAGGGACCTTTCCGGGCTACGGCCCCTGCCTGACCTGGAAACGGTGTATGTGCTTCAGGAGCAGTTCAACGAGATTTCTTCGTTATTCGCGGGGACGGATGTGGAGGTCCGGGTGACGGAAAACTGAAGTGACTGTTCAGTCTACGACTGAACAGTCACAAAATAGCCACATTTTATTGAAGGTGGGCAGGCTGCCCACCTTTTTTGCTGCGCTTTCTGGTATAATAAATGGCGGAATTGGAATACATATATATTGAAAAAAGGAGTGAAACCCCATGAACAAAAAAGCGCAGATGATTTGTCTGATCCCGGCTGTCGTGGCGGCCTTCGCTGTGATGGTCTACTGCTTCGCCGCAAACGTGGGCGGCGACGCGCCGCTGCTTTACGCCCTGGGGACCATGCTGGCCATATTCCTGGTCATGTACCTGCTGGTGGGAAGGCGTATCAGCAAAAAGGAAGCGGCGAAGGAAAAAAGCCAGGCGGTCCCGGCGGCCCGTCAAACGCCGGATGCCCCCGGCAAAGTCTACGCGGGGGATCAGGTGGATCTGAGGGCACACCTGACCGGGGAGGAGATCAGGATCCTGCTCAGCGACCTGCAGACAGCGTCCGGCAAAGTCCCGGCGGACCAGAAGGCGGCGCTGGACGCCCTGGCAGCGCAGATCTCCCTTACCGGGTCGATCCATGCCAAGGCCCTGCCCGTATGCGTTTCCGCGGTGGAAATGGGCCTGGGCGTTTTCTCCGCCTTCGGCCTGGCCCCCACCGGGCACACCGCGCTGCTTGAAAAGCTTAAAAACTTGAAGAACAGTTACGAAAATCATTGAATTATCAATGACTTTTCATCATCCCTGCTTTACAGGCGATATGGTAATCAAATATACTTGTGGCAAGCAGAGGCTCAACAAAAGATGAACACAGAAGGGACGTGAAACCGTGAAAAAGCTGCTCGTGATCCTGTTTGCGCTGGCGCTCTGCTGCGCGTGCCTGTCTGCCGTGGCTGTAGAAGAAACAGTCGTCGACGCATCCGGCCTGTTTGAGTATGTCGTCCGGGAGGATGGCAGCGCCGAGCTGATCTCCTATCTGGGTCCTGACGGCCGGGTACTGATCCCCAACGAGCTGGACGGCCATCCGTTGACGGCTGTCCGCCAGAACCCGTTTTATTACGCGAACACTGCTTCTGTCAAAGCCTGCGCGGCGGCGGTGGCGAAGGATCATCCCTACCTGGCCACCATCAACAACGTGCTCTTCGGCAAGACGGACTGGAAGCTGATCGCCTATCCCACTACGCTGACCGATACGGAATACCAGATCCCGGAAGGGATCGAAATCATAGGGGATCATGCATTTCAAAATTGCAGAAATCTCAGGTCCGTATCCATTCCCAACAGTGTGACCAGCATCGGGAAGGACGCGTTCAAAGCGTGCAGGGCCCTTACATCGGTCTCGATCCCGGGCGGCGTCACCTCCATCGGTGCAGGGGCCTTTGCCCATTGCGAAAAGCTTAAGTCCGTGGATATTCCCGCAAGCGTATCCATGATCGGTGTGGAAGCCTTCCGTGATTGTGATCAGCTTGTGGAGGTGATTCTCCCGGATGGGATCGGCGCGGTGCCTGATTCGCTGTTCTTTGCCTGCGGCTCGCTTGCTTCCGCCGTCATTCCCGACGGCGTCACCGTCATTGGGAACTATGCGTTTGGCAACTGCAAAAGCCTCACGCGGATCCGTCTTCCCAGCAGACTGACAGAAATAGGAAATGGCGCGTTTTACCATTGCGACAGTTTCACCGGAATCACCATTCCCGACAGCGTTACCAGCATTGGAAACAGCGCTTTCCAGTTCTGCGCGAATCTGACGTCTGTCGAGATCCCCGGCAGCGTTGTCAGTATTGGAAAGGAAGCATTTTCCAATGACAAGAATCTCTCGTCCATGATCATTCCCGAGGGCGTCGAAAGTATCGGCACGAACGCGTTTTATTCCTGCGGCAATCTTTCCGAGGTCACTATTCCCGACAGTGTCACCAGCATCGGCGATTACGCGTTCGAAAATTGTTCTCCCGAGCTGGTGATCCAGGTCGGCTTCGGAAGCTACGCGGAAAGCTACTGCATGAAAAACGCCCTGAACTATAAAACGAACGACGACACCTACGGCGACGCGCCCACCGACTGGCTGACGCACTGATCAATGACAGGAGGAATCATCATGAAAAAAGTTTTCTGCCTCATCCTGCTCCTGGCCCTGCTGCCCCTGGCGGCGCTGGGCGAAAGCGAGAGCCGCTTCGCTCCCGGGCTGGAGCGCGGCCCCGCCTACACCGGCTACAGCAGCTATGACGAGTTTACGAAGAAGCATGAGATCAAGAGCGCCAGCGATCCCCGCTATACGCCGGAGATCGCCAAGCCGCTGAACGCCTATATCATTACGCACCCGGACTGCATGGTGGGCATCAGCCGCAGCGGCATGTACAAGGTCAGGGATAAGGGCCTGGTGAATGACATCACCAAATACCTGAACGAGTGGGCGAACGAGATCACGGAGGCCTCCAAGGGCGCGATCCGGTTCACCAGCTTCCCCGATCAGGTGGACATCCTGCTCGTCGCCGACCAGCGCTTCGTCTACAAAGGGCAGTACCGGGGCGGCGGGAAGGTTGTCAAAGGGCATACCTGCAAGATCACCCTGACCGCCTACCGGCTCACCAATGCCAGTCAGGAGTACTCCATCAGCAAATCCAATGTGCCTGGCCAATCGGTTTCCATCAACGGCAGCGGCGACTTCTGGATGTACCCGCCGGAATTCAAGGGCTCCAAGGAGCTCAAGTCGCTGGTCGATCAGGTCATGGGCTGGTACGGCTACGGCATGGCCAAAGGCAAGAATGGCCCCGGCGTCGAATCCGCGCGCCAGGCGCTGATCGACCGGAACTACCTGCAGGCGGAGCCGGGCATCGGCTTCGACGCGGATATGGAAGCCGCGGTCAGGCTGCTGCAGGCGGATTACGGGCTGGAGGAAACCGGCAAGATCGACCGCGCGACCCTGGTGGCCTTGTATTACAGCAAAAACGACGTAGCAAAAATGTTGAATAGCTATCCGGACGAAACCTGATACCGGACTGAAAGGACGGGAAAAGTATGAAAAGAGTTTTCTGTCTCCTGCTGGCGCTGGTCCTCTGCTCTGCCTGCCTGCTGGCGGCGCGGGCTGAGGGCGACATGCCCGACACCTCGCGGGAGGCCTTCACCAGCTTCATTTACCTGCTGCGGCACCTGAACGACAGGATGGTCAAGTCCGCCCCGAAGACGCTGAACGGCAAGGGCGTGATCGCGGTGTATTACGACCTGGACGCGGAGCCGCTGGAGCTGTCTGCGGGGAGGCTGGCGGCGGACGGCGCGTACCGGGACATCCCGGCTGACCTGCTGGCAGCCAGCGCGGACGAGGCGGACTGGGCCCTGCTGGTCTATCCGCAGGATGTCCGCGAAGACGAAGACGCCGTCACGGCCAGCGTATTCGCGGCGGACCTGAAGACCCTCAAATTCTACAAGCCCTTTGCGCCCAAGGCCAAGGCCGTGACGCTGCAGAACGGCAAGCAGAAGCTGGACCTGGCCGGGCTCGTGAACGCCCTCGCGAAGGACGTGCTGCAGCCGGCGCTGTACGCCGCCCGGGATTACGACGACGCCTACCTGGAGGCCCTGCAGTACCTGAAGGAGGGCAAGTATTACAGCGCCTACGCCTCCTTCCGGAACAGCTACGCGGACAACGCGGACGCCCGCGCGGAGGCCTGCGTGCAGCCCTGGCCGAAAAATGGCGAGGTCTGGCGCAGTTCCGCCGCCAAGAAAAAGAATATGGAGCTGACCATCAAGGTCCAACAGGATCAGGACCGCGCCTTCCTGGCCCGGATCTACCAGGGCGGGAACCTGGTGTCCTGCCTGTTCATCGGCGGCAGCGGCAAAGCCACCACCAAGCTGCCCGCCGGCACCTACATGATCAAGGACGGCGTAGGCACGCAGTGGTTCGGCGTCAAGGAGGCCTTCGGCCGCGCCGGCGATTATTCCACCATGACCTTCAGCAATAACGGCAGCCAGACCGTGGCCCTCAAGTCCGGCCACGCCTACACCATCACCATCAACGCGGCGGAGGCCGACCCGAACGCGGACAGCGTCGGATCGCAGTACGAGAGCTGGGAAGGATTTTCTGAACCGTGACTGTTCAGTCTATGACTGAACAGTCACCGCAAGGGGGACTGGCGTCCCCCCTGCGGAACCCCCCAACGGATTTGCCTGTCGCCCTACGGGCTCCCGGGCGGCAAATCCGCAAGGTAGAAATCGCTGTTGCGATTTCGTCCTCGCGACGTACATGCCGCCGCTGCGGATTACCATAGAGGGTGTTCCCCCTCTATACTCCCCTCTGCATGTCCTTTTCAGCACTCCCATCCCATCGCCCTTCGGGTGGCTTCGCCATCCGCCGAATGAATCGGCGGACTCCGGGATTCCGTGCCGAAAAGGACAGAGGCATGTCTCACTGGCCCTCACTCTCAAAGACGCAAGGAGGACATACTATGAAAAAAACGGTATTCCTTATCCTGCTCCCCGTCGTTCTGCTGCTGGCGGTTTCCGCCTCGGCGGGTACGCTCAAGGAGGATCAGGACGCGCTGAAAAAAGCGGAGACCTTTGACCAGCAGCTGGCTGTCCTCAGCCGCATCGCGGAGGAGCACGCCGACGAGCTGGAAGCCGGCGGCTGGGAGGTCAGCCTGAGGCCCGACGCCGCCCCGGGCCTGCCGGAGGGGCTGATCCCGGAAAAGTGGGATGATTTCACCGCTGACAAGGTGAACGGCTTTCCGGGCGAATACAGGGGGCACAAATTCATCGCGCTGTACTGTGCCAGCAACGAGGCGCCGGATTTCGCGGGCGACCTGCTGGCGCGGCTTCCTGCGGACATGCGCGCTGCTTCGCTGGCCGAGGCGGAATACGCGCTGGTGATCCGCGGCTTCTGGACGCCCTCGGGCTACAGCTACATCCCGCCCGCCAGCAGCTCCCACCGGGATTACGTGGGCCTCGTGTTCGACCTGAAGACGAACAAGGCCGTGCAGTTCTGGTCCCAGCGCAACTATGCCAAGCGCTCCGGCCGGCGGAGCGAGCTGAGCGGCAGCACCCTGACCGATCACGGCATCTGGCTGGCCATCCGCAGCCAGGTCCTGCCGGAGCTCAGTTATGACCTGGGCGGCGGCGCCGCGCTGCTGTTCGGCGTCACCGGAAAGAACTGCTACCTGAAGGGATATGAAGGGGAACCGGCCGATGTGACAGTCCCCGCCGCGGTAGAAGGCCGGCCGGTCACGGAGGTCGATAAAAACTGTTTCTCGGGCTGTAAAACGCTGACGGGGATCCGCCTCCCTGAAACGGTGGCCAGCATCGGCGCGTCCGCGTTCTCCGAATGTGAAGCGCTGAAGACTGTCGCACTGTCCGAGGGGCTGCGCAGTATCGGCGCGAGCGCCTTCTCCGGCGCTTCGTCCCTGGAGGAGATCGTCCTGCCCGCTTCCCTCGTGTCTGTGGGTGAAAAGGCGCTCAACCGCTGCCCGCGTCTCGCGCGCGTGACGATAGGGGAGGGCCTCGAAAAGCTCGGCATGGATATGTTTACCGGCGATTACGGCCTGGCCTGCGTCTGGGTGCCGGCCTCGGTGACCAACGTCAACGTAGCGGGCCTGAAGCCCCGCACGGCCGTCTACGCGCCCAAAGGCAGCGCCGCCCTGAAGACGGCGCAGGAGAAGGGGCTGACCGCGATCGCCTGCGAAAGCCCCGATAATATGCCCGCCGTCCAATACCTGACGGAGAACGGCTATACCTACCGGCTCTTCAATGGCGAGGCCGCGCTGTTCAGATATGACGGCGAAGCGCCGAACGTCGTCGTTCCGGAGAGTGTTTCGGGTTACCCGGTGACGCTGATGCTGGAGTACTCCGTCTACAACCTGGAGCACGTCAAGAGCGTCACCCTGCCCAGGAGCATACGCACGGTGTATGAGAGCGCCATCTATGCGGTCAATAAGAAGGTGCCGATGGACATCTATATCCCGAACGCTGAAATGACGCTGGAAACGGACGCCATCGGCCGGTACGGCTCCAACAGCACGCCCATCACCATCCACGCGCCGGAGGGCAGCCTGGCCCAGCGATACGTGACGGATACGAGCAGTGAGCCCCTGGTCTTCGAGCCCTGGGGCGAGGGCGTCGACCCGAACGCGCGCTCTCTGAAAGATGCCCTCGCGCTGGCGGAAAAGCTGCGGGAGAGCGCCGCCAAATTCTGGGAGAAGTGCGACCAGCAAGAATACGGCTGGTTCAGCCTGCTGCCCGCTTATGATATGGCCGCGCCCGGCGCCGCTTATGTGCTGCGGATGACCCAGGCGCAGTACGACGATCTCGCCCTGCTGATGGCCGGGCCGGATAACGTCGCCAAGGTGTTCGCCGCCATCGTCAACACGCAGTGGAACCTGCCCTACGCGAAGGCCTCCGCGAAGACCGCGCAGAGCGGGGAGTTCAGCCCCGTAGCGGATGGCAGCTGCGCGGTGGCCGTGCTGGTCTACCGCAGCGACCTGATCGTCGTCACCCTGCAGGGCAGCGGTAGCGCCCAGGCCGCGGCGGTCTTCTGCAGCCCGGCCAACATCAGCAAGCTGACCGCTGAAACCGTCACCGGCATCGCCGCCCGATACGGCGTGACCGGGGAATGCGCCGCCTACAGCCGGGACGCGCTGGACGCCTTGCTGGAAGAGAAAATACAAACTGAACCAGGAAAGTGAAAAAGTTTTGCAGTAATAAGCCCAAAGCCTGCGTGCGTGTAAGCATGACCGAATGCACTAGTCAACATAAAGTAGACACAGAAAGAAAGTTTTCTACACAAGTCACAGGGCATGGTACTCTCTGTACTGTTTAGGCGTCAGATAGTTCA
>CACWHI010000050.1 GCA_902760595.1 uncultured Eubacteriales bacterium
GCGCCCAGTGGGCGATGAAGGCGGGTGGAGCCGCAATGAGGCACAGAGCGCGTAGCGCGACAATGCCGAATTGAGGAGTAGGGGGGTCGCAAGACCCCCTTGCGGTGACTGTTCAGTCTACGACTGAACAGTCACAAAACAGGAAGTAAAGCAGCAGAGGCTGCAGAGTGAGGAGGTTGGAGGGATGAGCGAGGAGTTCAGACACGATCTCTTCGGCTTCACCTCAGAGATCGTTCGATTGCTGCGCTTCGTGCCGCTTCTCACTCGTCACTCATCACTCCGTCAGCCCTTCACCGCGCCCGCGGCCACGCCCTTGATGATGTGCTTCTGGCAGGCGAGGTAGAACACAATGATGGGGATCAGGCTCAGGACGATCAGGGCCATGGTAGCGCCCAGGTCGACGCGGCCGTAGCTGCCCTGCAGGTACTGGATGTGGATGGGGATCGTCCTGTATACCGTGATATCGAGGACCAGGTACGGCAGGAGGTAATCGTTCCAGACCCACATGATCTCCAGCACGCCTACGGAGATCAGCGTCGGCTTCAGCATGGGGAACACCGCGCTGAAGAAGGTGCGCAACGGGCCGCAGCCGTCGATCGCGGCGGCCTCCTCGATCTCCAGCGGGATGGATTTGACGAAGCCCACGAACATGAACACCGCCAGTCCCGCGCCGAAGCCCAGATAGACGATCGGGATCGTCCAGGGCATATCCAGCCGGAGCACACGCGCCGTGTTCGCCAGGGTATACATGACCATCTGGAAGGGAACGACCATGGAGAACACGCACAGGTAGTAGACCACCTTGGAGAAGGGATCGTTCACGCGGGAAATATACCAGGCCGCCATGGACGTGCACAGCAGGATCAGGCCGGTGGAGACCACCGTGATATACACGCTGTAGCCCGCGGACAGGAAGTAGGGGTAATTGCCGAAGGTGACGCCGTTCACATAGTTGCTGAAGCCCACATAGCTGTTCGCATTCGGCAGCGCGAAGAGCTCGGAGTTGACGTATCCGTTCTCCTTGAAGGAGTTCATCAGCACGATGGCGATGGGCAGCAGCCAGATGACGCTGATCACGGCAAAGACGACGCTGAGCGCCTTCTGGCCGGAGGTCATCTTCTCCCGCGGTCTTTCTTTTGCCATTTCCATTACTGCTGCACCTCCTTGCTGCGGGTCGCGCGGAGCTGGATCAGGGAGATGGCCGTGACCAGGATGAAGAACAGCACGGCCTTCGCCTGCGCCACGCCGCGCTGGTTGGCGGTGGAGAAGGTCTTGGCGATATTCAGCGCCAGCATCTCCGTCTGCCCGATGCCGCGCCGCACCGGCGCGCCGTTGGTCAGCACCAGGTTCTGGTCATACAGCTTGAAGCCATTGGTCAGGGAGAGGAAGGTGCAGATGGTGATGGAGGGCATCACGTTGGGCAGGGTGATGTTCCACAGGGTCTTCCAGCCGTTCGCGCCGTCGATGCGCGCCGCCTCGATCATATCCATCGGCACGGCCTGCAGGCCCGCGATGTAAATGATCATCATATAGCCCACCTGCTGCCAGCACATGACCACCATCAGGCCCCAGAAGCCGTAATTGGCCTGGATGGACATGCTGACGGGGAGCAGGGAATCGATAATGGTTTTCCAGATATAGCCCAGTACGATACCGCCGATCAGGTTCGGGATGAAGAACACGCTGCGGTACAGGTTCCTGCCGCGGATCTCCTGGGTCAGCGCGTAGGCGACGAAGAACGCCAGCACGTTGATCAGCACCAGGGAGACCGCGGCCACCAGGGCCGTGTAGCCGAAGGCCTGCCGGAAGCCCTGGTCCGCGAACGCCTTCGCGTAGTTCTGGAAGCCTACGTATTTCACATTGGTGGTCGTGGTAAAGCTGTGTACCGAGAGGTAAATGCCCTGAATGAACGGCCACAGGAAGCCGATACAGAAGCATACGAAGGTCGGCAGCAGGAACACCGCGAACATCCGCTGGATCGGCTTGCGGATCAGCGGCGACGTCAGCGCCCCGTCCGCCATCTTTTTAGAACGGCTCATGGGTCATGACTCCTTCTGAATGAATATGTCCACAAAAAACGGGGAGCGGTCGTCGCCGCTCCCCGATTGCGGATCGGATCAGTGGGTATTGGTGTAGCAGGTCGCCCAGCCGTCGACGAAAGCGTACTCGACCTCGCCCCAGTCAGCGGCGCCGGCGGAATACTGCTCGAGCGCAGACACGATGCCGGCGCGCCAGTTATCCACGTCAGGCGTATAGTTGAACGCCCAGGTCACCACGTACTTGCCCTCGTTGAGCAGCGCGGTGGAATCGTTGAAGAACACGTTCTCGGAGGCCTTGGCAGCCTTGAAGGGGATGGGGCCGAATTCCTTCGCCATCATCGCGGTGCCTTCGTCGCTGGTCACGACCCACTTGAGGAAGTCCAGAGTCGCCTTCTGATCGGCCTCGGAAGCCTTGCCGTTCACGGCCCAGCAGTTCTCAGTGCCGGCGCACAGCGCGGCATTCTCTTCGCCCTCGACGCCGCAGTAGATCGGGATCATGGCCAGGTCTTCCGCCTTCATGCCATGCTCGCCCACCAGCGCGCTGTATTCCCAGGTACCATTCTGGAAGAACACGGCCTTGCCGTCATAGAAGTCCTTCTCGGCGTCCGCGCCGGTGTAGCCGGACAGCTTCTTCGCGTCCGCGGCGGAATCGGCGATGTACAGATCCCAGATGTTCTTGTAGGCGTTCAGATAGCTGCCCTTGACGGTCGCGGGCTGCTCGGTGATGCCGTCATCGCGGAACTCATAGAACAGCGGCATGTTGGTCAGATGGCCGGAGAAGCGCCAGGAGGAGGAGCCGTCCAGGCCGGCGGAGGTGAAGGCGTCGAAGCCCAGCTCCGCGGAACGGGCGTGGATGTCATCCGCGACCTTCTTCAGGGACTCGAAGTCCTTGATGTCCGCCACAGTGTAGCCGGCCTTTTCCAGCAGCGCCTTGTTGGTGATGAGGCCGTAGGCTTCATAGCAGTAGCCGACCGCGACGGTCTGGCCGTCCGCGTTCTTCAGGTTGAAGTCTTCGGTGGTCATTTCATTCATCAGCTCGGTGCCGTCCAGCGGCAGCGCGTACTCGCCCCAGGTCACCACGCCCTCGGCGTTGCCGATCTGGAACAGGGTCGGCGCGGCGTCCTTCTTATCCATTTCGGACGTCAGCGTCTGCTGGTAGGTGCCGGAGGCGGCGGTCACGACCTTGACCTCGACGCCGGTCTGGGCGGTATAGGTCTTCGCCAGATCCTGCCAGGCCTGATCGGCTTCAGGCTTGAAGTTGAGGTAATACACCTTGCCCGCGGCATCCGCGGACGCAAAGGACGCGAGGCTCAGCACCATGCAAAGTGCCAGCGCAAGACAAACAAGCTTCTTCATAAACCAGGAACCCCTTTCTTATGTCTTTTGTGGTTTTGTCAATAAACCAGATCGATCGAAACCAATATGGCTTGTTGATGCAAATATTATACACAGGCGTTCCCAGATTGTCAAGTATCGGGCGAAAACTTCTTGTACGCGCAATAACAGGAAGGGGCTGCTGCATAAGTCCCACAACAGAACGGAGCTTTTGACCATTGGGAGGTGGAAAAAGCTCCGTTTTGACGCGGAACGCTGCAGAACACGAAGATGTATGGCGCGACCGACCTGCTCGGACGCTTCTTTTGCGTCCGAGCGTCCGGTAAAAACAAAAGCAGCCCATTGGGCGTAAAGACGGATGTTGTTATTTTCCGATGAAGATAGGATTGAAGCCATTTGCCAGGCAAACATCGCCCGCCCTGTTGTCGTAACGCCATCCCGCCCCCCGCATGCGGGAAAATCGAAAAAAACGGGAGGATATGCCAAAACTCTGCGTGCGTGCGTGTAAAAACATTCAGGATTCGGAATTCGGTCATGTTTACACGCACGCACGCAGGTTTTTTGGTTCTCCCACATTTTTTCTCTTCACGGGAAACGCTGCACTTATACCGGACGCCCGGACGCAAAAAAAGCGTCCGGTGAGTTTGGCGCTGCACTTTTTGGAGAAGCAAGGCTGGTGCACCGCTTTACTTTTCTTTTGCGGTTTTTCTCTATTCCCCTTCGTTTCATTGATTGTATACCGAAAACCATTCAGCTTATATCGGATAACTGGCATTCGTTGATAGCATGTCCATCATATGAAAGTACTCAAAGAATCTACTGAATGAAGCATCCTCCCCTTCATGTCGGATAATCAGGCTTTTCCAATTCAGTGAGTCAAAACCATTGTATTTCAAAGCAGGGAATACATTCATTTTCTCATTTACTTCTTCATCATCCCAGTTCTCCTTTACTGTCATTTGCCATCCGTTTAAGAAATGAAATAAGCATCGTATATCATATTGGCTGATGATCCGCAACGGAAAGATGAAGCATGGGGCGGCGCCGGTGCGGGACGTTATTTGTTGACGTGGAATGCTGCAGAACAAGAAAATGTATAGCGCGACCTGAGCGGACGCTTTTTTCGCATCCGAGCGTCCGGTAAAAACGCCAATCCGTCAGGTACGTCCGCACATTACACGCAACTGTTACGCGTCACAGGGCGGGCCGGGGTGCGTCCGCACGTTCCATACAGCGTTTACGCGCCACAAGGCGGGCGGGCCGGTGTCCCGCCCCTACAAGGTTGTCCTTGTTGAATCAACGAAATATGCACGCTGATAATGCAAAAAACAGACAGAATCCATCGGCCGGAAACAATAAACGCCACCTCGTAGGGGCGGGACACTGGCCATCTCGTGCGCGATGCGTGAGGCGCTTGTCCTCGCATCTCGTGCGCGGTGCGTGAGGCGCTTGCGCCCGCGGTGCGCGCGCGATACAACGGTGCGCGCGCGATACAACGGTGCGCGCGCGATTCAACCGCCCGGCGCGCGCGATTCAACCGCCCGCCCTGTTGGCGTAACGTCATCCCGTTTCCCCGCATGCAGTAGAATCAAATAAAACGGGAGAATATGCCAAAAACCTGCGTGCGTGCGTGTAAACATGACCGAATTCCGAATTCTGAATGGTCCTTACACGCACGCAAGATTTTGGGCTATTACCGCAAACTTTTCCACTTTTCCGCTTTGTCGCCGCAAAAGCAGAGAGAACTGTGGGCTATGATGCGCGGCAGCCCCATAATAGCGTTATTTCAGCTTTCCGTATTGCTCATCGTCCACCGGCTCCAGCCATTCGGCCCTTCCGTCCTTGCCGGGCACCTCTACGGCGAGGTGCTGGAACCAGCTGTCCGCGGCCGCGCCGTGCCAGTGCTTCACGTTGGCGGGGATATTCACCACGTCGCCGGGATGGAGCTCCCGCGCTTCCTTCCCCCATTCCTGGTACCAGCCGCGGCCCGATACGCAGATCAGCATCTGTCCGCCGCCCTCGCTGGCGTGGTGGATGTGCCAGTTGTTCCTGCAGCCCGGCTCAAAGGTCACGTTGAACACAGGCACCTGCTCCGTGGACAGCGGCGCCAGGTAGCTCTGCCCGATGAAATACCGGGCGAACGCGTCGTTCTTTTTCCCGACCGGGAACACGGAAAGGTTGGAGGGCACGCCGTCCAGCTCGCTTTCCTCGTCGCCGTACACCTCCCGGATCAGCGGGAAGGTGCTCCACGCCTTGGGCCAGCCGCAGTAGAAGGCGAGGTGGGTCACCAGCTCCACAGCTTCCTGCTTCGTGACGCCATGCTCCTTGCCGATGGCGAGATGCGCCTTCAGCTGGGGATAGAGCCCCGCGGAGAACAGGGCCGCGATAGTGATCATGCTGCGGTCGCGGGGAGAAAGCTCCTTTTCCCGGGACCAGACTTCTCCGAAGAGCACGTCGTCGTTCAGCTCCGCGAATTTGGGCGCCAGCTTGCCAAGATTATCCCTTCCTGCAGTTTGTTTCTTTGCCATCGTGATTTCCTCCTTTACAGCCACTGTTTTGCCCAGTCGGCCAGTTTATCTGCGGGCGTGTTCGCATCAAAGCGTCTTCCCGCCGCAATCTTCGCGCCGGCGGCCAGCGTCTGCAGATTGGCAGCGCTGTCGCCCATGCCCGAGCCCCCGGAGGTGGCGAAGGGAACAACCGTCTTCCCGCCGAAGTCGTAAGCCTCCATGAACGTGTCGATAACGGAAGGCTCCCGATACCACCAGATGGGAAAGCCCACAAATACCACGTCATACTGCGCCATACCGGTTCCTGAGGAAGAGCTATAATCCGGCTCCGGCGGCCAGGACGGAGCAGCACCAGCCGGCGCGCCGGGCCATGGGTTTCCTGACGCCCTTCAGCATCGCGGGGATGTGCAGGCCGAGGTGCAGCCCCATCAGCACGAAGCACCAGTGCGACAGCGTCAGGTGCAGCCTGCGGCCCAGCGAGGCCCGCATGAACTCGCTCAGGAAGGGCACCGCGTGAACGCTCATGTTGACGCCGCACAGCGCCGTCAGCACAAAGCAGATCACCAGCGCGGCGTTGACCGCCGTCTGTACGGTCCTGAGGGGCGTATACCTTCCCTTGACCAGCGCCGCGTACCATTTCCGGTTCAGGATCTGGTGGAGGATCATCAGTACCGTCATGCCGATGCCCGTCCACTCATGCCCCGCCTCGCCGGTCACCTGGTAGGACATGAGCAGCAGGAGTCCGATGCCCAGCAGGACATCCAGGATATGCTTAACCCGGTTCGAACGCATGCGTTTCACTCCGTTCAGGGCTCAATGCCCAGGGTCTTTGCCCAGGCCGTGAGGTCCTCCACTTTGGCGCGGGCCGTGAAGCGCTTGCCCTCCAGCCAGGTCCCGGCGCCGGACTGCTGCTCAAGATGCCTCATGCTGTTGCCCAGTCCGCTGCTGCCGGAGGTAAAGAACACCGCCAGGGTCTTGCCGGTCAGGTCGACCTGCTCCACGAAATTGGATACGATCCTCGGCGTATCACCCCACCAGATGGGATAGCCGATGAAAACGGTATCGTAGGCCGCCAGGTCAGGCAGCTCTCCCGCGATGGCGGGACGGCAGGCGGGGTCGTTGGTCTCGATGGAGGTACGGCTCTTGGAATTGTTGTAGTTGAGGTCCGCGTCGGTGTAGGGCTGCTCGGGTACGATCTCATAGAGGTCCGCGTTCAGGCCCTGGGCCAGCTTTTCAGCCACCCCCTTCGTGGTGCCGGTCGCGGAAAAATAAACGACAAGGATGTGGCTGCCAGAGGCCGGCGTTTCGGCTGCCAGCACAGGGACGCAGGAAACGAGCAGGGTCAGGGCCAGCAAGAGAGCAGACAGCTTTTTCATGGTTTTCTTCCTTTCTTAAAACAGATCGACGATCAAACCGGTACAGAGTGAAAAAAGCATCACAAACGCCAGATAGAGGATGAACCGCTTCCAGCCCAGCACGATCTTCACCGCGCCAAGGTTGGTGATCTTGGTGGCGGGACCCGTCAGCATGAAGGCCACCGCGCTGCCCATGCTCATGCCGTCCGCCAGCCATTCGTTGAGCAGCGGGATGGTGCCGCCGCCGCACATGTAGACGGGTACGCCGATGGTGGCGGCCATCAGCACGCCGAAGCCGTTGTTCTTTCCGAACAGGGAGCTGACGAGATCGCCGGGCACGTGGATCTGGTACAGGGCCGTCAGCAGGATGCCCAGGGCGAACATGGGGCCAGTGGCTCTGATGTTGCGCCCGATGTTCTTAAGGAAACGAAGCAGCATATTGGGGTCGGTATCCCGGCTTTTCCCTTCGTGGAAGCCGGTGAAGTCGAAGAAGCTTTTGCCCTTCCCGCTGTAGAACAGGCGGATCAGCCAGCCCGCCGCGCAGCCGCACAGGAAGCAGCTGACGCAGCGGATGACGAGCGCCATCTGTCCCAGCGCGCCGCTGTAGAAGATCAGCTGCGGGTTCAGCAGGATGCTGGACATCATGAAGGCGGCCAGGTAATCGTCCTTCACGCCCTGCTCGGAGAAGGAGGCGGCGATGGGGATGGTGCCGTACATGCACAGCGGGGAGGCGATGCCCAGGACGCTGGCCGGGATGACCCCCAGCCAACCCATTTTTCTTTGGCCGATTTTCGCGAAAGCGCCGTGTATGTACTTCCTGCCGAACACGGAGACCGCGCTGCCCAGCACGATGCCCAGCGCCCAGTACGGCGCGATCTGCCGGATCTGGATGTCCAGGTAATACCAGAGATAGACAGCTTCTCTCCGGATCCACTCCCACATGGTTTATTCCCCGATAACGGCCAGATGGTAGTTCCGGCTGCCCAGCCCGTTCCGCTCGCCCACGTCCAGCGTATACAGGCCGTTCTGGCGCTCGATGCGGCGGCGGAGGCTGCCGCTGTCCGGCATGGCGTACACCAGGTCAATGGCGGCCTGGTCGATGGCCAGCGGATCGGTGGAGGCCAGGATGCCGATGTCGTGCATGTCCGGCTCGGCAGGGCTTCCGTCGCAGTCGCAGTCTACGGACAGGCGGTTCATCACGCTGATGTACACGATCCTGCCGTCCATGTACTGATCGACACCCTTGGCCGCGTCCGCCATAGCCTCCAGGAAGGGATCCTGCTCGCCCCAGATGCCGCCGCTGGTCTTGGTGCCGCCGGAGTGGATCCAGCCCTTTCCCTTGGAGGAGCCGAAGCCGATGGAGATATTCTTGATCGCGCCGCCGAAGCCCGCCATGGCGTGGCCCTTGAAGTGGGTCAGCACCAGGAAGGAGTCGTAGTTGGCGAAATGGCTGCCCACGTAATCCACATTGATGCGGACGCCATTCTCGATCGGGAGCTCCATGCTTCCCTCCTCGTCCAGAATGTCCAGCTCCGCCACGTCTGTGAGGCCGTTGTCCTTCGCCTGCTGCCGGTGCATGGCCGTGGAGGAGCGGCTGCCGCCATAGGCGGTGTTGCACTCCACGATGGTGCCGTTCACCAGGTGGATCAGATCGGCGATCAGCTCAGGACGCAGGTAGTTGCTGCGGGTGCTCTCGCCGGTGGACATCTTGACGCCCACCTTGCCGGGCAGCTCCACGCCCAGCGCCTGATAGGCCCTCACCAGGGAATCTGCCGAAATATCGCTGATGAAGTACACGACGGGCGCGGAGGCGTCCTCCGTGTTGTACGGCAGCGACGCGGCGTCCAGGCTGACGCCGCCGTTGGTCACCAGGCTGTCCGCCAGGGCAGCGGTATACAGCAGGCAGAGAAACAGTACAACAGCAAACAGTCTTTTCATGGTCATCCTCCTTAAATCTTTTGGTTGCCGGTAGACCAGACATGTTTTTCTTTTGCGTTCGCCGGGCTGTTCTGCGCCATGACGCCCGCCAGCGGATGCGGCACATAGGGCGCTTCCAGATACGCGATCTCGTCTTCCGTCAGTTCCAGGTCGGTCGCCTTTGCCGCGCCGTCCACATGATGGCGTTTGGTGGCGCCGACCACCGGGGAAGCCACCTTGGTCAGCAGCCAGGCCAGAGCGATCTCCGTCATGGTCACGCCGCGCTTTTCCGCCAGCTCCGCTACACGGGCGATGATGAGGCCGTCCTGCTGCGCTGTCGCGTCGTACTTGAATCTGGCGTAGGCGTCCTTCTCCAGGCGTTCAGAGGTTTCACAGGGCCTGCGGGATAACCTGCCCGCCGCCAGGGCGCTGTAGGGCGTCAGCGCGATGCCCTCCTCCTGGCAGTAGGGCACCATTTCCCGTTCCTCCTCCCGGAAGATCAGGTTGTAGTGTCCCTGCACGGAAATGGACTTCGCCCAGCCCTCCCGCTCGGCCATGGCGTTGGCCTTGGCCAGCTGCCAGGCAAAGCAGTTGGAAATGCCGATATACCGCGCCTTGCCCGCCTTCACCGCCCGGTTCAGCCCGTCAAGAATGTCTTCGATGGGCGTCTGCCAGTCCCACATATGGTAGATATACAGGTCCACGTAATCCATGCCAAGGTTCTGCAGGCTTTTATTGAGCATCCGCTCGACGTGCGCTTGTCCGGTGACGCCGCCTTCGATCTCTTCCTGGGTGCGCGGCAGGAATTTCGTGGCCACCACCACCTCGTCCCGCTTCGCGAAGTCCCGCAGGGCGCGGCCCACGTACTGCTCGCTGGTGCCGCTCTGGTAGGCGATGGCGGTATCATAAAAATTGACGCCCATCTCAAGCCCGTGGCGGATGATCTCGCGGGAGCGCTCCTCGTCCAGCGTCCAGGCGTGCTGTCCCTGCCCCGCGTCGCCGAAGCCCATGCAGCCCATGCAGATCCGGGAAACGGTCAGGTCCGATTTTCCAAGCTTCGTATACTTCATTGCGGCACCTCCAGCAGCTTGTTGAGACAGGTGCAGGTCAGGTCATAGGCCGACTGATACGCATAAGGGATGCCGGCCTGCTCCATGGCCAGCTTCTGCTTTTCCGACACGCTGGTGTAGGGATAGATGCCGTAGATGAACGGGAAAAAGGAATACAGGAACTGCCTTCTCGCGGCCTCGCCCATTTCCGGCGCGTATTTTTCCACCATGCAGGCCACGGTATCCAGCGAAGCGCCGAAAGCCACCTTGAACTCCGCCAGCCGCTCCGGACGCGAGCTGGCCTCCATGTCATACAGGTTCATGGACAGGAGCCGAAGCAGCCTCGGCCTGTCCGTCAGGGTGCGGGCCAGCGTCTGCGCCAGCTCGCTGCGCGTCATGGTCGCCCTCTTCGCCATCTCCGCGTTCATGGCCTCCACCCACAGCTCATATTCCTTCTGCAGCAGGGCGAGGAAAATCTCTTCCTTCGTTTCGAAGTAATTATAGATCGAGGTCCGGGTAAAGGTCGTCGCCTCTCCGATCTCCTTGATGGTGATCTCCCTGAAGCTTCTCGTTTCGTTCAGCTTCGCGCAGGCGGCAATGATCTCTTCTCTCCGGGCTGCCGTCAGCTCCGGCGATCCTCTGGACACGCGGCATTCCTCCTTCCGTCTAAACTGACTCCGTGTCAGTATTAAGACCATATCATATTCCTGACACCGTGTCAATTTAATTTTCGAAATTTATCCCGCATGTGGCAATCCGTCCGGAATCATGCTATAATGCGCTATGATCGCAGCGGCGGTTCCGGCCGCTGTCGGAATACGGCTCCACAGGAGGACCCTTTATGAAAACGTATCGTGCCGGGCTGTTGCTGGTCGTCCTGCTGGCGATCTCTTTTCTCTTATTCGCGCACAGCGCCAGCGCCCTGGAATCCACCTGTCCGCCTGCCGTGATCGTATCTGCCTCGCCGGTCCGGGGCGAAACGGAGGTCGCCGTCTACAGCGATACGGACAAAACGGAGCGGCTCGGCGCCCTGAAAAAGGGCGCGTCCTGCCAGATCGTCGGGGCCAGCGGAGACTATTACAGAGTCCGCTTCGACGGGATCGACGGATACGCCCAGAAATCCAGACTGAGGCTGAAGGGGACCGGAAGCGATGCCGCCTTCCCCGGTCCGCTCGCCAGCGATGCAGCGCTGGAGCAATATATGTATTTTGCGCCTTCCCAGGCCAGGAGCATAGCGGTCCACGGCGTCATTCATGGCGACGCGCCTTTGGACACGCTGTTTTTCGTCCTCTGGGACGAACGTCAGCAGCAGGCGGAGCAGGTCATGGTGAAGGAAGTAAAAAGCCCCGACTCTGACCTGGACATCAGCGGCGTCTGTCAAGCGATCGAGTTTCCCGCTGTGACCCCCGGGCGCAAAACGCTGTTGATCCAGGCCGCGTCCGGCGGCGACCTGTCAGACGTATACCGGGCTCCGGTGTATATCTGCGGCATTTTCAAAGCTGTCCGGAACATTAACGATAAATGCCGGTTCTCCGCCGGCAGGAATCAGGAAAAAATGGCCGGCCGCAGCTGGACACCCGCCTCCGTCGACGATACGCTGACCATGACCCTGCCCGAGGACGGCTCCGCCGCGCTGATGACCATCGAATGGCGCTTCCCGGCGGAATCCTTTACCGTAACGTTCCTGGACGCCGGCCAGAACCTGATCAGCGAAGAAACAAAAGCCACCGGCTTCTACGCGGACGCCGTCGAGATCCCGTCCTCCGCCCGGCAGGCACGGCTGAACGTCGGAGGGAAAGACAATTGGGTCAGAAATCTCTGCGTATATGACGCGAACCATCCGGACAACGCCGTCCAGCAATGGCGGCCGCTGCCCGAAAAGCTGGACCTGATGGCGTTCTCGCCCCATCAGGACGATGAGCTGCTGTACTTTGGAGGCGCCATCCCCTACGCCTGCCATATCGGCGCGGAGGTAGGCGTGGTCTATATGGCGAACTGCGGCCGCACCCGTTACGGTGAGGCGCTGGACGGCCTGTGGACGGCCGGCCTGCGGTATCACCCCATCTTCATGAACTGGCGCGACCAGTGGGGCCACAGCGCCAGCAACGCCCTGAAGGGGTGGAGCCAGGACGGCACCGACCCGCAGAAGGAGGTCGTGCGCCTGATCCGCAGATACAAGCCCGAGGTGGTCCTGGGTCCCGACCCGGAAGGCGAATACGGCCACGCGCAGCACAAGCTGACCTCCCAGCTGGTCCGCGAGGCCGTTCCCCTGGCCATGGACGAAAGCTACGACCCGGATTCCGCGCGCGAATACGGCGTCTGGGAGGTCAAAAAGGTCTATCTTCATCTGTACAGCGAAAACAGGATAGAGCTGGACTGGAGCCGCCCCTTCTCCCCCGGCAGTCCCATCAGCCCCATCTTCCTGGCGGCGGAAGCCTATGACAAGCACCGCTCCCAGCAGCAGCATTTCAGCATCAACGGAAACGCCACCGACTACGATAACAGGATATTCGGCCTGTACTACACGGCCGTCGGACCCGACGAGGCGAAAAACGACCTCTTCGAGCATATCGGCCTGGAATGATCCTCAGGAACCCCTATATTTCCGATTGGCGTACCGGAAGCAGAGCAGGCAGAGGATCACCTGGATCACCGTGGAGCAGGGCGTGGCGAGGCCGATATGGAACATGGACGGAGGCGTCTCCCTGCTCATCAGGAACGCGACCGGTATACGGATCAGGAACGCGCCGACGATGCCCTGGATCATCACAAAGCGTGTCATGCCGAGGCCGTTGAAGAAACCGATGAAGCAAAACAGGAAGCAGGTCAGCAGGCAGTCAATAGCATAAGCCTTCAGGTAGTCCGCCGATGCGGCGATGACCTGCGCGTCGTTGGCAAATATCCCGGACAGCAGATCACCGCGCCAGAAGGTCAACGCAAACATGCCTACCGCCAGCGCGCTGGACACAGCGATCGCGTACAGCAGGGATTTCCTGGCGCGGCCGTATTTTCCCGCGCCGATATTCTGCGCGACAAAAGCCGCCATCGCCTGCATGAACGCGGCGGGAATCAGCATGATAAACCCGCAGACCTTTTCCGCGACGCCCACGCCGGCAGAAGCCACCAGGCCGAGGCTGTTGACGATGGCCAGCAGCACCAGAAAAGAGACGCCCACCAGAAAGTCCTGCAGAGCGATCGGAAGGCCCAATGCCGTCACTTTACGGATGATCTTCCCGTCGAAGCGGAGGTTCGACCGGTCCAGCTGAAAGGGCAGCTCCCGTCTGCTGAGAATCAGCAGGGAGGCCGCGACGCTGACCGCCTGCGCAAAAACCGTCGCCAGCGCCGCGCCGGCAGCGCCCATATCAAACACCGCTACGAGCAGCAGATCGCCCAGGATATTGGTGACACAGGCAATGGCCACCGTCATCAAAGGAGTGCGCGAATCCCCGATACCGCGGAAAATACTGCCGATCAGGTTATAACTGATAATAAAGAAGGAGCCCAGCCCGCAGATACGAATATATCCGGCCGTTTCGTCAAACGCTTCCTCCGGCGCGTTCATCAGCGTGCTGATCGGCCGGCACAGCGCGGCAATCAGCACCGTGAACAGGGCCGCAATCACCGCAAACAGGCTTATGCTGCTGCCGATGACCTGACCGCCTTCACGGCTTCGCCCTTCACCGATCCGCTGACCCAGCAGGATCGTCGTTCCCATGGCGAAGCTGGATACCAGGTTGGTGATCGTCATCATGATCTGCGAGCCGGTGGAGACGGCTGAAACATCCAGCGACCGCGCGAATTTGCCGACGATCATCAGATCGACAGCACCATACATGGACTGCAGGAACATGGCGAAAAACACCGGTATCATGAATCTGAGGAGAGGAGAAAGTATTTTCCCCGTAGTAAAATCATTGCCGCGCAATCCGAAACCCTCCGTAAAAAACAACCGGATAAGCACCAGGCTTCTCAGCCAGGCATCTTATCCGGTTGACGATTTCCGCTGAATCGTCCACCCTCCGATGAACAATACTGATTATAGCAGGATTTGGAAAGTTGTCAATGACGCATGCCCCGCGGCAGTCAAACTGTATACGCCAGCACCAGACACAACAGTGTCCATCAAGCAGTTCGAGGCTATTGAGCGTCTGAATCGGTAAAATTGCAGAACAATTACAGAAATTGTTGGCAAAAGTAATTGTAGAAAGTGTTATGAAGCAATTGCCTGCCATCGAGAGGATCAACGGCGAAAATCGACAAAAAAGTTGACAAAACAAGTGCCGGAAAGTATTGATACTACAAAAGCTTTCTGCAAGTGCCAGTGACACAAAAGTTGACAAAACGTCCAAAATCTCATTTGGCGTGCCAAATCGTCACAAGAACAAAAAAGAAAAACCACTGATAATTCAGGAGTTTTTCTGTGGCCCGAAACCATTATGTTGATACAATGTGACTATGGTCACATCATTCGCCGGGGGAATGTGACCAAGCGCCGGGGAAATGCGACCAGACTTCCATGATCACACCCTGCATTTCATGGTCACAGTATCCGGCATTTGGTCAAGAAGCTCATTGGGGCATTGATCTGTGATGTTGATCAGCAGTGAAAGATTTATGTAGGTAGGTATGACTCAACAAAGAACCAATTCTGTTTAAGCATCGTACAGTTGATATAGCCTTGTCCGTTTATGCCAAGCCCGTCTATATATGTGGTGTCAGCGACAGTATAGTCTAAAATCTCCAGGACACCATCACTTGCATAATACAAATAGCTGCCACCCTCCGCTATATCATATGACCATGGAAAAATAAAGCAGGTACAAGCTTCCCCTCGTGTATCTATGGCTTCTATTCCAAGGTGGCCGTTTAGTTTCCTATACTGGTTAGGATAGTTTGCTATAAGCTCAATGAGCGAAGCCTCATGCTTATAGACATAATCTGAAAGACTTGCTGAATCTCTCGACGGCACGCTTGATAGATGGTTCATTAAAAGAACAGCCGCAGCACAGACAACAACCAATGAAATGAACACAGTAAAATGTTTCATGTGCCTCACTCCAAATTCTGATTAGTCTGCGCGATTTCCGATTGAATTATAACAGGTTTTCAAGTAATTCACAAGCTCCGAAACGATGTTTCTGCAACGATATGATACTCGGCTACTGGCATACGATTCCCATTCCATCGTATACCAGGGACCCATGGGGAACAGGAGGTTGAAGGGCCGGAAAGGCCTCAAGGGTGGTCTGCTCGCATACGATGCCTACCAGGAAACGACGTGCAATCAGGGCCTACTCGCATACGATGGTGGGTTACTATTATACGATACTGGCTACTGTCATACGATTCTCGGGTACTGGTATACGATACAGGGTTACTACCATACGATTCTCATTTCATCGTATACCAGTAACCACTGGGGAACAGAGGATTTGAAGCTGTGGAACGCCACTGAAAGGATCTACTCGCATACGACGCTTGCCCGGAAATACCGTGAAATCAGGGCTTAAAGCCAAAAAGTCACAACCCCAATCTCGTATCAAGATTAGGGTTGTGATGTGGTGGGATTAGTAGGGCTCGAACCTATGTCCTCAGTTCGCCATTGTCGCATAGCAGGCTGCCGCCAGCTATGCTCTGTGGCTCACTGGGCCTGCGCCCTGCCTTCATCCGCCACAGGCGGCGGCAGGGCTCCGGCCCCTCTACGATCGTTCCGGTCATAGGTTCGAGCCCATCAATACGAATCACAGAAAAAGGACCCCGTTTGGGGTCCTTTTCCTGTGATGGGATTAGTAGGGCTCGAACCTATGACCTCCACGATGTCAACGATGCTATTTGTTAAACAATTAAGGCCTTTGTCAGAAGACGATTTCCGCTGTTATTACAATATCAGAGTACATCCAATGGCTGCTGTGGCGATGTGAATCATTACAAAATCGGCTTGGTCGGTATCCGCTTGTTCTATTGCTCTAAGATCAATCACACCAATGGTATTATCTGTCGAGCCGCTGCAGAAAGGTATGGGTTACTGGTGCTCCAGTACCCACCTCAAAAGATCATCATAACCGACATTCCCTGCAGCGACCTCAAGTATGATATCTATCAATTCCTGCTGTGTGTACTC
>CACWHI010000051.1 GCA_902760595.1 uncultured Eubacteriales bacterium
GGAATCGCGCGCGCACCGCGGGCGCAAGCGCCTCACGCACCGCGCACGACATGCTTCGCCATCCGCCGAATAAATCGGCGGACTCCGGGATTCCGTGCCGAAAAGAACCGAGGCTCATTCCTCTATACACAGCACGTCTGAATCGTTGCGTATTATGCTGAACCCCGTGGAAAGGATGACGGATGATGCAATACAGGAAGGATAAATACGGCCGGGAAATCTCCCTGCTGGGGTTCGGCTGCATGCGGCTGACGCGCAGCGGCGCGGGCATCGACCTGGACAAGGCCGCCTCGGAGATCCGGCGGGCCGCCGAGCTGGGCGTCAACTATTTCGACACCGCCTACGCCTATCCCGGCAGCGAGGAGGCCCTGGGCACGATCCTGGAGCGCGAAGGCCTGCGGGACAAGGTGTACATCGCCACCAAGCTGCCCCAGTACCTGGTCAAGAGCGCCCCCGCCATCGAGCGCTTCTTCCAGGAGGAGCTCCGCCGCCTGCGCACGGACCATATCGACTACTACCTGATGCACATGCTGACCGACCTGGCCGGGTGGCAGAAGCTGGAGGGCCTGGGCATCCGCGATTGGATCAGGGAAAAGAAGGCCGCCGGACAGATCGTGAACATCGGCTTTTCCTTCCACGGCAGCACGGACCAGTTTCTGAGCATTCTGGACGCGTACGACTGGGATTTCTGCCAGATCCAGTACAATTACATGGATGAGACCAGCCAGGCCGGACGGCAGGGCCTGGAGGAGGCGCGGAAGCGCGGCGTCCCCGTGATCATCATGGAGCCGCTGCGTGGGGGCAAGCTGGTGAACGCGCTGCCCGCTGAGGCGCTGGAGCTGATCAGGCGCGAAGGCGCGGGGCGGAAGCCGGCCGAGCTGGCCTTCCGCTGGCTGTACGACCAGCCCGGCGTCACCTGCGTGCTCTCCGGCATGAACAGCCTGGACATGGTGGAGGAAAACTGCCGCTGGGCCTCGGAGACGCTGCCCGGCACGCTGACCGAGGCGGATCACGCGCTGTACGCCCGGCTGCGGGACATGATCAACGCGCATCTGCAGGTGGGCTGCACCGCCTGCGGCTACTGCATGCCCTGCCCCCAGGGGGTGGATATCCCCGCCGCCTTCCGCTGCTGGAACCGCATGTACACCGAGAACAAACGCTCCGGGCGGTTTGAGTACCTGCAGGCCGTCAGCCTGCGGAAGGAGCCGCCCTTCGCCACCCGCTGCGTGGGCTGCGGGCGCTGCGAAAAGCGCTGTCCCCAGCACATCTCCATCATCGAAGAGCTCAAGCGCGCGGACCGCGCCCTGCGCCCGCCCTATATCCGGCTGGCCGGCAGCGTCGCGCGGGCCTGGCTGTTCCGCGGCGGCAAAGCCCCGGCGGGAGAGCAGGAATAATGGGCGGTGTCACGGCCGCCCTGCCGGCGAACACCTTTTCGGGCCGCCTTCTCGGCTGGTACGACCGCCAGGGCCGCAGCTTCGTATTCCGCGGCACGAAGGACCCCTACCGCGTGTGGCTGAGCGAGATCATGCTGCAGCAGACGCGCACGGAGAGCGTGGTGCCCTATTACGAGCGCTTCCTGCGCCGGTTCCCGGACGTGCAGGCCCTGGCCGCCGCCGATGAGGAGGAAGTGCTGCGCTGCTGGCAGGGGCTGGGCTACTATTCCCGCGCGCGCAACCTGCACCGCGCCGCCCGGCAGATCACACGGGAATACGGCGGTGCTTTCCCCCGAACCGCGGAGGCGCTGCGCGCGCTGCCGGGCGTAGGCCCGTACACAGCGGCCGCTGTGGCCTCCATCGCCTTCGGCGAGCCTGTCCCCGCCATGGACGGCAACCTGATCCGCGTATTCGCGCGGGTGACGGACGAGCGCGGGGACGCCGGAAGCCCCGCCGTGCTGCGGCGGCTGACGGATGCCGCCCGAGGCCTGATGCCGCCCGACCGGCCCGGGGACTATAACCAGGCCCTGATGGACCTGGGCGCAACGGTCTGTACCCCCGGCACGCCGGACTGCGCCGCCTGTCCCGTCCGGGAATACTGCCTGGCGCGGCGGGCAGGCGACCCGGAAGCGCTGCCGGTGCTGCCGCGCAAGCGCCCGCCGAAGCCCATCGCGCTGAACGTGCTGGTCATCCTGCACGATCAGCGGGTATACATGCGCCAACGCCGTGAAGCGCTGCTGAAGGGCATGTATGTGTTCGCGCTCAGCGAATCCGCGCCGGACGAGGCGCTCGCGGTTCTCGGCTTCCGGGACGCGTCCATCGGCTATGCCGGCGAAACCAGGCACGTGTTTACCCACCGCGTGTGGGAAATGAGGCTCTGGACAGCGCGCGTGCCCGGCGTCCCGCCGGCCTTGGCCGGGGATTTCTATACCCTGGCCCAGCTGGAAAGCCTGCCGATCCCCACCGCGATGCGCGCCGCCCTCATCCTTGCCCAGAAGGAGCTCTCCCCATGAAGAAACAAAAAAGCACCCCCTCCGAGCCGCTGCTCAGGGTACGGCACGCCAAGGCGCTGCTGCGCGCCACGCAGCTGGCCGCCGCCCTGTCCTTCGCCGGGGCCGTATACTTCTTTTATATCGCTGAATACCGGACCGGCTGGTTCCTGATCGCGCTGGCGCTGCTGATCACCGTGCTGCTGGCCCTGCCCGCGGCAGGCGCCTACCGCGGCCAGTGGAAGCGCCAGAGCATTGAGGCCGGCTATGGCATGTACGCGGAGGAGACCGAGCTGGACGAAAACCCGCACATGGCCCCGGAGCAGTTCGAGCTGCTGTGCCTGTTTCCCTTTGACTTCAATGCCTCCCGGGATTTCGACGTGCACCGCGAGATCCGCCTGACCTGCCGGGAGCGCACCGTCCGCCTGACCGAGGTGACGGTGCCCGCCCGCATCCGCGGCCTGGAGGCGCTGGTGGAGGGCACGCTGGTGCAGATGAACATGCCGCGCGCGCCGCTGAGCCGCCTGATGCTGACCGGCGCGGCCTTCGGCGATCCGGAGATCCTGACGGCCTGGTACCGTAAAAACCTGCGCCTGCTGCCCGCCATGTTCAGCGTGCAGCAGCAGATGCAGGCCTTTTCCGACGGCTCCGAGCCGGACATGCGCACCATCGCCCAGCTGCACAGGATCACGGAGAAGCGCAGCCGCGATATCGCGCTCAGCCTGGCGGGACGTGAGCTGATCCTGTTCATCCGCAACGCCGAGATCCTGACCCCGGCGCCGATGGGCCCGGGCCGCCTGACCCAGGCCAGGCTCTCGCGGCTCGGCATTCCCGAGCTGCCCGCCATCCTCGACTTCGCCTTTGACACCGAAGCCCTGCGCGCCGGCGCGGTCGTGCCCTTCGACGAGGAGGAGGAGCGGAAGCAGGCGGGCCTCCAGGTGGTCAATCCCGAAGCGGACGCGGATTTCCGCCGCCCGGAGGATGAACCATGAGCGGCGGCACTCCCCTGGCCATATACGACTTCGACGGCACCATGATCTCCGGCGACAGCATCGTTGCCTATCTGCGTTTCGCCCACGCCCGCAAAGCGCTGACGCTGCGGGAGCTGTGCGCCGCCGCCGCTGCCGGGCTCCTAAGCCGGCTCGGCCTGCTGAGCGCCGGCGAGGCCAAACGCCGGGCGCTCCGCTTTCTGGAACGGCTGACGCCGGAAGCGCAGACGGCCCTGGACCGGGATTTCGCGGAGCTGCTGCTCCGCCGGCTGCGTCCGGACGCCATCTGCCAGATGGCGCAGGACCAGGCGGCCGGTCGGCTCATCCTGCTGCTGTCCGCCTCCACAGAGAATTATATGGCCCCCCTGGCCGGACGCATCGGCGTCGGCGGGCTGATCTGCACCCGGATCGCGGAACTGCCGGAGGGCAACTGCCGCGGAGAGGCCAAGGTCCGCCGGCTGCGAGCCTGGCTGGACGAAAACGGGATCACGCCCGATTTCCCCGCCTCCGCCGCCTACGGCGATTCGGCGGGCGACGCGCCGGTGCTGGCGCTGACGGGGCACCCGACCCTGGTGAACCCCACGCGCCGCGCCCTGCGGAAGCTGAAGGGGCGCTTTCCCGCCGTACACTGGTCCGACCAAAGGGGGTAACGCATGAAACGCGCATTAGCACTCCTGCTGTGCCTGGCGGCACTGTTTTCGCTGTGCCGGGCGGAAGAAGCCGCCGAACCACAGGCGCGCTATACGGCGATCACGCTGAAGAGCCTGCAGCCCCGCACCGGCGCGGGAACCGGGAAAAAGCTCCAGAAGATCCGCACGGACGCCAAGGTGGACGTGCTGGAGTACGGCGACCGCTGGTGCCTGATCCGTTACAAGGACCGGACGGGCTACGTGCAGACCCGGTACCTGTACGGCTTCGTCTCCCTGGATCCCCTGAACTGGCCTTCCCCCCAGTTCACGCCCTGTAAGGGCTGTGTGACGCTCGGTGACGTTACCACCGTCAAGGGCGGGAAGTTCAAGGGGCTCGACGCGGAAGCCGGATCCGTGATCGCCGTATACGACGAGGGCCTGACCCTGCCCGTGTGGCGGGGCAGCGCTGCCCTGCCCGAGGGCAGCGGCGTCTACCGGGCTTTTGCCGATTGGCGCGACGCCCAGCCCGGAGACCTGATCGCCGGCTTCACCACCTGGTACAATCAGGCGACCGGCAGCCCGCTGCACCTGCAGCGCCAGCACAATATCGCCCTGGGCTGCGAGAGGATTGACGGCCAGGGCGTCCAGCCGGGCGAGGAATTCTCCTTCAACGCGCTCTGCGCGCCGTATAAGCAGTCCAACGGCTACGAGGTCGCCAAAAACATCAGCCATGTGGGCAAGGGCCCCGGCGGAGGCGTCTGCCAGGTGAGCACCACGCTGTATAACGCCGTGCTCGCCCTGCCCCTGCCCATCACCGCCTGGGCCGCGCACCGGCCCACCGGCGTCAACTACATCCCGCGCTCCTTCGACTCCGCCGTCGGCAGCACCACCGACCTGAAATTCCGCAACGACCTGCCCTATGCCATCCGCATTCAGGCCATGCCCCAGGGCGGCGCGCTGACAGTGCTGATCGCCCGGGCGGAATAGGCTGTCGCCGGCCCGTTTCCGGCTGCAATTGTTCAACAGAGCAAATTTTTTTCCTCCGTTTCGCAGCAAAACGCGTTTTTGAAACGTATATATACATGAGCGCGGAAAACCGCGCCCGAAAAGCTGCGATCCGCGAACGCGGAGGAAAGGAACAAAATGAAGAAAAAACTGTTTTTGCCTTTACTGCTGGCGCTTCTGCTGGGCGTCGGCATCTGCTGCGCGGCTGAAGCCCTGCCGCCCTATGCCTACTCCGGAGAAGACGCCATCGAAGGCGCCGTGGCAAACTACACCGCCGACGAGCTCGGAAAGCAGTTCCTGACTGAAGAAGGATCCGTGACGATCCCCACGCCCGTCATCCTGAAGACGGAGGCCCCCGACGACAGCCATGCCACGGTATACGGAAACTTCTGGGTTTTCAACTATGTGCGCTCCGACGACATCCTGCGCATGATCTCCGGCGGCGAGTTTCCCGGCATCATCCAGCTGGAAAAGCAGGACGGCGCCTGGCGCGTGACCGGCGCGGAATACGCCGGCGACGGCGAAAACTACGGCAAAGATATCACGCGCTTCTGCAACGGCGACAAAGCGCTTGAGGAGCGGTATTTCGAGGCCGGGGACGGCAGCTCGGACCTGCACCTGGAGGTCAGGCGCCGCTTTATCAGCGACTACGTCAAGGCCAACGGCCTGAACGTCGCCGCCTGGCAGGATCCCTTCTGGCCGCCCACGCCGCTGGCGGAAAGCGTCCAGGAGCCCATCAGGGGCGGCATCGAAAACGGCAGCTATGTCGTGAAGGTGCCGGTCACGGGCGTGCCGGGCCGCTGGGAAGCCTTTGCGCCCGAGGGGGAGAACGCGGCTGTCAGGCTGGCGTCCGCCGAGGTCGCCGACGGCTGCTTCACCGCCCGCTTCGATCCCATCGCGGACGGCGCCAGCACCGTCTGGCTGAAGCACTATACAGGCATCGCCTGTGACCAGGCCCACAGCTTCGACCTGCTCGTGGAAAACGGTCAGGTGAAGGAGAACGCTGCCGGATCCTATACCGCCTCCCCCCTGGACGAGGAGCTGGACCCGTGGCTGAAGGGCCAGTGGCTCGAGGACGAGACGCAGTTCACCCGGATGGAGATCACCCGCGACCCCTATCAGGGCTGGAATGTGGAGATCGTCTCCCCCATGACCCACGGCGCGTATGTGTTCCGCGCCACCGCGTGCTATGACTGTGATCAGAACTGCCTCGTCTACCAGGACGGCACCTTCTGGAGTCTTTCCGCCGAAACCGGCGAGGCGGACCAGGTGCTCACGAGCGGCACCGAGGGATACTTCGCCCTGCTGGAGAATGAAGCGGCCCAGTCCCTGAAGCTGAAATGGGTGAGCGGTCAGGAGATCGCCCCCGAAACCATCTTTGTGCATGAATGAAAGGAGTCAACATCATGAAAAGAATCATTGCTGCCCTCTGCATCGCCCTCATCGCGTGCATGGCCCTGGCAGCCTCCGCTGAAACCGTCGTCCGTCCCCAGAGCGACGGCATCGTGAAGGACCTGGTCGCCGGGAAGACCTTCGCGGCCCGTGTGAACGGCTACGCCACCTTCGGCGAAGCGCCCAACGCCCGCTACGAGCTCTCCCTGGTCCTGTGCGAGCGGGAACGCTTCGCCGCCAGCGATATTGAAAACCTGAAGCCCGGCGACGAGCTCATTTGCGCCCGCGGCTCCTACACCGTCAAGGCGGTCAACGTGGACGAATACGGCTACTACATCATCGACACGACGGACTACTACGACGAGTCCCTGAGCTGCTACAAGAACGAGGACGGCACCTATACCATCAGCAACCAGAACGACTATCCCTTCTGGCGCGACGCCGTCGGCTTCGACATCCGGCTCGACAGCGACCTGGTATACAGCGACTGGAGCGATCCCGAAGCGGATGAGCCCACCAAGCGCACCGTCGACGAGCTGATGAAGGAGGTCACGGACGACCGCCTGTTCGACGCGAACAACACGAAGGTCACCTTCGATGAGAACGGCAAGCTGACCGTGTTTGAATGCACCTATTCCCCCTTCAACTGAATGAAGCAGAGCCAAACGGGGCTGCCGCAGAAAACGCGGCAGCCCTGTTTGAGTATCCAGAAAATGCTCTATCCCAGCAGCATCCTGTCCGTGGCCAGGTCCCGGCCCGCGTTCTCCCGGAAGCGCTCCAGCAGCTGGGGCACGGTGAGCTTCGCGCGCTCCTGACCCGCCACGTCCAGCACGATCCGGCCGCTGTCCATGACGATGGTGCGGCTGCCCAGCTCCAGCGCGCACTGCATGTTGTGCGTGATCATGAGGCAGGTGATGCTCCGCTCGGCGATGATGCGCCGGGTCAGGGCCAGCACCTTCTCAGCGGTCGCGGGATCCAGGGCGGCGGTATGCTCGTCCAGCAGCAGCAGCTTGGGCTCGGCGATCGTCGCCATCAGCAGGGACGCCGCCTGCCGCTGACCGCCGGAGAGCAGGCCCATCTTGGTCTTCATCCGGTCCTCCAGCCCCAGGTCCAGCCTCCTGAGCAGCTCGCGGAAATAGGCGCTGTCCTTCCGGTTCACGGCGAAAAAGGACCGGCTCGCCTTGCGCGTATAGGCCAGGGCCAGGTTTTCCTCGATGGTCATGTTCGGCGCGGTGCCGCGCAGCGGGTCCTGGTACAGGCAGCCAATGTTCAGCGCCCGCCGATGATCCGGCAGGCGGGTGATGTCCTCCCCGTCCAGGATGATCCTGCCGCGGTCCAGGCGGAACTTGCCCAGGATCGCGTTGAAGAGGGTCGATTTCCCCGCGCCGTTGGAGCCCAGCACCGTAATGAAGTCCCCGGGCGCCACCTCCAGGCTCACATCGTCCAGCGCGAGCTTCGCGTTGGGCGTTCCTTTTTCAAAGGTCTTTCTGAGTCCGATCAGGCTGAGTCCCTTCATGGTTCCGCCTCCTCCCGCTCCGCGCGCCGCTCGGCGAACCGCTTTCTGAGCAGCGGGATCGACAGGGCGACCACCACGATCACGGCGGAGAGCAGCTTCACCGCATAGCTGGGCATATCCACCCGGTAGGCGACCTGCAGGATGATCCGATACACCAGCGAACCGGCCACCGCCGAGATGATGCCCAGTGTGATGCCGCGCTGGCCGAAGAACACCTGGCCGATGATCACCGACGCCAGGCCCACCACCAGCATCCCGCTGCCGAAATTGAGATCCGCGTACCGCTGCTGCTCGCACAGCAGCGCGCCGGACAGCCCCACCAGCGCGTTGGAGAGCATGATGCCCTGGATGCGGGAGCGGTCCGCGTCGATGGACGAGGAGCGCACCATTTCCTCATTGTCGCCCGTCGCGCGGATGGCCATGCCCGTGCGCGTAAAGAAGAACACCGCGAGCACAGCCGCCACCGCCGCCACGATCAGCCCGGTCACGATCAGGATGCTCAGGTTGTTGTCGAAGCGCCGATTGCCCGTCAGGCTGACCATGAAGGCTCGGAAGGCCTTGTACAGGGTGTCGCTGGCCACCTGTGTCTCCACGCCGGCCGAGTTGACCGCGGCGCGCTGCAGGTACAGGTTGGACTGACCGCCCAGGGCCATAAAGTTGATCGTGTACAGCCCCGTCATGGTCAGGATGCCGGACAGGATCGGATTGATGCGCAGCCTGGTCTGCAGCAGGCCCGTCACCAGCCCGGCCAGCGCCCCTACCGCGAGGCCGCAGAGCAGCGCCAGGTAGGGGTGGCCGGCGATGGTGACCACCGCGCACGCGCACATGCCCGCCACAAAGCTGCCGTCAATGGTGAGGTCGGGCGTGTTCAGCACCCGGAACGCGATGAACACACCCAGCGCCATCGGCGCGTAGATCATGCCCTGCCCCAGGGCAGAGACCAGAAGACTCAGAATGTTCATGAGGGATCCTTTCAGCTTAACAGAGAGTGATGAAAGGGTGGAGAGTGGAGTGAGGAGTGAGGAGTGAGGAGTGATGAGTGATGAGTGAGGAGTGATGAGTGATGAGTGGCAGTCGAAATGCCGCAGAGCGGCATTTCAATGAAGCTCTCATCCGTCAGGCTTCTATATCGCGCGAAGCGCTGCAATGATCGAAGAATACTCTGAGCCGAAGGCGAAGAGTTTCTTCCACCACTCCTCACTCCTCACTCCTCACTCCTCACTCTTTTTACTGTTCCCCAAAGTGGCTCGTGCCGTCCGCTTCTACCAGCACGCGGTACGCTGCGAGGGTCTCTTCGTCGATGTCCATCCCGATCCGGCCTGCGGCCTGCAGGTTCACAAACTTAGCGTACTCGCTCAGCACCTCGTACGGGATGTCCTCGGGCTGCTCGCCCTGGCTCAGGCGCACCACGATCCGCGCCACCTGCCGGCCCAGCTGCACGTAGTCCACGCCGATGGTGGCGAAGCCGCCGTCCGCGACCATGGAATCCGCGCCGCAGTAGACGGGGATGCCGTACTCATAGGCCGTGTCGATATACGTGCTCATGGCGGAGGCGATGGAATTGTCATTGCCGGTGTAGAGCGCGTCCACGTCCCTGGAGATCAGCGTCTCGACCGCCGTCTGAAGCTCGGACAGGTTCGCGATGGAGGCCTCCTCATAGGCGATGGCGTTCGCGTCGCAGTAGGCCTTGGCTGCCTTGATGGTGGACACGGAGTTGGTCTCGCTGGACGTGTACAGGAAGCCGATCTTCCTGTACTCCGGCTGGAAGTCCGAGATCAGGCGCACGATCTCCGCCGCCGGGATATTGTTGGATACGCCCGTGATGAACCCGCAGTCGTCGCCTGTCAGGCCGGCGGCCACCGGGTCGGAGACGGCCGCGAACACCACCGGGATCCCCGCGTCCTCAAACACCATTTTCGCGCTCTGCGCCGTATTGGTGGCAATGGGCACCAGGATATCCACGCCGTCGTTCTTTACGTTCTCCAGAATGGTCGAGAGCGCGCTGGAATCGCCCTCGGCGTTGCGGGTGACGATCTGGAAATCCAGCCCGCTGGCGGTCAGCTCGTTCACGATGGTATCGCGGATCTGGTTCAGGGAGGTGTGCGTCAGAGGCTGGACCACCGCCACACGGATCGGATCCGCCAGGGCGGAGACGGACAGGGCCAGGATCAGGACCAGGGTCAGGATCGCGAAGACAGATTTGACAGTGCGCTTCATGGTGTTTTCCTCCTCTTCTTTTTATCACATGCCCCGGATGATCTCATCCGCGAGCAGGATATGCTTTTTGATGACGTCCGCGCTGCGGTACAGCGCCGCCTTTTCCACGCCGGTGAGGGGCAGCTCGACGACCCGCTCGATGCCGGAGCGCCCGATGACGCAGGGAACGCCGGCATGAATGCCGCTCAGCCCGTATTCCCCGCGCAGCTCGGCCGACAGCGGCAGCACATGTCCGGTATCCTCCAGGATATTCCGGATCAGGAAGGCCGCCGCCTGTCCGATTCCGAATTCCGTGGAGCCCTTGCCGTCGATGATGTCCATGCCGATCCCGTGGGTGCGCGCGAGGGCGGCTTCCGCGTCAAAGCCCGGCACCGCTTCCGGCGGCCGGCCCGCGACGCGGACGGAGGAAAAGGGGATCATGGAGGAATCCCCGTGCTCGCCCAGAACATAGGCGTTGATCTCCTCCCGCCTCGCGCCGGTCTGCTCGGACAGGACGCGGATCAGCCGCGCGGTGTCCAGGAGGGTGCCGGTGCCGAACACGCGGCCGCGGTCGAGCCCCAGCTCCCGGCGGATGAGGTCCGCGATGATGTCGCAGGGATTGGTGATGCTGACCACCAGCCCGCCCGGGCCGACAGGCTTCAGGGTCCCGCACAGTTCGTGCGCCATGCGCGACGAGTCCCCCAGCAGATCGAGCCGCGTCTGGCCCGGCTTCCGCGGCTTGCCGATGGCCACGACCGTCACGTCCGCGTCGGCGCAGTCGGCATACTCCCCCGCCCGCACCAGTGCCGGGAGCGGCGGCCAGGTCAGCGCGTCGGCCACGTCCATGGCCTGGGCGGCGGCCTTTCCCGGCACACAGTCCACCAGTACGATCTCGTGGCCGACGCCGCCCTCCGCCAGCGCCCGCGCCACATGGGAGCCCACATGCCCCGCGCCGAGAATCACGATCTTACCGTCCATACCTCAGCCTCCCTTCGCCAATTATTACTCCGTCAACGAAACATTTCCGAAATCTGTTTGTTCAAAGCGCTGGCTGCTTTGTCGTCGTCAGTCGCCGATGCTACGGCATCGCCTTCCTCCTCCTCCGCGCAATCCAGCACTTTGCACGGCGCATCTTTCTGGAAACGTCTGGGACAGGACAGATCCTGCGGTGCCACCCGGCTTGGCGTTTCCGGTGGAAACGCCCTCTCTGCGCATACATACATATGCCGGCTTTGATAACGGAGAGCCTTCTCCGTCTCGCATACTCGGGGCCGCGCCCCTTTCTGTTCGCCCTCTGAAGTCCATTCAGCCCGGGAACCTTTGCCGCGCTTCCACCAACGGCGGCTCTCTGTAAAAGATGATCCGTGCTTACTTACTCTTCATCTGCGGGTTGCGCTATTTATATCAGGTTTTCACAGGAATGTCAAGCGAAAGTCCCACGTAGTACAAGAGAAATACAATGTGCTTATTTCATGCCGCGGTACGCGAAGCCCTCGATGATCTTCTTGCTGGCGAAGATGAAGACGATCAGGATGGGCAGGACCAGCAGGGTGTTCGCGGCCATGACGGTGTTCCACCGAATGCCGAGCTCAGCGTCGCGCAGGTGCTCGACCACGATGGTCAGGGGCTGCACGTCGCGGCTGCGGGTCATCACCAACGGCCAGAAGTAGGCGTTCCACGTCCCGATGAAGGAGAACATGGCGATGGTGACCATGGCGCTCTTGCACATGGGCAGCATGATGCGCGTCATGATCTGTATCTCGCCCGCGCTGTCCAGCTTGGCGCTCTCGACGATCTCATCCGGGATCTGCTTGAAGGACTGGCGCAGCATGAAGATACCGAAGGCGTCAGCGCCCAGGGGCAGGATTTGCGGCCAGAGCGTGTAGATCAGGTTCAGGTCCTGCATGCGCAGATAGACGGGGATATAGGTCAGCTGCAGCGGGATCATGAAGGCCACCAGCACGATGCCGAAGAGCAGGCCCTTCAGCGGGAATTCCCGCTTGGCGAAGGCGTAGGCCGCCGGTACCATAATGACCAGCTGCAGCACGATGACCGCCGCCGTGACGACCACGGTGTTCTTGAAGTAGTTCAGGATGTTCTCGCCGGAGAAGAAGGTGTTCTCATAGCCCTCCATGGTCCATTCGGTCGTCCACATGGTGGGCGGCACGTTCAGGGACTCCGGGTAGGTCTTGAACGCGGTGATGATCATCCAGTAGAACGGGAAGACGAAGGCCAGCATCAGGATGATCTTCATCACGTCGCTGAAGAGCTGCAGGCCCCACTTGGGCTGCTGGAAATACTCGATCGCCGTGTTCCTGACCGTCTCCCACAGGCTGCCGTTTTCCTGCTTGACCGCCAGGGATTTTTCGAGCGCGATGATGACCGCCAGCGCAAAGAAGATACTCGCGCCGATCAGCAGCTCGCCCATGCCCATGGCGCAGAGGAAGCCGAATCCGCTGATATTCGCCAGGTCGGCGGGCAGGATGGAACGGTCCATGAAGACGCCGGTGAACAGCCGTGCCTGAAGCTCGCCCGCGTTCTCAGCGGCCAGGGCGTTCTTGACCGGCACATAGGTATACCAGCCATAAAAGGCCAGCACAAACAGGATAACGCCGATCACGGCCAGCGTAACGGTCAGCTTTTTGACGGACCCGGCCTGTCCGTGCTGAACTTTGTTCCGGATATAGCGATACAGCAAGCCGATGTCCCCCCTTTACTGATAATGGACCTTCTTCTCAACGAAGGCAAAGTCGAAAATGGTGACGCCCACCATGATCAGCATCATGATGATGCCTGCCGCGCAGGCATAGCCCAGGGTGTTGTTGCGCTGGAAGGCGTAATCGTAAATATACATGCTCAGCACGCGCGTGGCGTCGCCGGGGCCGCCGTTGGTCATGATGCGCACCGAGTCGAACACCTTGAAGCTGCCGGTGGTGATGGTGATCAGCAGGAAGAACAGCTGCGGGCTGATCATGGGGATGGTGATCTTGAAGAAGGTCTTGAACGCGGAGGAGCCGTCCAGCCGCGCGGACTCATAAATCTCCGTGGGGATGCTCTTCATGGCGCTCATGATGATCAGGCAGTAATAGCCCACGCTCTTCCAGGTATTCATCAGCACGATGGAGAACATGGCCGTGTCGCTGGAATCCAGCCAGCGGATGGAGGGCACGTTCAGCGCCTGGTAGATCGGCCCCAGCAGCGTGTTGAACAGGCCGTAGGGCTGGCTGGACATGAGCCAGCTCCAGATGAAGCCGGCCGACACGCCAGCCACCAGGTGGGGCGTGAAAAACAGGGTCTGCGCCACGTTGTTCAGCTTGCGGCTCTTGTACATCCACTGCGCGAACAGGATGGACAGGATCATGACCAGCACCAGCGCCATGCCCGTGTAGGCGGCGGTATTGCGCAGGGCGATCCAGAAGTCCTGGCGCATGTTGTAGTTCTGCAGGCCGCGCCAGCTCTTGAAGGGATTCTTCGCGTTCCCGTAATAGAGGCTCATGATGAACATGGCCGCCGTCGGATACAGCACGAACGCGATCAGGAAGACCATGGCGGGCAGCACCATCAGGTAGCTGGTCAGCCAGCTGTGGTGCTTGATGCGCCGGGTCTCGCGAAGCTCCTGCTTCTCGATCTCCGATAAAGTCGTCGTCATTCGTTCAGCCCTCCCAGCTTATCCAGCAGGTTCTGCGGGCCGTTGTGTCCGAGGTGCTTGCCGTCCGCGCCGAAGAAATGGATATGACGCGAGGGCGCCATCACCCATACGTCAATGTCCTCTTCCACGTCGTCGCGCTCGTTCTCGCTCTTGACCATGATCGTGGAGCCGTCGCTCAGGCGCACCTTGTACTGCAGTTCGGCGCCGAGCATCTCACGGGTCACCACATGCCCCTTGCGGTACATCACCATGCCCTCCATCCGTTCGGGACTCATGCGCAGGGATTCGGGCCGTATGCCGTAGCGGATGCCGTCTCCCAGCTCCATGATGTTCATGGGAGGCGTACCGATGAACTGGGCGCTGAAGATGTTGGCCGGCTCGTGGTAGATCTCTTCCGGGCTGCCGATCTGCTGGATCTCGCCCTTTTCCATCAGCACGATGGTGTCCGCCATGGACATGGCCTCGATCTGGTCGTGCGTGACGTAGACGAAGGTAGTGCCCAGCCGGCGCTGCAGCTCGATCAGCTCCACGCGCATGGCGGCGCGCAGCTTGGCGTCCAGGTTGGACAGCGGCTCGTCCATCAGGAACACGCTGGGCTTTTTGACCATGGCGCGGGCCAGGGCGATGCGCTGGCGCTGGCCGCCGGACAGGTCGGAGGGCTTGCGGTCCAGGTAAGGCGTCATCCCGACGACCTCGGCGTACTCGGCAATGCGGCGGTCGCGCTCCGCCTTGGGCACCTTTTTGTTTTTGAGCCCGAATTCGATGTTCTCCCGCACGCTCATCGTCGGATAAATGGCGTAGTTCTGGAACACCATGGCGATATCGCGCTTCTCCGGCGGCTGATGGGTAATGTCCTTGCCGTCCATCAGGATACGGCCGTAGGTCGCCGGGCCGATGCCGGCGATCATGCGCAGCAGGGTGGTTTTGCCGCAGCCCGAAGAGCCGACCAGCACCGTAAACTTGCCATCCTCGATGGTCAGGTTCAGATTCTCGATAACCTTTGTGTCCCCGAAGGATTTTCCGACATGTTCAAATACGATTTCCGCCATGACACCAGCCCCTTCATTCAAAAATAGTTCGTGACTGTTCAGTCGTAGACTGAACAGTCACCGCAGGGGGGTCTTACGCCCCCCTACTCCTCAATTCGGCATTGTCGCGCTACGCGCTCTGTGCCTCATTGCGGCTCCACCCGCCTTCGTCGCCCACTGGGCGCGGCGGGCTCCGCCGCCCCCAACGGTGTTTCCTGTCGCCCTGACGGGCTCCCGGGCGGAAACACCGCAAGGTAGATTCCGCTGAC
>CACWHI010000052.1 GCA_902760595.1 uncultured Eubacteriales bacterium
GCCCTATCCTCCGATTGCTGGCATCTGAAGTCTACCATGATCGGTAGCTGTTTTCCAGGGTGTTAAATTCGATTGTCCTTGACATGGGGAGTACTTTACATAGTAGAATTGATTATTGGTTGTTTCATCGGTATAAAAGATATACATTTTACCGGTGAAATCAAGTGTTGTACCGCTTGATTCATCTTGCAATTCCCAACTAAGAAGTGAATTCTCCGTACTATACACACACCATTCAGAAACTCCTGAGGCTTCATCATATCGAAAGATTTCTACACCATAGATAGTGCAACTATTATCAATAAATGGCGGTTTTTCATGCGTCCATGTGAGACGGTCATTACTTTGCCATTCTTCTTTAACTTCAGGATTATCTTCGTTTTGTGAGTGATAAATAGCGCCATTGATGATCCAACCAGCCGGCAGATTCTCCGTGACAATAGTCAAGGTTTGGGCGTCTTCAAAATAATTGTAACTGAAATTTTCGGGTTTTTGTGATTTTTTCAGAATAGGTAGCTCGTTAATGGTCTGCGGTACATCGGCATTGGCTATCGACAGGCACAGGAGCAGGGAAGCCGCCAGCAGGAGAGAGATGAGCAGTTTTTTCATTTTGGGTCCGTCCTTCCGTGAAGCAGGGTGTGATGGGATAATTGTCCTACATTAGATATAAAATGACGCTAACGAAATATAGCACGAAACGCCGTGTTGCGTCAAGCAGCTTGAACAAAAATGCGCGTTAAAGTCGCGATTCTGGCGGAAAAAACGCCCCAAAGCGGCCTTCTGAGGCCCGTGATACGTTTCTGATACGAAAATGATATGTTTTTGATACGGTTTTGATATGGTTTTGAGCCTTTACAGGGGGAACGGGAGGTGATATGATTAAACTGCCCCAAACGAACGGGGACGATGAGCGCAGCGGCGGTGAACCGGGGCGCTCTTTTTGAGTGATGAGTGAGGAGGAAAACGAACAAAGAGTGATGAGTGAGGAGTGAGGAGTGATGAGTTCAGGATGGAATCGCTGCCGCGATTCCTTTTTTATTGAAATGCCGGAAGGCATTTCGTCCACAACTCCTCACTCCTCACTCATCACTCCTAACTTGTCATTCGTTTTTCCCGCTTCACTTTATTTGCTTGGAGGTTTCTATGAACGAAGACACGAACAAGACGGATTCCCGCGCTTCTCCCGGGGCGGCGGCGAGGGAGATGGCGATGGCGGCGCTCGCACGGGTCGGGGCGCTGATCGAGAGCCCGGAGACGGACCCGCGGGTGCTGCTGCAGGCGGCCAAGCTGGTGCTGGCGGTCGCGGAGTCCGGGGAGGACGCCGCGGACGGCGGCGGGTTTGAGCTGCGGTTCACGGGAGGCGCGGATGACGGCGTTTAACGTGGACCTGCGGGGCATCAACGAGGTGTACCGGCCGTACCTGACGGACGAGCACCGCTACCAGCTGTACTTCGGCGGCAGCTCGTCGGGCAAGAGCTGCTTCCTGGCGACCCGGGCGGTGCTGGACGCGCTGAGCGGGCGGAACGTGCTGGTGGTGCGCAAGGTGCAGCGCACGCTGCACGCGTCCTGCTGGAACGAGGTGCTGAAGGCCGTGCGGCGGCTGAAGGCGGCCGGGCTGTTCCGCGTGAGCCGCAGCGATATGTCGCTCACGGTGGCGCGCACCGGCGCGCAGATCCTGTTCGCGGGGCTGGACGACGTGGAGAAGATCAAGTCCATCACCCCGCAGGCGGGCGCGCTGACCGATATCTGGATCGAGGAGGCCACCGAGTGCAGCCGCGACGACTTCAAGCAGCTGGACAAGCGCCTGCGCGGGCCGAGCCCGTTCAAAAAGCGGGTCACGCTGTCCTTCAACCCGACGTGGAAGGACCACTGGATCTTCCGCGAGTTCTTCGGCGGCTGGGCGGAGGCGGGACAGGCGCCCGACCCCGCGCCGGGCGTCCGGGTGACGCCGGGACGCAGCTATGCCGACCGGCGCGTGAGCATCCTGCGCACCACCTATCGGGACAACCGCTTCCTGACCGAGGACGACCGTCAGGCCCTCGAGGAGGAGAACAGCGGGTACTATCACACGGTCTATACCCTGGGCCAGTGGGGCATGCGCGGGGACGCGGTGTTCACCGACTGGCGCAGCGCGGACCTGAAGGTGGAGCCGCCGCCGGAGGGCCTGCGCGTTTTTTATGGGCTGGACTTCGGCTTCGGGCACGATCCCTGCGCCGCGGTGCGCTGCCTGCTGGACAAGCGGAACCGACGGATCTACGTGACCGGGACGTTCTGCGAGAAGGGGCTGGTGGTGTGGCAGCTGGCGGAGCGGCTGAAGGCGTTCGCGGGACGCGCGAAGGTGACCTGCGATTCCGCCGATCCGCGCTGCATCGCGGAGCTGCGCTCCCAGGGCGTGCTGGCCGTGGCGGCGAGGAAGGGGCCGGACAGCCTGGTGCACGGCATCCAGTGGCTGCAGGGCTACCGCATCATCGTGGACAGGGGCTGCGCGGACCTGATCCGAGAGCTCAGCGCGTACTGCTGGAAGGAGGGCAGCCCGCCCCAGCCCAGGCCCGGCGACGACCACCTGATCGACGCTATGCGCTACGCGCTGGAGAGCGAGCAGCGGCCGCGCAAGGCGACATTGAGGAAGAAAAGTGAGGTGATCGGCAGATGATCACGATCAGCCGGGAGCTGATCCGGGACGGGATTAGCGCGGAGGTGCTGACGGCGTGCCTGAGGCGGCACGACGCGCTGCTGCCGGAGCTGCAGCGCCTGCGGGCGTATTACGAGGGCCGGAACCCCGCCATTATGGAGCGTACGGACGGCGGGAGCGGGCAGACGCGCCTGCCGCACCCCTTCGCGCGGTATATCGCGCTGACGGCGGCGGGCTACCTGACCGGGCGGCCCATCGCCTACGAGGCCCCGGGGCAGGAGGCCGCGCTGGCGGCGCTGACCCGCGGCTTCCGTGAAACCGCCATGGACAGCGTGGACGCGGAGCTGGCGGTGCAGGCCGCCGTGTACGGCAAGGGCGTGGAGCGCATCTGGACCGACCGCGCGGGCCGGGCGCGCAGCGTGGCCGTCAGCCCGGAGGAGGCCTTCGTCGTGTACGACGATACGGTCGCGCACGAGCCGCTGTTCGGTCTCTGCCTGACGCCGCTCATCCGGCCGGACGGGACGGAGGAGGGTACGCAGCTGGAGGCGCTGACCGCGGAAGAGACGCTCACCTGGCGTCTGCGCGACCGGCGCACCGTGACCGACGCGGACCTCGTCCGGCGGGAGCGGCACTTCTTCGGCCAGCCGCCGCTCATCGAGTACTGGAACAACTGCGACGAGACCGGCGATTTCGCGGCGGTGCTGCCGCTGATCGACGGCTACGACCTGCTGGAGACCGAGCGCGTGCGCGACAAGGAGACCTTCGCCGACAGCCTGCTGGTGCTGACCGGCTGCCAGCTGGAGCAGGGCTGGCACACGCGCACCGTCACGGGGCCCGACGGCGAGCCCGTGGAGGAGCGCGTGCCGGACGAGGACCCGGCGCGGAGGCTGCGGCGGGAGCGCTGCCTCTCCCTGCCGGACAGCGAGGCCAGCGCCCAGTACCTGACGCACAGCCTGCACGAGGCGGACACGGAGGTGCTGCGCGCCGCGCTGAAGGAGGACATCCACAAGTTCTCCTTCGTGCCCGACCTGTCCGATACGCAGTTCGCGCAGAACCAGAGCGGCGTGGCCATGAAGTACAAGCTCATGGGCCTGGAGCGCATGGCCTCCGTCAAGGAGCGCTGGTTCCGCGAGGCCCTGCGGACGAGGATCCAGATCTATGCGCGAATCCTTGCGCTGGGCGGAGAAGCGGAACTGGATCCGGAAAAAGTGGCATGCAGGTTTGAGAGAGGAGCGGGGATGGGTGAGGAGTGAGGAGGTAGGAGTGAGGAGTGAGGAGGTAGGAGGTAGGAGTGATGAGTGAGGAGTTCAGGTGCAAACTCTTCGCCTGCGGCTCAGAGTTTGTTCGATTGTTGCGGCGCTTCGCGCGATAATGCTGTGCGCGGCACATTCATGCCGCAGGCAGAAGCAATGATTTCTGGTGTGCACTGCTGACATTGCCATGCAACGAAACGCCGTCAGGCGTTTCAACCGCCACTCATCACTCCTCACTCCTCACTCCTCACTCTCATCCCCCTCTTCCAAATAACGATCAAATAAAAGGAGATTGCTATGGACCAAAACAACAATCAGCTCCCGCCTGCGGATCAGGCGGGAACGGAGAGCGTGGAACAGCGCGTGCGCTCTCTGGAGGAACGCGAAGCGGCGCTGGACCGGCGAGAGCGGGAGATCCGGCTGCGCACGGCGCTGCGCGGACGCGAGCTGCCGGAGGCGCTGGTGGGCTGCCTGGACCTCTCCAGCGACGAGCGGGCTGACGAGGGCCTGGAGGCCCTGGCCAAGGCGTTTCACGACGCCGTCACCCAGCGCGTGCGCGACCGCCTCGGCGCCGACCCGCCGAAGGCCGCCGGCGCGCCCGATGCCCTGGCGGCGGTGAGAAGGGCGATGGGGCTGAAGTGAGTGAGGAGTGAGGAGGTAGGAGTGAGGAGTGGCGGTCGAAATGCCGCACAGCGGCATTTCAATCCATATCGCGCGAAGCGCCGCAACAATCGGACAATCTCTGAGGCGAAGCCGAAGAGATCGCACCTGAACTCCTCACTTCTCACTCCTCATTCCTCACTTATCATTTGCCTTCCCAACTGCAATGACCCGACAATTACGAGAACCTAAAAATCAGGAGGATTCAAATGCCAACCAATACTATTTCCACTTTCAAGAAGTATGTTCCCCTGCTGGACGAGGCGTATAAGCTGGCCTCGCTGACCAGCGTGCTGGACGGGCCGGAGGATATGGCCCATGAGGGCGCGAACGCGGGCGAGATCGTGGTGCCGGACATGGTGCTGCAGGGCCTGGTGGGGTACAGCCGCGCCAACGGCTATACCGACGGCACCGTGACCCTGGCGAATACCACCTATCAGTGCAATTACGAGCGCGGCCGCATGTTTGTGGTGGACGCGATGGACAACGCGGAGACCGCGGGCGTGGCCTTCGGCCGCCTGGCGGGCGAGTTCATCCGCATGCACGTCGCGCCGGAGATCGACGCCTTCCGCATCGCGCGGTACGCCGGTACCACCGGCGTCGGAAGCGCCTCCGGCGACCTCGCGACCGGCGCGGACGTGGTGGCCGCCCTGCGCGCGGCGGCCAACGCCATGGACAACGGCGAGGTGCCGGTGGACCAGCGCTACCTGTTCATCACGCCCGCGCTGTACGGCCTGATCGAGGACCTGGACACGATCAAGAGCCGCGCGGTGCTTTCCCGCTTCGAGCAGATCATCCAGGTGCCGCAGACGCGCATGTACAGCGCCGTTTCCCTGTCCACCAGCGGCAACGGCGGCTACTCGAAGGCCGCCAGCGGCAAGAACCTGAACTTCCTGGCCGTGCACAGGAGCGCGGTCATCCAGTACAACAAGCACGTCGCGCCGAAGGTGGTCACGCCGGAGCAGAACCCCTCCGCCGACGCGTGGAAGTTCGGCTACCGCGTGAACGGCATCGCCGACGTGTACAAGAACAAGAAGGCCGGCGTCTTCGCGCATCTCGCGGCGTGACCGCGGAGGGGGGAGGAGCATGAATGATTCGCTGATCGCTCTGCGGGCGATCCTGGGAATCGAGAGCGAGGGGGAGGACGCGCTGCTGGGCGTCCTCCTCGCCCAGGCGGAGGCCGCAGCGCTGGCGGTCACGGGCAGGACGGAACTGCCGGAGGGCCTGCGCGGCGCGGTGATCGACCTGGCCGTGCTCCGGTATAACCGGCGCGGCCTGGAGGGCGAGTCCGAGCGGGCGGAGGGCGGCGTGACCGCGCGGATGGAGGCCCTGCCGGAGGACATCCGGCGGCAGCTCAGGCGGTACACGCTGGCCACGGCGGGGGTGAAGCGATGCGAAGCCGGGTGAGGCAGTGCCAGCTCTTCCAGTGGGCGCGGCCCACGGTGACGGAAACGGAGGGCGAGCTGCTGCGCGCCTGGACGTACGACCGCTGGGTCTCCGGCGCGGCGTATCCGCTGCCCGATACACAGGCGCGGCGGGCGGACGGCTTGCAGCCCGGGGGCGGACTGCTGCTGATCCTGCCGCCGGACTGCGGGCTGGCGGTCGGGGACCGGCTCCGGGAGTACGGCGCGCCGGAGAAGACCTGCGAGATCACGGAGACGCGGCGGTATCCGGGGCATATGGAGGCGGTCGCGCGGCGCCCCGGCGCGGAGCCGTTCACACAGGAGGCTGAACAGGATGACGGATGATACCTCGCGCGTCCTGGCGGCGCTGCGGGCGGGGCTGGAGGCGGGCGTCGCCGTCCGCGCGGCATGGGCGGAGGCGCCGGCAGTCTGCCCGGCGGCGGTGCTGATGCCCGCCCGGTGCGTTCCCGCGCTCAGCGCGGCGGAAGATACGCTGCTGACGGAGGTCACGCAGGCGATCCGGCTGACCGCCCGCAGCTTTGCCCAGCTCCGGCGCCTGTCGGCGCAGGCGGAGGCCGCGATGCGTGCGCTGGGCTACGCGCTGACGGACATGGAGGCCGGGGACGGCGCGCCGCGCGCCGTGCTGCTGCGGTTCAGAGGGTATACGGACGGGGAAACGATGACGGATGGGGGCATCGCGGAAGTATTCTGAGTGCCCTCATCCGGCCCTCCAACGGCGGGCCACCTTCCCCTTTGCGAAGGGGGAAGGCTTTTGGCGGGCACCGCCATAAAAGTGTTAGGGGTCGTGCCTGGTGCGCAAGGCGCTTGTCCTCGCATCTCGTGCGCACCGCGCACGAGATGCCCCGTGTGCCGCCCCTGTGTTGGCATTTTTTGTTTCCGTTCCAATGATTTCTGCAATACTCATTATACATCAGAACAAGACAAAATCAGTTGATTCAACAAGGACAGTTTGTAGGGGCGGCACACTGGGCCGCCCGCCTTGTGACGCGTAATGTTTGCCTGGCCCATGGCTTCAATCCCAGCTTCATCTGAGAATAACCGTTTCCGTCATTACACCAACAGGGCGGGCGGCCCAGTGTGCCGCCCCTACAAGATTATGCTTGTTGAATCAACCGATTCTGTTTTGCCCTGATATGCAACGAATATGGCAGAAATCATTGGAACGGAAACTAAAAAAAAGCCAAACAGGGGCGCCTCATGCACCACGCACGAGATGGCCGGTGTCCCACCCTTGTTACGCGTTGGCGTTTTTTGTTTCCGTTCCGATGGTTTCCGTCTGCTTCTTTTCGCATTATCAGCGTACGAATTTCGTTGATTCAACAAGGTCAGCCTCGCAGGGGCGGCACACTGGGCCGCCCGCCCTGTTGGCGTAAAGACGGTGCGGTTATTGCTCCATCAACTCAGGCAGTTTAAAGGGTGGTAAGCTGTTGCGAGAAAGGCTTGGATCGAATACATCATCATCCGACGATTTGACTTAGCGAAGGAGGAATATTGAAAACATGAACAATTTATCTGCTGAACTGATCTGGAACAGGGTCCGGATCGCGGTCACGGCGCTGGGCGGCTGGTTCGGTTATTTTATGGGCGGTTGGGACAGGCTCCTGACCGCGCTGCTGGTTTTTGTGGCGCTGGATTATGTGACCGGCGTGCTCTGCGCCATCGCGGAGCGGGAGCTGTCCAGCGCGGTGGGCTTCCGCGGCATCTGCCGCAAGGCGCTCATCTTCGTGCTGGTGGGCATCGGGCATGTGCTCGATACGCGCGTCGTCGGCAGCGGCGCGGCCATCCGCACGGCGGTGATCTGCTTTTACCTGTCCAACGAGGGCGTTTCCCTGCTGGAAAATGTGGCGCGGCTTGGGCTGCCGGTGCCGGAGCGCCTGAAGGAGGCGCTGCGCCAGCTGCACGGAAAGGATCAGGCATGAGCGCTCGCGCCGAAATTCCCTTCACCAACGAGCATTTCGCGGCTTGGTGCGAAAGCATGGTCGGGCACGGGTACTGGTTCGGCACGTGCGGCTACCGCGCGACGGAAACGCTGCTCAGGCGCAAGCGCGGCCGGTATCCGAAGCGCTACCCCCGGTCCATGGACGCGAAATACCGGCGCGACATCGCCGCGGGCGAGATCGTGGCGGACTGCGTGGGCGCGTGCAAGGGCTATGCCTGGTCGGGCGGCGGGGAGGCGATCCTCGCCGCCTTCGGGCATCGTGGAAGCGTCCCGATGCGGTACCAGTCGAACGGCTGTCCGGACAAGGGCGCGGACAGCCTGCTCGCCTGGGCGAAAAAGCGGGGCGTGCCCTGGGGCGGCATCGGCACGCTGCCGGACGTGCCCGGGCTGTGCCTGCACAAGCAGGGGCACGTGGGCTACACGGTCGGCGGCGGCCAGGCCGTGGAATGGCGCGGCACCAAGCGGGGCTGCGTCCGGACAGTCATCGCCGACCGGCCCTGGACGGAGTGGTTCGCCCTGCCCTTCATCGACTATGGAAATGCCCCGCTGCCCCGGCGGAAGCGGACGCTTCGGCGCGGGAGCGGCGGGGCGGAGGTCGTCGAATTGCAGGAGCTTTTGAACCGGCAGGGCGCGGGCCTGGCGGTGGACGGAAAGTTCGGAAAGCGAACCGAGGCCGCCGTGAGAGTGTTTCAGCGCGGAAACGGGCTGAAGGCGGACGGCGTGTGCGGGGAAAGGACGTGGGCGGCGCTCACTCGTTGATGGTGATATCCTCGAACGCGCCGTCGCGGACCCAGACGGAGAGGGACTTGCCGGCGGCGGGGAAGGCGCCGAAGCCGTCCTCGCCGATGACGACAGGATCAGGGCAGCCGCCGATGACGTCGTGGAAGGTCTCGCCGGCGTGGCGTGCGCCGAGGTCCATGCGGAGCGCGCCGGGCGCGGCGTCGCTCATCACGACGGCCAGGCCGGAATCCGGGCGGGCGGGATCGCCGCGGCGGACCCAGCCGATCAGGTGCTCGTCGCCGGCATAGTCCGCCTGCTCGCCATAGGCGTAGCGGCGGCGCAGCTTGATGAGCTTGCCCAGGTTGGGCACCAGGGGGCGGTTCTGCACGGGATTGCCGTAATAATCCGAATAGAACACGCAGGGCACGCCCTCCTGCCTCAGCAGGATCAGGGCGTAGGCCAGGGGCTTGAACCAGTCCTCCACGAAGGACTGCAGGCTCTGGCCGTACTGGGTGTCGTGGTTGTCCACAAAGGTGACGGCGTGGGCCGGGCAGGCGCGGACGAGGGTGTCGTCGAACACGCGGCCGAGGCTGCGGCGGCCTTGGGAAACATCGAAGATGCTGTAGTGCAGGGCGACGTCGAACAGGGACATCTCCCCATCCACCATGTCCAGGTAGTGCTTGAGGCGCGGCAGCTCGCCGCTCCAGTATTCGCCCACGGCGGGAATGGCGCGGGCCTCGGTCCCGCGGACGCGCTTCAGCAGCTCGCGGTAGAAGGAAAAGCTGATGTGCTTCACCGCGTCCAGGCGCAAGCCGTCCACGCCCGTTTCGTGAAGGTACCACCTGAGCCAACGCTCGGTCTCCCGGACGACCTCGGGGTTGTCCATATCCACGTTCATGCCCATCAGGTAGTCGAAATTGCCCTTTTCCGGATCCACGTCCGGGTCCCAGCTTTTGCCGGTAAAGCGGAAGATCTGGTCCGGGGCTTTGGAATATTCGTCCCAGTCGGTGCCGGTAAAATGGGTGTGGTCCCAGGTGAAGCGGCTGTACCTGCCGCGCCGGCCGGGAAAGGTGAAGCGCGACCACACCTTCACACGGCGTTCGCCGCCGGTCTGCAGGGTGCGGTCCTCCGGGGAGTCGGTGACGGCCCAGACGTCCTCCGTGCCGTCGCCGCCCATGCGGTGGTTGAGCACGATATCCGCGTATACCCTGATCCCGGCGTCATGGAAGGCGCGGATCGCTTCCAGATATTCCTCTTTGGTGCCGTATTTGGTGCGGACCGTGCCCTTCTGGTCAAATTCGCCGAGATCGTACATATCGTAAACGCCGTAGCCCACGTCCGCCTGATTGGTGCCCTTGTAGGCCGGCGGCAGCCAGACCTGCGTAATGCCCAGGTCGCGCAGATTGTTTGCCTTGGCGGCGCAGCGCTTCCACCACAGGCCGTCGTTGGGCAGGTACCACTCGAAATACTGCATCATGGTCTCGTTGACCGGATGCAGGTCTTTATTTTTGAACATATCGTTTTGTTTCTCTTTTCTGGAAATCTATATGAAACGCTGGTAACTATTCAGTCAAACAGTAGAGTGAGACGAGGCCCGGTCCGTTCCGGCACGGAATCCCGGAGTCCGCCGATTCATTCGGCGGATGGCGAAGCATGTCGTGCGCGGTGCGTGA
>CACWHI010000053.1 GCA_902760595.1 uncultured Eubacteriales bacterium
AAAAGCTGACAGCATTATTACGGATTATGTGAAGCGCTCCGGCGTGAAGTTCAGGTGTGAGCACAGCGCCAAGGCGTTCTATTCGCCGACAAACGACGCTATCACGATCCCGATGCTCCGGCAGTTCAGAGAGCTGCCTGAATTCTATTCAACGGCCTTCCATGAGATGGCCCACAGCACCGGCCACCCGTCGCGGCTCAACCGTCTGACCGAAAACGCCGCGTTCGGCGGAGACAATTACTCGAGGGAAGAGCTGTGCGCCGAATTGGGCAGCGCGTTCCTGCTGAACTATACCGGCATCGAAACGCCGTCGTCGTTCCAGAACAACGCCGCTTACATCGCGGGCTGGCTGAAAGCATTGAAGGACGACAAGCGCCTGATCATCACCGCTGCCGGCAAAGCGGAGCAGGCTGTGAGGTATATCCTCGGCGAAGAGGAGGTGGAAGACCATGATTGACGGTTACGTCATGTCCGACGAGACCCTGCGCACCCATATGCACCTGATGCACACGCTGCTCGATATCATCGAGCTGTGCCTGTCCGACCATTCCGGCTTAGCGAAGACCGTCGTGGGACAGCATTGTGATGATGGCGGAGGAGATGCAGGAGAGCGTGGATCGGCGGTGAAACAAGAAAGCCCGCCGATCGAGTTTTGTGTCGATCTGCGGGCTGCTGGGGTCAGGCTGGATTCTTGTTTATGCGCAAGGGCGGATTCACGCGCCGAAATTTCAACGCCCGTTCGGGTGTGGTTTCTGGGCATTCATCATCGAACGTAATTGGCATGGTTCTGGCACGATCCAGCTCCCGGCGTTCCTGCTCGGTGAACGCCAGCTCTTCTTTTATTTCCTTCGTCATGTTAGTTGTATTTACCATAATATAACCCCCTCTCGAAGCTGGTTGCCAATCTGGCCGATATCAGGCGCGTCACTTCAACAGCAATCCCGTCCTCCAGAATACGTTCTCTTTCGGTATACACAACGAACAGTATATCGTTGACCGTTTTCTCGGATCGGTTGATGTTGCCGATCACGGTGCTGCCGACAACCAAATTTCCCGCTGATGTATCACCTATTGTGTCATAGCGTTTCTCTGTTTGACTGTTATCCTCATCGACCATTTCGATCCGGTCATAGTCAAAGAAGACACGCGCGGCACTGCGAAAGGAGATCCCGTGCTTTTTTTGTTTTGTTCTTTTCTTCGTCGTACTCAAAGGTCATGCCACCGAGAACAAATGTTACATTTCTTGAGCCGTCCATCATCATTATCTCCATTCCATCAGCGCCTCAGAAAATCAATTACATCATAACACAAACCACCTTATGAGTCAAATCTCGGGTAAACAAACAAAACCTCGTCTCTAAAACCTTGCCTTGTGAGACGGCCCCGAAAGCCGTCTCACAAGCTCTTTTTGATTGCGTCCACAGATGTCAGATAATCCTTATTCTTCCCGTATAACATATTTAATCGTACGTTTCATGTAGTATTATGCCATTAATAATCCATGTTGACACAATTACTCCACGGTGTTACAATCACATCAGCAGTTTATACTGCAATATCAAACAAAAAAGGAGAGGATCTTTATGAAGAAACTGCTCTCGGTTCTCGTGGCGTTGTCTCTGACGCTTGCTATGCTGATTCCCGCTTTAGCGGAAACAGCTGACGGGACTTATACCGGATCAGGTGCCGGTCTGAACGGTACGATTACTGTCGAAGTCACCGTTGCTGCCGGCAAAATCACCGACGTGAAGGTCGTCAGCCACTCAGAGACCCCCGGCATCAGCGATCCCGCCATTGAAAAAATTCCTGCCGCGATCGTTGAAAAACAGAGTGGGGATGTAGAGACGGTATCAGGCGCCACCTTCACTTCCAACGGCATCATGGCCGCCGTGAAGGACGCGCTGGGCGAAACCGAAAAGTCCGACGCCGGGATCCCCTTTGAACAGCCTGACATCCTCGTACTTGGCGCTGGCATGGCCGGTATCGTGACCGCAACGCGTGCGGCTGAACTCGGCCTCAACGTTCTGGTACTGGAAGCCAATGCCTCTGTTGGCGGTTCCGCGATGGTTGCCGGCGGCACGCTGCTCGGCGCGGGAACCCGCATGCAGAAGGAAGCCGGCATCGAAGATGATCCCGACCTCTGCTTTGCTGACTTTGTACGCCTCGGCGGCGCAGGAACCTTCAACGAAGAACTCGGCCGTGAATTCTCTCAGATCAGCGGCGCTGCTGTCGATTGGCTGGATGATCTCGGCGCAGACTTTGGTGATCGCAAGCCCTACTTCGGCGTTTATCAGCCTCTGAACCTGGCGCGTAATTACAGCGGCAACGGCGGTGCTAAAGCCTTCGTCGCAGCTCTGACCAAGGAACTGGACAATTATATCGGCAAGAACGCTTATATCATGCTCAACACTTATGTTACCGGCCTGCTGACCGACGAAACCGGCGCTGTCATCGGCTGCAAAGCCAAGCTTGCGGACGGTACGGAAGCTGAGTTCAAGGCCCCGGCGACCGTCGTTGCGACCGGCGGCTATGGCGGCAACAAAGAACTGCTGACCAAGTACAATTTTACCAACGTGCTGACCACTTCCCCCCGCTGCGTCACCGGCGACGGCTATTTCTGGCTGCAGGATCTGAATGCTGCGTTCACCAACATGGATTTCTGCACTTCCTATGCCGGCGGTATTGAAACGAATCCCGATGACTTCCGTGATTTCGGCTATTTCAACACACAAACCGGCGCTCTGTGGATCAACACCGCCGGTGAGCGCACCATCGATGAAATGGGCGCGGACTCCCACGATCGCAGCGAGACCTGGCTGCGCAACGACCAGAACATCGTCTATACGGTTTTCACCAAGGAAATGCTGGATCCCGAAAAGAAGATCTTCAGCACCGGCGCCTGGGGTGCCAAGGTCGAGGAGTTCGACCCCTTCATGGCTTCCCTCGTTGAAAAGGGAATCGGCTGGCAGGCTGACAGCGTAGAAGAGCTTGCTGACAAAACCGGTTTGCCGAAAGAAGCTTTCCTGGCCACCATTAAAGCTTACAACGATGGCTGTGCCAATGGCAACGACCCGTTCGGCCGTACCGCCCGCGAAATTCCCATGGTGAACGGCCCGTTCTACGCGGTCAAAACCATCCCGTACGTGATGATCACCTCCGGTGGTCCTATGATGACCAAGAACTGCGAAGTCGTGAATAATGACGGTCTGGTCATCAAGGGCGTCTACATGGCCGGCGAAATCGTCGGCATGGCGAATGTCGGCGGCTTGAACTCCATCGGCGGCATGGGCCATGGCAATTGCCTGATCTGGGGCAAGAAGGCTGCTGAAGTCATCGCCGAACGTCTCGGAAAGTAATCTCTCACAGGTTTATCAGCAATCCATCAACACTACCGTCGCCCGCGCCATTCGAAGCGCGGGCGATTTCATTATCTCTTATTCTATTGCCTGACCGGCCCCCTTTTTTCCCGAGCCCCATATTTTCCCGCTCCGCTTCCCGCAACGCCCTCACATTAATCATCCCAGAAATCCGTCACCTTCCCGCCAAAGGCGCCTTTGTCAGTGACGCTGGTCTTGCCATTTTTGCCGGAATGGATGGTGTCGCCGAACAGGCCGGGGCTGCTTTGGCCGGCGTAGTCGCCGTTAGCGTCGGTATGGATCATGTCGCCATCAAACAGGCCGGGTGTGCTTCTGCCGGCGTAGTTGCCATCGGCATCGAAATGGATCATATCATTGCCCAGTACGCTGCGCTCTGAACGGCCGACATAGTTGCCGTTCTCATCGAAGTGCATTTTGCTGCCAGACGGGCCGTCTAGGGTCGTGTATGTCTTGTGCTCATCGCTGCTGAACAATGACGAAGTGGATTGCTGATTGAACATCCAGGAGCTGCCCGGATGACGCCGCTCCTTGATCAAATTGTAGATAATCAAGATCAGGCTGATCCCGCCGCCTAATAGTATGAAAAACACGAATACATCCGCTGCTTCTTCTGGACTCATCGTCATCCTCCTCCATGTAAATCATCATCGCATTCCCCGATCAAAGAAACCGCCGCCCGGATCCCACCGCGCCGTTCAGCCCATTGCCCGTGCCTGTCCCCGCATTTCCCGGTAGACGATGCTGCCCAGCGCGTGCATAATGGCGTTGTACTTCGCCTGGTCCTCGAAAAGGGTAGTATAGGTGTCCTGTGATTCCATGTAGCTGTCCTGCGCGGCATTGCCAAAGGCCTTGGGGAAGATGCTTTCGGCGAAGATCTGCGGGTCGCTGGTGCGGGCCATGTTCTGCAGCTTGGCATCGCTCATCAGCCGGTCGCGCAGGGCGGTCAGCAGCACCTTGTCCGCGTCGGTAAAAGCGCCTTTGTACTGCTCGTTGATCTTTTCGATGATCTCATCCAGCGGCTGTTTTTCTTCGGGCTTGATCGCTCCCTTGGCGCTGGCCGGGGAGATGACGCCCGTCTCCTCCCGGAGCGAGATCGGGCCTTCGAAGGTCTTCTGCAGCTTGTAGTATTCCAGCTTCAGCTTATGCTCCAGGTCGATCATCTTCACGGGATCGGGCGGGATCAGCCCCAGCAGATAGCTCAGGAACACGTATTCCTTGTGCAGGTCGGTGTCGAACATGCGCACCACCTGGCTGATATAGCCGTACCACTTGATCAGGCTGCGGCACAGGCGGCGGAACTGGTAGCGCTCGTCTGGCCGCAGCTTGTCGTACCGGTCGGCCACAGGCTTCAGGATGCTGGTCATGCGGCCCATGGAACGCGCGTCCTGCTTGCTCCCGCCGAAATACTCGTTCGAAAACGCCACAATGTCGTTATCGGAATAGATGGCATAGCCGCGCAGCTCCTTCTGCACCTGGTAAAGCAGATCAGCGTTGACCTCACGCTCCAGCAGGGTCTCCTGATAGAAGGGCTGGAACGCCTCCTGTATATCCTCCTGGGTGTTGATGAAATCCAGCACGAAGGTATCCGTTTTGCCCGGGCAGGTGCGGTTCAGGCGGGAGAGGGTCTGCACGGCCTTCACGCCGCGCAGCTTCTTATCCACGATCATGGTATGCAGCAGCGGCTCGTCAAAGCCGGTCTGGTACTTCTCCGCCACGATCAGCACATGGAAGTTTTCATGGAACTCCGCCTTCGTCTGCGCCTCGCCGATATGGCTGCCATCCGGCCGCACGTTCAGTTTCGGCTCGGTGTACTCCTCGCCGCCGTCGTTGACGGAGCCGGAGAAGGCGACCAGGATGCCGATATCCCGGTACCCCTTCTCCTCGATATAGCGCCTGCACTCCTGGTAATAGCGTACCGCCGCCAGACGTGAGGAGGTGATGACCATCATCTTGCCCCGCCCGCCGATCTTGTGCCGGGTAGTGCCCAGGTAGGTCTCCACGATGATCTGCGCCTTCTGGCTGATGTTGTACGGGTGCAGCTCTTCAAACCGCCGAATCACCTTGGCGGCGCGGGAGCCCGGCACGTCCGGGTTATCCTCCATGGTCTTGGCGATCCTGAAGCAGGTGTCGTAGGTCATGTAGTTCTGCAGTACATCCAGAATAAAGCCCTCTTCGATGGCCTGCCGCATGGAATAGATGTGGAAGGGGTGGAAGCTGCCGTCAGAATACTCCGTGCCGAACATCTCCAGCGTGGTGCCCTTGGGCGTAGCGGTGAAGGCGAAGAAGGAGAGGTTCTTGTGCCGGCCGTGGGTGATCATTTCCTGCACCAGCCTGTCCTCGGGGTCGATCTCTGCTTCGGCCTTGCCCTCGAGCTCTGCGTATTCCCGCAGCGCTTCCTCGGTATCGGCCAGGGCGGCCTTCAGCTTCAGCGCGGAGGAGCCGGTCTGGCTGGAGTGCGCCTCGTCCACGATGACGGCGTAGTTTCTGCCGCTGGCGCTCTCCACCTCCTGATAGATGACGGGGAACTTCTGTAGCGTGGTCACGATGATGCGCGCGCCGGCGTTGATGGCGTCACGCAGGCCGCGGCTCCGCTTTTCATCGTCGATGGTCTCCACCGCGCCCAGGGTATGGTCAAAGCCGGAGATGGTCTCCTGCAGCTGCGCGTCCAGCACCGTGCGGTCGGTGACCACGATAACGCTGGAGAAAACGGCGTTGTTCTCCCGGTCGTGCAGCGAGGCCAGCCGGTAGGCCGTCCAGGCGATGGTGTTCGATTTGCCGGAACCGGCGGAATGCTGGATCAGGTAGTTGTGCCCCGCGCCGTGCTCGGTCACGTGGGCGATCAACTTCCGCACCGCGTCCAGCTGGTGGTAGCGCGGGAAGATGAGCCGCTGCTTCGTCACGGTCTTTTCTGTGCCGTCGGGCAGCAGCTTCTTTTCCTTGATGACCTGCAGGTGGATGAACTTCTGCAGGATATCCATCATGCTGTCCTTCCGGAACACCCGCTCCCACAGGTATGCCGTTGGATAGCCCGTCGGGTTGGGTGGGTTGCCCCTGCCGCCATCACGCCCTGCACCGTTGCTGCCCTGGTTGAATGGCAGAAAATACGTGTCCTTGCCCGCTAATTGGGTGGTCATCCAGACGTCCGTATGGTCCACGGCAAAATAGCCCAGCACCCGCTTGTTGAACTGGAAGCACGGTTCCCGAGGGTCGCGGTCGTACATCCACTGCAGCTTGGCGTTGTCCACGGTCTGGCCGGTATACTGGTTCTTGAGCTCAAAGGCGAACACAGGAATGCCGTTGACGGCCAGCACCAGGTCCACGCTCTTATTGGTATCCGCGGAGTAGAACCACTGCCGGTTGCAGGTGATTTCATTCTGCGCGTACTGCTCAGCCGCCAGCCGGTTCAGGGAGGATTCGGGCTTGAAATAGCACACCCGGAAGGTGATGCCCCGGTGCTTGAAGCCATGCCGCAGCACCGCCACCAGGCCGTCCATATCGCAGGCGTTGTTGAAGGCCGCGCAGAACTTCCGCTCCGTGTCGAGCTTGTTGGCGTTCTCGAACCTCGCCCACTCCCTGGGCTGAGTCTGGCGCACGAAGCGGATCAGCGTGTCGGGGAACAGGCCCAGCCTCGGGTCGTACACGTCGTCATTGCGCGTGTAGCCGCCCTCCGACCACAGGAAGGCCGAAATATCATCCTCAAACCGCTTTTCGTTCGTCTGGGTGATAGGCATGTGCACACCTCATTTTCTCTCAGTTTCCGTATTTGGTGTCAGGCGTCAGCCTGACGGATGAGGGGATTCCCCTAACACTTCCCAATAGCCGCCGCGGGGCGACCCATGGCGGATCAGCCTGCCATCTGCCTGCAGCGCCGCCAGGATGCGCTGCACCTGCCGCGCGGAGAGCCTGACCAGCGGCGCCAGCTCCCGGGCTGAAGCGTTTGGCCGCTCCCGCAGGATCATCAGGAGGGTCTTAGCGTTCTGATCTACGACATTATTTGCGACATTATTTACGACATCCTGCAGCTGACGGTTGCATATATCGCGCAGCGGCTCGCTGATCAGCCGCAGCATGAAGGCGATGAAGCCGGTGGCGTCGTTATGCCGGTCAGCCTCGCTCAGCGTGGCGTAATACTCGCCCTGCCGCTCATGGATCAGGCTTTCCACCGGCAGCCAAGCCATAACAGGCTGCCATTTCTGCAGGATCAGCGTTTGCCAGAACCGCCCCATGCGTCCATTGCCGTCCATGAAGGGGTGGATGTTCTCAAACTCATAGTGGAACACGCAGGATTTGATCAACGGGTGCGCAGGCGCATCCCTGAGCCAGGCCAGCAGCTGGGCCATCAGCCCGGGCACCAGCTCCGGCGGCGCACCCTTATGGATCATCTGCCCATCGCTGAATATACCCACCTGGCCTTTACGGAAGGCCCCGGCCTCGTCGATCAGCCCGCGCATCATCAGCCGGTGCGCAGACAGCAGGTCGTCCACGGAACAGGGATCCAGATACTCCATTTGCCGGTAGGCTTCCAGGGCGTTCTTGACCTCCTGAATGTCGTCAGGCGGACCCAGCACGCGCCGGCCCTCGATCACGTCCGTCACCTGACTCAGGGACAGGGTGTTCTGCTCGATAGCCAGGGAGGAATAGATGGAGCGGATACGCGTCTCCTTGCGCAGCTTCGGCGTCAGGGAGAGTGTCGGGTCCACGGACAGCCGGCCCACCAGTTCCCCGATCTCAGTCATCCGGTACGCGATCTCTTCCGTCATGCGGAAGGGCGGCGCATAGGCCTCGCTCATGCGGGTACCTCCTTCTTGCCGGTGACGTATTCGTAGATGAGGGATTTTTTGTAGGATTCGAGTTCGGTGAGGAGGTGCTCTTTTTCTACAATCAGCTGGTCAATCCTACTTATTTTGTTATCAAGATATATGACTATCTCATCCTGTTCTTCTATACTTGGCAGTATAGAATATGTATGATAGAATTGATCCTGAGATATATTCTGCATCGAATTACTTGTGCCCACAGCTAATGATGCATAATAGTTACGCACTTGTCGACTGTTTAGATAGTACCAAAGATACTTTACATTAGTCTGAGCGACAAAGGTGATTTGCCATAATCTATCAGGTAAATACAAATTAGGGTAATCACTTTCAACGTAACCACATGCGCCTACTAAATCGGGTGTATTCATACGGCTCATAATGATAGTATTCTTCTTAACGGGACATGATACTCGCGATATTTCATTACTATTAACTTCTTTATTTTCAAATGGCTGAAAAACAAATCTGCTAACGCAGCTTGTTTTAAGCACTCCAATTGCACCATTTTCCGCTGGCAACTGTCCTGCATTGACACTTACACCACTTTCGATAGTATTGATGATGGCTTTCAACTTAATGATTCGCCAATCATATGGAATCTCCCCAATCCATTCCACCCCGCTGTCCTTCATCGGGCGATCAGGGCGGATGCCCTTGGTGACGGCCTGGGTGATGACAGCCTGTTTCAGCTTCTTGTATTCCTCGATGGAAGCGCGGGTCTGCTCGATCACCCGGTTGATCTCACCGCATTGGCGGTCAAGGAAAGCAGCAATGCGGGATTGCTCAGCAACGGAAGAAACAATAAAGGGCAGAGATCCGAATTTATCCTTTGTAAAATGCGCAATCGTTGCCTTGTTGCAGATAAGATCAATATGACCACGAGCCTTGGCGATCATTAAAAGATATCGAAGGTATTCAACACTAAACCCGTTTTTGCTGCGCACACGGTGCAAAGCGTTTTGTATATAGAGATCATGTACTTCTTCTCTTATTATATCACAGCTTGCCACATCACCGCCTTCAACAACTAGAAGGTCGCCCTTTTTGACAGCGAACTGTGCTTTATCATTAGCTGAAAACCACATTTGCCTTAGTGGATTCATCTTCAACTCATTACCACCGAGGTTTGCAGCACACAAATAGTATTCATATGTATCTTCGTCACTTGAAGTTTCTGGTTGAAGCATTTTTCCTAATTGTATATCAAAAAACAAGGAAGCTTTTCCAATCTTCCATCTTTCCGGTATCTCTCCAATCCACGCGACCCCGCTGTCCTTCATCGCTCTCGCCATGGTCACACCTCATTCCCGAACAGCGCCTTCAGGCTGGCGGAGATCTCCGCTTCCAGCCCCGTGATGCGGGCCATGATATCCTCCACAGGCTCGGGCTTCTGGTACTCGTAGAAGTAGCGGGTCATGGGGATCTCGTAGCCCACCTTCGTCTTTTTCTCGTCGATCCAGGCGTCGGGGGCGTAGGGCAGCACCTCACGGCGGAAGTACTCCTGAATATCCTCCGTCATGGGCACGTTTTCGGTGTCACGCAGGTTCGCGTCGGCCACGGGCTTGCCCTTCTTCAGCACGGGCCAGCCCTCCGCGTCGCGCTCCGGGCGCTCCACGGTGATCTTGTAATAGCCGAAATCTTCCGTATTAAAGATCTTGCTCTGGCAGTAGATGCCGGCCTTGTCGCCGTACACCGCGCCGTCCCGGAACTCGCCGTAGGCCTGCACGATCAGGCCGCGGCACAGGTCGGTGATATCGTTGCGCTTGGTGCCGATGCTCTTGCGCCGGGGCTCAAAGCAGTGGCTGGCGTCGATCAGCTGCACCTTGCCGGCCCGGGAAGCAGGCTTATCCTTGGAGCAGACCCAGATATAGGTGGAAATGCCGGTGTTCATGAACTGGTCGGTGCTCAGCTGCACGATGGCGTCCAGCCAGTCGTTTTCCAGGATATAGCGGCGGATCTCGCTGGGTCCGCTCTCCGCGTCGCCGGAGAACAGGGGCGAGCCGTTCTGAATAATGGCCATTTTCCCGTTAGGGGCCAGCTTGCTCAGACCGTTCAGCACGAACAGCTGCTGCCCGTCGGAGATCTTCGGCAGCCCCGGCGCGAAGCGGCCCAGCTCGCCCCTGGCGTGCTCCTGCTCCACGGCCTTCTGCTCCCGCTTCCAGTCAATGCCGAAGGGAGGGTTGCTGATGCAATATTGGAAGGTATAGCCCCTGAACTGGTCGTCTGACAGGGTGTCGCCGAACCGCATGTTGTTCGGATCGCCGCCGCGGATCATCATATCGGCCTTGGCAATGGCGAAGGTGGAGGGATTGAACTCCTGCCCGAAGCAGGTGACCTCGATCTCGCTGTTCAGGTCATGGATCCGCTCTTCCATACAGGATAGCATCTGGCTTGTGCCCATCGTCATATCTGTGACCAGAGCAACTTTGATACAAAGGAATATGGACAATGCTTGTAAATCAAAGGGTTTCAGCACCCTGGTCATCTCCTTTCTGCTGGTCTGATAGTCGGC
>CACWHI010000054.1 GCA_902760595.1 uncultured Eubacteriales bacterium
CGCGCGCACCGCGGGCGCAAGCGCCTCACGCACCGCGCACGACATGCTTCGCCATCCGCCGAATGAATCGGCGGACTCCGGGATTCCGTGCCGGAACGGTCCGGGCCTCGTCTCACTCTACTGTATGACTGAATAGTTACCTCCACCAATTAATTCGTGAAGCTGGATTCGGCAGTATAAGGGCTGGGAGACAAGAAACGGAAGCGCAGGCGTACCTGTATTCGTGACGCAGTATGCCACCCCTTATACTGCCGAAGATGGTTCAGGAATTAGTTGGTGGAGCAATATAACCCAGGGAAATAAGCTCCGCCTTATCCCATCTTCTTCGCCTTGTCCATAGCGGCCCGGGCCGCCCGGATCACCGCGCCGCGGAAGCCGCTGTCCTCCAGAGAGGCCACGGCTTCGATGGTGGTGCCCGCCGGAGAGCAGACCATTTCGCGGAGCTCCGCCGGGCTCTTGCCGGTTTCGCACAGCAGGGCCGCGCTGCCGTACAGCATCTGCGCCGCCATGCGAACCGCCTGGTCGCGGTGCAGGCCCCCCAGCACGCCCGCGTCCGCCAGGGCGTCCACAAACATATAGACATAGGCCGGCGCGCTGCCGCTGACGCCGACGACCGCGTTCAGCTGGCTTTCCAGCACCGTTTCCGTCTGCCCCAGCACGCCCAGCAGCCGCAGGGCCATGGCATACGCATCATCCGTGACGGCAGCGCCCCGGCATACGGCGATCATGCCCTTTCCGACCAGCGCGGGCGTGTTCGGCATGGCGCGGACGACCTGGAACCGCCCGTCCGTCAGGCTGTTCAGCTTCTCCAGCGTATAGCCCGGCGCGATGGAAATCAGGCACGCGCCCGGCCGCGCCGCGTCGCGGATCTCCCCGAGCACCTGCGGATACTGCTGCGGCAGCACCGCCAGGATCACTACGTCCGCGCCGCAGACCGCCTCCGCGTTGGAGCGCGTGCAGGGCAACGCGTAAGCCTGCAGGGCCGCGGGCAGCGTCCCCGTCGTATTGCTGAGCGTCAGGTCCCACAGCCTGTCTCCGTCGCGCATCAGGCCGCTGGCCATCGCCGCGCCCATCTTGCCGGTTCCAAGGATCGCAATTTTCATGTTATACACTCCTTCAGTTCATGTATGCGTCCAGATCCCAGAAAAACAGATGCCCGTCCTCGCCGCTGATGTCCATGGCGCTGACGTGCTCCCGGCCGTCCTCGTCCGTATAGGCGAGCCCGTTTTCAGGCATTTCGCCCATGAAAGTAAGGCCGACCGTCCACGAATCGCCCGCTTTTGCCAGGCCGAAGTCCGTCGCCGTCTCGGGACGGCAGACTGTGTCGCCGATCTCGTTTACACCAGACCAGTCCAGACGCAGCACCCGCACGCCCCGCAGGGGCCGATCCGCCGTCAGGCGCACATTGACCATGCCGTCCTGATCGGACTCACCCGCCCATTCCGCGCGGACGGGGAATGGCAGCTCGAAGGTCACGCTTTCCAGCGCCCGCTGGAGCAGCTCGCCCATGCCCTCAGCCGCCGCCTCCTGGGAATACTCGCCCACCGCGCTCAGATACCTGCCGTTCTCAGCCACCAGCGACAGGAAATACCACCGCCCGTTTTCCAGCACGCGGTATACGTCCATCACCACGCGGTTCTCCGCGGCCAGCTCCACGATGCTTTCGTCAAAGTCATCCGTGTATTCCGCGGCATCCTCCTCTGTGATCACCTCGAGCACCATAAAATCGGTCATCAATTGGCCGGTGACGATGGCGCCCTCCATATTGTCGCGCTCGCCGTCATAGGCGTACAGGCGGTCCTCCGCATACCAGAGGGAAAAACCGTACATGCTCTCGTGCAGGCACTCGGTCACGGTTTCCTCCCTGCCCGCCAGGGCGATGACAGCCTCGCGCGTTTCCGCCCGGGCGACGGGAACGGCCAGGGTCAGGATCAACACGATCAGCAGCGCCCAGCATGCCGCCGGATTCCTCATAATGCCCATCCTTTCTGTGCGATCAGCTTCGCTTTCAGCCTTCCGAGTCAAGGTTGGGCTGCCACAGATACAGGCTGCCGTCCTCGCCGCTCATATCCAGCGCATAGATGTGATCGCCTTCTTCGTCCATATACGCCACGCCGTTGTTGGGCAGCTCGCCGACGAACTCCAGCGTCACCGTCAGCTGCTCGCCCGGCTGAACCGCCGCCCAGGTCTGGACCGTTTCCAGCGAGTAGGCCGGCAGCCCTTCCGTGTCCGCCGTCATGTCCTCCCATTCGATGCGCACGAGCCGGACATCCTTGATCGGCGCCAGCGCCGTCAGGATCACCCGGGCCTTGCCCTCTGCCTCCGCTTCTTCGTCCTCTTCGCCCCATGCCGCGGCGATGGCGGCTCCGGACTCGAAGGTCACGCTCTCCAGCGCGCGCTGCAGCAGCACGCCGGTGCCCTCCGCCGCTTCCTGCGCGTATTCGCCAACGACGCTCACGTACCGGCCATGGTCCGCCACCAGGCTCAGGAACAGGTATTTTCCTTCCTCCAGGTCGCGGTAGATATCCATCACGATCCGGGACGAAGCAGACTCCTTTACAATGTCTCCGTCATAATCGTCGGTATAGTCGATCGCGTCCTCCTCGGGGATCTCGCAGACGATCATCCAGTCGTCCGGAGAATGCCTGTTCTGGACGATCACGCCATACATATTGTCCCTTTCCCCCTCGAACGCCTCCAGCCATTCTCTCGCGTACCACAGGGAAAAGCCGCCGCCCTTGATCCGCGTCTCCGTGACGGTCTCCGCCATGCCCTCGCGTTCGATCACCGTTTCGCGCGTTTCTCCAGAAACCACGGAGAGGGTCAGTGCCGTCAGCAGCACGGCCAGCAGCATACAGAACCATACCCGCTTCATCATCGAATCCCCGTCCTTTCCTGTTATCAAACAGTTACACACAGATAACGCCGGGCTACTCCCCGATCAGCTCCTTGACCCGGAGCGCCGCGGCGTACAGCTCGTTCTTGCGCAGGCCCCCGGTCTGCAGGCGCTCCCGCGCCTCGCGCAGGGAAAGTCCCTCCAGCATCAGCCCAACCAGGCGCAGCTCCGGCGTGAGCTCCGCCGCCGGGGCGGCCGGCTCCGGCACGGGCACCTGCCGCAGGTCGAGCACGATGCAGTACTCGCCCTTCTCGGCCTTCTCATTGGCCTTCAGCTGCTCCAGCACCTGGGCGGGCGTGCCGCGCAGGGTCAGCTCGTGGAGCTTGGACAGGTCGCAGGAGGCGCTGACCTTCGCCTCGGGCAGCACCCGCGCCACGGCCTCCATCAGCGCGATCACGCGGAAGGGCGACTCGTGGATGACAGCCGCCTGCTGGCCGACCATGCTCCGCAGCTTCTCCTCCAGCGGCTTCTTCTCCCGCGGCAGGAAGCCGTAGAAGGTGAACTCCGTCACGTCGAAGCCGCTGACGGACAGGGCCGCCGCCAGCGCGGTGGGCCCCGGCACCGCCACCACGGGGATGCCGGCCTCCGCGCACAGCCGGGTCAGGATCATGCCCGGGTCGGAAACGCCGGGCGTGCCCGCGTCCGTGACCAGCGCCACGTCGATGCCCTCGTCGAGCATCCTGCGGACGATCTCCTGCGCCTTGCCCGCCTCGTTGTGCCGGTGGCAGGAGGTGAGCGGCGTATGGATGTCAAAATGGCTGGTCAGCTTCATAGTGACGCGCGTATCCTCCGCCGCGATCAGCTGGACGCTCCTGAGCGTCTCCACCGCGCGCGGACTCATATCTCCCAGGTTCCCGATCGGCGTCGCCACCACGTATAGCGTCATGCTGCGCACACATCCCTTTCCGCAATGTTTGATTCATTATAACATGCCCGCGGCCCGTTTGAAAAGGGCTTTGTTTGAGCGCTTCTCATTGACATTCGACCGCAAAGCGGATAAAATATGATCGCAGTCTTATGGGCTGACAGTACGGTACAGACGGAGGATAAGGATATGTCTCTTACGTATAAGATGAAGGTGGCTGGGCTTGAGCGCGACCTGCCGATCTGCAAGGTCAATGACAGCCTGTACATCGGCGCGTTCGTGATCTTCGGCGATGTCGAGCTGACTGAAGCCTGCGCCCGGGAGCTGCTGAAGCGCGCGCCGGAGCACGACGTGATGATCACCGCGGAATCCAAGGGCATCCCGCTGGTGTACGAGATGGCGCGCCAGGCCGGCGAGAACCGTTACCTGATCGCCCGCAAGGCTGCCAAGCTGTATATGAAGAACGTGTTCACCACCAAGGTGAATTCCATCACCACCGCCAAGGAGCAGACCCTCTGCATCGACGGCGAGGACGCCGCCTTCATGAAGGGCCGCCGCGTGCTGATCGTGGACGACGTCATTTCCACCGGCGAGTCGCTGAAGGCGCTGGAGAAGCTGGTGGAGGAGGCCGGCGGCAACATCGTCGGCCGCATGGCGATCCTGGCCGAGGGCGAGGCCCAGCAGCGCGATGACCTGATCTACCTGGAGAAGCTGCCGGTATTCAACGCCCAGGGCGAAGTGATCGGCTGAGGAGTTGCGTATGCGGCAGAGCGGGATGCTGGTGCATCTCACGTCGCTGGCCGGGCCTGAGGGGATCGGCACCCTTGGCGCGCCCGCGCGTGAGATGATCGATTTTCTTCATGACGCCGGTGTTGGCGTATGGCAGATGCTGCCGGTGGGCCCGACCGGGTACGGCGCATCCCCCTATCAGAGCCCGTCGACCTTCGCGGGCAATCCCCTGCTGATCGACCTCAAGTCGCTCAGGGAGGAGGGGATCCTCCCCGCCGGCGTGGCCTTCGAGGCCGAGCCTGCGTCCAAAGTGGATTTTGACGCGGTGGAAAAGACCAAGGCCGCCTGCCTGCAGCAGGCGTTCGACGCGTCCATCGCCTCCCTGAAGTCTGAGGTCGAGCGCTTTGCGGACAGCAAGCCCTGGGTATGGCCCTATGCGCAGTACCAGGCGCTGGTGGAGGACCACGGCCCCTTCCACACCTGGCCGGTGGCTCTCAGACGCTATCCCGCCGACCACAACGCGGAGACCGCCCGGGAGCTGGAGACCCTCAAGGACCGGGTGCTTTACCACGCCTTCGTGCAGTACCTGTTCGACCGGCAGTGGACCGCGCTCAGGACGTACGCGGCGGATAAAAAGATCTCCCTGTTCGGCGATATCCCGATCTACGTGGCGCCGGGCAGCTGCGACGTGTGGCAGAACCCCCTGTATTTCCAGGTGGATCGGGATCTGAACCCGCAGCGCGTGGCCGGCGTGCCGCCTGACTATTTCTCGGAGGACGGGCAGCTCTGGGGCAACCCGCTGTACCGCTGGCTCCGGCTGTGGATGCACGGCTACGACTGGTGGATCGACCGTCTCCGCGGCATCGGCGAGCGGTTCGACATCATCCGCATCGACCATTTCATCGGCTTCGCGAACTATTACTCCATTCCCGCGGACGCGAAGAACGCGCGCAGCGGAAAATGGGTCAAGAACAGCGGCCGGCTGTTCTTCCGCAAGGTCCGGCAGCAGCTGCCCGACCTCACGATCATCGCCGAGGACCTGGGCGTCACCAGCGGCCGCGTCAAAAAGCTGCTGACCTACACCTCGTTTCCCGGCATGAAGGTGCTGGTGTTCGGCCTGGACAGCGACGAGAGCAACCCGCACCATCCAGCGAACATCACGGAAAATTCCGTCGCCTATACCGGCACGCACGACAACGATACCGTGCTGGGCTGGTATAACCGCATCGACCGCAAGGAGCGGCAGAACGCGCAGACCATCCTGGGCATGAAGCCCGGAGACGATATCTGTGACACCATGATCCGCCGCGTCATGTCCTCCCCCGCTTTCCTGGCCGTCATTCCCATCCAGGACTGGCTGTGCCTGGACAACGAGGCGCGCATGAACTACCCCGGCACCGTGGGCGGCAACAACTGGCGCTACCGGATGATGCCGGGCGACCTGAGCGACGCGCTGCTCAAGCGGATGCAGCGGATCAACCACGAATACGGGAGGAACTGACCATGGCCCTGAACCCGCACGATATCCTCTGCCTGACCGAGCAGAATATCCGCGCGATGTACCATACCGAGCCCGCGCAGGCGGACGCCCATCAGCTGCACAACGCCCTCGGCCGGGCCGTGATGGCGCTGATCGCGCCCGACTGGATGCGGACCGCCGAAGGACGTTCCAAAAAGCGTCAGGCGGCCTACCTGTCCGCCGAATATCTGACCGGGCGGCTCGTATACAATAACCTGCTGTGCCTGGGCATCCTGGACGAGACGAAGGCCCTGTTCAGCGAGCGCGGACTCGACCTGGCCGTACTTGAGGATATCGAGGACGACGCCTTCGGCAACGGTGGCCTGGGCCGACTGGCCGCCTGCTTTCTGGACAGCGCGGCGACGCTGGACGTGCCGCTGACCGGCTACGGCCTGCGCTACCGTTACGGACTGTTCTACCAGTATTTCGAGGGCGGCTTCCAGAAGGAAGCGCCGGACGACTGGTCCCGGCTGGGCGATCCCTGGAGCGTCCGGAGGGACGACCTCAGGGTGATCGTGCCCATCGAAGGCATGCCCGTCAGCGCCGTTCCCTACGATATGCCGGTCATCGGCTACAAAAACGGCGTCGTGGGCACGCTGCGCCTCTGGCAGACGGAAAGCCTGCGGGAGGTCGACTTCGACACCTTCAACGCCCAGCGCTACCAGCAGGCGGCGAAGGACAAGAACGGCGCGGAGGACATCGTCAAGTTCCTCTACCCCAACGACACGCGCCCGGCGGGCAAGCTGCTGCGGCTCAGGCAGCAGTACGTGCTGTCCAGCGCCTCCCTGCAGGACATGCTGCGCAGCTACCGCGCGCGGTACGGCCACGATTATTCCCGCTTCGCGGAATGCTGGGCCGTGCAGCTCAACGACACGCACCCCACCTTGGCGATTCCCGAGCTCATCCGCCTGCTGACGCTGGACGGCGTCGCCTTTGAGGACGCCCTCGGCATCGCCAGGGCGACCTTCGCCTACACCAACCACACGGTCATGCAGGAGGCCCTGGAAAAATGGGACATGAAGCTCCTGCGCCGCCTTTCCCCGGCGATCGCGGACATCCTCGTCCGGATCGATGCGGCGATGCGCGCGGAGCTCGGCGGGCAGATGACCGAAGCCATGGGCATCCGCCAGCATTCCCTCATCCACATGGCCAACCTGGCCATGTACGGCGGCCACGCGGTGAACGGCGTGGCGCGGATCCATACCGAGATCCTCAAGGCGGACGTGCTCAAGGACTGGTACGCCGTCCTGCCCGACCACTTCAGCAACAAGACCAACGGCATCACCCAGCGCCGCTGGCTGGGCCTGTGCAACCCGGAGCTGACCCGCTTCATGAACGAAGCGGCCCAGGCGGACGTGCTGCTGGAGCCTGAGAAGATGAAGGCGCTGGAGAAGCTCGCGGACGACCCCGCGGCGCTTGAGCGCATGCTGGATATCAAGCAGGCCAACAAGCGCGAGCTGGCCCGCGTCATCAAGGCCCGGGAGGGCGTCGACCTGCCCGACGGCTTCGTTTTCGACGTGCAGATCAAGCGCCTGCACGAATACAAGCGCCAGCTGATGAACGCCTTCTCGGTGATCGCGCTGTACGAGGGCATCAAGGACGGCACGATCCGTGATTTCACGCCCACCGCCTTCATCTTCGGCGCGAAGGCCGCCCCGGGCTACGACCGGGCCAAGGCGATCATCTATTTCATCAACCGCGTCGCCGCCATCGTGAACCGCGACCCCGCCGCCCGCGACCTCCTGCGCGTGGTGTTCGTGCACAACTACGACTGCTCCTACGCCGAGAAGATCATCCCCGCCGCGGAGATCTCCGAGCAGATCTCCCCTGCCGGCACCGAAGCCAGCGGCACCAGCAACATGAAGCTGATGATGAACGGCGCGGTGACTCTGGGCACCATGGACGGCGCGAACATCGAGATCGTGGAAAAGGCGGGCATCGAAAACAACTACATCTTCGGCGCGACCGTGGACGAGATCAACAGCATCAAAGACAGCTACGACCCGAACGTCCTGTACAAAAAGGACGCCCGTCTCGCCCGCGCCATGGACTGGCTGACCGACGGCCACGTGCCGGACCCCAACGGGATGCTGCAGGAGCTACACGACGCCATCCTGAAGGGCGCGAGCTGGCACAAGCCCGACCACTATTACATCTGTCTTGATTTCGAGCCATATATGGAGGCCAAGCTGCGCGCGAACCGCGAGTACCGCGACCGCATGGCCTTCGCCCGCAAGTGCCTGGTGAACGCGGCGAACGCGGGGAGCTTCTCCTCCGACCGCACCATCCGGGAATACGCGCGGGATATATGGCGCGCTGAGTGAGGAAAAATGGCAGAAAAAGGCATGCATGTCTGCCTGATGAACGACTCGTTCCCGCCGGTGATCGACGGGGTGTCGAACTGCGTTCAGAACTACGCGGACATCATTGAACGGGAGCTCGGCTACGCCCTCGTATGCACCCCGAGCTACCCGCAGGCAAAGGACGATTACCTGTATCCCGTGCTCAGGTATCCGAGCTTCAGCCTCAGCAGGGATTTCGGCTACAGGGCAGGTATGCCCTTCAGCAGCAAGACCATCAAGCAGCTGCGCCAGTGGCCGATGGACGTGATGCACGTGCACTGCCCGATCATGTCCATGGTGATGGCGCGCACTGTGCGCGAGCTGGTACACCGGCCCATCATCCTGACCTACCACAGCAAATTCGACATGGACATCCAGCAGGATATCTCCTCCCCTGCCGTACAGGAGATGGCCACCAGCGCCATCCTGGCCAATATCGAGGCGGCGGACGCCGTATGGACCGTCAGCGAAGGCGCGAGCCGCAGCCTGCGCGCCTTGGGCTACCGCGGGGACTACCGCGTGATGCAGAATGGGGTCGACTTCCCGCTGGGCGCCGCGCCTGAAGAGGCTGTGCGCGCCGTCAACGAGGAGCTTCACCTCAGTCCCGAAACGCCGCTGCTCCTGTTCATCGGCCGGATGATGTGGTACAAGGGCATCCGCCAGATCCTGGACGCCGTACGGCTGCTCAGGAACGAGCGCTCTGATTTCCGCATGCTCTTCGTGGGCGACGGCCAGGAGAAGGAGGAGATCGTCCGCTACGCGCGGGAACTCGGCCTCGACGGCTGCGTGACCTTCCTGGGCGCGGTGTCCGGACGCGACAAGCTGCGTGCCTATTATTCCCGCGGAAACCTGTTCCTGTTCCCCTCAGACTACGACACCAACGGCCTGGTGGTACACGAGGCCGCCGCCTGCGGCACCGCCAGCGTGACCCTGGAGGGCAGCTGCGCCGCCGAAGGCGTGGTCAGCGGCCGCAACGGCCTGACGGTGGACCACAGCCCCGAGGCCCTGGCGCGGGTATGCCGCGAGATGCTCATCCATCCGGAGCGCATGCGCGAGATGGGCCGCTGGGCGCAGAAGGAGCTGTACCTCAGCTGGGAGGACAGCGTCCGCCGGGCCTACGCGGAGTACGAAAACGTCTGCCGCGACTACCGCGAGCACCGGCATCTCCCGCGCAACGGCAAATCAGACCACTTCTTCCGCACCGTCAGCAAGCTGTACAGGTACGGAAAGGTAAGCCACCTCAGATAACGAAAAAAGGAACCGGCAGGCGCCGATTCCTTTTTTCGTTGTTGAACGTATTATACTAATATCTGGTAAAATTGCTAAAAGATTGTGCGTGGATTTGGCGTTTGATCAAGGAACCCGCACGAAAGCGTACCCGTTGGTACGGTGAGGGTGGGTGACGCTGAGCAAGCGTCAACACGTGCAAGATTTAGCGGTTTTGCCAGAGATTAGTATTACTTCTTGACCTTGGACAGCGCGTCGTTGACGGCGGCGATCAGGGCCTCGCTGGTCTTGGTCGCGCCGGACACTGCGTCGATCTGCGTGGAATTGGCCGCGATGATCGCGTCCGGGATCTGGGCGAACGCGGGATCGCTGATGCCGGGGGTCTCGTTGTGACTGAGGACCTCGATCTTCGCGATCTTGTCGCCGTCCATGGTGACCTTGACCTTCAGCTCGCCGCCGATCTCGCTGACAGCGGTGCCGATGTATTCATTGGCGCCGACCGTCTCGTCCACAGGCGCGGGCGCCTCGACGGGCTCCGCCTCCTCATAGCCATACAGCACGTTCAGCAGGGTGATGGTCTTCACAGCCACCTCCGCCGTGACCGCCGCGCAGCGGGCCTTGCGCTCCGGGTCGGCCATCTTGTAGCCGGTGGCCGCCATATAGGTGCCCACGGAGTCCGCGCAGTTCACGGAATGCGCCACCGTGGTGATGGACTCGTATTCCGGCTGATACTGCGGGAAGCTGTGCTCGCGGTACCAGGCGAACAGCTCGTCGCGCACCTTCGCCGCGTCCGCGGGCTCGCAGACCAGGCCCACGAACACCAGCGCGCCGCCCAGGGAGCCGCACAGGGTGCCCGTGCCGAAGCCGCCCGCCATCAGCGAGCAGACGCGGCCGGGAGCGATCTTGTTGTACGGATAGCCGGTGACCTCGCTGAAGATATCCATGATGCCGCCGAAGCAGCCGCCGCCGCAGCCGCCGTACTCGTAAAACTTCTTGTAGCACAGCTCGAGGACGGCGTCCTTATCGAGCGGCACATACTTCCAGGGCCACTCGGGCGCGCCTTCCTTTTCGTCGGCTACGGCGATCATCGGCAGGCTGCTGACGGCCACCGCGCCCAGCGCGGCCTTTCCTGCCTTGCGCAGGAACTCACGGCGGTTCATGTCCTTCATTTTCTCCATCATCATTCTCTCCTTTGTCTATAGAATCGGCAGCAGAGCATCGTTTCTGTATTTATTTTACCGCGGTTTTTCTCGCCGTCAATGTTTATATGAAACTTCATAGTCGCTAATAAATTCAATAGTTATTGCTTGTATTCCGCGCGTTTATCCTGTATAATGTACGCATCATGAAATGGGAGGCTGCAGATGGCGTACAGGAAGAAGATCGAGCAGGTGCAGCGCTGTCCGTTCGAGTACGGGCTGCGGGTGTTCGGCGGCAAGTGGAACGCACGGATCCTGTGCCTGCTGAGCCGGCATACGCCCCTGCGTTTCCGCCAGATCCGCGAGGAGCTGCGCGACATTTCGGACGCCGTCCTTTCCGGCTCGCTGAAGGAGCTGCTTGCCGAGGACGTGATCCGGCGCGACGCCTATAACGAGATCCCCCCGCGCGTCGAATACAGCCTGACTGACAAGGGAGAAAGCATCCTGCCGCTGCTGCGGAGCATCTGCGCCTGGTCCAGGCAGCAGCAGGCGATGGACGAGCAGGCGCTGCTTGCGCCCTGCCGCCAATGCCCGAGGCTGGCCGGCGAAACGACGGGCGACCGACCGAACCCCTGCATCCCGTAAACGAGGAGGAATACTGCCCTATGCCTAATCCGATCCTGCCCCTGTGGGAATACATTCCGGACGGAGAGCCCCGCGTGTTCGGGGACCGCGTGTACCTGTACGGCTCGCACGACCGGCCGTCCGGCGAGAGCTTCTGTGATTTCAAGCTGAAGGTATGGTCCGCGGACGTGAACGACCTGAACCACTGGGTATGCCACGGGGACAGCTTCCGCACCCGTCCCTCCTCCTCCGGCCGGCCGGCAGACACGCCGTGGACGGATCATTCCCTGTTCGCGCCGGACGTGGTGGAAAAGGACGGGAAATACTACCTCTACGCCTATATCGTCGGCTCAAAGGGCGCAGTGGGCGTTTCAGACAAGCCCGAGGGGCCCTTCCGGCTGCTCTCCGACTACCGCTATACCCGGGAAAACGAAGCGGCGGCGGACGCGGAAGTGGGCGACGGCGGCATTTTCAACGACGCGGGCGTGCTGGTAGATGACGACGGGCGCGCGTACGTATATTACGGCTTTGAGCGTTCCTGGATGAACGAGCTGAATGCGGACAACATGTGCGAGGTGCTGCCCGGCACGCTGCGCGGCCCCGCCGTGGACGACGCGGAGACCGTGCCGGCGGAGCGGCGCTTCTATGAGGCCAGCTCCCCGCGCAAGATCAACGGCCGCTACTACCTGATCTATTCCCCGCGCCGGGGAAGCCGCCTGGCCTACGCTACTTCGGACAGCCCGCGCGGGCCCTTCACCTATCGCGGCTATATCATCGACAACGGCGTGGACTACCCCGGCGGGAACAACCACGGCTCCGTCGCCTGTATCAACGGGCAGTGGTATGTATTCTACCACCGCATGACCAACGGAACCATCATGTCGCGCCGCGCCTGTGTAGAAAAGATCGAGATCCTGCCGGACGGCACGATCCCGACCGTGGAAATGACCTCCCTGGGCTTCGAGGACGCCCTGGACCCCTACCAGCCGACGAAGGCGGAGCTTGCCTGCGTGCTGACCGGCGGTTGCTATGTGACCGAGCTGGATCTGTTCACGCGCGTAGTCACCGGCGTCACCGACGGCTGCGTGATGGGCTACAAATACTTCGATTTCGGCTTCGACGGCACCGGGGAGCCGCTGACCTTCGCCCTGAAGGCGCACGGCCGCGGCACGCCCTGCCGCCTGCATATCCGTCTGGACAGCCCGGACGGCGAGGACCTCGGCGTCTGCGAGATCGGTGCCGGCGACGGCGTCTACCGCGCGAAAACAGCCCCCGTCGCGGGCCGCCACGCGCTGTATCTCGTGGCTGAGCACCGGGTCGAGGGCTGGATGGGCAGGTTTTTTGAGGGCAAGCCCCTGTTTGAGCTGGAAGAATTCGTGTTTCTGAAGTAAACCCGGGGTGACTGTTCAGTCGTAGACTGAACAGTCACCGCATGGGGGTCTTGCGACCCCCCTACGGAATCCCCCCAACGGTGTTTCCTGTCGCCCTGACGGGCTCCCGGGCGGAAACACCGCAAGGTAGATTCCGCTGACGCGGAATCGTCCTCGCGGCGTACATGCC
>CACWHI010000055.1 GCA_902760595.1 uncultured Eubacteriales bacterium
GAGCCCGTCAGGGCGACAGGAAACACCGTTGGGGGGGGGCCGTAGGGGGGTCGCAAGACCCCCATGCGGTGACTGTTCAGTCTACGACTGAACAGTCACAAATAAGCTGATATATCGCATCGACCTTAAACGGAGGATATATGACCGCGGGACGACGAAGGAGCTTTATGCTGACGCTGCTGGTTTTCCTGATGTGTCTGCCGGCGGCGGGCAGCGCCGGAACGTTTACCTTTGAGGATACGGAGTTCATGGGGCGCTTCACCACCGAAGCGCTGGACGCGATCATCGAGAAATACGAGCTGAACGACGGCTGGTACTGGACGACGCAGGGCGGCGTCCTGCAGACCTATCACGGGCAGGAAGGCAAGCCCGGCTGGACGGACACCACCGTGAACGTGAACAAGCGGAGGAATTACGAGCGCGGCTGGTACGGCTGCCGCTGGGGCCTCGACGAGGTGGACCCATACCACCCGAACGGGAACGGCTACGGGGAGTGCTTCGGCTTCGCGCAGTTCATCGGCTACCTGCTGTCCGGCGAGATGAACCCCCACGGGAAGTGGATCTCCTATCCCTCCGTGCGCCACGCGGGCGGGCTGAAGGTCGGAGACATCATCCGCATGGAATACACCTACGACGGCGAAGCCTTTTGCCACAGCGCCGTGGTATACAGCGTGGACGGCGATACCGTCCTTTTCCTCCAGGCTGCGGGCGGATCCTATAACAAGCTCCGCATCCGCAGGGGCTTTCACGACGGCCATCTGCGCTACGTGACCTCTGTCGCGAAGTTCAAAAAGCTCAAACACCTGCGCGTCTGCCGCAGCCCCCTGAATGAGTAACAATGTTTCACGTGAAACAATCGAGGTTTGACAATGGAATGGACCCCTGAACAGAAAGACGCCATCGAGACGGATCAGCCGGTACTGCTGATCAGCGCCGCCGCGGGCTCGGGCAAGACCGCCGTGCTGGTGGCGCGCGTGCTGCGCCTGTTGCGGGAGGGCGGCGACATCACCCGTATGCTGATCGTCACCTTCACCCGCGCCGCCGCGGCGGAAATGCGGCAGCGGATCACCGACGCTTTGGAAAAGGAAAGCGCGGACCCGCACCTGTACCGCCAGCAGCAGCGGATGGGCAGGGCGCATATCTCCACCCTGCATACCTTCTGCCAGGACGTGATCCGGCAACATTTCGAGCTGATCGGCATCGATCCCCAGGCGCGCGTCGGCGAGGATTCGATCCTGGAGCGGCTGCTGAACAAGGCGACGGAGGAAGCCATGGAGGCGGCGTATGCCGCGCCGACCGTCGAGCAGGAATACCTGTTCGATACCGCGGCGCCGGATACCATCGCCGCGATGGCGGAGCGGCTCAGGCGGTTCCTGCTGGCCATGCCTGACCCCTGGGAGTGGGCGGAGCGTGTCACCGCGGAGGTGACGGGCGAGCTCGGCGAGCTGCCGGCCTTCCGCGCTCTGATGAGCATCACCGTGGAGCGGCTGCGGGAAGCGGAAAGGACGCTGGGCCTGTGCGAGGAGCAGCTGAACGACCCGCTGACGCCCGAACGCTTTGCCAAGTTGCTGGCGGCGGACCGCGCGCTGCTGGATGAATACCGGCAGAGCGCCGAAAAGGGACAGCTGCGCGGCGGCACGGTAAGGTTCATGACCGCTCCCCGGGGCAAAAAGACGGATATGGACGATGAGGAGGCGAAGCAGGCCTACCAGGCACTGCGGGAGCGCTTCAAGGCCCAGGTCAAGGCGGCGGTGGATCCGCTGCCGACCAACGACGTCCAGGCCATGGAGGACAGCAGCCGCGCGAACCTGCTGTCCCGCGGGCTGGTGCAGCTGACCCGGGACATCCAGGAGCGCTTCAGGCAGCTCAAGAACGAAAGGAACGTTCTGGACTATAACGATCTGGAGCACTATTGCCTGACGCTGCTGCGGGAGCCGGAGGTGGCCCGGGAGCAGGCGCGGTCTTTTGACGCGCTGTTTATCGACGAGTACCAGGACATCAGCCCCATTCAGGAGGAGATCATCCAGGCCCTCCATCAGGAGAACGGGCTCTTCCTGGTGGGCGACGTCAAGCAGAGCATCTACCGGTTTCGCCAGGCGGACCCGGGGCTGTTCATGGACAAATACGGCCGCTATTCCCTGACGCCGGGCGGCCGGGAGCGGAAGATCCTGCTGCAGCAGAACTTCCGTTCCGCGAAAAATGTGCTCACCTCGGTGAACCAGGTCTTCGCCCATGCCATGCGGGCAGACACGCTGGAGATCGAGTATGACGACGCGGCCGCGCTGAAGCCCGGCCCCGCGGCGCCGGAGGGCCCGGAAACGGAGGTGCACCTGCTGGTCTCGGCGAACGAGGAGACCGGCGAGGAGCGCCGCGTGACGGATAGCTCCGCCTGGGAGGCGCGGTTCATCGTCGAACGGATCCAGAGCCTGATGAAGGAGCGCTCGCCCGAGCAGCCCACCCGCGGCCGGTACCGTTACCGGGATATCGTGATCCTGCTGCGCAGCGCGGCGGGCAGGGCGTCCGTATACGCGACGGCTCTGCAGCAGGCGGGCATCCCCGTGTACGCGGACGCGGACGCGCAGTATTACGACCTGCGGGAGATCCAGGATGTGATGAACCTGCTCAGGATCATCGACAACCCCTATCAGGATCTCCCCCTGCTCGGCGCCTGCCGCGTGCCGTGCTTCGGGTTTACCGAGCGGGAGCTCGCAACGATCCGCATCCGGGACACCTCTCCCAGGACGCCCTATTACCGGGTGTTCTTCGCTCACGCCGCGGAGGCGGGGACGGAGCTGGGCAAAAAGGCGGCGGATATGCTCAGGCGGGTGGAGCGCTGGCGCTTCCTGTGCGCGCACATGCCCCTCGAAGACTTTATCCGCCTGCTGCTGGACGAATCCGGCATCTATTACCTGGCCGGAGCGGCGGAGGACGGCCTGAGCCGGCAGGCGAACCTGCGCCTGCTGTGCGAGAAGGCGGCGGAAAGCGAGACCCTGTACGACTTCCTGACCCGTACGGACCTGCGCGCCAAGACGGACGACAGCCGGACCGCCAAATCCCTGAGCGACCAGGAGGACGTGGTGCGCATCATGACGATGCACAAGTCCAAGGGCCTCGAGTTCCCGGTGGTCTTCCTGGCCGGGCTCTCCCGCGGCTTCCGTTCGGTGACGCTCGATCAGCCGATGATGGACCAGGACCTGGGCATCGCCATGAGCATGATCGACCCGGAGGAGCGCATCCGACGCCACACGGTGGCTGAGCGCGCCATGGAGGCCGTGCTGGACCGCAAGGCCAAGGCCGAGGAGGCACGTATCCTGTACGTGGCGATGACGCGCGCGAAGGAGCGCCTGCTGCTGTACGGCGCGCCGGCCTACTTCCATACGGCGCTGGACCGGTGGAAGAGCATGCGCGACCCGTCCGCCGCCCTCGAAGCGACGTGTATGCTGGACTGGATCATGCCGGCGCTCGGGCTTCACGATATGGAAGGCGACCAGAGCGTCGCCGCCCCGAACGGCTCCCGCTGGCGCGTGACGCTGGAGCCGATCGAGCGCCTGCTTGAGGAGGAACCGGAGGCGGCCCGGGTAAGCCCGGTACCGGAAACAGGCTACGTCTCTCCGGAGCTGGAGGAGCTGCTGAGTACGGTGCTGCCGGAGCCGCGGCCGCTGAAGGTGTCCGTCAGCGCGCTCAGCCACCGCCCGGTCACCGAGGACGACCAGGAGGAGACGCCGGAAACAAAGCGAAATGTTTCACGTGAAACATTGGAGCGCCACCCGCGCTTTATGCAGGAGCGGATGCTGACTCCGGCGGAGCGCGGGTCCGCTGTGCACAAGGCGCTGGGGCTCCTGCCCTATCCGGAGCTGCGGAAGGCGGCGCCGCTGGACGAACAGACTGTCGCCCGGCTGCTGGACCGGATGCGCGAGCGGGAGCAGCTGACCGCGCAGGAGCGCGAGGCGATCCGCCCCGGACAGCTGCTTCGGTTCTTCGAGTCGTCGCTCGGCCGCCGCGCGCTGCGGAGCCCCACGGTCCGCCGCGAATGGCCCTTTGCCCTGCAGGCCCGCCCCGACGCCTATCTTCAGGGCGTGATCGACCTGTGCTTTATGGAGGACGGCGCGTGGGTCTTAGTGGATTATAAAACGGATGCCGTCAAAGAGGCATCCGTTCTGGTGGATCGCTACCGGGAGCAGCTGGGCTGGTACCGCAAGGCGCTGGCCTCGCTGACCGGCGTCCCGGTGCGGGAGACATATCTGTATTCGGTTGCGCTGGGCGAATGGGCAGCCATCTCGTAATCAGTTATTGTTTAATTCCGCACCGATAGAGAGTCAAGAAACAGTTCTTTCCGGCACGGAATCCCGGAGTCCGCCGATTCATTCGGAGGATGGCGAAGCATGTCGTGCGCGGTGCGTGAGGCGCTTGCGCCCGCGGTGCGCGCGCGATTCCAACACCCGAAGGGCGATGGGACGAAGTGCCGGAAAGAACATGCCGAGGGGATTATCAAGGGGGAACACCCTTGATTCAAATCCGCAGCAGCGGCATGTACGGTGCGAGGGCCGTATCCTGCCGCGCCCAGTGGGCGATGAAGGCAGGAGAAGGCCCAGTGAGCCACAGAGCATAGAGCGCGGCAGCGTTCTATGCGACAATGAGAGTTACTGACACAGGATGCAGTTACAATCGCATAAATCATCTTGCGCCAGCGATTTCTACCTTGCACCCTTGCCGCCCGGGAGGACCGAAGGTCCGACAGGCAAGGGTGGTGGGGGGTTTCGTAGGAGGGTCGCAAGACCCCCATGCGGTGCCTGTTCAGTCTGCGACTGAACAGGCACAACGATTACATAGAGAATTGGATCACGCAGAAGGCCGCGTACACCGCCAGCAGGATGATGCCCTGGGCGCGGTAGAGCCGGCCCTTGCGCAGGGCGGGGATCGTCAGCAGCGCCATCACGAAGAACATGACGGGCAGGTCCAGCACCAGCGAGGCGTTGATGCCCGCGATCTTGCTGCCCTCGGGAATGCCGAAGGGAGCGAGGGTGATGGACAGGCCGGAGACCAGCACCAGGTTGAACAGGTTCGCGCCGATCACGTTGCCCAGGGACAGGGAGCCGTGGCCCTTGACCAGGGAGGTGATGGCGGTCACCAGCTCGGGGAGCGAGGTGCCCAGCGCCACGAAGGTGAGGGCGATCACGGATTCGGGCACGCCCAGCGCCTCGGCAATCTTGGTGCCGTTGTCCACCAGCAGGCGCGCGCCGACGGCGATCAGCGCCGCGCCGATCACCAGCAGCAGGATGCTCTTGCCGAGCGGCATGTCTTCGCCGGCCTCATCCGCCTCTTCCGGTTTGGAGGGGGCGGGATTTTTTTTCAGGGAGAGGACGCTCATGGTCATGTACGCCGCGAACAGGGCCAGCAGCACGATGCCGACCGGGCGGGTGAACTGGCCGGTGGTGTAGGCTACGCCCGCGAACAGGAAGGCGGCGATGAAAAAGAACGCGACCGGCAGGCGCAGGGACTTGGGGTCCGTTTTGCCCGGCTTCACCGCGATGGTGATGGCGGAGATCAGCGCCGTGTTGCAGATGACGGAGCCGATGGCGTTGCCGTAGGCGATCTGGCCGTGTCCGCCCAGCGCGCCGGCGGCGGAGACCATGACCTCGGGCAGCGTGGTGCCGATGGATACGACCGTCGCGCCGATCAGGATCTCAGGCACGTGGAACCGCCGCGCCAGCGCGATCGCGCCGTCGACGAACCAGTCGCCGCCCTTGATCAGGCACAGCAGGCCCAGGATAAACAGCAGTACAGGTACAAGCATCTTCAGTTCCTTCTTTCGTATTATTCGTTGTCCGGGCAAATAAAAAGACCCGCGCCATGCCTTTTGCCACAGCGCAAGTCTTGCCATCTCATTTGTTCCGGCCTGCGTTTTAAGCAGACGGCTGACGGTCGCAAACCCACCGGACGTCCGGCGTTCGGCTACTCCCTTGCACAGGGAGAAAATTACCACGTTTTGCCCGGTTTGTCAACGGCATTATTTTGCTTCAAAGCGCATGGGCTGGTTCAGGCTCGTCAGCTCCTTGGCCGGGAAGCGCGGGTCCAGCCAGTCGTCGATCCATTCCGGGGGGCAGATGGCCGGCATCCGGTCATGGATGAAGCGGATCTCAGGCGCGGCCTCCCGGGTCAGGATGGACAGGGCCGGCAGCCGCTGGCCCTCCTCGAAGCGGTAGATGCCCATCAGCCAGACGGGCCCATCCCATTTGGGCCGCAGGGCGTACCGGATCCGTTCGCTGCCCCTGCGCTCCCACTCGAAGTACCACGCGGCGGGGATCAGGCAGCGCCGGTGCGCGAAGGACTCCCGGAAGAGCGGCTTTTCGTCCGCCGTTTCGGAGCGGGTGTTGATCAGCTGCCTGCCGCCGTCCAGCCGGTAGCCCCAGCGCATGGGAAAGGCCTCGGGTTTCCCCTGCCGGTTCGGCGCCAGCGCGGCCACCGTCTGGGTCGGGAAGACCTCGCCCCGGGCGACGCCGCCCTCGTTCATCCTCGCCGCCCGGGCGTCCGCTGCCTCGATGATCCGGACGATGGTTTCCTCCGGCTCGTTTTCAGGCACGTAAAACCGTCCGCACATGGCGTCAGTCGAACGCGCCGTTCTTGCGCATTTCGCGGATCACGTCACTGGTCACCTTCCGACCGTAGCAGGTCGAGCCGCTGTCGTTGATATACACGCCGACCAGCGTCGGGCCTGAATTGCCCTCGTCCCAGTTATAAATGCCGGCGCCCTGGAAATAGGCGGACTGATAGCTGCTGAAGGTGAACACATTGCTGCTGTCGTTGGCGTTCAGGAACCCGTAGTCGCTGTACAGGTCCCAGTTCTTATAGCCGAGCCAGTGGTACCATTCGCCGGTCAGGTCATAGGCGCTGGGGGCGTATATGCCGTACCAGCCGGTCTTGTCGCCGACGTTCTTGTCAAAGATCACATAGCCGATGTTATTCTCGTTGCTGTAGCGGATGGTGCCATCCTTCTTTTTGAAGGTGTCAAACACATACAGCTGATATCCGCCGGTGTAGGTGTACAGGCAGTCCCTGCTGTTTTTGATGCCGAATTTGAACTGGATGGTGTCAGCCCACCGGCTGTGGGAGGGACAGATCAGCAGGTGTCCGGCGGTGATCAGACCTCGCCGGCCGACCATGGTGCCGTTGCCGATCCGGGTGCAGCCGCACTTGTATTTTACATACATCCGCGCCACCGCTCTTTCGGGATAATCCTTCGCGCGGCTATTGTCCGCCGCGGCGGGGAACGAGGCAAGCATAACAAACAGGAAGACGAGCAGCAGGGGGACGCTCAAAAATCTGCGGTTCATAAACAGCCTCCGTAACTTTGCAGTCGTGCGGTAAAAACAAGATAAGCCGTCCGGCACGGAATCCGCCGTCAGCTCCTGAACAGCCCCATGATCTCCTCCTCAGTCAGCGCCTCGGGCAGGGTCTCGCCGGGGGTGATCAGGCGGTCGAAGAGGTTCTTTTTGCGTTCGCCCAGGTGCACCACCTGCTCCTCGATGGTGCCGTGGGTCACCAGGCTCAGCACGGTCACGGGCTTCGTCTGCCCCAGGCGGTGCGCCCGGGAGGTGGCCTGCTCCTGCGCGGTGGGGTTCCACCACGGGTCGTAGTGGATCACCATGTCCGCGCCGGTCAGGTTCAGGCCCGTGCCGCCCGCCTTCAGGGAGATCAGGAACACCTGACCCTCCCCGCCGTTAAAGCGCTCGGTCAGCTCCTGGCGCTCGGAGGTCGGCGTCGCGCCGTCCAGGTACAGGGTGGTGATCCCCTCGGCGTGCAGCCGCTGCTCCAGCAGGCTCAGCATCCGCGTGAACTGGGAAAAGACCAGCATCCTGTGGCCGGCGGCCAGCGCGGGCACAGCCACGTCGATGAACAGCTCCTCCTTGCCCGAGCCCTCGATGTACCCGTCCATGCACAGGGCGGGGTGGCAGCAGATCTCCCTGAGCTGCGTCATGGCGGAAAGGATCTCCGCCTGCGCGCGGTCGAAGCCGCGCTCGCGCACGGCGCGCTCCAGGCGGGCGCGGCACTGCCAGACCACCGCGTCGTACACCTTCTTCTGCGCGTCCGTCATCTCCGCGTACAGGGTCTGCTCGATGCGCTCGGGCAGCTCCGCCAGCACGTCCTCCTTCACGCGCCGCATCAGGAAGGGCCGGATCCGGCGGCGCAGGTCGTCCAGGTCGCCCTCCTCGTCGTACCGGCGCAGGAAGCTGCCGTAGCCGGGCAGGTACCCGGGCAGGCAGTAATCCATCAGGGACCACAGCTCGCCCACGTGGTTTTCCAGCGGCGTGCCGGTCAGGGCCACGCGCGTGCGGGCGTTCAGGCGCTTGACCGCGCGGGCGGAGACGGATTGGGTGTTCTTGATCTGCTGCGCCTCGTCCAGCACGGCAAAGCGCAGGGTCAGCTTTTCCGCGTGCTCGATGTCGCGCCGGATCAGGGGATAGCTGGTGATCAGCACCTGCGCGCCGGACTCGCCGAGCGACTCGTACATCTCCTCGCGCACCGGCTGGCTGCCCTGGATGATCTTTACCCTGAGCTGCGGCGCGAAGCGCTGGAACTCCCGGGCCCAGTTGAAGATCAGGGAGGTCGGCGTCACGATGATGGAGGGCGGGCAGTCCGGCTCCAGCGCGGCCGTGCGCTCGATGGCCGCGATGGTCTGCACGGTCTTGCCCAGGCCCATCTCGTCTGCCAATATGCCGCCCATGCGCAGGTGGTCCAGCATCATCAGCCACTGGTAGCCCACGCTCTGGTACTGCTTGAGGCCCTCTACGTTGGGGGGCGGCGCCTGGTAACGGAAGCTGGTCATCTCCTCGGTCGCCTCGTCGGCGGCCAGGGGCAGGCTCGCCTCCTCCATCAGGTGCTTCAGGTAGCTGGCGCGGAAGGCGGTCAGGGGCCGGCGGTCCTCCGCCAGCGCCGCGCGTTCGGCCTGCTCGTCCTCCATCATCGCGCGGGCTAGCTCCTGCCAGCCCTCCAGGCCGGTCAGCTCCAGGAATTCGCCCGAGCGCAGGCGGAAGTAATGCTGCTTTTCATAGATGGCCCGCATCAGCGGGTACAGCTCCTCGATGGGCCTCTCCCCGTCCAGCATCTCCAGCTGGATCCCGCCGCCCCGCGCGGTCATGCGCCCGTTCAGGCGCGGCTGGCGCGGCTTCATCGCCACGAAGTCGCGGCTCATGAATACCTCGGCCAGGCCCTCGAGCCGCGTCACGCCCTCGTGCATCAGGTACCAGATGCCCTCGGTCTCGTGCAGCACCGCCTCGCCGTTCTGCACGTGGAACCCGGCGTCGGACAGGCAGCGCATGACCTCGGCCTCGGATACCGCGTCGCGGTACAGCATCACGGCGTCCGGCTCCGGCGCGAAGGGGTTGATCTCGTATCTGTCGTACAGGTAGCGCACCCGCGCCTGCACGTCCTTGCCCTGGCGGTCCAGGTAGATCTTGGTCTTCAGCTTGAAGCGCCGCAGCTGGGAGGCCAGCTGGCCGTCCAGGCTGACCGCCATGGCATCGTACAGCAGCGGCAGCGCCGAGTTCAGGAACCGGCTGACCTCCTGCCCGCGGTACAGGTAGACGGCGCTGCCGGCGTTCAGCCCGTCCCTGATGCGGCTCAGCAGCACGCGCTGCTTTTCCGGCAGCGCCCACACGGCGTTCTGCCAAAGCACGTAGCGCCCGTCGCCGGTCAGCGCGCGCAGCTCGCCCTCCAGGGTGATCTGCGCCTGCAGCTCCCGGACCGTGCCGGATACCTGGCACACCAGGGGCAGCTCCCGCGTCTCGATGCCGTCCAGCCGCGTCTTTTTCTTGTCCCGGTACAGGATGAAGGGGCGCTTCGCCAGCAGCTCCAGTACGCGGTGCAGCGCGTTCTCGTCCAGCGGCAGGCAGCGCCCGCCGTCCGCCACGCGCAGGCCGTCGACCTCGTTGAACAGCAGGCTCAGCTCGTATAAAAATGCCTGGTCCCGCCGATGAAAGCGCCACTCCATCAGGTCGATCACGCGCTTGCCGTCCAGCGAGAGCCGCTGCTCCTCCTGCCAGTCGTACAGGAAGCGCCGCATCTGTCGGACGGCGTGCCTGCGCTCGTCCAGCACGTTCAGCGCCAGCTCCACGCGCTCGGGCCGCACCACCAGGATGGGCTCCAGCTCCAGGGGCAGGCGCTCGCTCAGCAGCTCGTCGCCCAGCGTCAGCAGGGGATCTCTCGTGTACTCCGTCTGATTCAATACAAGACCTCCCACAATGTCAGTCCCTGCGCCGGGGCCAGCGGCCCGGCCTGCGTCCGGTCCAGCGAGGCGAGGACGGCGGGCAGCTCCCCGGCGCGGCGCTTCCCCTCGCCCACCTCCAGCAGCGTGCCGGTCATGATGCGCACCATGTTGTACAGGAATCCGTCCCCCGTGAACCACAGGCTCAGCAGGTCCCCCTCCCGGGTCAGGCGGATGCCGCTCACGGTGCGGACGGTGGATTTCTTCGTACGGCGGTTATTGGTGAACGCGCGGAAATCGTGGGTGCCGGTCAGGAGCTTCGCGCCCTCCGCCATGGCGGCCTCGTCCAGCGTTTCCGGCAGAAACAGCTCGTACCGCCTGGTAAAAACGTCCCGCGCCGGGCCTGTGCGGACGCGGTAGACGTAGGTCTTCTCCCGGCAGCTCAGCCGCGCGTGAAAGCGCGGGTCCGCCGTTTCCAACGCCAGGGCCGCGATGTCCTCCGGCAGGTACCGGCGCAGGTCGGCCAGCAGCGCGGTCACGTCCGTCCCGTCCGGGGCGTCGAAGTGGCACACCTGCGTTCGCGCGTGCACGCCCACGTCGGTGCGCCCGCAGCCATGGACCTCCACCGGCGCGTTCAGCGCGCGGGAAAGCAGCGCCTCCACCCGCGCCTGAATGGTGTTGGCCGTATTCCCCTGCCGCTGCCAGCCGTCGTAGCGCGTACCGTCATACGCCAGGGTGAGCTTCAGTCGCGTCATAAGCGTCCTTTCTCCGGTCCGTCCCGCGTGTCGAAACATCCAGATATGCATACAGTATAGCACAGGTTGCGCCGCAGCGCAAACGCGGCCTGTTTCCTGCTGAGTGACTGTTCAGTCATGGACTGAACAGTCACCGCATGGGGGTCTTGCGACTCCCCTACTCCTCAATTCGGCATTGTCGCGCTACGCGCTCTGTGCCTCATTGCGTCTCAACCCGCCTTCATCGCCCACCGGGCGCGGCGGGCTCCGCCGCCCCCAACACCCTTGCCTGTCGGACCTACGGTCCTCCCGGGCGGCAAAGCTGCAAGGAAGAGATTCCGCTGACGCAAGATGATTTATGCGATTGTAGCTGCATCCTGTGTCAGTAACTCTCAGTTCG
>CACWHI010000056.1 GCA_902760595.1 uncultured Eubacteriales bacterium
GGCTTCGCCATCCGCCGAATGAATCGGCGGACTCCGGGATTCCGTGCCGGAACGGACCGGGCCTCGTCTCACTCTACTGTATGACTGAATAGTTACAAAAAATTCAAAATTAGCCCATACAAAAGAAACCTTCTTGTTCAATCAGTCTATTGACAACTAAGCTGTTCCAAATTAAAATGCCATCAAAGCAAAACACCCCATTGATCCAGAAGATCAGGAGGTCCGGCCATGAAGGTGATCGACAGCATCGTCAGCCAGGCGCTGAGTCTGTCCTTTGAGGTATTCCCGCCGAAGACGGACGCGGCCTTTGACAGCGTGCTGAGCGCCGCGGGCGAGATCGCGGATCTGCGCCCTTCCTTTATCTCCGTCACCTACGGCGCGGGCGGCGGGGGCAGCCGCTATACCGTGGAGATCGCCCGGGCCCTCCGGCGCGGCAGCGGGACGGAGGTGCTGGCGCACCTGACCTGCGTCGGGGCGGACCGGCAGACCATCCGGGACTACCTGAAGACGCTGAAGGACGACGGCATCCACAATATCATGGCCCTGCGGGGCGACCTGCCGGCAGGCACGCGGCCCGGGGACATGCGCGGCAGCGCCTACCCCCACGCCGCTGACCTGATCCGCGAGATCAGAGCCTCCGGCGACTTCTGCGTCGGCGCGGCCTGCTACCCGGAGGTGCATCCCGAAAGCGCCAGCCAGGCGGAGGACCTGCGCCGCCTGAGGGAGAAGGTGGAGGCCGGCGCGGATTTCCTGACCACCCAGATGTTCTTCGATAACGACGTCTTCTACAACTTCATGTACAAGCTGCGGGAGGCCGGCATCGCTGTGCCCGTCGTGCCCGGCATCATGCCCATCACCAGCCCGACCCAGGTGGAGCGCGCGCGGAAGCTGTCCGGCAGCTTCATGCCGCGCCGCTTCACCAACCTGGTGGACCACTTCGGCTCCTCGTCTGAGGCCACGAAGCAGGCCGGCATCCTCTACGCCGCCGACCAGATCATCGACCTGTTCGCCAACGGCATCCGCCACGTGCACATCTACACCATGAACAAGCCGGACGTCGCCGCCGCCATCCAGGGCCACCTGTCGCAGATGCTGGGGAGGACGTTCTGATGGCCGCCGGCCCGCTGACGGCGGACCTGGGCGAGCTGCCGATGGACGAGACGGAGATCCTGCGGTACGCGATGCTGCCGCCGGGCGCAGGGGTCCCCGAACACCTGCCCCTGGCGGAATGCATGGACATGGCGCGGGGCCGGATCCGCTGCCGGGCGGTGTGGCGGGAATACCCGCTGGCCTTTGCCGACGGCGCCCTGGACCTGGGCTTCGCGGTCACGGGATCCTCCAGCCTCCGGAAGCATCTGGCCGGCTGCGGGCGGATCCTGCTGCTTGCCTGCACCGCCGGCGCGGAGATGGACCGGCTCATCGCCCGGGGCCAGCTCCGCTCCCCCCTGCACGGGCTGCTGCTGCACGCCATCGGCGCGCAGCAGGTGGAGGCCGCCTGCGACCGGCTTTGCGAGCGGCTGGCCCCAACCTTTCCCGGCCACGCGCTGACCGGCCGCTTTTCCCCCGGCTACGGCGACCTGCCCCTGGCCCTGCAGCAGGACATCTTCGCCGCCCTCGGCTGCGAGCGCGCCATCGGCGTCACCCTGACGGACAGCCTGCTGATGCGGCCCAGCAAGAGCGTGACGGCCGTCGTCGGCATTAAAACTTGATCTGAGGTGAGAATATGCAGGATTCTGAATTCGGGAAGCGTCTGTATGAGCTCAGGCAGAAGGCGCGCCTGACCCAGTCCCAGCTGGGCGAAAGCACAGGCGTGTCCGGCAAGACCGTGTCTAAATGGGAAAACGGGAAGGCGAAGCCGGGGCTGGATACCGTGAACCGGCTGGCGGATGTCCTCGGCGTCTCCCTGGACGAGCTCCTTCACCCGGCCGTATCGGAAAAGAAGATCACGAAGATCGTCATCACCGGCGGCCCCTGCGCCGGGAAGACCACCGCCATGAGCTGGATCCAGAACGCCTTTACCAGGCTCGGCTACGCCGTCCTGTTTGTGGATGAAACCGCGACGCAGCTCATTACCGGCGGCGCCGCGCCGTGGCTCAACGCCTCCAACCGGGATTTCCAATGGCATCTGCTCGAGCTGCAGGCGGCAAAGGAACGGGCGTTTGAGGACATCGCGCGGACGATGAAGGCCGCCAAGGTCCTCATCGTCTGCGACCGCGCGGCGATGGACAACTGCGCTTACATGACGGAGCAGGAGTTCGGCTGGGTGCTCAGGCAGCTGCGGACCAACAAGGTAGCGCTGCGGGATCAGTACGACGCCGTGTTCCACCTGGTCACGGCGGCCAAGGGCGCGGAGAAGTATTACACCCTGGCGAACAATCAGGCGCGCACCGAGACGGTCGAGGAGGCCGCGGCGCTGGACGACAGGCTGATCGCCGCCTGGACGGGCCATCCGCACCTGCGGGTCATTGACAATACCACCGGATTTGAAGAAAAGATGCTCCGGCTCATTCGGGAGATCACCGTCTTCCTGGGGGAGCCCGCCCCGCTGGAGATCGAGCGGAGGTTCCTGATCGAACGGCCCAATATCCGCCTGCTGGAGGCGCTGCCCAACTGCGAGCGTGTGGATATTGTGCAGACGTATCTGAAAACAGACGAGGGCGCGGAGGAGCTGCGCATCCGCCAGCGCGGGGCCAACGGCCATTATATCTACTTCAAAACGAGGAAAAAGAAGCTCACCGGGATGAAACGGGTGGAAGAGGAGGAGCGGCTCACCCAGGAGGAATACCTTGCTCTGCTGGTGCAGGCCGATCCCGCTTACCGTCCGATCCGCAAGGAGCGGTACTGCCTGAGCGAAAACGGCTTATATTACGAGATCGACGTCTATCCGGACTGGCCGGACAGGGCGGTCCTGGAGATCGAGCTGCACAGCGAGGATCAGGAGATCCTGTTTCCGGAAGGGATCCATGTGATCCGCGAGGTGACGGGTGACCCCGAATATTCCAACCACGAGATCGCCAGGATCAAATAAAAACAGCGAGGTTCGCTGCCAGTCTTCTCCTTAAGGCGTATCAACAGGTGTGAACCGCAACGGGCGGGCCACCGAAAGCAACGGAAACGAACGGACGCCATCATGGCGGAGCAATTCTGAATGTGCATTGGCAAACGCGGAGGAGGCGCAGGTTATGAAGTGTGAGCATTGCGGCGCGGCGCTGGAGATCGATCAGCTCAAGCAGGTCAGGTTCTGCCCTTATTGCGGGGCCGAGATCGAGATCAAAGAAGAGGCCCCGGAGACGATGGCCGGCGCCATCCACGGGATCGCGAAAGCCTTCTTTAACCAGACCGCCGACAAGATCCGCTATAACCGGGAACACGCCGCCGAGATCGCGGAGCAGAAGCGGAAGGAAAAAGCGGAGGAAGCCCGGCACGCGAGGAAGATGATGATGTGCATGATGGGCGCCCTGGCCGTGGTCATGGTGATCATGATCGTGGTCATGAGGCTCACCGGCGCCTGGAACTGACAAACAAAACACCGCTTATGCCAAAAACCTGCGTGCGTGCGTGTAAGGAGAGGAACCACTGATTCGGAATGTTGAATGGGATCATGTGTGAGATGAACGATTTTCGATTCCGGATTTTCCTTACACGCACGCACGCAGGGTTTGCGTTTGCTTCAACATTCTGCGCGGCCGAACCCGTCCCGCCGCGCAATAACGGTCATGGAGCTTTTTCCCACCTCCTCAGTGGTCAAAAGCTCCATTTTTGTTGTCTGGCTCGTGCAACAGCCCCTGAAGTCGTTTATTTCGTACACTCCTGAACCCAGGCGATGAAGTTGGCGGTGGAGGAGCCGGTGCGCTCCGCCATCGTATGGCCCTGGCCCCAGACGGTTTCAAAGTCCACCTGCGTTTCCTCGCTGTAGGCGTCCGCGGCAAGCGCCAGGTCGATCTCCGTGCACATGGCGGTATCGCCCTGGGTGATGCCGGTGCGGATGCGCCAGTACGCGGCGGGCCTAGCGGTCTGATAGCCCTCATAGGCGGGAGACAGATAATACATGGGATTGTACATGTTCAGGCGCACGTCCACCGTATTGCCCAGCGCGTCCCGCTTTGCCAGGTCCTCAGCGAACGCGGCTTCATACTCGCTGCCCTGCGCCAGGCCGCCCAGAATGGCGTCAAAGTGCGCGCCGCTGCCGTCGCCATAGCCGAAGAGAACGTTTTCGCCCTGGCCGGCATCCAGCTGGTCGAACGCCGCGATGCCCTTGGACGCGTTTTTCAGGGCCTGCGTGAAGGCGGCGACGCTGGTGACCGTCACCTCGCCTGTGCTCTCATCCCAGGCGACCCACTCGCCGTTCGCGTTCAGCGCGTCGATATAATCCTGCCGGGTCTCGTAGGTGCCGCTGAGCGACAGCGCCGCCGAGGCGCTCTCCGTGCGGGCGATGCCGTCCATGTCTTCATACGCCGTCCCCTGCCCGGCCTCCGGGCCGCCGCCGTTGCCGAAGTCCGGCGCCTCTCCGTTCGCGAAGTCGGGCATTTTCCCATTTCCGGGGCCGGCAAAGCCGCCCTGCGTCCCATCGCCGTTCCTGGGGCCCCTCATGCCGCCGCGGCCGCCGGAGGAGGACGCGGTATACGGGAATTCCGTATCGCTCAGGAAATGCTCCAGCGACGTCTCGATCACGTTTTTCACGTAATCATAGTACGTGCCGCTCTGCCAGATGCCCTCTTCGCTTTCCGCCAGCACCAGCGCGGCGCCGTTTTCATCCTTCAGGCCAAGGCCGTTGATATAATCGGCAAAGGCCAGCGCCATGCCGTCTGAATAGGCCTGTTCCTGTTCGGTCAGTCCGGAACGGGTATTGCCCATGTTCCACTCATAGGCCTCGTCCGCGATATCGAGGTTGGTGATGGGGCACCAGCACATGCTGCCCTTCACGGCGTCGCTTTCCGTCATCACCGCGCCGATGGCTTCCAGGTAGGGCGTATACAGAGCGCTGTCGCCGCTCGCCCCGATCAGGGCGCTCTGCGCGCCGCCGCCGCTCATGCCGAGGGTAAAGATACTGTCCGGGTCGCCGGGCAGCAGAGCTTTATTATAGCGGGCATAACGGATGGCAGCCTTGAAATCCGTCACGCCGGCAGGCGCGCCCGCGTCGCGGCCGCGCGCCCCGGCGAAAAGGACGATCATGCCCTCGCCGATATAGTCCGAAACGCTGCCGTAGCCCATGGAGCTCGAATACCCGGTCGGCGCCGCCATCGCGGAATAGCCGGGCGTATTAACCGGCAGGATCCACGGGGCCGTCAGCGCGGTGTACTGCCCGGCCGCGCCGGATTCGTTGACCGAGCAGGTCCAGGTCCCATCCCCGTTGTCCGTGGCGTTGAAATAGGCGCCGGGCACAAAGATGCCCATGGTTTCATATCTGCTGTCCGCCGGCGTCGCCGCGTAGGACAGGCCCACCTGCCAGTAGACGTCATCCTCCGCTTCGTACTGCCATTTGCTCATATCGATCCCGGCGGGCACGCTGCCGTCTTCCGCAAAGCAGCTCGCGCACGATGCCATGAGCGCCAGCGCGATCATCCAGGCAAGAAGCCTTCTCATCTCTTTCGTCCTCCTTATACCGTACAGATCTCCGGCCTGCCGCTCCCGCGGCCGGACAGCACCTATGATAGCGCCCGAACCTAAAAATAACCTGAAAAAGACAGAAAGGACCGCTGCGCAAGCGCAGCGGCCCCACGACCGTATGGACGCGCTCCTCCCGGATTATTTCGCGGGAGTCTGCGTGGACAGCATCTGCGTCATCAGGGTGGCGACCATGTCCGCCGTGAAGGCGTCCATGTCCTCTTTGGTCTTTCCCTCGGGCAGGGTGCCGTCCTTCTGGTACGCGGTCAGCTCCGCCGGGGTGAGCTTGCCGGGCTCACGGCTGACCTTGACCAGGCTGGCCAGCACGGCCTCGTCCGCTCCGGTGCCGGCAAGGCTCGACGTGCTCATGCCCAGGGACGTGATATCGCCCGCGCTGAGGCTCAGGTTTTCGCCGTCCTTGGCAAAGGTCTGGGTCTGGCCGTTGACCGTCATGAGGATCTTGCCGTCTTCCTGCTTCCAGGTGCCTTCCAGCTTCTCATCACCGTTTTCACCGTGAGTCACCACGGCCAGGGTCCCGTCCTCGTGCAGGTCAAAGGTGCCGGCGGTCAGGCCCAGCACGACCAGATACCAGGTGCCGGAAACAGTCTCTTCCGCCATCACGGGCAGCGCCGTCATCAGCATGCACAGCGCCATCAGCAAAGCAAGCAGCGTTTTCATTTTTGTCATTTTTGTCATTCTCCCTTTCTTCAGAATAAGTAGTGACTGTTCAGTCGTAGACTGAACAGTCACCGCAAGGGGGTCTTGCGACCCCCCTACGGAACCCCCCAACGGTGTTTCCTGTCGCCCTGACGGGCTCC
>CACWHI010000057.1 GCA_902760595.1 uncultured Eubacteriales bacterium
CTTCCCGGTGACTGTGGCCTTCAACGAGGACGGCACCGTCAAGTCCGTCACCCTGGGCGACAGCGACAGCGACATGGACAAGACCTTCCTCGCCAACGTGAACACTGAGGAGTTCCTCGGCAAGTTTGTGGGCAAGAACGTCCCGGTCGAAGGCATCGACGCCGTCGCCGGCGCGACCATCAGCTCCAACGCGGTCATCAGCGCCGTCAACGAAGCGAAGAATAAGTAACGGCAGGAGGAGAACATCAGCGATGAAAAAGACATTTCCGGGCGGCGTTCATCCGCTGCCGTCACAGCATCAGGGCAAGCCGCTGACGAACGACAAGGCGATCCGCCCCTTCGTATCCGACGTGGTCTGCATCCCCATGAACATGCATATCGCGGCAGCCCCGTCCAAGCCGATCGTCAAAAAGGGCGACCATGTGCTGATGGGCCAGCTGATCGCGGAGGCCGTCGGGCCTCGCGGCGTGCCGGTGCACGCCTCCGTCAGCGGCACCGTGAAGGATATCGGCATGGTGCAGCAGCTGGGCAAGACCACCTCCCAGTGCATCACCATTGAAAATGATTTCAACGACGAGTGGGTAGAGCTCAAGGGCCTCGGCAACGTGGAAAACTGCGACGCCGACCAGATCATCCCCGCCATCCAGGCGGCCGGCATCATCGGCATGGGCGGCGCGGGCTTCCCGACCCACTTCAAGCTCCAGGTGCCCCCTGAAAAGAAGGTGGACACCATCATCCTGAACGGCGCGGAGTGCGAGACCTTCCTGAACGCCGACCACAGGCTGATGCTGGAGCAGCCCGTGCGCGTGGTGGACGGCCTGCGCGCCGCCATGCGCGCCGCGCACGTGGAGCGGGGCTATATCGCCATCGAGGATAACAAGAAGGACGCCATCGCCGCTATCGAAAGCGCGGCCAAGGGCCGCAAGGGCGTGCAGGTCGTCACCCTGAAGGCCAAATACCCCCAGGGTGCTGAAAAGCAGATCATCAAGGCCGTCACCCACCGCGAGGTGCCATCGGGCGGCCTGCCCGCCGACGCCGGCTGCATCGTGCTGAACGTCGGCACCGCCGCCGCCATCGCGGACGCCGTGATCGACGGCAAGCCGCTGGTAGAGCGCGTGACCACCGTCACCGGCCGGGTGCGCGAGCCCGACAACCTGCTTCTGCGCGTGGGCACCATCTTCCTGGACGCCATCGGCGCCTGTGGCGGCTACACCGTGGAAGAGCCGGGCAAGATCATCGCCGGCGGCACCATGACCGGCATCTGCGCGCCGAACGACACGGTGTCCATGACCAAGACCACCAACGGTATCGTGGTGCTGGACCAGCAGGAGGCCACCTCCCTGGACGAGTCCAGCTGCATCCGCTGCGGCCGTTGCGTGGAAGTCTGCCCCATGCACCTGGATCCGTACCGGCTCAAGAATCTGTGCGACGCGAACCAGCTCAAGGAAGCCAAGGACCAGCACATCATGGACTGCATCCTCTGCTCCAGCTGCTCGTACATTTGCCCGGCGCGGCGGTGGATCATGTCGTCCATCAAGAACGCCCGCGAACTGATTGCGCAAAGGGGGATTTAAGCAATGGCGCTTCACATTTCAACCGGCCCGCACCTGCGCGCGAAGGCGGATACCCAGCGCCTGATGCTGGATGTCCTGATCGCGCTGTGTCCGGCGACCGCGGCTTCCATCTACTTTTACGGCATCAAGGCCGTGCTGATCATTTTAGTCAGCGTGGCGGCCGCCGTGCTTTCTGAATTCGTCTGGCAGAAGCTGGCCCACAAGCCCATCCGTATCTCGGACCTCTCCGCGGCGGTCACGGGCCTGCTGCTGGCGCTGAACCTGCCCGCCAATGTGCCGCTGTGGATCCCGCTGATCGGCAGCGTGTTCGCGATCATCATCGTCAAGCAGCTGTTCGGCGGCATCGGCCATAACTTCCTGAACCCGGCGCTGGCGGCCCGCGCGGTGCTGCTGACCAGCTGGCCCTCCCACATGACCAAGGCCTACCTGCCGCTGCGCACGCTGTTCGGCTCCGCCGCGGCCACGGGCGTGGATACCCTGGCCTCCGCCACCCCGCTGCTGGTGCCCGGCACCACCGAGGTGCGCGACCTCTTCTTCGGCAACATCCCCGGCGCCATCGGCGAAACCTGCAAGCTGGCCATCCTGATCGGCCTCGTCTACCTGCTGGTTCGCAGGGTCATCTCCTGGGAGATCCCGGTCGTTATGGTCGGCACGGTGGCCCTGTGCTCCTGGGCGTTCGGCGCGGATCCGCTGAAGGCGGTCCTCTCCGGCGGCCTGCTGCTGGGCGCGTGCTTCATGGCCACGGACTATGTGACCACCCCCATGCTGAAGCTGGGCCATATGATCTACGCCGTGGGCTGCGGACTGATGGTCGCCCTGATCCGTCAGTTCGGCAACTATCCGGAGGGCGTGACCTACGCCATCCTGCTGATGAACATCGTGACTCCGCTGCTCGACAGAGCGCTCAAACGCAAAGTATATGGGGAGGTGAAGCAGCATGGCTGAGAATTCCAACAAGCCGACCATGCGCGGCGTATTTGTCAACGGCCTGCTCAATGAGAATCCGACCTTCCGCCTGGTGCTGGGCACCTGCCCCACGCTGGCGGTCACCACTTCGGCCATCAACGGCATCGGCATGGGCCTGGCGGCCACCTTCGTGCTAATCTGCTCCAACGTGGTGGTTTCCCTGGTGCGCAAGCTGATCCCGGACAAGGCGCGCATCCCGTCCTTCATCGTGATCATCGCGACCTTCGTGACCATCGTGCAGATGATGATGCAGGCCTTCCTGCCCTCCCTGTACGAGGCTCTGGGCATCTTCATCCCGCTGATCGTGGTCAACTGCATCATCCTGGCCCGCGCGGAAGCCTTTGCCAGCAAGAACGGCCCGCTGCTCTCCGCCGCGGACGGCCTGGGCATGGGCCTCGGCTTCACCTGCGCCATCACTCTGATCGGCATCGTGCGCGAGCTGATCGGCAACGGCTCCGTGTTCGGCATCAACCTGCTCGGCGCGTCCTATGAGCCGATGCTGCTGTTCGTGCTCGCTCCGGGCGGCTTCATCACCTTCGGCCTGCTGCTGGGCATCATCAACGCCCTGACCGCGCGTCGCGCTGCTAAGAAGGGAGGTGACCAGGCATGAGGATCATGGATTTCTCTTCCTTCCTGCTGTTCATGGTCTACTGCGTCTTCGTCAATAACTTCATCTTCTCCCGCTTCCTGGGCTGCTGCCCGTTCCTGGGCGTGTCCAGCAAGGTGCAGACGGCCACCGGCATGGGCCTGGCGGTCACCTTCGTTATGGCGCTTGCTTCCTTCTTCACCTACTTTGTGAACATGCTGCTGCTGGCGCTGAACCTGAAATACCTGCAGACCATCGCCTTCATCCTGGTCATCGCGGCCCTGGTGCAGTTCGTGGAAATGTTCATGAAAAAGTCCATGCCCGCGCTTTACTCCGCGCTGGGCGTGTACCTGCCGCTGATCACCACCAACTGCGCGGTGCTGGCGGTCACCGTCATGAACGCGGACAACAGCTACAACCTGTTCGAGTCCGTATGCAACGGCGTGTTCGGCGCGCTGGGCTTCATGCTGGCCATCGTGCTGATGGCGGGCGTGCGTGAGCGCCTGGAGACCTCGGATATCCCCAAGAGCTTCAAGGGCTTCCCATCCAGCCTGATCATCGCTGGCCTGATGTCCATCGCCTTCATGGGATTCCAGGGCATGGTCAAGTAAGGAGGAGATACAATGGATTTTATGCCGATTCTGTACGCCCTTCTTGCTTTGGGCGCGTTAGGCGCGGTGTTCGGCCTGGTGCTGGATGTCGCTGACAAAAAATTCGCCGTGGAAGTGGACGAGCGCGTCGCGGCTGTGCGCGAAGCGTGCGCCGGCGCCAACTGCGGCGCCTGCGGATATCCCGGCTGTGACGGCTTTGCCGCGGCTGTCGTCGCGGGCGAAGCTCCCGTCAATGGCTGCTCTGCCGGCGGCGCGAAGACTGCAAACGCCATCGCTGCCATCATGGGCACGGACGCAGGTTCTGCTGAGCCGAGGGTCGCCCGGGTACTCTGCCAGGGCGAAGTCGGTACCGCTAAGGAGCGCTACCGCTACGATGGCTACAAGTCCTGCCAGATGGCCGCCCAGATGGTCGGCGGGCCCAAGATGTGCCCCTATTCCTGCGTCGGCCTGGGCGACTGCATGGACGTCTGCAAGTTTGACGCCATCCATATCGAAAACGGCATCGCCGTGATCGACCCGGACAAGTGCACCGCCTGCGGCATGTGCGAAAAGACCTGCCCGCGCCACGTGATCCGTGTGATGGCGAAGGACGCGAAGGTCATCGTACGCTGCCAGAACTCCGACACGGGCCGTGTCGCCCGCGAGGCCTGCATGAAGGCCTGCATCGGCTGCAAGCGCTGCGAAAAGACCTGCCAGTACGACGCCGTGCACGTCGAGAACGGCTTTGCCCGCATCGACCCGGACAAGTGCACGCGCTGCGGCGAGTGCGCCAAGAACTGCCCCTGCGGTTGCATCACCATCGGTGGCTGATCACATATCTTCACAAACCTGCCGGCCCATCCGCCGGCAGGTTTTTTTATTTTCCGTGGATAAATCCGGTGCTTTGCAACGTCTATATGTCGGGAGGTTGATCTCATGAAACGGCTTTTACTTCTGATGATACTGCTCTTCGTCTGCTTTGCCGCCGCCTGTGCCGGCGCGGAAGCTTGGGCCAGCGGCCTGCCGGAGGAATTTGTGCCTGTGCTCAAGCATTACGCGACAGGACTGGCCACCGACGAGGAACCGGCGGAGACGGATGAGCCGATAGAGACATGTCGGCAGTACTGTCTGCCCCTCGGTATCGATCCGCTGGACAGTATCGGCTATTGCTTCGCGGATCTGAATGGAGATGCCGTGCCAGAATTAGTGATCGGCTCGATGCCCGGTTCAGCCCTGCCGGTAGGGTTCATCTTTGAGATCCAGGCGCTGCGGGACCATGACCCCGTCAGGCTCATTCGGGGATGGGAACGCTATCGCGTGCATATGATCTATGACGAGTCCGCTGACCGCTACGGCTATTACGCGGAGGGCGCCTCCAGCGCCTTCGAATCCGTGTACGAGTACGCTGTGGCTGCGGAGGATATGTCCGGCTGGACCGACCGCCACGTCATTGAGGCCGTTTCATCCCCCGATGATGACTCGGTCCGGTGGGCCCTGGACGGCGCGGAGATCAGCGGGGACGAAGCGTACGACAGGATCGAGCGCTGGCAGTACCGCTGCATGGAGCTGCCCATGAGCCCAATCAGGGAATGGACGCCGGAGAGCGTCCAGGCGCGTGCAGAACTGGAACGGCGCTTTGGCTTCGTAGACGGCCAAACGCCGGGTACCGCCGAAACCTTCCGCCGCTCCTTTCAGCTATGGGATGACGGTCCCGTCCTCGACGTGGTGATTAAAGATACCGGCAGACGCCGCCCGGAGGAAGAACGGGAAAACGTTTTGCAGGTCACTGTAACAGCGCGGGACGGCAGTCTGGCACAATCCTTCGAGTATGCCAGCGCGGAGCTGCCCGCAACCATAGCGATGGGCGGCATGGCGTTCCTGGACGACATGAACCGGGACGGAAAACCTGACCTGGTGCTGACCACTGCCCGGGGCGCCTACAACGAGTTTTTTGTATTCTGCCTGTGGAACGCCCCCGAAAACCGTTTTGATCCGGTGATGACGACCCGGCGATGGGACTGGGAGGCAAACGCCCTGACGGATGAAACGATCCCGCTGGAGCTGTGCGACTACGCCTTTTCGGTCAGCAAGCAAGGCTTCCCCCAGCTGGTCTCCCGCGAGCGTGACGGATACGCTGAAACACGGACAATGGTCTACGAATGGCTGCCTTTGGGAAGGGCCTTGACGCTGAAGGAAGCGGTTGAGGAAACAAACGAATAATCCACCCTCTTTTGTGTCATACTAATATCTGGTAAAAATGCTAAAAGATTGTGCGTGGATTTGGCGTTTGATCAAGGAACCCGCACGAAAGCGTACCCGTTGGTACGGTGAGGGTTTAGCGGTTTTACCAGAGATTAGTATCACACAAAAAAACCCGCCGAGCGCCCGGCGGGTCAGACAAAGGAGGCAAATGGAAGTCGGAGACGACGCCCGACCTGGAGACGGATCGGGACTTTTTTGGTGGTTAAGGAGCTTTAACCATACTTATCTTACCAGACTTTCCCACCTATGTCAAGCCTTTTTTCGCAGGATGTACCGTTTTGTGAAATAATTCCAGATCATCACCAGCAGCGTCGCCAGGACCTTATTGACCATATACATGGTCACCGTGAAGGAAAGGACCGTGATGACCGGCTGATCCTCGCCGAACAGCACGCGGAACAGGAGCATCAAGCCCTCATTGAGCAGCAGGCCCATGACGCTGGTCAGGAGGAAGCCGGCCTGGGCTGAGCGCTTCTGCTCGCCGACGCCCCGGAAGACCCATTTGACGCACATCAGGTAGTTGAGCGCGACCGAGACCAGGAAGGCCAGCGGCGTGGCCACCAGCGTATCCAGCCCGATGGTATCGCGCAGGAGCACCAGGCATACAAATTCGACGGCGAAGCATACGCCCCCGGTGATGGCAAAACGCAGCGCTTCAGAGAGGCGTGCTCCCTGAGCGCTGCGCGCTTCGTCCGTTTTCGGACGTTCAGTCATCGAAGATCAGCCCATCCTCTTCCGCGGCTTCATCGCCTTCCTCCGGCGTTTCAGGCGCTTCATACAAGCCCGCCGGCACAATGGCCATGGTCCAGGTCGTATTCTCGCCGATCATGTAATCGTGCAGGTCCTCCAGATAGAAATCGAAGTAGGTATTGCTGTACAGCGGCAGCATGGGCAGCGTATCGTTGAAGCGCTCCTGGAAGGCGATCCAGCGGCGGCAGTATTCCAGCGTGTCGCCCGGCTCGGTGGCGCGCATGTCCACGGCAAGGCGGTACAGCTCCTCATCGCTGTCATTGGTATAGGACCAGTTGGGATTGCCGTCCGGGTCCACGATAAAGTTGACGCTGGGATCGAACACAATATCGAAGTTGGTGGCCAGGTAGATCATGTCCATATCCCGGTCGCCCTTTTTGTAATAGCGCTCCAGCAGCTCCGCCATGGGCACAGGCTCCATGGTCAGGCGGATGCCGATGCTTTCCAGGTTGGGGATCAGATTGGCCTCAAACGAATCCAGGATCTTGTTGCCCGCGGGATAGATCATCCTGAGATCCAGGACGACCTTCTGCCCGTCGATCTCCTTTTCCCGGACGCCGTCGGCGTTCAGCCGCCAGCCATCCTCGTCCAGCAGGGTCTTCGCCTTTTCCGTATCCAGCGTGTACACTGTCAGATTATCCAGGTTCAGGGCGTCCCACTCGGCCAGCTTCGCCTCATACTCCGCCATGGCCTTGGTGTCGTTCGGGTCTTCCGGCGGGTCGAAGGGGCCCGCGATGGTGCCGTTCACCGCGCCGTACATCCACTGGCCAAGGCCATAGTAGCCGTCCACGCGGATGCCGTAGTTGCCCGTATAATCGCGCACCAGCTGGTCGCGGTCCATACACCAGGCGATGGCCTGGCGCACGGCCTTGGACGCCACGGTGGGCTTTTCACAGGCGAAGCTGATATAGCTGAGGCCGATGCGCGGGTAGCTGCTCATTTCAAAGCCGTCCCCCACCAGCTCACGGGCCGCCTCAACGGTATCAGCCTTCATCACCTTGTTCAGCAGGCCGAACTCGCCGTTTTTCAGCTTGTCCACCATGGTCTCGTTCTCAGCGAGGGTAAAGATCAGCCTCGGGATCGAGGGGACGGTGCCATTCGGGTCACCCTTGAAGTAAGGGTTGATCGCGAACTCAGCCACGTCCCCGTCCCAGGAGGTCAGGGTATAGGGGCCGCTGACCGCCTTGGGGTGGGACATGTAGCCCGTTTCAGGATCCATCACGTTTTTGATAATGAGCTCGGAGGTGAACACCGGCTCCGCCACGGAAGCGTCCTCGTTCGCCAGGTATACGCCGTTGCCGTCGTCACGCACAGTCACGCCGGGGGCGATTTCCTTGATGGGATACGGGTTATAGAACAGCATGCCGAACTCGTAGAAGAAGGGCAGGTATTCGCCGCGCACGGTGATCACCAGCGTCTGGTCACTGGTCACGCGCACGCCGGACAGGTACGGCACCGTGCCGTTCAGGTATTCGTCATAGCCCCGCAGATGCTCGCAGCGGATGGGCTTGCCGCCCGCGCCATACACCTCCGGAGCGATCTGGAAGAGGATCGAGAAGGCGTAATCCCACGCCGTAATCCTGCTCCCGTCAGAATAATACAGGTCGTCAAACAGGGTCAGGACATAGCTCCTGTCCCCGTTTTCCTGATCCAGGACTTCCGCCTCGCGTACCACGTTGCGGTCGATGGCGAACATGCCGCGATTGCCGTCCCAGGTGACCAGGTTGTAGCCGTGCAGCAGCATGCGCACGTCGATATCGGTGGTGGAATTGCCCCAGAGCTCTGTGAAGAAGTAGCCCTGCATTTTGGTAGGATTGCCCACCACCAGCTCCTCGTAGACCTTCGGCTCATCCGCCTCCTCAGCGAACACGAGGCCCTGAGTCAGCAGCAGAAGGATCGCCAGCAGCAGCGCGCTGATTCTCTTCATGGTTCGGATCTCCTTTCGTTTTCATCCCCCGCGGGGAGGGCTGCTTCGATGTTACTCGAAGCAGTCGCCCACGTTGATGAACACCTGGCCGAGGCCCAGAGGCGTCTCGTACTCGTCGATGGGGGTCGTGTTCCTTCTGTTCACAAAGGTGGTCGTTATCCCGTTCACATAGGTCTGGACCAGGCGGTAGCCGGGGATCGCGGGCTCGCGCCATACATAGCGGATCTCCTTGCCGTCGGCGTACTTGGGCAGGTCGGTGACCGTCCTGTCCCAACCGCTCGCGGCATCGAGGGTGACCGTCATCACGCGCTTGTTGTTCGCCAGCAGGTAGACTGTCAGGGTCGCCGGCCTCAGGCCTTCGACATTCCTGTTGTCGTCCCAGCGCTTGCGCACCGCCAAGCGGATGGTTTCGGGAGTGTGGGTGTTGGTCAGCTCGCCGGGCTCGCCGTCCTTGAGCTCCACGGGTTCCGCCGGGACCGGCGTGTAACCGGTGATGGCGTCTTCGACCACCCTATATACGATGTCGACGCCGTTGGTCGCCTTGGGCATGCCGCCGAAGTCCACCGTATAGGTGTTGTCTCCGTTGTCGGTCACCGTCGGCTTCCTGCCGGTATCCTTGCCGTCCGCGTACAGGTGGATCAGCTTTGCGAACGCTGCCGCGTCCGGACGCTTGCCGTCCTGGTCATCCGCGTCGTCCCAGGTCTTGATCAGACTGAGTTCGACCTCCTCATAGATATTGGTGAACTCTACGCCTGCCACAGAATCGACCACCAGCGCGCCTTCCTGGTTATCCTTGATCACGACTGTGGCCGTCTTGCCGGTTTCGGCTTTCGCGTCGTTGGTGACGCCCACCACAATGCCGGATTCAGTCACCGTATAGGTGAATGTGCCGGGCAAGGTGAAGGTGATCGCGTCAAACGCCGCTTCGCCGCCGTCCTTGTCAGGATTCTTGACCGTCTTGGTCTTGGGTTCCGGCGCGCCGTCATTCCCGCTCAGGGTGAAGGTGTACTTGCCGCTGATATCCGGCGGCGTGGTTCCCTCCTCCGCCTCGAGGATCTTGGCCACAGGGATGGCCGCGGCGATCGGGGTCGCACTGTAAGTGTTCGTGAACTTCACCGGCGTCTCGTCTGTCGACGGAGTTGCCGTCAGCGTGCCGTTGCCGTTGTCCACAACTTCCACGGTAACAGTGTACTTCTTCTCGTCGTTCTTGACGCCCTTCACACTGCCGCTCTCGCTCAGCTCATACGTGTACGTGCCGGGCTTTGTGTATTCGATGTCGCCGAAGGTCACCGTCTTCGTGTCCTGGTTTACCTTCGCTTCCATCGTCTTCGCTTCCGGAGCGCCGTCCTTGGCTGTCGCCGTGATCGTGAACTCCCATTCCGCCGGACCGGTCAGGCCGTCCGGGATGACGAGCTCCTTCTCAGCAGGAATGCTCGCTGTCGTCGGCTTCACGCTGTAGTTGTTCGTGAACTTCACCGGCA
>CACWHI010000058.1 GCA_902760595.1 uncultured Eubacteriales bacterium
CTCTCAGGTCGGCTACCCATCGTCGACTTGGTGAGCCGTTACCTCACCAACTATCTAATGGGACGCGAGCCCACCTTCTACCGGATTTCTCCTTTGACCTCAAAACCATGCGGCTCCGTGGTCTCATGCGGTATTAGCACTCCTTTCGGAGCGTTATCCCCCTGTAGAAGACAGGTTGCTCACGCGTTACTCACCCGTCCGCCACTCGATTATTTCAAATCCATCCGAAGATCTCTTCAAAATAACCTCGTTCGACTTGCATGTGTTAAGCACGCCGCCAGCGTTCGTCCTGAGCCAGGATCAAACTCTTGTGTTTAATCCTTCCTTGATTTCCTGCTTTGCACATTCATCAAGGTTCAACTCTTTTTTGACGTTGCTTCTGCTCTTCTCTGTATCGTTTTCAAGATCCGCTCGCGCCTCCTTCGCCCTGCCCTTTCAGCGGGGCGCTCTCAACAGCCGCTCGCGCCTCCTTCGCCCTGCCCTTTCAGCGGGGCGCTCTCAACAGCGCTTGTGTATATTAACACCCGTTACCCCTTTATGTCAACAAACGATTTCTTTTTTTCTCAAGTTTTTCGAAAATAGAGTGAAATCTTTGTCTTTATCCTATCCCCGTTCGTGGGCATGTCTCGAACTATCTGTCTCCATTTTTCGGCTTATTGTTCGTCTTTTTGGTCTTCTGGATTCTCCGCGTCTTTATTTTTCGCGATCAGCAGGTTCAGCTGGCTGATACACTTATCCAAAAAACGGTAGACCGCCTGCATTTCCTTATCCGTCACAGGATCGTATACGAATTGAACCGTCTCATACAGCAGATGATCCATCTGATCGATCAGCTCCCTGCCCGCGGCCGTGACCCGCAGGTCAAAGCGACGCTCGTCGTACGGCGCCGCGGATTTTGTCACCAGTCCGTCCTGCAGCAGGCGGTTTACGCGCCTGGTCGCCGTCGACGGGTTGATCACCAGCTTGCGGCTGACATCCGCCATGGACACGGGCTCATCGCCGCCTTCACCCACTTCGTACAGCAGCAGGTAGTCGCCGAGGCACAGTTCCTCCCGATACCGGCGTTCCCGGCACGCTTTTCCCAGATAGCCTTCCGCCAATTGCCTGAAGAGCAGATGATACTGGTCATTCAATTCATTCAAGTGCTTGCATCTCGGATCCATTCGCATACGGACAGCCCGCCTTTCCATTTTATAAAACTATTATAGCACACTTTTTTCTTCAGCACAAAGCCTATTCTTCCAATTGAAACAGGTCGGCAGTCCTGATATAATACACATGGCAGATCACCGAAAGGAGCGCTTATACATGGCATACGATGAGGAATACCGCAGAAATGAGCTGGCGAGGATCGACAGAACGATCCGGGAAGGCCCCTACCGGGCCGACTGGGACAGCCTGAGCGCCTGGCAGGCCCCGGACTGGTATCGGGACGCCAAATTCGGCGTCTTTACCCACTGGGGCCTCTACACTGTCCCGGAGCACGACAACGAATGGTATTCCCGGAATATGTATATAGAGGGCACGGAGGCTTTCCGGCATCATGTACAGACCTACGGGCCCCAGGACCGCTTCGGCTACAAGGATTTCATCCCGCTTTTCCGGGGAGAGCGTTTTGATCCGGAGGAATGGTGCGGGATTTTCAAGGACGCCGGCGCCAGGTACTATGTGCCGGTATCAGAGCATCACGACGGCTTCCAGATGTACGCAAGCGCGCTCTCCGACTACAACGCCGCCCAAATGGGGCCCCGCCGCGACGTGATCGCGGAGCTGCACCGCGCCTCAGAAAAGAACGGCCTGTATGCCTGCGCCTCCTCGCACCGCGCGGAGCACTGGTGGTTCATGAGCCACGGGAAGGACTTCGCTTCGGATATCCGTGAGCCGCTGAAGCGCGGAGATTTCTACTGGCCGGCCATGCCCGAGGCGGACCAGATGGACATCCACAGTCAGCCCGAGCCAAACACGGAGTACCTGGACGACTGGCTGCTGCGTACTGTGGAAATCGTCGATCGCTTCCATCCGCGCCTCATGTACTTTGACTGGTGGATCCAGCACGAGGCCTTTACCCCCTACCTCAAGCGCTTCGCGGCTTACTACTATAATGTTTCGCTGCAACAGGGCTTTGTGCCGGTGATCGCCTATAAGCACGACAGCTTTGCCTACGGCACCGCCCTGCCCGACATCGAGCGCGGCCAGCTTTCCGATATCCAGGCCGTTCCCTGGCAGACTGACATGGCCTGCGCGCTCAATTCGTGGTGCTATACCGAGGGCAACCAGTACCGCAGCGCGGAAGACATCGTATGCGATATGATGGACATCGTCAGTAAAAACGGCAATCTCCTGCTGAACGTCGGCCCACGGGCGGACGGCAGCATCGGGCCGGAGGACCGCGCGATCCTCCGGGAGATCGGCGCGTTCCTGCGGGACAATGGGGAGGCGGTCTACGGCACGCGGCCCTGGCGGATCTTCGGCGAGGGCCCGACCCAGGTGCAGAACGGAGGCTTTACCGACGGCGTCAGGAAGGAATTCACACCTGCGGACTTCCGCTATACGCGCAGGGACGGCTCCCTTTACGTGACCGCGCTCCGCCCCTCCCCCGACGGCACGTACCTGAACCATACCTTCCGGAAGCTCAAAGACCCCGCCTTCAACGGCCTGCATCACGATATCGTCCGCGTCACACGTCCCGACGGCCAGCCGGTCCGTTGGGAGCGCCGTGAGGAGGGGCTCGTCCTGAAGACGGCACCGGGCGGGGTGATGCCGGTGGTGTTCAGGCTGGAGCTGGCGTGAGCGCGGCATCTGCAAGCCGCCATTCAAAAGAGGCTGCCGCGGACGCGCAGGGCGTTCCGTGGCAGCCTCTTATACTGAAGCCTTTATGCTATTTCTGTTTGCTTTTGTTGATTACTTCTTGGGCTCGAACCAGCCGATCTGGGTGGCGCCGGTAACCGCATCAGGATTCATGAATTCAATGTCGGCATTCTCGATGTACAGACCGGTATGGGTAGACTGGCCGGGGAACTCGATGATCTTGCCGCTGGCCGTTTCCGCCCAGATGCGCATCGCGTTGCCGACTTCCTCTTCGGGCACGGTGCGGGTGATGACATAGGGGTTGTTGTCATTCTCGGAGCCCAGGGTGTGCAGAGGCGCGGTCGCGTAGTTGACGCTCTGCCAGCCGGTGCTCAGGTCGGTCAGGTAGATGCCGACGATGTCCTCGCCAGTGGTGTTCCACAGCCTGTAGGTGCCGGTGTTGCCGCCATGGGTGCCGGCATACTGGGCGTGGGCTGCCTTCGCAGCAGCGATAATGCCCTTCACATAGTTGGTGGTATCCGCCAGCGTAGCGCCGGTCACGACATCAGCGAAGCCCTCCGCGTTCACGGCGGCTTCCAGCTGTTCGATGGTCTTGCCGGCCACGAACGTTTCGATGTAGTTATAGTTCGCGGCGATCTGCACCTTGGAGCCGGCGCGCTGCATGTTCAGGCTGTACAGGTCGCTGTTCACGCGCTTGGAGCCCAGGACGGTGACCGCGCCGGTATCGGCGTTGGTCTGGGAGATGGTTCCCTCGCCGATCGGAACGCCGACGGCTTTGATGTCTTCACGGTCGCCCATGAACTGGAACTCGTCGATCTTGGCCAGCACGATGGTCTCGCCCTGAACGACGGCGGTGACAACGCCAAACCCGTGGCCGTGCAGATACGTCACGATCTGGCCCAGTTTGATGGGCTGGGGCTCGGCGGGCGCTTCAGCAAACGCGGAGACGGCTGCCAGCAGCAGCATGGCGGCCAATACGACGGAAATTAGTTTTTTCATAGGGATTTCCTCCTTTATAGTTGGTAATATGAGTATATTCCCCTGCACAGACACGGTCAATAGCAAAAAACTGTCATCAGGCGCAAATAATACTGAAAAAGAAATATTGTGGCGGAACAGGCAGGATTTATACCCATTCTTGTCGAAAAAATGTTTATAGTGTCCAAACTTTTACCTTAAAGTTTGTATTATAAAACCAAGGAGGAAATAATATGGAACTCAGCACGATATCCGACCTGATCCTGCAAAACGCCATGGTGCTGTACGGGCAGCCCAAGTGGACCTTCGGCAAAAACACCTGCAATACTTATGAAATTTTTGTTCACCAGTTCTGTCAGGCGGACGGGAGCATCCTGCCCGCGTGGCCGATCCTGGAGGTCGTGGAAAAGGATGACGCGCTGACCATGCTGTTTTCCATCACGCTGCTCTGGGAGGCGGTGCGCAAGACGGTGGAGCTCAGCCACAAGGACAACAGCAACCTGACCCTTTCCCTGAACCTGCTCCCGCGTTTCGCCGAGCGCGACAACTTTGTGGAGCAGGTGAAAGCCTGCCTGAAGGAAACGGGCCTCGAAGGCCGCCGCCTCCAGTTTGAGCTGAGCGAGCTGCAGTCCATCAGCCCGGCGGGCTGCGCCAACCTGAACACGATCCACGACGACCTCGGCGTGATGCTGGTCATGGGCAATTTCGGCACCCCGAAGACCAATATGCCCCTGCTGCATCAGATCCACTTCGATATGCTTGAGCTGGACAAGAGCTACGCCGCGCTGATCCCCGACAACGCCGCCGCGTGCAAGGCCGCTGTCGCCATCCAGCACATGGCGGACACGCTGGACATCAAGATGTGCGCCAAGGGCATCGACACCCAGGACCAGTTCGAATTCTTTGAGGAGATCGGAGCCTACAAGGGCCAGGGCTCCCTGATCGGCACGCCCATGTCAATGGACGAACTGGAAAAATACATCAAACAGTACGCGCTGGAAAAAGGACACAAATAAAAGGTTTGTCGCGCATCACGGCGAACAGCCCTCATCCGCTTCGCGTTCGTTCAGCGCCTTCCCCTGAGATCGGGGGAAGGCTTTTATTACTCCAGCGTGACTGTTCAGTCGTAGACTGAACAGTCACCGCATGGGGGTCTTGCGCCCCCCTACGGAACCCCCCCCAACGGTGTTTCCTGTCGCCCTGACGGGCTCCCGGGCGGAAACACCGCAAGGTAGATTCCGCTAACGCGGAATCGTCCTCGCGGCGTACATGCC
>CACWHI010000059.1 GCA_902760595.1 uncultured Eubacteriales bacterium
GCGGAATCTACCTTGCGGTGTTTCCGCCCGGGAGCCCGTCAGGGCGACAGGAAACACCGTTGGGGGGTTTCGTAGGGGGGTCGCAAGACCCCCATGCGGCAGCCGCCGAGGGCTGTTTATTCAGGCGTCCAGACGAACAGCCCCTCCGCGCTCGCGAGCTCACGGAGCAGGGTCAGCAGCGCGTCCGACGCGTTGTATACCGTCATATACAGGTCGCCGGCGTCGATGGTGATCAGGGCGTGCTCCGCGGGGAGCAGGACGGAGAGCGCGCCGATGCGGAAATCATCTGCGAGCAGCGCCGCCAGCCGGGCCGGCTCCGGCTCGGGCAGGCAGTCCGTTTCCCCGGAGCGGTTCACCCAGAGGCGGTGATAGCAGCCGAGCCTGACGAGCAGCGCGGCCTGCCGCTGCCGCAGGCTTTTGATGCGTGGCGGCTCCAGGAACCAGGCTTCCGCCCGGAAGTATGCCTTCGCGCGGTCCTCCGGCACCCGCCTTGGAAACAGGTCGATGATCCGGTACGGCGTATCGAGCAGCGCCTCCACGTCGGTCTCCGGCCACGGCCGAGTTGTTTCAGCGTCTGTCATTCGTGCGCCTCCGCCGCGGGTGTGCCCCATTCCCGGTCCAGGTACGCCATGCGCTTTTCCACGAAGCTCTGCAGGTAGTCCACGTTCTTCTGGAAGGTCTTGCCGCAGCTGGCGATGTTGTCGCTGGCCTGGCGCATGGGCCAGAGGGTGAAGTTCATGGCCGCGCTGTCCCGGATGGCGTCGGCGTAGGCCGCGACGGAGCGCAGGGTGCCGGTGGGGTCCGTGTCCAGGCCGCAGAGGACGCGCATGGCGGGCAGGTATTTCTCCGTCCAGCGCGCGCGCACGCCTTCCACAAAATCCGCCTTGGCGTACAGCTGCGGCCACCAGTAGCGGGAGGAATTGCGGGTGGTCAGGTACAGGCCCTCCGGGTCCAGCAGGGCGCGGGTGCTGGTGCGGGCGTAATCGCCGAAGGAGGTATCGTAGTCCCAGGCGGGACCGGCGAACATCCTGGTGCTCACACTGTCGGCGGGCTTGTAGTAGTACTGGCTGGACTGGTTGCCGTCGCAGTTCTTGGCGACCTCCTCCAGCATATATTTGAGCACCAGGGAGTCGAAATCCATGAGCTCGGTATAGTGCCTGCCAGTGGCGGGATCGACGCCGTCGTCGGCGAAAATGGCGTTTTCATAGGCCTGCACCAGGCCGCTGATGTACTTCATCTGGGCCTCGGAGGCGTACTCCGGGGCCTTCAGCATGATGGCCTTCTTGCGGTCGGTGGTGTAGGCGCAGGGCTCGTCCTTGTAGCGGACGGTCCAGTTCTCGTATTCGATCAGGTAGCCGCCGGTGATGTCCTCGGGGTCGTTGGGGATGTCGTAATACTTCATCTCGCCCGCGGTGGACTTGAGCGGCCCCTTGCGCGGGAACTGGTCCAGCGGGAGGTCGTTCACGCGCTGGGTGGCTTCCTCCAGGTCCTCGATGTCCACGCGGCTGGGCCCGACCTCGATCTTCTCCTGCAGCACGTAGGTGCCGTTGTACACGTGGTTCAGGTATACGTCAGCCTGCACGCAGCCGGGCGTATATTTCAGGCCCACGTATTCAGCCATGTCGAACACGATCTGGTTGCGGATCAGGGCGTGATCGCGCGCGTTGGAGATCAGCGCGTATTTCTTGGCCTTGCCCATGCCCGCGAGGTCCGTCTTCTGGCTGAGCTTCACGGTGTAGCCCTTCTTATTGAACTGGGCGGAGGTGTTGCCGCGCAGCTTCACGTAGTCGAGCGCGCCGTCGTAGGCGACCGTCCCGTCGGGGTCGAGCATCTTGAATTCCCCGGCCTCCCGGTAGGTCTTGGTCTTGTCGATCTTCTTCATGTCGCCGGAGGCGGAGCCGACGAAAACGGCGGCGATCTCGGAGCCCTGCATCACCTGGACCTTGTAGGTCTTCTTCGCCAGCTTCACCCGCACGGTCTCGCCGGGCACCAGCAGCTCCGCCGGCAGGCGGTCGCCGTTTTTGTAGGTCTCGCCCTCCACCTCGGCCTCGCCGACGCCCTCGGTCCACAGCCGCAGCTCGCCCATGTTGGCCGCGCCGGGCAGGAAAAGGTAGTATTTGCTGCCCACCTTGCTCATGGCCACCGCGTCGCGGGGCAGCCCGTTTTCAGGCTGTGCCTCGGAAACGGAGACGTAGAACATGTTGGCGGCATGGGCCGCGGCGGGACACAGAAGGAGCGCGGCCAGCAGCAGGAGGATCCAGCGTTGTCTCATAGTGATCTCCAGTTAATTATTTGTTATTCTCCAGCACCTGGCCGAAGTAGAAGGCCTTCTGCTCCTTGTCGAGCCTGAAGTAGTCGGACAGGTAATTGATCACGTACTTGTAGCGGGAGCGGACGATCTTTTTGAAGGCGTTGACCTCGTACATCCAGCTGTCCACGGACTTGGGGCTGCACTTCTTCCAGCGGGTGATCTGCTCCGCCATCAGCGGCTCCAGGGTGTCGACCCACTCGTCGATCTGGTCGAGCAGGTCCTGCTTGACGTACTTTTCGGTCAGGAGCTTCGAGCAGATGGTCAGGAATTTTTCCTTCATCTGGTCGTTTTTGATCAGGGTGATGAAGGGCTCGTGGTAGAACAGCTTGTTTTTGGACTTGGCGGCCTTCAAAAAATAGCCGAAGGGCGTGCGCTTGGTGTTCTGCATCGCGGCGTCCAGGTCGTACAGCACGTACTTCCATTTCCCGCCCGGGAACTTGTAGAAGCGCTGGTTGCCGATGTCGCCGTTGCCCAGGATCACCTGGAAGGCGACCATGGTAAAGTAATTGTCCACGTCGAAGCGCTCCAGCACGTAGTTCAGGTACTGCTCCTCGCGCAGGTCGTGGTTCTTCATATAGCTGATCAGGCTGTTCCATTCCCCGATGTCGCCGCGGCTGACCTCGCCCCGGCCCTTGATGATGGTCACGTCGTGGATGGTCTGCTTGTCGGTGATGCCCTCGAAGGCGGCGAGGGAATCCTTGTTGATGCGCTCGCGCAGGTTGTACTGGCCCCAGTACTGGCCGTTGATGTAGACCACGCAGGTCGCGCTCTCCTGGTAGAAGAGGCCGGTGCCCAGGGCCAGACGGGTGAGCATGGCGTCCTTGAAGCGGGTCTTGTAGCTCTCCGTGCCGCCGGCGCGGAGGGTGATGGCCTTGTATTCGGTATACCCCTCGCGGTTGGGGAAGGGGTTGAATTCGAAGGAGGAGGGGCCCAGCGCGCTGCGCGCGAACAGGGAAATGGCCTTCTGCGCGTAGGCGCGGGAGGTCGCGCCGGTCACGCGGAAGGAGGCGCCCTGGTTGATCTCCTGCTTATGGTCGGCGTTATAGTATTCCACGTTGATGGGGTATTCCCAGTCCTGGTAGTAGTTGGGGCGCTTGGCGCTGCCGGGCACCAGCAGGCCGGTCTTTTCGGCGAAGAGGTATTTGTCGTCCGTGACCAGGCTGACCACGGGCACATTCCTGCTGACGCCGACGAAATAGGTCTGCGTGGTGGTCTCGCTGGGCAGCTTGCCCTCGGCAAAGGCCCGCACCCGCAGCGTAGTCACGCCCTTTTTGAGGCCGGAATATTCGCTGAACGCGGGCGAGGCGGCGGTGGGCTCCGTGCCGTTCAGGGTATAGCGCACGACGGCGTCCTTCTCCGCGAGGGCGGTCAGCTCCGGCGCGGCGTCGTAAAAGCCGCCGCTCACGCTGAGGTCCGCCCGGCGGGCGCGTTCGGCGTAGCCGGTCTGGCTGTTGGCGGCGCCGCGGCTGGCCTCGCCCAGGAACAGCCACTCGCCGCCGTCGGCCACGCGGCCGAAGCTGATGTCGCCATACTGCGCGTCGAGCTCGATCCGGTCCACCTGCGCGCCGTCCGCGTCGTACAGGGTGAAGGTGCCGCCCTTGCGGCTGACGTCGATCGGCGCGTACAGGGCCTTGGCGGTGTTCTCCACCTGGTCCAGCCCGGTCAGGAACACGACGAGGTAGCCGTGGCGGTCCACCTTGCTGCCGGCGGGGAAGACGTAGGTCTGGGTTTCGTTCTTGCGCTCATAGGTCAGCTTCCAGTCCCGGATGCTGACGGAGTTCGCGTCCGTGTTGTGCAGCTCGATCCACTCATAGGCCTTGCCGCCCTCGAACTTTGCCGTGGACAGCATGATCTCGTTCATCTGCACCGTGCTTTCCGCCAGCGCCGCGCCGGCGCACAGACATATCGCCAGGCAGGCCGCCGCCAGCCATATCCGCCGTTTCAGGTCGTTCCTCACCGTTTCCGCCTCCGTATCACAATGCTCCGCGTGGAGCGGCTTCGCCCCGTAGTATATCATAGCGAGCAGGGGAAACGCAAACGGGAAACCGCGCAAAGATGAAGGAATTTACAAATCCCGTTCCGTCTGACAATGGGGCCGCCGCGCCTCACAGTGAACAGCCCCTTCGCCAGATAGCGCTGATTGAGCGTGACTGTTCAGTCGTAGACTGAACAGTCACCGCATGGGGGTCTTGCGACCCCCCTACTCCTCAATTCGGCATTGTCGCGCTACGCGCTCTGTGCCTC
>CACWHI010000060.1 GCA_902760595.1 uncultured Eubacteriales bacterium
CAGCGACGACGTGGCAATCCGGGTCCCTTCTGACAAGCCAGTATTTTGTTGTTACGCCACACCATGTGTGGAATGTATACGCAGACCCTCGATCTTCCGAGCATCAAATAGTTGCCTATCGTATATATGTGCTTTTCTGCTGCCCTTTTGCCATGTAGCCGGCTGTCCTTGCAATCGGCCCCTGATTGTGATATGCTTTTCCCATGGAGGGGAGAGCGATGTATTATCTGATCAAGGAGCGCCTGACGCCCTGCGGCGAGGGTGAGATCCGCGGGGGCGACGCGCAATACGCGGCGGTGCTGACCACGCAGCAGTGGCAGGCGCAGAAGGAGCGCTTCGACATGCTGATCGACATGGAGATGGACGCGCCTCAGGAGACGAAGGCCGTCGTCAATCTGGATTCGCTGACGGGCACGCTGTCCATACCCAACCGGCATGACATGGGCGGTCCGCGCCACAGCTTTTCCTTCGCGCTGGACGAGAAGGGCGTGGTGCTGGTGGACGACAGCGGCTACGCGCTGGAAATGCTGGATCGGCTCAGCCGGACCAAGAAGTGGCGGCTGCCGGGCCTGGAGCGCTTTTTGTACGACCTGCTGGAAATGACCATCGCCGACGACCTGACGCTGCTTGAAGGCTCGGAGCAGCGCCTGAACCGCATCGAGGAGGCGATGCTGCGGGGCGAGGTGGAAAGCTACCCCAAGGAGATGAACGACATCCGCGGCGACCTGCTGGACCTGCGCGGCCACTATGAGCAGCTGATCGACCTGGGACAGGAGCTGGAGGAGAACGAGAACGGCTTTTTCAGAGAGGAGAACCTGCGCTATTTCCACCTGTTCACCGAGCGGGTGGTGCGCCTGCGGGATATCGTCAACGGACAGCGGGAATACGTGATGCAGCTGCGCGATTTGATGCAATCCCAGCTGGACGTGCGGCAGAACCGGATCATGACGGTGCTCACGGTCGTGACCTCCATCTTCCTGCCGCTGACGCTGATCGCGGGCTGGTACGGCATGAACTTTCGCTATATGCCGGAGCTGGAATGGCGCTACAGCTATCCCGCGGTGATCGTGATCTCCCTGGTCATCGTGATCGTTTGCCTGATCTGGTTCAAGCGGAAGAAGTGGATGTAACAACGGCGCGGCAGGGCGGAGCGCAAAAATCCCATGACCGTAATGACGATTGCGGCATGGGATTTTTGCGGTCGAATTTCTGACGATCGGCCGTCAATCGTCGCCCGTCAGCTTCCGGGAAACGGCGCGGTTGAAGAAGGCGATGATCGGGCCGAGCCCGACGGCGCAGATCAGCGTGCCCACGCCGGCCACGCCGCCGAGGAGCAGGCACAGCAGCACGCTTAAGGTATCCGTCAGCACGCGGCAGGCGACATAGGGCAGGCGGGTTTTGCGGCTGAGTATGATGGAAAGGCTGTCGTAGGGCGACACCCCCAGGGATGCCGTCTGATACATGCTGGCGGCGAGGCTGAACAGTAAGATGGAGATCCCCGCCGCGCCCAGCCGCCAGGCCGGCGCTTCGGGCAGCACAAGGCAGCGGTTGTAGAGCGCGTAGCAGGCGTCTGTCAGTATTCCGACGAACACCCAGTTGATGAACGTGCCGATCCCAACCAGGGACCGGTCCGCGCTGAACTGGACGACGAAGTACAGCCCGTAGACGATGAGGCTCATCGTCGAAAGGGAGAGCCCCGTCCGCCCACACAGGGCCAGCACAAAGGCGGTGCTGGGGTCGTTGCCCTGTCCCGACAGCCTCAGCAGCGCGTTGGCGAAGCCAAAGATAATGTGCGCCGCCGCCAGAACGGCGAAACGTCTGCCCGGAATGTTCAAGCGCCGGTGGGAAATCCCCGCGAGCATGCGCTGCATATCTGTTTACCTCTCTTCAGAACCGCAATATTCACAAAATAAACCTCTTTGCGGATGCCGGATCTGCGGTATAATGGACGCGGGCCGGTTCCGTCCTGCAAAGTATAGCGGGTTTTGGGCCTCAAAGCAATCAATGAACCGCCGTGTTCTTTCAATATCCTGCCAAAGGGAGGGGCTTGCCATGATCCATCATCTGAACGCGCTTTCGCTGACGGAGAAGCTGCGGGAATCCCTTCAGGACAGCGGCGACGGCTTTCCGTTCGCGGCGGTCGAGGCCAACCTGGCGGAATACGCCAACAACTGCGCCTCCTGGCACTGGCATGAATTCGTGGAGCTGGCGTATGTGGCCGAAGGCGCGCTGGAGTGCGCCACCCCCGGCGGCACGTTCACGCTGTCCGCGGGACAGGGCTATTTCATCAACCCCAATATACTGCACCTGCACCGCATGCGCGGCAGCGCGGCGACGCTTCGCGTCATCGAATTCATGCCGTCGCTGCTGGCGGGCTCGGGCGGCCTCTATGCCCGGTACGTCGCTCCGGTCGAGCGCTGCCGGGGGATCGAGGCGCTGATGCTGTCGCGGGAAAAGCCCCTGGAGGGGGAGATCCTCGATAAGCTGAAAGAGCTGTTTGACCTGGCGCAACGCGAGCCGAAGGGCTTTGAATTGACGATCATGGAAGGGCTGTTTCACATATGGCGGGCGATGGTTGAAATCACGGCGCCGATGCTCAGGCGACCCGGGGACGACCGGGATGCCTCCGAGGACCGGGTCAAGTCGATGCTGACCTTCATCCACACGCACTACGACGAGCCCCTCAGCGTCGCCGACATCGCGGCCTCCGCCAACATCAGCCAGCGGGAGGCCTACCGCAGCTTCCGTCAGGTGCTGGGCACGACGCCCACGCTGTACCTGCTGCACCATCGCATAGACCGTGCCGCGCGGATGCTGGTGGAGACCCGCATGACCGTCACTCAAATCAGCCTGGCCTGCGGCTTCTCCAGTCCCAGCTATCTGTGCAAGGTCTTTCACGACCTGAACGGCGCTTCCCCCAGGGCGTTCCGACTTGCCCAGCTATCTGTGCAAGGTCTTTCACGACCTGAACGGCGCTTCCCCCAGGGCGTTCCGACTTGCCCAAGGGCGTTAGGCGCGGCCTTCGCGTTCTTGCAATCGGGCCGCGAATATGGTAAGCTGTCCTCATGGAGGGGAAGAACATGTATTATCTGATCCAGGAGTTCCTGACGCCCTGCGGCGAAGGGGAGATCCACGCGGGCGGCGCGCAGTACGTGGTCGCGCTGACCACGCAGCAATGGCAGCAGCAGAGGGAGCGCTTTGACATGCTGATCGACATGGAGATGGACGCGCCGCAGGAGACGAAGGCCGTGGTCAACCAGGACTCGCTGACGGGAACGCTGTCCATTCCCAATCGGCAGGAGATCGGAGGCCCGCGGCACAACTTCTCGTTCGCGCTGGACGAGAAGGGCGTCGTGCTGGTGGACGACAGCGGCTATGTGCCGGAGCTGCTGCGCAGGCTCAGCCGCACCAAGAAATGGCGGCTGCCCAGCCTGGAGCGCTTTTTGTACGACCTGCTGGAAATGACCATCGCCGACGATCTGACGCTGCTGGAAAGATCGGAGCAGCGCCTGAACCGCATCGAAGAGGCGATCCTGCGCGACGAGGTGAAGGCCTACCCCAAGGAGATGAACGACATTCGCGGCGATCTGCTGGACCTGCGCGTGCACTACGAGCAGCTGATCGACCTGGGGCAGGAGCTGGAGGAGAACGAGAACGGCTTTTTCAGGGAGGAGAACCTGCGGTACTTCCACCTGTTCACGGAACGGGTCATGCGGCTGCGGGATATCGTCAACGGGCAGCGCGAATACGTGATGCAGCTCCGCGACCTGATGCAATCCCAGCTGGATGTCCGGCAGAACCGGATCATGACGCTGCTC
>CACWHI010000061.1 GCA_902760595.1 uncultured Eubacteriales bacterium
TCCATTCCGGCACTCCCATCCCGTCGCCCTACGGGTGGCTTCGCCATCCGCCGAATGAATCGGCGGACTCCGGGATTCCGTGCCGGAACGGACCGGGCTTCGTCTCACTCTACTGTATGACTGAATAGTTACATGTGATTTTACTTTTCCCGTGAATAAAATGTTACAGTTCATTCCTGATCGTCACAATTCCGTAAAGATTTGTTGACAACCGGCGGCTTATCTTTGAACTTTTCCACATTATCCACAGGGTTATCCACAGTTTTGGGCCAAAAAACCCTTCAAATGCCTTGATTTTGACACGAAGAGCGGAAAGAAACAGGATTGTAACAAAGTTATCCACAAGTCGTGCGCGTGGAAACTGGGGATAAATGTATTGCGGAATTGTTAAAAATTGTTTCAAAAATACTTGATTTTTATGACGATTCTGTTGTAAAATAGAAGGGAGCTGATTACCGGGCGCGACCCGGATCCAGGGAAGGAAGCGCTGAAGATATGGCCAAAAGGATATTGCTTGTTGACGACGAGCCGACCATGCTCAAGGGCCTCAAATATTCGCTTGAGCAGGACGGATATGAAATACTGACCGCGCAGGACGGCGAGGAGGCGCTGAGCGTCTTTTCGGAGAACGACGTGGACCTGGTGCTGCTGGACGTGATGCTGCCCAAGATGGACGGCATCCAGGTCTGCCAGCGCATCCGCGAGCAGAGCAACGTGCCCATCATCATGCTGACCGCGAAGGGCGAGGATATGGACAAGATCCTCGGCCTGGAATACGGCGCGGACGACTATATGACCAAGCCCTTCAACGTGCTGGAGGTCAAGGCGCGCATCAAGTCCATCTTCCGCCGCACCACCCAGCCCGTGCGCGTGGAAGAAAAAAAGACCGTCCGTGTGCACGACATGGAGGTCAATCTGGTCAACCGCTCCGTGACCCTGGGCGGCAAGGACATCCGCCTGACGGCCAAGGAGTTCGACCTGCTGCAGCTGTTCATCCAGAACCGCGGCAAGGTGTTCAGCCGCGAGGCGATGCTGGAAACGGTGTGGAAGTACGATTACATGGGCGACGCCCGCACGGTGGACGTGCACATCCGCCGCCTGCGCGAGAAGATCGAGCGCGTGCCTTCCCAGCCGGAATTCATTTTTACCAAGTGGGGAGTGGGCTACTATTTCACGGACAAGGACTGACGGCTTCTTTTCAGGCTTCCGCGTCCGCATATCGCTGACCATCCTGCTCATCGTAGGCTTGAGCTTTGTGATCACAGCCGGCAGCCTGAACGGGATGGTGGGCGATTTTTTGTTTGACGAACGCGTGCGCACGGAACGCGCCGAGCTGGAAAAGCTGGGCGAGGCCGCCGCGCCGCTGTTCGACCGCGCGGACACGCAGGCGCTGGATCAACTGATCAGCGAGCACGACCGGGACATCACCGGCCGGCTGCTGGTGCTGGACACGGCCGGCAAGGTGCACCTGGACACCTCCCGCGAGCTGACCGGCACGCTCTTCGAATCCGAGGAGGTGGACGCCATCGTCCGCCGCGGACAGAGCGTGTCCTTTGGCGTGCACGAAAGCGATACCGGCCGCATGGTGAATACCCAGAGCATCCTGTTCACCTTCAACCCCTCCGGCGCGTGGAACAGCTACTGCTCCGCGCGGCTGGTCTCCCGGGACGAGGTGATCGGCGTGCTGATGCTGATCTCCCCGGTCACGGACATGATGACCGGCCTGTTCGACTTCCGCCGGCAGATGCTGCTGATCTTCCTGCTGGTGGCGCTGTGCGCGGTGGCGGTGGGCTTCCTGTTCGCCAGCGTGCTCACCCGCCCCGTATCGGATATGACGAAGGTCATCCAGCGCATGAGCAAGGGCAATTTCAAGCTGCGCGTGCCCGAAAAGGGCGCCGGCGAGGTGCGCCACTTAGCGGCGGCCTTCAACAGCATGTCCGAAAAGCTGGAGGCGCTGGACGAGACGCGCAACCAGTTCGTGGCCAACGCCTCGCATGAGCTCAAGACCCCGCTGGCGGCCATGAAGGTGCTGATCGAGTCCCTGGTGTACCAGCCGGACATGGACAAGGCCCTGCGCATCGAGTTCCTGCAGGACGTGAACAAGGAGATCGACCGCCTGAGCGCCATCGTGAGCGACCTGCTGACCCTGGTGCGCATGGACGCGGGCTCCCTGCAGCTGCACACGGAGACCCTGTGCGTGAGCGACCTGGTGGAGGAAAACGCGCACAGGCTGAACACCATGGTGCGCAAGCGGAACCAGACCCTGAACATCGACGTGCAGGACGACTGCGAGACCCAGGGCGACCGCGGCAAGCTGAACCAGATCATCTACAACCTGATGGAAAACGCCATCAAATATACCCAGGACGGCGGCGAGATCGACGTGGCCCTGACGAAGGAGGGCGAAAACGCCGTCCTCACCGTCAAGGACAACGGCCCCGGCATCCCAAAGGACGCCCTGCCGCACCTGTTCGAACGCTTCTACCGCGTGGACAAGGCGCGCTCCCGCGAGACCGGCGGCACCGGCCTGGGCCTGTCCATCGTCAAGCAGCTGCTGAACCTTCACGGCGGCTCCATCCGCGTGGAAAGCGAGGAGGGCAGCGGCTCGACCTTCATCGCCGAGATCCCGATCAAAAAAGAGGAGTAATACTAATATCTGGTAAAAATGCTAAAAGATTGTGCGTGGATTTGGCGTTTGATCAAGGAACCCGCACGAAAGCGTACCCGTTGGTACGGTGAGGGT
>CACWHI010000062.1 GCA_902760595.1 uncultured Eubacteriales bacterium
GGCTCCAGACCGGAGCGGAAGCCGTGCCGGTGTTGAGATAGGCGATGAGAAGCTCACGGGCTATCGTCTGACCGGAGGGGGTGTTGAAAGTAAGATCAGGAATGATAATCACTCTCCTCAATGGTTAACGTGATAGAAATGTCTTCGGTGCCGGAGTTGTTGCGTGACGTAAAATACGACTCGCTAAGAGCCGTTCTTCGAACGGTTGCTCGCTTGCATGGCGCCTGCGGGCGCTCATCGGGAAGGCCGGCTTCCAATACCAGTGGGTTTGCCTTCGCCCAGTCTGCCAGGGCTTCCAGGGCTTCGACCACCGCGAGGCGGTCAGCGTTGGACTGGATGGTATAGCGCCGGGTGATCTTCACCTGGATCAGGGTGCGGGTGTTGCCGAGGATGTCGGTCTTCGTCTCGGCCTTCGGGATCGTCAGGGACCAGCCGGAATAACTCGGAAGATAGTTCCAGTTCAGGGTCTCGCCGCCCAGCTGTGGGGCTTCACTGAGCCAGTCGATTATTGTTTTAATTTCCATAAAATGTGATTGTTTTGTGACATAATATGTGATACCATTCCCTCATAGAATAAAAAAAGGAGATGATCCCATGATGGAAAAAAACATGAAGGAATTCGAATTAAGCAACGAAGAACTCGAACGTGTTGCCGGAGGAAACGCCTCGCAGGACACGAAGTATAACCTGAACTATTATGCCTACAGAACGGTTTCCGTGCCGGCCGGAACCCTCCTCGTCATGCAGGAACAGCCCGGCGGAGCTTTCATGTCCACATACTATATGGACGGAGAATCTATCTTTGTGAATATGCGCTATGCCGAGAACGGCTATCTCCTTGCATATAAGGACGGCGTTTACGGCTATGTCGATATGCAATATGTAAATCTGTAAGGCGCTGTTATTCTCACATCGCTGCACACATGGGGCTTTTTACAGCCCCATTTTTTATTTGTTCGTATGGAAGGGACCTGCTGTCAGTTCCCGTACGCTCAGTTCCCATACTGATAATAGTGGCTGCTCACCCTGGACACGACTTCATAATGGCGCAGCGCATAAGATCCGTAGTCGTGGAGCTGCCAGCCGGCGACAACGTAAACGCTGTCGTACTTCTCGCGGGCGTCCGCCAGAGAGCAGGCCTGCGGCAGCACGCCCTTGACGAAGAACGAGCAGCGCCCAGCGCTTTCACCCTCCGGCTGCAGCGTCCAGTATTTCTCCGGATCCGGGCAGCGGGCATATTCCAGCGGCGGGAGGAAAGTCACGCTCTCCCCGGCCGCGTTGACCGCACGGACCGTCACCGGGACATACAGAACCGCGTTTGCCTCGTCCATGGCTCCCCTGCGCTGGACGCTCTGTCCATTCAGCGCCTGCAGCATCACGCCGTGAAGAACGGTGAGGCGCGGTGTGCTGTGATCAAGATTGATGAGGGAAACGGTATGGGGCGTAACCACTTACCAGGCCTCAACCGGTATCCCCCGGTACAGCAGTCCTGTGCCGTAGAGATACATCTCCGCCAGCGCTTCCAGCTCCGTCGTGAGTTCCGCCCATCCGCAGGCGCGATACTTCACCTGGTGGTCGCCGACCTTTTCCTCCAGAATCCGGCCGGCGCCGCCCGCGCCGCTGTGCTTTTCCTGTTCATACAGCTTCTCCGTCACCGCGCAGCAGGCCATGGCAAGCTTTCCCTCCCGGTCCCGGTACCCGGCTGCCCGCCCGAAGGTCAGACGGTCCAGCACGGCATCCGCCCGGACGGCGAGGCGGCTGAAATCCGCCTCATTCGTGATCGCGCGCCCGCCGAACCGCCCGGTGTAATCGTCAAACGTCGCATACATAGGTCATCAGTCGCCGTTCGGCAGGTACACCGCGAAGGGGCTGTAGTCCTCCAGGTTTGCGCGGTAGGCGCTGACGGGGTTCGGGATCTCCCAGCCCAGGCGCATCACCGCGCGCAGCGCGACCATGTCCTGCTGTGCCAGGGAGTACACGACCTCACGGGTGGAGGGATCCACGATGGTCGCCTCGGTCAGGACCTTGTAGGTCACGTCCTGGCGGATGGAGTACACCAGCTCGTGGAAGTCACCCACGATCATCAGGGCCTCCTCCGGATCCCAGGCGCCGTTCATCGGGAAGGTCATGGGGATGCCGTCCAGGGCATACTGGGTGCTGCCCTGCATGCCGCTGATGAACAGCGGGCGCTTGGCGGTATCGACG
>CACWHI010000063.1 GCA_902760595.1 uncultured Eubacteriales bacterium
CGGGCCAATAGGGCGTATCGGCCTCGCCGGAGGCGGTCAGCGTGCGGTTATAGACCCAGCGCTGGATCTTGAAATAATACCGGGTATCGTAGATCGGCTCGTTGCGGTAAACGGCCTCGTCGTAGTATTCCGTGCGGTAGCGCGTGGCGTACTGCGGCACCTGATAGGACTGGAAATAGCCGTTGCCCATGTCCCGGTATTCGGTGGAATAGCCGGATATGTACTGCTCGGGCACCTGACGGCTGCGGGTTTCGTAGTGATCCAGCACGCGTTCGTAATCGCGGATCTCGCGGGCGGTCTCCTTGAGCTCCGCGCCCTGGGGCAGCGTCCAGTCCGAATCGTCCACCCATTCCAGCGACTGCACGGCGATCTCCCGCTGCCAGGCTTTTGCGGTGATCTGCGCGTCGGCGTTGCGGGGGATCAGGGAATTGATCAGGAAAAACGCCGCGACCGCCGCGAGGATGATCAGGAGGATCGGGGCGCGCTTGCTGGCCGGTCCCCGCGTTACGGGCGCGCTTTCCTGCTGCGGCTGCGCCTGCGCGGCGGCCTGCTCCTTCTGCACCTCAAAATAGTCCTTGCCCGAGCGCGGCGCGCCGCAGTTGGGGCAGTATTTCGCGCTGTCCGGCGCGTAGGACTGGCAGTATTCGCACATCCAGTCCGGGCCTTTCTCGGGCACGTCGGCGGCGACCACGTCGTTCGGGTCCGCCACATAGAATTTCACGTCCGCGCCACGGCCTTTGCCGCAGCCCGGGCAGTGCTTGTATCTTCCCTGGATCATCTTTTTGCCGCAGGACGAGCAATCCCACCGGCCTTCTATCATCTGTCCCATGACTACCTTCTCCCATCGTTTTCTGCGTCCATTTTACAACTTTATTCGGCGCTCCGCAATCATTTGAAGAAAAAACAATAAAATTTCCCCGGAAAAACCTGAAAACACATGTTTACAAACCCCTGCGGCCATGATAAAATGGTAGGCGTGGTTTTATGAACCGTACGCGCGGGGCGCCGCTGCTCCAACGGCCTGCTGCGCATACGGCATTTATGAAAAGGGGCAGCCACCCCCAAGAGGAGGAAACACCTATGACCATCAACAAGGCTGAAATCATGCAGCAGTACGCCCGCCATGAAGGCGACACCGGTTCTCCCGAAGTCCAGGTCGCTCTGCTCACCGCTCGCATCAACCACCTGAACGAGCATCTGAAGCTGAACAAGAACGACCATCACAGCCGTCGCGGCCTGCTGCTCATGGTTGGTCAGCGCCGTGGTCTGCTGGACTACCTGAAGAAGACCGATATCGAGCGCTACCGCGCGCTGGTGGCTCAGCTGGGTCTGCGCAAGTAAGCGCAAAGGGAAAGCTAACGGAACGCATCTGCGGTCCAGCAACCGCGGCGGCTGACCGTTAGCTTTTCTGTTATGGATACGGATGCAGGTGCGCCGTATCTGGAAGAAGATGTGGAGGAGAGAGAAAAAACAATGGAAAACAAGACTTACACCATGGACTTCGCGGGCTATCCGCTGTCCTTCAACTTCGGCCACTATGCCGAGCAGGCCGATGGCAGCGTGCTGGTCCGCATGGGCGACACCGCCGTGCTGGTCAACGTATGCGCGTCCGAAACCCCGCGCGAGGGCGTGGATTTCTTCCCGCTGGCGGTGGACTTTGAAGAGAAGCAGTACGCCGTGGGCAAGATCCCCGGCGGCTTCATCAAGCGCGAAGGCCGTCCCACCGAGAAGGCGACCCTGACCTGCCGCCTGATCGACCGCCCCCTGCGCCCCCTGTTCCCCAAGGGAATGCGCAACGACGTGCAGGTCGTGGCGACCGCCCTGTCCGTGGATACCAATATTCCCCCGGAGATCCCCGCCATGCTGGGCTCTTCGATCGCTCTGGGCATCAGCGATATCCCCTGGGCCGGCCCCACCGGCTCCGTGCATGTCGGCATGGTGGACGGCAAGTATGTGCTCATGCCCAACGAGGAGCAGCGCGAAAGGAGCAGGATCAGCCTTTACGTCGCCGGCACCAAGGACGCCATCATGATGGTGGAAGCCGGAGCCAACGAGGTTTCCGAGGACACCATGCTGGACGCCAT